>NZ_SPFO01000004.1 GCF_005845035.1 Collinsella aerofaciens | reverse complement strand
ATGACCAGGATGTCCCGGATGCCCGCCAGCATGAGGGTGGACAGCGGGTAGTAGATCATGGGCTTGTCGTAGACCGGAAGCAGCTGCTTGGAGGTCACGAGCGTGAGCGGGTACAGGCGGGTGCCGGACCCGCCGGCGAGGATGATGCCCTTCATATCCTAATCCAATCTAGTTGAATGACATTTACTAATGCTTAAGCCTGCTCAAATGCGAGGCAACGTTTTTCAATTCAGAATGATTAAGTAAAAGATAGCCAATATAAACTATCGAATACAGGAGTGCCGCCACTCCACCGGGCATGAGCTCGGTAAATAAGACGAAGGCAACTGTAAGCAAAATCTCCTGAAACGGCCTGGACGAACCCGGAGCACTTAACCTTTCATTTAAATATAGTTCGGACCACAGCGACCTTCCGATAATGCAGATTACAGCGCCACACAGGACAGCATCGAGTGAATCGAGAGCGAGAACACCGAATACCGAAAAGACGGTGCTGCAAATAACGGCAACGATATTCAACTTCAGGAGCAGCTGTTCTTTACGAAGAACCTTGAAATAGGTAGTACAGCAAAGGCTCATCTTTGTATTAAAGACGCATATCGGGAGTAAAAGCGCAAAATATCTAAGGCTTTCGGAATATTGAGGAAGCCACGCCCCCAAAATCCAAACCATAGGGAAATAGAGCAAAAAGATTGCAGGGAATATGAGCTCGATAGCATTTCTTATGCCAATGTAAAAACGAACCCTCTCCTCATCAGAACCTGTCCTAAGAGCAGGAAATAAGACCATGCTCGCCTGCGAAACGAAAGTGATAAAGAAATTGACCAGCGAGAGGGAGAAAGAAATTTTCGCAAAGGCGACGATTCCCCAAAAATGATCGATAAGAAACCTAGAAACGCCGAGAATCAACGTGTCGGCAATGTTAGCAATCATCAGCTTTACGCCGACGACGATACTGTGAATACCGTCCTTAAGCGCGTTGCAAAAAGACATCGATTTAGCTCGAAGGATATCCCTACCCATCCAAGAGCAATAAATGAGCGCGATGATCTTCGAAACGAGATACGCGTAGACATAGGGGTGGTAGTCCGAAACCTTTAGTCCAATTAGAACAAGAAGCGGGGCCAGAAACACCAGCCTGTCCAGCATAGTGGAAAACGAGAACAGCTTAGTCTCGTTCATTGCCTGGAAAACAAAGCCAAGATAGCTTGTCAGATTGTAGACGACGGTGTAAAGCGCGAAAGACGCGATAACAAAGACTCGATTAGCATCATCGACGAGAGGCATCGAAACAAGGGTGATGACAAGGCAGATAAGCGCCTGGAAACAAGCGCCTAAAATATATTGAGACTTGATCGAGCTCTTATCGATTTCCTCACGAGAGAGACCGCCGTTGATCAGGTAGACACCATCGTTCAGGCCAAGGTGGAAAAAGCCAGAATAGGTCGTATAGAACATGAACAGCTGCCAATAACCATAATCGGCAACGCCGACGATTTTCGGCACGAGCAGCGACATGACGACACTGACCGATAGAGAAATAAACTGTGCAGCAAACGCAATCATAGTGTTGCGTGCAATAGACGAATAATTCATTTGACCTCGTTTGATTAAACTATCAACCTTGATTTATTCAGAAATCAAATTAGGGCCTGACTCACACAAATTTGAATGCCGAGCACTCGCTCTGCCCAGGGCGAGTCCACAGGTAGCAAACAAGATGACCGTTGGCACCCACCAACCAAGCTCGCAGTAAAACATTAACTCCGCACAGCATATACAGGAAACGGAAAAAAGCACTTGATCAAGTTCACAATCTGACTTGAACGAACTGATGCCAGCGGAAATCAGCAAGGATGCAAAACCACAAATTCCAAGAAAACCATATTCATACAGCATTGCAAGGAAACCGTTGTCTACCGTTGAAAAACCACTGATTTCAACTGTGGTGTCCAACATGGTTATGCGACTACTGCCATAACCATTTCCAGTAAGCCAAAACAGCGGTCTGCTTAGGAAGCTATGAATAATGTAGGAAATCGCTCCAGAGCGCTGGCTATATGACACATCAGTTTCAAGTTCACCAAATCGTGAACCAACAAAGTTAAACAGCCCAGACTTGTAAAGCATGAAAACGAGCAGCAATACAGCTGGGGTTAAAAGAGCAATTAAATTCCATTTAGAATACTCAGGATTCTTTAGGCGAAAAACCAGGTACACCAATGCTAACGCCGTGAGAATGATCCAAGCGCTACGGCTCTTCGTCAGAAGCAGAGCGACCAAAAGAATCACAGAGTATAAGAGACGTTTCATTTTGCTCGTCTCCAATTTAAAGTTAATTACCACCGCAATAACTATTATTTGACCAAATACGATTGCATGTCCGAAAAAACTACGCAGTCGATACAGGGATGGATTATCAATCGTTATAGTTTGCAGAAAAGAAAAAGAACCATTTGTAACTAATCGTTGACCTAAAACAATTTCAAGGACAAAGCTAAATAGGCAGGCGAACACGGTTATATTGCGAAGCATGAGCAATGCAGCCCCAACCCAGCCATCGTTCTTTTCTTTACCGTAAATAAAACCAAGAAGAATACAGAAGAAGTACGAGCAGACCGTAAGGAGGGATTCATCCATGCTTCGGGACGCAAACGCAATGGCAGAAAAGAAAATTATCGCGCCCGACACGGCAACAGGAATGGCGTTATCTAAAAGAACTTTATAAAGACGCCCGGAAAGAACTTCTTTGAAAACGAGCAATCCTAGAACTATAAAAAATAACCCTTTAACAGGAGAAATAACGCTTAGGATTGCGGCGAAAATCAAAATAGTGAATTCGTTAGTTAAGAGCTCAAGCATTCTAAACGCCTACTTACTGTCACCGGAACTGATTAAGGCCTTTAAATCACCAAGCAGGGAACAATTTGACAGTTCATACTCACGATATTTTAAAATGATGCCTAGATCGCTAATTCTTAGACCGCCTTCAAGCAAGTGCATGCGGGCATCCAAAACAGAACGGTAATGTTCTATATGCGCAGAAGAACCACGATAATCACCAGGATTGCTACTGCAGTATTCTTCTAAAGCATTAGAAAACCTCAGACACATCTCTATCTCACCAATACGAGATCTTTTATCAAGGTAACGCATCTCGGTTGCATTAGAGTCATGTCTACGGAATCGAATCAAGGGCCGATTCAAGAGCCTGAGGGTTCCCTTCAACAAAGAGAATCGCCACAGCATTCCGTCATGCGCAAAATCATCCTGCCAATATGGCAAGATTTCTCTAATAAAGTTCGATTTAACAGCATATGAGCATCCAGGTCGACGTACTGCCATAAACTTTTCGTCAAAAGACGGAGCATCCAAATCATCAACAGATTTGGCATTATCAACTGCACCATATACTGTTACTTTTTTACCGCCATCTTCATAAAACGGCTCGACGGCACAGCATAGGACGTCAATCGAAGGATCCTTCTGGAGAATCGAGGACATCACGGCGATTTTATCCGAATCCCAGATATCGTCCTGATCACACGGAAATACGATACAGTCGTTTTTAGACGCAAGGTCGAGAAGCGCCTTGAAACTTTTGCGCCAGCCGAAATTCGAACAGTTTCTGCTGAGGGTCCAATTACTGAGACTGTATTTCTCGATGTATCTGCAAATAAGATCGAACGAGCCATCCGTCGAGCAATCATCCGCGATTAGTACTCGGTCCGGAGACACGGCCTGAAGCCTCAAGCTGTCTAGCTGCTCAGTAAGATATCGCGTGCCGTTGTAAACTGACATCACAACCGTAACCATTAAAAACCTTCGTCCAATTAATGCTCAGCGATTAGCTGATCGTAGATACTGATAAGACGTTCAACATACGCGGTCTTTTCGAGGCAGCTGAAGTCAGCCTTCTCAACCGCCTCCCTGTAACGCGAGTAAACATCGGGATTGAGCATATTGAGCATTGCACTAGATAACGACTCAGTGCTGCCCGCGCTGAAGACCTCGCCGAGACCTTTCGACGTCACAAAGGAGGCCGCATCGCCGACATCCGAAACGATACACGGCAGTCCAGCAGCAATCATTGCTTCATAGGCGACAAGCCCGAACGTCTCTCGACAAACCGAAGGCATAACAATCGCACGCGAGCGTCCCATAACGGAAAGTACCTCATCATGGGACAGCGCACCCATAAATTTGATATCAGGATAGCTGTCCGACAGCTTCTTCAGTTCGGTGCCGTCACCGATGACGATAGCGTCCAAACCGGCCCTGCTGGCGGCTTCGCAAAATAAATCACAGCCTTTTTCGGGGCTCAGGCGGCCAACGAATAGGTAAGCCTTGCAATCTGAATCAAACCCATGTTGGAATTTGTTAGCATCAACGTAATTCAAGCAGTCGAATCGCTTGGCTTCCCATGTTAGATAAGGCTCAATCAACCGACGACTGGAATCTGAAACGAAGGCAACCGCCGGATGCAGAGCCCTCAATACATGGTCCTGCACGGAAAAACGAACAGACCGATACAGTTTTTGGATATACGAGCGCTTGTCACAGTTATGCAGCAGGCACTTCGGGGAACCGGGGGCAATTCCGCAGTTGCACTGATTCACATAGTCGTAGAGCCCACCGTTGGAACAAACGAGGAAGTACTCATGGGCGGTAATCAGACATTTGAAACCCCGTCGCTCTATTGCTCTGAATATCGACGAGGAAAGGGAGTGCGTCCATGAATGCACATGAACGACCGTCGTCTCTGGATTAAGCTGCCCGAGCAGATCACTCAGCGCCAATTCCGAGCGTCGGTTCCAGACACCTTGGGCAGCACCGGAGACGCCACCATTCAAGACATCACCCTGCCCGCAATTGACACAGATGACTCCAGATTCGACCAACGCCGGATCAGGATCTCCCAGCGCTGAGAAGAAATAGCTGTTAAGCCCCATCTTCGCCAAAGCCGAAGCTGTCTCAATTGCGATTTTTGAGGCTCCGCCCCCGATATGGGGACGGTCGCAAATCGTTATCACTGTGGTGAAGTTACTCATGCACGGTCCTAGGTTTGATAGATCGGACAAACCGCTTTACACGCAGGCGCAACGACGGGGGGAGCAGCATTTTCAGACGGTCGAAAAGAGTCGCATTCGGCGCCAGGACGGAATCAAAGATTTGTAATCCTGTAGCCTCGAAATGCTCGATAACGGCATCGCGCCTCTCCTCAAGATCCGAGCGCTTATTAGGATCTTCATGCAGCAGCACATCATCCGGAGCAAGGCCGTTGTTAGAGCAGGCGACGCAATCGCTTATTTCATCGATCAATTTTGCCCCGCGCTCGGTCTTCACGATAACGGCCGAAACACCCTTCTCGGGATGTCCGCAGTCTTGGACAGACTCAGAACGCCAGGAATCACCGAGGATGATGTCGGCAGGACTGTCACACCCTCTGAAAGGACAGCCGTAGCAAGACGATCTGCTGATCAGGCCTTTGATGTAGGAACCATAAAAGGGATCGAATGCAGCGGGCCTCTTTATAATCCTGCCGTCGGATAACTCGATTTTTATGTTATGGCCCCATCCGAATTTCGATTTATCTCTAAAAGTCAGTGCGGTGACATCGGACTTCTCCCGAAGCTCGAGCCAGTCAACATAGGAACGAAACATGGAAGAGCTTGGTACACCGTGGCAAACAACGCTGACGGTTGTCAGCCCATCCATCGGTTTACCCAAATAGAGACGCAGCGCGGAAACCTGACAAGGAGTACCGCTGAAGAGGACTCGCTTGCCGGATTTGAGATCGCTGAGCACTTCGGGATACGATTCGCTAGCATCGCTCTGGACATATTTGGACTTTTGCAGGAGCGCGATTTCGGCAAGCTCGGATATACCGATATGCCTGACGTGATCGACGCCATCCCAGGCGGCGCCGTAAACGCGCCCGCCGTCCGATAGTATACGTTTCGCAAGAAGGGAGAAGACGCCGCCGGACGAACTTTGCGCGAGCTCGTCCGGGTCATCGCTCTGCAAGACAGCGGCGCGAATGGCCTCCGAGTCCGCGTCGACTTGGTTTTCCGCCGGACAGGTACGCAGGCAAAGACCGCAGGAGGTGCATCTCGCTGCGTCCACCACGGGATATTCGAAACCGTCGGGCGAGGTACGCATAGTAATAGCGGAAAAAGGGCATTTGGCCGCGCAAGCTCCGCAACCAAAGCAGGCCCGGTGAGAAACTGTGTCGATGTTCTTGCTCAAGCTAACTTCCCCCTATTGCTCAAGAGCATCCAAGAGCCATTTTTTCGAAAACGTGATGAGCGACTCCACGTCGGACAGTCGCTTCTCATAGCCCTCGATTTCCGTAGCGTTCATGTGACTGTCATAGCCATCTAGCAGACGATCCTCGGTATTCGAAAGCCTCGAGAGGCTCTCGACTCGAGAGTTTTGAGAGCGCTTGTCGGTCTCCTCAAATCTCTTGAAGCAGTAATAGTCTTTGCGGAAAATTTGAGAAAACAGCGTACCGTGCAGCGAATCGGTTAACACGAACCGCGCGCTCGCCAGATAAGCGAGCCATTCATCGGGACCAAGCCCGTAACGCGGATTGAGCTGCTCGTCGACAGCATTTTTACCTGAACCGACAAGCGTCACGACCTCGCAGCCGAGCTCTTTTGAAATCAAATCGACAGCTTTCCTGTAAAACGGCCTATTCCCAAGGAAATAGCAGACGATTTTCCCGGGCTCAGGACATTTACCGTTGATGAGCGGGGCCCAGTCCTCTTTCGACAGGAGCAGGACGGGGTCCACAACCTGTGAAGGGCGCTCGAGACCGAGGGATTCGACAAAATCCGCGCCCGCATCTTCACGAACAGACACAGAGCTGAACGTTTTAATCAGATCGGTAATGATCTTTTTCTTCCTCTGCGTGGTGCTCGTGACACCGAAGCTGGGTGCATACGCGATTCTCTTATCGCTGTCGCTTAGAAAGGAGAGATAGAAATTCCTATTCAAAAGATAAGGGGACCAGATTTGATCAGATCCACAGACGTATGCATCGTATTTTCCCCGTAAATCGACCAGTCCGTCTGTATCGACAATCCGATCAGTGGTCTCGATGTTCTGGCTCAAAAAGCGATTGAATACGTCAGCCGTCGAGGATCCGAAGTCATCATGTTCCTTCTTACGATTGAATAGCTCGCGTGCTTTGCCAGCAAATAAATCGAAGGAGTTCCGGTTGATCGCCCAGTTCAGTAGCTTTTCTTTAACGCAGGGAAGATAGTCGGCGTCGACAACGTCATGCCCTTCTGCCTTCAAAAACTGCTGTAGGGCATAAGCCTGAAGCAACGTACCGAAATTTTGATTATGGAGCCACGTTAAAATACAAATATTCATTAATTCACCGTTTCAAATAACTTCAGGTAGTACTCTTCGAGCTTGGGCGCAGCCCTAAAGATGTCATAACATTCAAGCCCCAGAGATGCTTGGGGATCGGAACGATTAACGACATCTGTGCGTGTGGTAAGGATCGCATTGGACCAGCCCTCAATGCCCGCACTCAACGGAACGAAGCTGCACCGACCGGATAGCGCGACCTCGTTGGGGACCCTCTCAGAGCAGATGCACGGGAGACCGGAGACCTGGGCCTCAATCGCGACCATTCCGAGGCCCTCGTACAGACTAGGGAGAACGAATAAATCAAGCGCCTGATAGACGTCCTGTACATTGGAAATCTGACCGAGAAAACGCACCGCTGACGCAATTCCCAGCGAGCGCGCCTTTTCCTCCGCCTGCGGTCTCAACTTTCCATCGCCGCAGATAACAAGGATGGAATCAGGATTCTGAGCATAAACCGCCTTGAAAACATCAAGCAAAAACAGCTGATTCTTCTGGGGGATGAACCTACCGATATTCCCCAATACCAGCGTATCGTCCTGCGCTCCAAGCCCAGCACGTTGCTCATCCCTAATCGAACGATTGAAAGAAAAACTGCTCAAATCGATAGCATTATTAAAGACGGTAAAATGGGATGAGCCGAACAGCCATTTACCGGCATACTCAGTACAGGCCGCCAAATCAGTTGGATACCTTGTCGAAAACAGTTTCAAAAAGCCTTTAAGGGCATTTTTTGCAAACTCGCCTTTGCCGCTCGTCGAGTGGCTGTGGGCGATACGCACGGGTACCCCTGCCTTCTTCGCGGCGCGAAGCGGAAAGACGGAAAGCGCGTTGATATGGCTGTGCACTATCTTCCAGCCCTCTTGCGTAAAGAGACCTTGAAGCTCTCGCTGATATTCAATCGCATGCTGGTAGGGCGGAATCTCAAAGATTCGACCACCAAGCGATTCGATCTCTTCACGTGGCACGAGCGTCGAATCTGAATCGACAAGAAAATCGAACTGGACTTTACTTCGGTCAATATGGCGATAATAGTTCATGACAACGGCCTCGACGCCGCCGCCAACCATCTTGCCAACAACCTGGGCTACCCTAATCGGTTCAGTCATCTAGCAAGCACCGCCACCGGTAAAGACCTCAACGACTGTAAGGAGAACAATCTTTAAATCGGTGACCACGCCGCGTTTGGCGATGTACTCCAGATCGCGTCGGACCATGCCGTCGAAGTCGGTGTCGTTGCGGTCCGTCACCTGCCACCAGCCGGTGATCCCGGGCTTCACGGCCAGGCGCTGCAGGTCGAATTCTGTGTACTCGGCCACCTCATTCGGCAGCGGCGGGCGCGGGCCCACGACTGACATCTGGCCCAGGAACACGTTGAGGAACTGCGGGAACTCGTCGATGGAGTGCTTGCGGATGAACTTGCCGATCTTGGTGACGCGGGGGTCGTCCCTCATCTTGAACATGGCGCCGGCGATCTCGTTCTGCCCCTTGAGCTCGGCGAGGCGCTCGTCGGCGTCCCTGTACATGGAGCGGAACTTCCACATGCGGAAGGTGGACAGGCTGCCGTCGCGGTGGGTCTGCCCCACGCGGATCTGGCTGTAGAACGGGTTGCCCTCACTCTCCAGGCGGATGGCGGCTGCGAGCACAAGGCTGGGCACGGCGATGACGGCCAGCACGCAGCCGCTGAACACGATGTCGAACGCGCGCTTGACGGTGCGGTAGGCCAGGCGCGTGCGATCCCTGTCTTTCACGACCTGCATGGCCTTGTAGCGCACGCTCGCGTCGCCGCCGCTCATTGCCTGGGCAACGAGCGCGGCCCCCACCGGCGCGTTTTTCCCTGTCATTTCTTTAGTAGTCAAGTTCAAATCCACGTCCCTGTCTTCAGGGATCCCCCCCCCATCGATGAATTCAAATTGCGAATGAATTGCCAATGCGACGTCCCCTTACGTCTTACTAGGCACGTCCAACGGAAGCAGCTCCCTAAATGCGGAGTCGCCTTCGCCCACGTCCACCAGGCACCAGCGTTTATGACGGTCGATCTTCTTTACACGGGCCTCTTGCCCCACCAAGGGCCCCTGCTCTATGTGCAGCACGCCGTCTTCTATGCGCGCTACGCTGTTGCGTACCACGCCGTCGTCGTCGAGCACGCTGCGGTACCAGTCCTGCGCATCGTCCGGCATGGGCGCATACGCCCGCTCCCTGCTGCCAGCAATTCGGCAGCCAAAGCTCAACTGGGCCAAAGCCTTATCGAGCAGGGCGGCATCGCGCGTGGCGACGAAGAAGTATTCCTTGTACATGGGTTTGGTTTGGAGCGACCAGGCACCGTCCCGCTTAAACCAGAACTCCTTTTGCATCACAAAGGCGTCCTGCATTAGCTCGTGCGGGATAATGCGGCGGACCTTTTCGCAGGTCTCGCGCTCTTTACCGTTGGGGGTGTGGACCAGATACCAGCGGACACGGCCATGCTGGCTGTTGGTGGTGGCGCCACTAAAGGCACCGGGCAGCTGCTCTTGGCGCCGCATTGTCTGTTCCATATTCTCGCCCCCTTCTCCAGCTCCGCGACACACGCGGATGCAGGGGCGTTAAGAACAGGCTTCTCGCTCGCAGCTAGGCGCAGTCGCAAAAGTACAGGTTTTTGTATCTTTTGACGGGCTTCATTATACGAGCAAACTGCTCGCGTTTTCCCAGATTGCACAAAATGCGCCGCGAATGGGTGCATCTCCATACGCCTCTACAAAAACCTGTACCTTTTTGCACAACAAAAAAGCCGCTCTAACCAGCGGCTTTTCTTCTATATACAAAAAAAGGCGACCACCCTATAGGACGATCGCCTTTGTTAATTCTTGTATAGTTTGTGCTAGGCGCGAGTCTTGATCTCCTCGAGCACCTTGGCCACAAACTCGTCAACACTCATCTGAACGGTCTCGTTGGAACGATCGCGGACGGAAATGTTGCCGGCCTCGACCTCCTTCTCGCCCAGGATGAGCATGTAGGGCACGCGGTCGATGCCGCGGGCCTCGCGGATCTTGTAGCCGATCTTCTCGTCGCGGTCGTCGCAGACCACGCGAATGCCGGCCTCCTCCAGCTTGGCGCACACCTCGTGGGCGTAGTCGCGGCTCTTCTCGGAAACCGGAAGTGCCTTGACCTGCACGGGGGCCAACCAGGTGGGGAACTTGCCCGCAAAGTGCTCAATCAGAATACCGATGAAGCGCTCGATGGAGCCAAAGCACACGCGATGCAGCATGATGGGGCGCTTCTTGGTGCCGTCGGCGTCCACGTACTCCAGGTCAAAGTTGAGCGGCATCTGGAAGTCGAGCTGGACGGTACCGCACTGCCAGGTACGGCCGAGCGAGTCCTCCAGGTGGAAGTCGATCTTGGGGCCGTAGAAGGCGCCGTCGCCCTCGTTGACCTCGTAGTCCATGCCCAGCTTCTCCAGAGCAGTGCGCAGGCCCTCCTCGGCGCGCGCCCAGTCCTCGTCCGAACCCATGGAGTCCTCGGGGCGGGTGGAAAGCTCAACGTGATACTTAAAGCCAAACTTCTGGTACACGGAGTCGATGAGGTTGACCACGCCCACGATCTCGTCGGTCAGCTGGTCGGGACGCACAAACAGGTGGGCGTCGTCCTGGTTAAAGCAGCGCACGCGGAACAGGCCGTGCAGGGCGCCGCGCAGCTCGTGACGGTGCACCAGGCCAATCTCGCCGGCGCGAATGGGCAGCTCGCGATAGGAGTGCGGCTTGGAGGCGTACACCAGCACGCCGCCCGGGCAGTTCATGGGCTTAATGCAGTACTCTTCGTCGTCGATGACGGTGGAGTACATGTTGTCCTTGTAGTGGTCCCAGTGGCCCGAGGTCTTCCACAGCTGCTTGTTCATGATGAGCGGCGTGGAGATCTCCACGTAGCCGGCCTTGTGGTGGATCTCACGCCAGTAGTCCAGCAGCGTGTTCTTAAGGATCATGCCGTTGGGCAGGAAGAACGGGAAGCCGGGGGCCTCGTCGCGCATCATAAAGAGGTCCATCTCGCGGCCGATCTTGCGGTGGTCGCGCTTCTTGGCCTCCTCCAGCATGTGCATGTGCTCGTCGAGCTCTTCCTTGGTGGCAAAGGCGACACCGTTGATGCGGGTGAGCATCTTGTTGTCCTTGTCGCCCTTCCAGTAGGCGCCCGAGACGCCGGTGAGCTTAAAGGCCTTGAGGGCCTTGGTGTAGCAGATGTGGGGGCCGACGCACATGTCGATGTAGTCGCCCTGCTGATAGAAGGTGATGCGGGCGTCGTCGTCCAGGTCGCCGATGTGCTCGACCTTGTACTTCTCGCCGCGCTCCTCCATAAGGGCGATAGCCTCGGCGCGGGGCTTCTCGTACACGGAGAACTTGAGGTTCTCCTTGACGATCTTCTTCATCTCGGCCTCGATCGCGGGGAAGTCGTCCTCGCTGATCTTGACGCCCTCGGGCAGGTCGACGTCGTAGTAGAAGCCGTTGTCGGTCGCGGGGCCGTAGGCAAAGTCGGCCTCGGGATAGAGGCGCTTGATGGCCTGCGCCATAATGTGCGCGGCGGAGTGGCGGATGACGTGCGTGACCTCGTCCTGCGGGAGCTCGGCCACCGAACCGTCATTGTAGAGTGCCTTCATGGGTATGTTTTCTCCTCTCGGATGCCTAATGCAAGTGTGTGCGATGCGCTCGGCGTTTTTGACTTGCATCATTATAGGCAGGTTGCCTTTGTATACAAGCGCCCGCCGCACCTTAATGGCACGGCGGGCGATTTTCTACGCATGCTTCATCGTGTGGGGCGGGGCCGCGGGGCGCGTGTGTGGCTTGCGCGTGACGCGCGGTGCCCGTAGCTTACGGCTGGCCCGGCGATGGATGCGTTACTGGATGCGAGTTCGGCAGTAGGGGCAGACCTTCCAGTGCGCGTCGAGCGGGCGATGACAGCTGGAGCACACGTTACGAACCTGGGTGTCGCACACCGGGCACACGACAAAGTCCTTCTCGATGGGGGCGCCGCACTGCGGGCAGGTGCCGTACTGGGCAAGCTGGCGCTCGCGCAGGGCCATGTCCAGCTCCTGCTCCTCGCGGTCGGCCGCGTAGGAGTGCGGACGCAGGACCAGGTAGGCGATGAGGCCCACGAACGGGATGAGGGCGATGATGCCCCATGCCACGTAGGCGCTGGCGCCGCGGCGGCGAGCGTCGATGAACACATAGACGACCGACAGCACGTACAGGGCGATGATAAAGCCAACAAAGGCATAGATGACGCCCATAAGCTGCGGCGACATGAGCTCAGAGATGTACTTGGACATTGGGGTGTACCTTTCGGAATATTTACAGTACGGTCAAGTTTACCACGGGGTTTGTTTATATGGGACCACGGTTGCAAGCGGGGCCGGTGCGGACACAAACATCTCAATCTATAACAGGTGGAGGGCGGATTCCGGGTCTAGGTGTTACAGATCGAGACACAGGGGTCCCTCCCCGACTTCAATCTCGATCTGCAACATCTTGGGCCCCAAAACCCCTCTTACTGTTACAGATCAAGACATTCAAAATCCGTCGGAAGGTTTGTCTCGATCTGTAACATCTACAACCCAAATCATCAGCTAACTGTTACAGATTGAGACAAAGGAAAACGTCCGAACCGAATGTCTCAATCTGTAACAGTTACTCGGCAAAAACAATCCCAGATGTTACAGATTTAGACAAACCATTCTCTCCCCGACTTAAATCTCAATTTGTAACATCTAGAACCCAAAACAGTTCTTTACTGTTACAGATCGAGACAACCAGAATCCGTCGGAAGAACTGTCTCAACCTGTAACAGAAAGGACCAAAAAACCTTGCCAGCTGTTACAGATCGAGACATACGAATAACCCGACGGGCTAACGTCTCGATCTGTAACACGTAGGACCGCAATCCCCCTCTTACTGTTACAGGTTGAGACGGACGTGCTCCTGTGGACTCGACATCTCAATCTGTAACAGACAACGGCACAGTCCGCGAGGTTGGTTGGGAGAGTCTCGCGGTCTGGCGGGGCCGGCATCCGTGCTGGGCCGGCTCTCGCCTGCCGTTGGCGGATACAGTTGGGGCTGTTCGCCGCATTGCCGCTGCACTGGGGGTGTGCAGACCGTAGGATAGTCCTATTGACAGCCTGTCAACTTGTCTGGGAGGCACTGTGATGGAAACGTTTGATATCGCAATTGTGGGCGCGGGCATCACGGGATGCGCCATCGCGCGTCAGCTCGCGCGGTTTGACCTGTCCATATGCGTGATCGAGGCGGCCAACGACATCGCCCTGGGCGCGTCGAAGGCCAACGGCGGCCTGGTGCACGCAGGCTACGATCCGGCACCGGGCACGGTAAAGGCGCAGGTCAACGCCCGTGGTTGTGAGCTATATGGCACGTGGGCCCAGGAGTTAGGCTTTTTGTTCCGCCGCACCGGGTCGATGGTGCTGGGCTTCAACGACGAAGACTGCGTGCACCTGGAGAAGCTGCGCCAGAATGGCCTGGCCAACGGCGTGCCCGAGCTGTCGATTATCGGCCCCGAGCGCATCCACGAGCTGGAGCCGCGCGCGAGTGCCCAGGCCTCGTGCGCGCTGTGGTGCCCCTCGACCGGTTACGTTGACCCATTTGAAGTGGCCATCGCCGCGCTGGAGAACGCCGTTGCCAACGGCGTGACGTTTATGCGCTCCGCACCGGTGGAGGCCATTGAAGTTGCCGGCTCGGATGACGGAGCCGCACGCTTTACGCTGGCAACGCCCGCCGGAGACGTGCGCTGCCGTTACCTGATCAACGCCGCGGGCAACGGTGCCGCGAGCATCTCGCACATGGCGGGCGCCGAGGAGTTCCAGATGGTCTGGCGCCAAGGCAACATAGTGGTACTGGACAAGGAGCCGCGCACGCTCATGCCGCTCTACCCCGTGCCCACGCCAGTGTCCAAGGGCGTTATCATCACGGGCACCGTACATGGCAACACCGTGATTACCGCGACCGCCGCCGTGCGCGAGCCGGGCGATACGCAGACCTACGCGACCGATGTTAACGCGCTGCTGAGCGGCGCGCGCAAGCTGGTGCCCGATCTGGACACGCGTCGCGTGGTGCGCGCGTTTGCCGGCGGTCGCCCGGTCATTCAGGGAACGAACGACTTTTTTATTGGGCAGTCGGCCCTGGTGCCGGGGGTATTCCAGGCGGCAGGTATTCAGTCGCCGGGTGTGGCGAGCGCGCCGGCCATCGCCGAGCGCATGGAGCAGGTACTGCGCAATGCCGGCGACGACCTGCGCGAACGGGACGATTGGAACCCGATCCGCCACGCGCCGGACGATTTTGACCGCACGCCGCTCGAGCGTAAGGAAGAGCTCATTGAGTCCGACCCCGCTTGGGGGCAGATCGTCTGCCGCTGCGAGACGGTGCCCGAGGCCGAGATCGTGGCCGCGATTCGGCGCCGCCCGGGCGCGGTTTCGGTCGAGGGCGTCAAGCGCCGCTGCCGTGCCGGCATGGGTCGGTGCCAGAGTGGTTTTTGCCAGAGCCGCGTGGTGGCGATCCTTGCCCGCGAGCTGGGCTGCGAGCCCAGCGAGGTGCTGTTGGAGGATGCCGGTTCTTGGCTGGTAGAGGGACCGCTGAAGGGGGTGCGCTAGGATGGCGACATTTGATACGCGCGACGGACGCGCGGTGGCCGGAGCTGTAGCGTCGGTGTCGACGCAGGCGTTCGACGTGGTCGTTATCGGCGGCGGCCCTGCCGGCATGGCGGCCGCGCTTGCCGCGCATAAGGCCGGCGCGAGCGTGGCCATCGTGGAACGTGAGCAGCATCTGGGCGGAATACTCCGCCAGTGCATTCACCCGGGTTTTGGCCTTTCGCACTTTAAGCAGGAGCTCACCGGCCCCGAGTACGCGCAGCGCTTTATCGACCAGGTGAGCGCGACCGACATCGCGCTGTTCTTGGGCAGCATGGTGCTTGAGATCGATTCGGGCGAGGGCGCGGGCGACCCGGGCACGGACGAGATCGCAGGAGCTACCGCGGTCCACACCGTCACGCTCATGCGCCCCACCGGCATATTGCAGCTCACCGGGCGTGCGGTCGTCCTTGCTATGGGATGCCGCGAGCGCACACGCAGCGAGATCAAGATCCCCGGCAGCCGTCCCGCCGGCGTGTTTACGGCGGGCCTGGCGCAGCGATACATCAATATCGAAAACCTCAAGCCCGGCTCACGTGCCGTCATTTTGGGCTCGGGTGACATCGGGCTGATCATGGCGCGCCGCTGTACGCTCGAGGGAATTTCGGTCGAGGGCGTGTACGAGCTCATGCCGTACGCCAACGGTCTGCGCCGCAACTTCAAGAACTGCCTGGACGACTTTGGCATTCCGCTTCACCTGTCTACTACCGTCACACGCGTAATCGGACGCGACCGCGTGGAGGCCGTCGAGGTTAGTAAGGTCGACGAGCACCTGGCACCCATTCCGGGGACCGAGCGCGTTGTTCCGTGCGACACGTTGCTGCTTTCGGTGGGTCTGATTCCCGAGAACGAGCTTTCGGTGGGCGCGGGCGTTGAACTTGACCCGCGCACGCGCGGCGCCGTGGTGGACCAGAGCCTGCAAACGGGCGTGCCTGGCATCTTTGCCTGCGGAAACGTGCTGCACGTGCACGACCTGGCAGACAACGTGACGACCGAATCCGAGCGCGCCGGTGCGGCTGCGGCGGCGTACGCGCTGGGTGGCAGCGCGAATGTCGAACACGGTACTGCGGACCCGGTCTGCCAGCTCACGGTCTCCCCCGCCGGCATTGCAGGCTACTCACTTCCGGGACGCATTACGGCTGCGGCACTCACCAAACTCAACTTCCGTGTGCGCCGACCGGTCGATGCCGCCCGCGTACGTATTCTGGCAGGCGATGAGGAACTATTCGCCGGCAAGGTCCGCCCGTTTAAACCGAGCGTCATGGAGAGCTTCCCGCTGCCGGCAAAGGTGATTCAGCGCGCACTCGACCTAGGCGCCAGCGAAATCGTCCTGTCCGTCGACCCCGTTGAGGAGGCGTAGGGCCATGAGCATAAACGCGATCGAAACGCTGCAGTTCAACTGCACCACCTGCCCCTTCGAATGCCTCCTGACCGTGGAGGTGGAGCGCGACGCAGACGGTGCCGTGGTAGAGATGCGCTCCGTGGCCGGCAACAGCCGCCCGCGCGGCGATAAGTTCGCGCATCAGGAGCTCACCTGCCCCATGCGCGTGCTCACCACCACCGTAGCCGTATCCGGCGGCGACGAGGCGCTGCTACCCGTGCGCACGGCCGAAGCCATCCCGCTGGCACTTCACGCCCAGGCGATGGACCTCATCCGCGGCCTAGTCGTCGACGCCCCAGTCCGCATGGGCGACGTCGTGCTGGAAGACCTCCTCCACACGGGCATCGACCTAATCGCCAGCATGGACATCGACCCAGCCTAAGCAGCCCATTTGGGACGGGACTTCATCCCCCTCTGCAGCTGCGGTGGAATAGTTCCTGTTTTAGGCCATTACCCCGGCAAACAGGAACCATTTCACCGCAACTTATGTGGGGGCGCATGGGATACCATGGTGGCACCCTAGCGAAAGGACGATGTATGGCACATGTCGATGACCAGCGTGTGGCGCGCGTGCTCGATGCGCTCGAGGCTCAGCACCCCGGCGCGCAGCTGCTCGTAAACGACCCGTGGTCGATTTATTACCTGACCGGCTTTTATGCCGATATGTTCGAGCGTTTTTGCGGCGTGCTGCTCGCGCGCGGTTGCGAGCCCGTGATCTTGGTCAACGCCCTGCATCAGCTGCCCGAGTATGACAATGCCCGCGTCGCCTATCACACCGATACCGACGTCGTGGCCGACGCCATCGCTCGCGAGGTCGATCCATCCAAGCCCCTCGGCATCGACACCGTCATGCGTTCCGGCTTTTTGATGCCGCTCATGGAGCGCCACGCCGCAAGTGAGTTTTTCCTGGGCGACTTTGCCGTCACCGCTGCGCGCGCCCACAAGGACGAAGCCGAGCAGGAGCTCATGCGCGCGTCCTCGGCCGCCAACGACGCCGTGATGGCCGACGCCATCAAGCTCGTCCACGAGGGCGTAACGGAGCGCGAAATTGCCGACCAGATGCTCGGTCTGTATCGCAAGCACGGCTGCGAGGGCTTTAGCTTTCCGCCCATCGTGAGCTTTGGCGCCAACGCCGGCGACCCGCATCACGAGCCCGACGATACGGCACTCAAGCACGGCGACGTGGTGCTGTTCGACATTGGTGGGCGTCATCGCAACTACTGCTCGGACATGACGCGCACGTTCTTTTGGGGCGAGCCGGACAAGGAGACCGCACGCATCTACGACATCGTGCGCCGCGCCAACGAAGCCGCCGAGGCGCTCATCGCACCGGGCGTGCGCATGTGCGACCTGGACCGCGCCGCGCGCAACGTGATTGAGGAAGCGGGCTATGGGCAGTACTTTACGCACCGTCTGGGACACTCGATCGGCCTGCAGGACCACGAGCCGGGCGACGTCTCACTCGTCAACGAACAGGTCGTAGAGCCGGGCATGACGTTCTCCATTGAGCCGGGCATCTACCTCACCGGCCGCACCGGCGTCCGCATCGAGGACCTTGCCCTGGTAACCGAGTCCGACGTCGAGATTCTCAACGCCTACTCCCACGACCCAGTCCGCCTCGACTAGCCCTTACCCAATAGCCCCTCAATAAGTTGCGGTGGAATAGTTCCCAGATTGGCCCACAGAGGCATAATCCAGGAACTATTTCACCGCAACTGCCATGGGGCCAAGTCGGCCAATTTGACAGTCTAGAGATGCGCCACGAAAACGGGCCATCTACTACGCTTAACCCGCATGGGTCGACCATGCGGGTCTTTTTTGAAAACTGGCAAGCCTTCTACCTGCGGTTTTAATTTCGCAATTCTCGGCGTGGTCGAGGGTTACCGACCAAACGTAGTAGATAGGCCCATTTCGTGGCGAGCAAATCACTCTAGGGCTCAGGGCAGCCAAACGAAAGGCCTCCCAGTCCTCGTGGTTTACGAGGACCGGGAGGCCTTCTTGTGTCCTAGAGCTTCATGAGCTCTGCGCTACTCAACGCGATGGCGCAGCTTTTCGATCGCGGCGGCGAGCAGCGCCAACAGGCCGGTTCCGCCCAGTGCGGCGACAGTCACAGCCGTGTTGTCACCCGTCTGCGCCAGGCTTCCAGCAGCAGCCTTCTTGGCGTCCTTCTTCACGTCCGAAGCCGGCTTGGCATCAGACTTGCCACCGTTATCCTTGCCGTCCGTCGGCTGCTGCTCAACGACCGGCTCAACAACCTCAACGGTCACCGAAGCGGTGAACTGTTGGGCTGCCGGCGCCTCCGCGACGCCATCTTCGTCAGCCAGCGAAATCGCCACAGCCCCGCCCTTAACATCCATCGTCGCCGTAATGACAACGGTGCCGTTCTTGGGGGCCTTTACCTTGCCGTTCTCGACTGTCGCGATCGTCGGTTTCTCCGAGTCCCACTTCACGGGATAGCGAAGCATGGCGCCCTTGTCCGCATTGCTCGCCGCGGCGGCCAGGTCAATCTCCTTGCCGCGCTCGACCTTGAGCGTGGTCTGCGAAGTCGTGGGCTTGCCGTTCTGATCAATAATCACCATGCCTTCGGCAGCCGGACGCGGCTTAACGCGCACCTCACAGCTGACCGTCAGCTCCGTGCCGTGCACCTTGCCGGTCACGGTTACATCGTCGGCCTCCCAGCCGAGTGCGGGCACGTTCTCCCAGTCGATGCCGTAATCCTTCTGGCTGCCGTCCTTCATGGTTACGGCGACCTTCTTGGGCAGCGCCTTAAGCACCTCATCGGGCGAGCTAAACTCAAAGACCTCAACGGCATCGGGCGTGCCGGGCGTCACGGGAATGTTCGAGTCCTTCTCGGACACGGTAACGGTGGCCGTCACCGTGGCAGAACCGGTCTCGTCCTTGACGGTGCCCGTAACGACAATGTCGCCGAGCTCGCCGAGCGCTTTCTGGGTCAGTGCACTCGTATCCCACGTAATATCCAGGTCCTTGGCAGCGCCATCGGAATACGTCGCGCTCGCCTTTTTGGGCAGCTGGGCCACGACGTCATCAACCCTATCATCGCGCTTGGCGGCAATGGCACCAGCGCCTTCGGCAAGCGACGCGCTCGTGATGACCGGCTTAACCGAAACGGTCGCCGTCACCGCAAAGCCGCCCTCATCGGTGGTGCCGTGCACCGTGAGGGTCTTGCCCGTCGTGGCGATATCGGCAGCGGGGACATCAGTCCACGTGACATCGGACGCAACCTCGGACTTGCCATCAGCCATCACCACGGTCGCCTTAAGGCCGGCGAGCGCCTTGGCAATGTCCTCGGAAGACGCGCCATCGAGCACTGGCTGCTCAAGCGTCAGACTGTCGCTCTTCACGTGATCGGGAATCTCGCGCTTAGGCGTCTCGACTACCAGCTTACAAGTGGCCTTAAGCGTCGTGCCCTCAACGGAACCCTCGATCGTGTGCTCGCCGACAGCGGCAAGTTGCTTGTCGAGCCCGTCCGTGTTCCACGTAACCGCAGCCAGGTCCGTGTGGCCGTCGGTGTAGGTCACGGTAACGGTCTTGGGCAGGTGACTCGTCACTGCATCGGCCTTCGCGTCGCGCTCGACCGTAATCTGCGGCGCCTCGGCTATCTTATTGATCGTAGTCGTAGAAGTAACGACGACCTCGACCGGCAGGTTGCCGTTCACCGTTACGCCCTTGGCGACAACGGTGTTGCCATAGGTGGCGGCAGCGGCAGGGACCTCGGTCCACGTAATTTCAGACTCCGCAGTCGTCTTGCCGTCCTTCATGCGAACGGTCGCCTTCACGCCCTTGAGCGCATCTCGCACGGCATCGACGGACGAGTTCTCGGGAACGCTAACGCCCGCGACAGGCTCAACGGACATCGGAATCTCGGCATCGCTCCTTACAACCCTCACCGTGCACTTGGCCTTAACCGAAGTGCCCTCTACCTTGCCCTCAAGCGCAACATCGCCCAGCTTGCCCAAGACATCTGCCGTAAGCGGGGTCTTAACCCACGTAACGGCGGCAGTCTTCGTCGAGCCGTCGGACATGTTGAGGGTCACCTGGGCAGGCAGCACGATGTCAGCAGCAGCCGTATTACGGGCAACAGAAAGCTGGGCGTCGACGACGCTCTCGACGACCGGCATCAGGTTGACCGTAGCCTTGACCTCAAAGCTGCCAACCGCGGTTTTACCCGTAATGACAACGCTCGCGCCGTCATTCTTAATGGTGAGAGCCTCCTTAGGAGCAATCCAATCGATCTTCGAATCGACCTCGGAGCCGTCCTTCATGGCGACCTTCACGGTCTTGGACAGTGCGGCCACAACAGCATCGGGCTTCGCCCCGTCGTCGAGCGTCACAGCGTCAACCGTGCCGGCCAGATGATCAGGAATCTCGCGCAGTGGCTTGACGACCTTGATGGTGCACTCCGCCTTCTGATCCGTGCCGACAACAGTGCCCTTAACCGTAACTTTACCTTCCTTGGCAAAGTCCTTGTCGGAGAGGCCCTTGGTATCCCACGTTACGTCGGCTTCGGAATCGGTACCGTCAGAGTAAATCGCCGTGACCGTGGTGGGCAGCTTGGCCTTAGCCTCATCCGCCTTGGCATCGCGCTCGACCTCAATCTCGTCAACGGTATCAAAGCCCACGATATGCGCGGTTACCTTGACCTTCACCTTTACGGTCATGCCGTTGTCCGTCAGACCCGTGACCTCAAACTCGTTGCCGGCGCGACCCAGGCTATCGACCTGAGCCCACTTAACGGGCGTCTCGTTCTTAGTCTTGCCGTCCTTCATGACTACCGTCACCTTGGACGGAAGCTTGTCCATCAGATCCGCGACCTTGGCATTGTCCGCAATCTCAATTACATCGATCGGCTCAACGTGGTCTGGCGTCTGGGCATCCTGGTCCACTACGGTCACATTGCAGGTCACCTTGGCGCCAATAAGCTTAACCGTGCCGGTGATCTTCACGGTACCGGTTCCGCCGAGCAGCTCGTCCGTAACGCTGGAAAGATCCCACACGTCAATGTCGAGTAGGTCGGTCGAACCGTCGGAGTAAGTCGCCACAACCTGCTTGGGCATCTGCTGGTACAGGTCCTGCTTGGACGTACCCTTGGCCACGCTAAACGACTTAGCCTCGAGCTTGGTGATGGTCCGCGGCGCCTCGCGAACGTTGACATATACGATAGCGTTGACGTTATCGATACCCTTGAGCTTGCCGACAAGCTTGTAGGTGCCGGTCTTGGCAAGGGGCTTGGTGATGTCGAGGCCGTCGGTATCGGTCCATTTTTCGATCTCGACGCCGCCAGCGTCGCTTTGCGTCATGCGGTATGAACCATCGGAGAACTTCACAGTCGCTTGATCAGGAAGCTCCAAAGTCGACCCAACCGTCGTGTTAATCACAAGCGATTCGGGCTGCAGTGCAACCTTTTGAGCCTTCTCGTCGGCAACCGTAACCTTCGCGGTCACGATGCCGTTCTCATCCACGCCGACCTTCTGGCCCTCGTCGTCCACGAGCGCCATGACAGCAGCACCATTAAAGCCGACAACATGGCCCGTTACATAGAACGTACCAGGCTTTTCATACTTCTCGGGCGCAATCGGATCCCACTTAACAGCAGCCGTCGAGATCGAACCGTCGCTCATCTCGACTGCCAGCTTGGAAGGCATCGTAGGAGCGGCACCGGCCTTCGTGGTCACCGCAGTCTCACCGTTATCAAACGCTTTCTCGACTCCAGCAATCACGATCTTGGTTTGGACAGTAAGGCCGGTGTTGGTGCCGACGCCGAACCTATCAAGGCTGCTAGCGTACAGCTTACCGGTAACCGTGGAGACCTTGCCGGGCTCGCCGGTATAGTCCGAAGAACGATAGCCGTTCCATTCAATCCACGCAGTGCGCGTTTTACCGTCGCTCGTAGTCACCGAAATATTGTTCCACGGCATCTCGGGTTCAACGCCGTTGGCCGTCACAATACGCTCGGGAACGTTCACGGACGAAATCGAGCAAACATCAACAGTAACCGTCGCCTCGGCACCACCTTGGAGCTTGCCCTTAACCTTAAACGTGCCCTCCTTGGCATAGGCATCGGGGGAAACGTCTTCCCAGATGACGTTTTCGCGTTGCGGCCCAACGGACATGTCATTGTCGTAGACGACCTCAAGGGTCTCTGGCAAATCAGGCGCAACGCCAGGAACGGTCCACAACGTGCCGCCCTGAACGGATGTAGCCCTATTCACAACCTGAACATTTGCAGTCACAGGAATATCCACAACACTACTGTTACTGCCCGTATAGTAAGACAGCTGAGCGGTACCCGAAACGATTCCGCCTTGGCTCCAGTCAAACCCCTTTGTGTTCCATGTCACGGGAGCATACTTGGAATGATGGCCAGACTGATCTTTTTCGTCAGGGCTTACCAGTATAACGTTGGTTGGAAGCAATCCTGAACCATCATGTCCCTTGAGGACCTTAATGGTATCGAGTTCCGCTTTCCACTTGTCAGTCACGATCACATGGATCGTTGCCGGAATTTTCGTCCCCGCAACCGTACCGGTTATCGTGCAGTTCTCCTTTGGATAGTTATCATACTCATCCCAGTTAACCTTAAGGTTAGAGAAACGTGTTCCATCCTTTAGAACGCCTTCGACGGTCGTATCATCAAGATAGAGCCGCTCGCCAGGATAGATAACGTAAGTATCTTCATAAGACTGCACGAGAGTCGCGCCAGTCTCACTGTAGTGATTGATGCCCTTGACCTCTCCACACGTAGCCGTTGCACGAATCTTTGCAAGCGTACCGGTAATTGTTCCGCTTATCTCATAGTCGCCCGGCTTGCCGTATTTGAGGTCCTGCGGGATCTCATCCCATGTATAAAGGGAGTCTCCAACCCCCCAAAGGCTGTAGTAGTTTCCGTCCGACAGCAGAAATTGATTCGATTCGTACGAATAAGCGAATCCGACATCGGGAATGTAGGCGATCCTTCCCAAATCATCGTTGGCAAGGTCGCACACATTAATAGTCGCTGTTACCGGAATATTCGAACCCAAGAAATAACCCGTAATAGTCGACTTGCCCAGCTTGTTCAACGTATTCTGACTAATAGCAGGCCATTGAACAGAATAGTTGCCACGAGAGCCATTCCACATCGTTGCTTCTATGGTATACGGCATATGAATTTGCGCGCCAACGAGCGTACTTATCGAAGTCGTAGATGGCATCTGCAGCGCACGAACGTTGACGTTAATAGAGGCACGATGGGCACTGCCCAACGAGACTGGTATAGACGGAGAGCCGGGTTTACTTCGGCTATACATGATAGAGCCTCCGAGGGTAAAGGAACCCTCCTGCGCGACCATGAAATCCAGGATTGTATCCCAGGTAACGCCACCATTAACTGTAGACCCGTCGGTGAAAGTCACCTTAACGGTATATGGAAGGGAGCCGGCACTCGAGCCCGTTGTAGGACGGATGCCAACTGGTGTATCAATGGGTGCAACTTGTGCGATAGAGGCAACCTCTTTAACGACGACCTTCGCCTTAACCTCTAGACCAGCAAGAGAAGAAACGCCGCAGTTCCCGATAATACCTTTAACTTCATAGGTGCCAGCCGTCTGGAATCGAGAGGCGTCAGCATTTTCCCATTCCACGGGGTAGTTATACCAATACTCGCCATCTGGTCGAGTCACCTTAAGGTGCACGTCAGAGTCAAGGGGCGATTCATCACCAACAACACGTTCGTACGTCAACGAATCCAGGTCAAAATAGTCTTTAGCATCCTTCACTGCAACCGTACAAGTAACTTCGCGCCGGTCAAGCCCATCGAGCCTGCCCTTAACAACAAAAGTACCTGGTTGAGCGTACGAATCGGGATTGACGGAATCCCAATTGATATGAACTGGCTGAGATTCATTTTGATCGAAAGTAACTATTGCCTGGTACGGAAGAGACGGCGACATCCCTACTGCCGTCATGCATTCAAATTCGGTTTGAACAGACTTGATTTCACGGACATTTACCGTGCAACTCACCAAAGTTGAAGGCGAGTATGTCAAATGTCCCTCAACGACAAATGAGCCAGGTTTTTGATAGTCTACCTCGGAGACCTCATCCCACTCAACATCGCAGGAACAGCCCGAGTTATCGGAATAGGATATATAGGCAGTCGAAGGAAGAGACGGCGCGACGCCGGGCGACGTAGTCACGCTTTGTATGTAATTTGAAGACCTGGGAACAAAAACCTTGAGCGTTCCGGCAACGGAATAGGGCTCACTAAGCGAATAACCCATGTTACCGATGTAGATATACGAAATGGAGCCTTGGATCGGCACCTCCGATTCATCGGAAGCAGTCTTGATAGTGTTCCTTGAGGCTTCGTCCCAATTGACCATGCCGGTAGCTTTAGTTCCATTTGTCAGCGTCAGATTGACTGAGGTGCCGTACACTTCGCCAACATAGCCCTGTCCCACATATTTTTTTACAATTGGAGTGCTATCAACGGACGCAATCTTCAGGTCCCCGTTTGAGCTCACGGGTGCAACAGCATTAACTGCAGCCGGATCCGCCGGGGCTTCGATGATCACACGCTGCTTGACCGTCTGGGTAGCGCCATCGACGGTGCCCTCAAACTCATACGAGCCGGCAGGTAGCTGCGCCAAGGTTGCCGGAGCATCGGCGCCGTTCAGCTTCCAGGTAACGTTTTCCTGCTTAGTGGCGCCGCTCTCGTAGGTCGCCGCCACGGTTTTAGGCAGCGTGGCGTCGGAGCCCTCGGCAACATGCAGGTCGGTCAGGACCGCAAGCGAGGTGATCTTGTCGACCGCCTGATCTTCCGAGGTTGCCTGGCCGGTGTCCGCAGACGTAGCAGTCGCACCCGTCGCATCGCTTTGCTCGGCAACGACCTGGGTGGTATCACCCTGCATCATCTCGGCGAACGCCTGCGGCGGCACCGAACCGACCGTCATGGTAAGGGCCAGGCCCGCGGTGATCGCCGCGTTGACATGCCTTCTATTCATAGTTCCTCCCGACTGGCTCAACGGGCCACAGCACTGGTCCGGATTGCAAGTTAGGCTGAGCGTACCCCTCCCCAGTGTGGCAACGCAATATGAGATAGGTCAAGCGGCATAAACGTTTTCGTAAGCGGGAGGACACTTTACAAGTACTTGACTGTTTTTGAGTTGCGGTGGAATAGTTCCTGGATGGGCTGCTAGAACCCAAATACAGGAACTATTTCACCGCAACTGATGAGGGGATGGGTTAACGGAGCAGCCCCGCTACTTCGCCGGCTAGGGTGATGGTGCCGGCGGCTACGAAGGGCTCACCCGCGGCATCGAGGGCTGCGAGGGCCTCGGATACGCTGGGATACACGCCAGCGAGCTTATCGGCGTCCACCAGGGCAGCGAGCTCCTCCGCCGGCAGAGCGCGGTCGGAATCGGTCTGCGTCACAACCACGCGCGGGAAGGCCGGGATCAGCACGTCGACGATGCCCGCCACGTCCTTGTCTGCCAGTGCGGCGCACAGCAGCGTGGGCCGATTTTCTACGCACGGATCGATCTCATCCAGCGCGCCCACAAAGTTCTCGCAGCTCTGGGGGTTATGGCAGGCGTCGATCAGTTTGAGCGGATCGGTTCCCAGCACATCAAAGCGACCCGGCGTGGGGCAACCCATAAGAGAAGCGTCGAGCGCCTCATGGTCGAGCTCGCGACCCAGATAGCCCTCGCACAGCATAATCGCGCACGCGGCATTCTGCGGCTGATAGGCCGGCTTGACCATGCTCGACGTATAGATCGCACGCGGCGTGGTGCAGCTAAACTCCACCGTATCACCAACGTGTGCCGGAACCTTTGTTGTGGCATGGTTCACCACGAGCGGCACCACACCGCATTCGCGGCAACGGGCATCCATCACGCGCTGAACGCTCGCCTCATGGGTACCCTCGCCCAAAACAACCAAACGTCCAGGCTTAATAACCGCAGCCTTCTCCCCCGCAATGGCCTCGAGGGTATCGCCAAGGACCTTCGTATGGTCGAGTCCAATGCCCGTAATGGCGACGGCCACGGGATCGGTCGCGCTCGTAGCATCCCAGCGTCCGCCCATGCCAACCTCAAGCACGGCCACGTCCACGCAAGCCTCGGCAAACATAGTCAAACCAGCCACGGACAAAAGATCGAAGGGCGTAATAGAACGGAGCTCCTCGCCCGCCGCCTCACGACGTGCGTTGAGACGACGGCCCGCCTCATACGCCGCAGAGACACCATGGGCAAAGACCTCGTCTGTGACGACCTTTCCGTCAATCTCCATACGCTCGGGATAGCGTACCAGATGAGGAGACGTAAAGAGTGCCGTCTTAAGGCCCTCACCACGAAGAATGGCAGCCGAGAATCGCGTCGTCGAGGTCTTTCCATTGGTACCCGCTATCTGGACGCAATCATAGAACTCGTCAGGACGACAAAGCTCATCGAGCATCTCGACGACGGTCTCGAGCAGCGGCGTGGAATAACGCGCGATCTTGCCCGTATCGGCCGCAAGTGCAACAGCCTCATCAAAAGAAAGCTCCGGAACCTCAAACGGCACCGAATACAACCCAGAACGCTTTGCCATAGCCAAAGTCCCCTCAACATAAAAAGAGGCCCGTAAGCAACAACGAGCCCCTCCCATTCAAAATATCAGCCAAACACCGCTTTGCGGCGAGATCAAGGCCACAACCAAGTGGCCCTACCAGGCAGCGGACGCCCCCGTAACCGCTATGAGAGCGGTTTGGGGCTTTGCTCGATACAAGTTCCGCACGAGCCGAAGGCCACTTAATGTGGCCTTCGTGCGAGCAGGACTGTCCGCAGCAGCGAGCAATGCCCCAAACCGCGTCCCCCAGTTACGCCTACGAGAAGTCAGCAACCTGAGCAGTCAGCGCCGCCAGGATCTCCTTGAGCTCAGCTGCACGGTCTCTCTTCTTCTGGACCACGGCGGGCGCGGCATTGGCCACAAAGCCCTCGTTGGCCAGTGTCTTCTCGCAGCCGGCGAGCTCCTTCTGGGCCGCGGCAATCTCCTTCTCCAGGCGTGCCTTCTCGGCCGAAAGGTCAACCTTGCCCTCGAGCACCACAAAGACCTCGACGCCGCTGTCAACAACGGCGATGCTCGCAGCCGGCTTCTCAACGTCGGTACCCATGACCAGCGAAGCCGTGTTGGCCAGCGGCTCAATCGTGGAGCGAAGGCTCTCGAGCTTCTCGATGTCCTCGGCGCCGGCGCGCACGACCACGTCGAGCTCGGCCTTGGGGCTCAAGCGATAACGCGAACGGGTGGCGCGGGCGGCGGACACGACGGCACGGCACAGCTCAAACGCGCGCTCGGCGTCCTCGTCGACATACTTGGCGTAGTCGGCAGGCTCGGGCCACTTGGCGATCATGAGCGCCTCGGCGCGATCAACGTTGCCCTCGGCATCCAGGTCGAGCACGCTCGCCGGCATGTTGTCCCAAATCTCCTCGGTGACAAACGGCATGAGCGGGTGCATCAGGCGAATGGAGGTGTCGAGCACAAAAATCAGGTTGCGCTGAGCCTGCAGACGGCCCTCGCCCTTCAGGCGGGCCTTGGTGACCTCGACGTACCAGTCGCAGACCTCGTTCCAGAAGAACTGCTGCACGCCGCGGGCCATGTCGCCAAAGGTGTACTTCTCGATACCCTCGGTGACCATCTGGACGGCCTTGGCCAGGCGGCTGAACATCCAGGCGTCGGCCGGCGTCTCCACGACGGGCTCGCCGGGCGTGTAGCCCTCCATGTTCATAAGCAGGAAGCGGCTGGCGTTCCAAATCTTGGTCACAAACGACTTGGCCTGCTCGGTGCGCGGACTGTCGATAAGCTTCTTGGTCTTCTTGTCGATGTTCGCGTCGAACTTGACGTCCTGGTTGTTGGTGCACAGCGTGAGCAGGTTGAAGCGCATAGCGTCGGCGCCGTACATGCCGATGAGGTCCATGGGGTCAACGCCGTTGCCCTTGGACTTGGACATGCGGCTGCCGTCCTTGGCCAGGATCGTCGGGTAGATGACGACGTCCTTAAACGGCACCTCGTCCAGGAAGTACAGCGAGCTCATGACCATGCGGGCGACCCACAGCGCGATGATGTCGCGCGCGGTGACGAGCGCCGTCGTGGGGTGATGGCCCTCGAGCAGCTCCGACTTTTGCGGCCAGCCCTGCGTGGCGAAGGTCCACAGCTGCGAGCTGAACCAGGTGTCCAGCACGTTCTCGTCCTGATGCACGTGATGACCGCCGCACTTGGGGCACACGTCGGTGTCCTCGGTAAGGGCATCCTCCCAGCCGCAGTCCTCGCAGTAGAACACGGGGATGCGGTGGCCCCACCACAGCTGGCGGCTGATGCACCAATCCTTGAGGTTCTCCATCCAGGTGGTGTAGGTCTGCGTCCAGCGCGCGGGGTGGAAGGTGACCTTGCCGGAGTTGACGGCGTCGAGCGCCGGCCCCTTGAGCTTATCGACGGCCACGAACCACTGCTCGGAAAGCCACGGCTCAAGCGCGGCGTCGCAACGGTAGCAGTGCATGACGGAGTGATCGAGGTCCTCGACGTGATCGAGCAGGTCATGCTCCTCAAACCACTTAATGACGGCCTCGCGGCACTCGTCGCGGTTCATGCCGGTAAACTCGCCGTAGCCCTCAACGACCACCGCGTGCTCATCGAAGATATTGATCTGCGGCAGGTCGTGGGCCTGACCCATAGCGTAATCGTTGGGGTCGTGGGCCGGGGTGACCTTGACAAAACCGGAGCCAAAGTTGGCGTCGACATGCCAATCTTCAAAGATGGGGATCTCGCGATCGACGATGGGGAGCTTGACGGTCTTACCCACAAAGGCGGCCTTCTCGGGGTCTTTCGGGGAGACAGCCACGCCCGTGTCGCCGAGCATGGTCTCGGGGCGCGTGGTGGCGACGACGATGTAGTCCTGGCCGTTGACCGGCTCGGTCAACGGGTAGCGCAGGTGCCACAGGTGGCCCTTCTCGTCCTTGTACTCGGCCTCGTCGTCCGAGATGGCGGTGGTGCAGTTGGGGCACCAGTTTACGATGCGCTTGCCGCGATAGATCAGGCCGTCGTGGTACCAGTCGCAGAACACCTTGCGCACGGCCTGGGCGTAGTCCTCGTCCATGGTGAAGCGCTCGTTGTCGAAGTCGACGGAGCAGCCCATGCGCTTGATCTGCTCGACGATGATGCCGCCGTACTCGTGGGTCCAATCCCAGCAGGCGTCGACAAACTTGTCGCGACCGATCTCCAGGCGGCTGATGCCCTCGCTCTTGAGCTTCTTGTCGACCTTGGTCTGTGTGGCGATACCGGCGTGATCGGTGCCGAGTACCCAGCGCGTGGACTTGCCGCGCATGCGGGCCATGCGGATGATGGCGTCCTGGATGGAGTCGTCGGTGGCGTGACCCATGTGGAGCTTGCCGGTCACGTTGGGAGGCGGAATGGTGACGGTGCAGTCGCCCACGCCCTCACGGCGCTTGTAGTAGCCGCCGTCGAGCCACTTCTGCAGGATCGCCGGCTCGTTGGTCGACGGATCGTAGTTCTTGGGCATTTCTTCCATATATCTCTCCCTGTCCCGCCGGGGAGGAATGTAGGCCCGATTTTCGCTCGGTCAGGTCCTGGGCTCGCTCGAAGACCACATTAAGTGGTCTTCGGCTCGTGCGGAATCTACGAAAATCGGGCCTACATTCCTCCCCTTAGGTATCGATTACTTCAGTCTGATATGACTTCGCCGAGGCTTAAACAAACACACAGAATAGCACAGGTAGTTGGGGTTATTGCGCATATATAAAATAGCCTCCGACCACGGCTGGTCAGAGGCTATTTGCAAACACGTTTTAGGCTGGTTTAGCCGTAGATGCGTTGGGGCTGTTCTTCGCCCTTTACGGAGGCTTCGGTCACGATGACCTTGGTGACGCCCTCCTCGCTGGGGAGATCGAACATCGTCTGCTGCAGCACGTCCTCGCAGATTGAGCGCAGGCCGCGGGCGCCGGTCTTGCGGGCAAGCGCCATGCGGGCGATCTCGTGCAGGGCGGCATCCTCAAACTCAAGCTCAACGTCCTCGAGCTGGAACATCTTACGGTACTGGCGCACCACGGCGTTCTTGGGCTCGGTAAGGATCGACACCAGGTCGTCCTCGTCGAGCGCCTGCGTCTGGGTGACGACGGGCGTACGTCCCACAAACTCGGGGATCATGCCAAAGGCGTTGAGGTCCTGCGGGAGCACCTGACGCAGCAGGTCGTTCTCGTCGACCGAGGTGGGGCCGGCGATCTCGGAGTTAAAGCCCACGCCCTTGTTGCCCACGCGGTCGGCGATGATCTTGTCCAGACCAACAAAGGCACCGCCGCAGATGAACAGGATGTTGGTCGTGTCGATCTGCAGCAGCTCCTGCTGGGGATGCTTGCGGCCGCCGGTGGGCGGAACGCTTGCCACCGTGCCCTCAAGAATCTTAAGCAGCGCCTGCTGAACGCCCTCGCCCGAAACATCGCGGGTGATGGAGAGGTTCTCGGCCTTGCGGGCGATCTTGTCGATCTCGTCCACGTAGATAATGCCGACCTGCGCGCGCTCAATATCGCCATCGGCGGCATTGATGAGCTTGAGCAGAATGTTCTCCACGTCCTCGCCCACATAGCCGGCCTCGGTGAGTGCGGTGGCATCGGCGATGGCAAACGGCACCTCGAGGATGCGCGCAAGCGTCTGGGCGAGCAGGGTCTTACCGGTACCGGTGGGACCGAGCAGCAGGATGTTGGACTTGGCGAGCTCTACCTCGTCCATGCCGTCGTCGAACTGCGAGCCCATGCCGTCGTCAAAGGCAGACACCGCGGCGCCGCCCTCGATCACGCGGCGATAGTGGTTGTACACGGCCACCGACATGGCGCGCTTGGCGTCCTCCTGACCCATAACATAGGCCGAAAGCTCGTCATAGATTTCATGCGGCGTCGGCACGTGCGTGATGACCTGGCGGTCGTCCTCAAGCTCAAAGCCCTCGGTCTCGGGGTCCACGGCGGGCTGGGATGCAGCCTGACCGTGGTCGTTGAGGAAGCCCGGCAGCTTGCCGTTGCGGGCAGCGTCCATAAAGTCCGAAGCCAGCGACTCCTCCAGAATCTCGGAACAGGCGGCGACGCACTCGTCACAGATAAAGATGTTAGTCGGGCCCTTTACGAGGCGACGGACCTGGCCCTGCTCTTTTCCGCAGAAGGAGCAGCGGATGGGGTTGCCGTTCTCGTCGAAGTTGTCCTGCATGTTACCGGCCATCCTAGGCGTCCTTCGCGGCGAGATCGCGCGAGGTGACGATGCGGTCGATCAGGCCGTAGTCGAGGGCCTCGGCAGCGGTCAGGTAGTTGTCGCGCTCGGTATCGGCCTGGACCTTCTCGATGGGCTGACCCGAGGCGTCGGACAAGATCTGGTTGAGCTCGCGGCGAGTCTTCTTGATCTCCTCGGCAACGATCTCAATCTCGGTCTGCTGGCCCTGGGCACCGCCGCTGGGCTGGTGAATCATGACCTTGGAGTGCGGCAGGCAGAAGCGCTTGCCCTTAGCGCCGGCCGAAAGCAGCACGGCGGCCATGGACGCGGCCATACCGACGCAGATGGTGGAAACCTGCGGCTTGATGAAGTTCATGGTGTCAAGAATCGCCAGACCGGAGTAGACCTCGCCACCGGGCGAATTGATGTAGAGCGAGATATCCTTCTCGGCATCCTGGCTCTCAAGATGCAGCAGCTGGGCAACGACCAGGTTGGCGCTGACGGAGTTGATCTCCTCGCCCAAGAAGATGATGCGGTCGTTGAGCAGGCGCGAATAGATATCGTAGCTGCGCTCGCCGCGCGGCGTCTGCTCGATAACGTATGGCACGAGGGCGGAATCGAACTTAGCGATCATACGCATCTCCATTTCTCTCTTGCGGACCAAATTGGTTCTAGATAAACGTACGGTGCCCGCATGCTATGCATTGGCTGGCACCGTACGAAGCAACCGGATAACCGGTGTATAACTTTACCCCATCACGGGCGCGTGCATGCGCTCGCGGGCAAGGTGGCGAGAATTACTCGACGTCCTTGGCGGTCTCGTCGACCTCGGTCACCTTGGCGTTCTCGACCAGGTGGTCGACGGCCTTGGAGCGGCGGATGGACTCGCGGACGGCAGGCATGCGGCCATCGGCGATGAACTCGGCCTTGGAAGCCTCGACGTCCTTGACGCCAGCCTTCTCGAACTCAGCGTTGACGTCGTCCTCGGTGACCTCAATCTTGAGCTCGCGGGCGAGGGCGTCCAGAGCCAGGGACTCACGGGCAACGTCGTTGGCCTGCTTGTGCAGGTCGCCGATGAACTGCTCCATGGTCAGGCCGGAAGCGGGCAGCCAGGTGTCCAGCGTCATGCCGCGGGCAGCGAGGTTGGACAGGAAGTTCTGGCCAAGCTCCTCAAAGACGGACTGCTCGTAGTCGGCATCCATCTCGTCGAGCTGCAGGCGCTCGGCGAGAGCGGAGACGCAACGGTTCTCCTTCTCGGCCGGGAGGCGGGAAGCCTTGTCCTGCTCGATCTCGATCTTGATGGCGTCGCGCATGGCCTCGATGCTGTCGAAGCCAAAGTCGGACTTGACGAGCTCGTCGGTGAGCTCGGGGGTGTTGCGGACCTTGATGCCCTTGACGGTGACCTCGACGGTGTGAGTCTCGGCCTCCTCGCCCTCCTCGACCTCGTCGGTCCAGGTGACGGTCTTGACGTCGTCAACGTTAGCGCCGATCAGGGCCTCGTTGAACTCCTTGGGGTTGCTGTCGCTACCGGCGATGAGCATGCGGCCCTCGGCGGCAAAGCTGTCGGCGTTCTCGACGGCCTTGAGGTCGACGGTGACGTAGTCCTCGGCCTCGACGGCGCGACCCTCAACGTCCTCGAAGGTGGCACGGTAGTTGAGGAGCATCTCAACCTGGTTGTTGATCTCGGACTCGGTGACCTCCGCGGGGGGCATCTCGATCTCGACGGCGTCGAAGGAGGAGAGCTCGGCAGCAGGACGCAGGGAGAACTCGACGGTGTAGGTGTAGTCCTCGTGATCCTTGGCGAGGTCGAGCTCCTTGTAGTCACCGTTCTTGGTGGGGACGATGTCCAGCTCGTTGAGGACGGCGGGCTCGTTGGCGGCGATCAGGTCGTTGGTGGCCTGAGCGAGGGTAGCCTCGGCGCCAAGTGCGGAGTCGATGACCGGACGGGGAGCCTTGCCAGCGCGGAAGCCCGGGAAGCGGTACTTCTTGGCGGTGTCCTTGTAGGCCTTCTTGATCGCGGCGTCGACGTCGGCGGCCGGGATGGTGACCGTAGCGGTGAGCTTGGCGTCCTTGACGTCAGAAGCGGTGATGTTCAACACGTTCCTCCTCATACTGCCCAGCTTATCTGAGGTGCTGGTACCTTTATGCAACAAAGTGTCGCGACGGCCGGGGCCGACGCAGGTGCGATGGTGCGGGCGAAAGGACTCGAACCTTCACGGGAATCCCACCAGAACCTAAATCTGGCGCGTCTACCAATTCCGCCACGCCCGCATGAGCGCACAGACTAGGAATGATAGCAGATACGAACGGCAAGCGCACGCACACCTTTTACAGGCTCACGACCTCACCACGAGTGCGAAAGGCGGGGCGAGTTGCCCCGCCCCGCCAATTACGACTTGCTCGCTGACCCACTACTCCCCTAGCAGCGCTTTCTCCGGCGTGATGGGCAGCGAGCGGACCTGGTGGCCAGTGGCGTGTGCGACGGCCGAGGCCACGGCGGCGAGCGGCGTGTTGATGACGACCTCGCCGATCGACTTGGCGCCAAACGGGCCCGTCGGCTCGTAGCTCGGCTCAAAGGCCACGCGGATGCTACCGATATCCAGTCGCGTGGGTAGCTTGTAGCTCATAAAGTTGCCGGTGCGCAGGCGGCCGCGGTCATCGTGCTCGACAATCTCGTAGAGCGCGTGGCCGATACCCTGGGCAATGCCGCCCTCGGCCTGGACGCGGGCGAGCGCCTCGTTGATCACGGTGCCGCAGTCGACGGCCGCGGCGTAGTCCACCACAGTCACCTTGCCGGTGGCCTTGTCGACCTCGACCTCGGCAATGCCAGCCATAAACGGCGGGGGCGAAACAGGCAGGCAGGCAGAGGCATGCGAGGTGAGCGCGTCGCCGCCCGCGATGTTCTTGACGCACAGGTTGGCAAAGTCGCGCAGCGTGAGGTAGCGGTTCTGCTCGCGCGCGGCACGCTCGTCGGACAGACGCACGTACTGACCATCAAAGACCACATCGGCGGCGTCCACGTCCCACATCTGGGCGGCCTTGGCGCAGATTTTCTCACGCAGCTCGGTCGCGGCGTTCTTGGCTGCCAGACCTGTCACGTACGTGCCCGAGCTCGCGTACGAGCCGGCATCGAACGGCGACACGTCGGTGTCCACGCCGCGCACCACGATCAGCGAGCTCTCCACGCCCAGCTCCTCGGCAGCAATCTGCGCCAGGATCGTATCGACGCCCATGCCGTTGTCGGTGGCGCCGGTCGAAATCGTAATGAAGCCGTCCTCTTCCAGGCGCATGTCGATGCCGGCGATATCCACGTTGGAGATGCCCGAGCCCTGCATGGTGAGCGCGCAGCCCAGAGCACGCACGCGATCGCCCAGGTCGACGGCCAGCGGCTTGTCGCGCCAGCCGATCATGTCCATCGCGCGCAGCAGGCAACGGTCGAGCGCGCAGGCGTTGAGCTTCTCGTTGTAGTACTGCGGCATAATCTCGCCCTCGCGCACCATATTCTTGAGGCGCAAGTCGGCGGGGTCCATGTGCAGCATGTCGGCGAGCTCGTTGACGGCGCTCTCCACGGCAAACTGTCCCTGGGTGGCACCGTAGCCGCGATACGCGCCGCCGCGGTTGGTATTGGTGTAGACGGCGTCCCAGCTAAAGCGGCTCGCCTTCACATGGTTGTAAATCGGCAGGCTCTTGTGGCCCGAAAGGCCGATCGTCGTGGTGGCATGCTCGCCATACGCGCCGGCGTTGGACAGCGTGTGCAAATCGATGGCCGTGATAGTGCCGTCGTTCATGGCGCCCAGCTTAACGGTCATCTGCATCTGGTGGCGCGAGTTACCCGCGGTGATGGTCTCCTCGCGGGTGTAGCAGCAGTAGCTGGGACGGCCGGTCTGCTGGGTGACGAACGCCACGAAGATCTCGCAGCAGCCCGTCTGCTTGGAGCCAAAGCCGCCGCCGATGCGCGGCTTGATAACCTGCACCTGCGACTGCGGAATGTCGAGCGACTGCGCGACCATGCGGCGCACGTGGAAGGGCACCTGCGTGGAGGTGGTCACCGAGATGCGGCCGAACGCGTCGGTCGTCGCGAAGGCACGGAAGGTCTCCATCGGTGCGGTCTGCGTGGCCTGGCTGGTGTAGGTGCGCTCAAAGACGATGTCGCTCTGGGCGAAGGCCTCGTCCAGATCGCCAAAATCACTGGTACCGCTGCACACCAGGTTGCGAGCAACGTCGCCGCCCTGCGGGAACATAAAGGTCACGTCGCCCTCTGGGTGGACCACGATGTCGTTATCGAGTGCCTGGGTAAAGTCGAGCAGCGGCTCGAGTACCTCGTAGTCGACCTTGATGAGCTTGAGTGCCTTGTCGGCAGCCTCCTCGGTCTCGGCGGCGACGATCGCCACTTCCTCGTTTTGGTAGCGCACGAGGTTCTCGAGGATCAGGCGGTCGTAGGGACTCGGCTGCGGATAGCTCTGGCCGGCGATGGTAAAGCGGCGCTTGGGCACGTCCTCATAGGTGTAGACGCCCACAACGCCCGGCACCTTCAGTGCGCGCGACGTATCGATGGAGCGGATCTTGGCGCGGGCATAGGGGCTGCGCTTGAGTTTGACGATGAGCGCGCCGGCGGGCACCATATCGCCCGTGTAGACGGGACGGCCCTCGAGCAGAGCCTTCGAGTCCTTCTTGGGCTGCTTATGGGTGATCTGCTTGTACGCGACACCGTCGCAGCTCGTATCGTTGACGGGCAGCTCGGGCATCTCGAAGCCCACCTGCACGCCGGACTCGTTGAGGAAGCGAACGATGGCACGCAGCTGGCTCTCGTAGCCGCTGCAACGGCAGAGGTTGCCGGCGAGCTGGCGCGAGAGCTCCTCGCGCGTGGCGACGAGGCTCGGGTCCTCCTTGGCGGCACGGGCGAGCGCCAGCACGTTCATGATAAGGCCAGGGGCGCAAAAACCGCACTGCTCGGCACCTTCGGCAGCCATTGCGCGGGCGAGCGCCTCGGACTCGGCCTTGAGGCCCTCGAGCGTGGTGATGGAGCGGCCCTCGACGCGCGCGGCGGGAACCGAGCAGCTCAGCACCGGGTCGCCGTCGAGCCACACCGTGCACAGGCCGCAGTTGGTGGTTTCGCAGGCACAGCGCACCGACGCACACCCCTGCTCGCGCAGCAGTGCAAAGAGCATGGTGTCGGGGGCAATCTGAACCTTGACCTTGCGGCCGTTGAGCGTAAAGGAAAGATCGATGAGTTTGGCAGCCATTAGCGCACCTCGCTAGAATCGACGCCGGGCACGCGGCGGCAGGAATACTCGTCCGTGGCAAACTTGGGGATCTGCACGGTCTCGAGCTCGCGGGCAAGCGCGGCCGAAAGCTCGATGCCGGCGGCGCGGCGCACGGCCTGAATCGCAAGCGGGGCCGAGATGCGGCGGCGGTAGTCGGCCGAGCCCCACAGGTTGGTGCCGTAGCTCAGCGAGCGCACGGATGCGGCCAGGGCGCGCAACTCGTCCTCGGAAGGCTGCTCGGCGGTAAGGCCGCATTCCTCACCTTGCAGCAGGGTCGCGCGCAGCGGGCGGGCGCCCACGGTGACGTGCCAGCTGTTGTCCCACCAGGCGGCGGTGACGTTGAGCGAGGGGAAGTCGGTCGCAGCCTTGCGCACGGCCTCGTAGCTTGCGCGATAGTCGTGCTTAACGACCACGACGTGCTCGATCACGTCGCGCACGTAGCCCATCCGCACGAACTCCGCGAGCGACACGCGGCCGGCACCCGTCAGCTCAACGTACGAATCGAGCGCGAGGAAGGCGGAGAGAACGTCCGAGAAGCCAAAGCGGCCGTAGATGCTGCCGCCCACCGTGGCGGTATTGCGCAACTGCACGCCCACGATGTCATGGACGGCGAACTCGAACACGTCGTTGACGAGCGCGTTGAGCTCGGCGTGGCGCTCAAGCTGACGCAGCGTGCACATGGCGCCGATGCGAAACTCGGTCTCGGTCTCCTCAATCTGATCGAGTCCGCAGGCCGAAAGGTCAATCGCCGTCGCCACGCGACGCGATCCCAGGCGCATCCAGATGCCGCCGCCGACAATCTTGTTGTTGCGGTTCTTCTGTAAGAGCTCATAGGCTTCGGCCGCGTTTCCAACACGGACGTAGGTACCGAACTTGAGCACGTTCTCCCCCATCTCTTCACTTGTCCAGTACTTTTAAGTGTACCAAACGAGGGGCCGCGACCTTCCACAGCACAAAAACCTCCCTCCCATCCATAACTTGCGGTGAAATACGGACTGTTTGTCGGGCTTAGGGCGCCCAACAGTCCGTATTTCACCGCAACTTAAGGGGCGGCCGGCAGAGGACCAAGGGAAATGATCCGTTTTCCTCCGTCCCCAACGGATCAAAAAAGGCTCCCAGCCAGATAGCTGGGAGCCTCATCACATGCTATGTCGAGCGAAGATTTAGCAGACGCCCTGGGCGAGCATGGCGTCGGCGACCTTCAGGAAGCCGGCGATGTTGGCGCCCATGACAAAGTTGCCCTCCTGGCCGTACTCCTCGGCGGTGTCGTCCACGTTGTGGAACATGCCGCGCATGAGCTGCTCGAGCTTGCCGTCGACCTCCTCGAAGGTCCAGGACAGGTGCTCGGCGTTCTGGCTCATCTCCAGGCCGGACACGAGTACGCCGCCGGCGTTGGCAGCCTTACCGGGCATAAAGGCAACGCCGTTCTCCTGGAAGTAGGTCGTGGCCTCGATGGTCGTAGGCATGTTCGCGCCCTCGCCGACCACCTTGCAGCCGTTGGCGACGAGCGCCTGGGCGTCCTCGAGCAGCAGCGTGTTCTCGCGAGCGCAGGGCAGCGCGATGTCGCAGGGCAGCTGCCACACGCCACGGCCGTCGCCCTCGTGCCACACGGCGTTGGGCTTCTCGTCAACGTACATGGCGAGCGTGACGCCCTTGTCGTGGCCGGAGCGCTTCTTGTTGTAGACATGCTCGAGCACGGTGTAGTCGATGCCGTCGGGATCCTCGACCCAGCCGTGGGTGTCGGAGCAGGCGAGAACCTTGCCTCCGAGCTGGGAAACCTTCTGGACGGCGTAGATGGCGACGTTGCCGGAGCCGTGAACGACGACGTTCTTGCCCTCGAAGGAGTCGCCGCGGCTCTTGAGGTACTCGTCCACAAAGTAGGCCAGGCCGTAGCCGGTGGCCTCGGTACGGGCAAGCGAGCCGCCAAAGGAGAGGCCCTTGCCGGTAAGGACGCCGGTCCACTCATTGGTCAGGCGCTTGTACTGACCGAACAGGTAGGCAACCTCGCGGCCGCCAACGCCCAGGTCGCCGGCGGGAACGTCGGTGTTGGGGCCAATGTGGCGATAGAGCTCGGTCATGAAGGACTGGCAGAAGTGCATGATCTCGTTGTTGGACTTGCCCTTGGGGTCAAAGTCGGAGCCGCCCTTGCCGCCGCCCATGGGGAGGGTGGTCAGGCTGTTCTTGAGGATCTGCTCCAGGCCCAGGAACTTGAGCATGCCCAGGGTGACCGTCGGGTTAAAGCGCAGGCCGCCCTTGTAGGGTCCAATGGCTGAGTTGAACTCGACGCGGTAGCCGCGGTTGACCTGGACCTTGCCCTGGTCGTCGACCCAGGGGACACGGAACATAACGATGCGCTCGGGCTCGACGAGGCGCTCGAGCAGGGCGGCCTCCTCGTACTCGGGATGGGCGTCGAGCGCCGGCTGGATGGTGCCGAGGATCTCGGTCGCGGCCTGGATGAACTCAGGCTGCTCGGGATAGCGGGCCTTGAGCTCGTCGAGAACTTTCTGCGTGTAGCTCATGCTTCCTCCAATTGATGGAAAAGAAAAGTGTCGTTCGAGGCGCCCCATGCGCCGCGAGCTTTATCGAGTATGGATAATATCGCACTGTTGCAGCAAAGTTTCGCATAAGCCGACGAGCAGATGTTTCGTTTTGATTACGATGCAGGTAGAAGCGTTTTTGAGTACCCGACGCACAAATCGCGTGTTTCGAAGCTGTTTCGTCCACATGTTCCACACCACCACATTGGGGACAGGCACCTTTGTGGTGGTGTGGTAGTTAGAGGACGAGTTGATGGTAGTCGGCAGGGGTAATGCGGCCTTCGGTGGCAGCGCGGAAAGCGGCGAGTGCATCGCCCGAGAACGGCATGGCCCAGCACAGCCCGCAACCTGCGGTAATGGAGCCGGGCAAAGGCATAATGCGCCCGGGCACACCGGCGGCAAGGCACAGCTGCTCGCATTCCATCACATCGAAGGTACTGTCAAACGACACGATGATCTTGCGTTCGTGATCAGGGGCATCACCGAACGAGGCCTCGCGGTGCGACTCGCGATACGCAGCCGCCGCTGCCTCTTCCTCGGCCGTATGTCCACAGCCGCCACAGCCGCAGGTGCAAGGCTCGGACCCATCGCAAGTGCAAGGTTCCCCGGTATCGGGGCAAATATCATGTGACACGGCATCTCCCGTCATTGATGTGTGCAGATCTAGGCGAGCAGCTCGGCTGCCGCAAACTCCTCGGGCGTATTGACATTCTCGAAGCAGAGCGTCGAGCCTGCGACCTTAACGATCTGCGGCTCATCCATATAACCAGCCTGAACGCGATTAATCAGGCAGCGAATGCGCTGACGGTCGCAGGCGAGCAGCTCTTGGGCGACCGGCGCACACGCGTCACGGCGCCAGACGGCGCAAAGCGGCTCAATCCCCCGCTCCTCGCGCGGCACGCACACGTCGAGCGCCTCGGCCTCGACACGATCGGCAAGCGCGCCAATGAGTTCCGGCGAGACAAACGGCATATCGCAGGCGACGATCGCTACGAGCGGCAATCGGGCCGCGGCCAACGAGCTCGCGATGCCGCGCATGGCGCCCGCCGACCCTTCAAGGTCCGCCACCACACGCGGTACCAAGCCGCCAAACGCGCACTCCTCAAGGTAGACAAGCTCGCTGGGACGCGAAGTCGTCACAACTAACTCGCCGGCAACTGGCGCCAGCCGACCCAGCACACGCTCGATGAGCGGCTCGCCGCAAAACGCCATGCGCGCCTTATCGCAGCCCATGCGCGAGGACAGCCCGCCCGCCTGGACGACACAAGAAAGATCGGCTCGTCTTACGGTAGTCATACGGCAAAACACCCCCATCGGCATGCTCGAAACCCGGTGCACGAAGCTAAATACCGCCGCCGAAATAGCGGCACTACGAAAAGCTCGTGCAAAAACAAAACAGCGCCTTTGCGGCACGCAGCAAGACCGCGAGCACAAAAGCGCTGGTAGCGTATGGCGGGAACGTATGTGAATCGAACACATCCAAGACGTTTTGCACGCCTCGCAACGGTTTTGAGGACCGCGGAGCCCACCGGAGCCCATCCGTTCCCAAGTGCGGCGATATTTTACCAAACCAGGCAGCCCGCAGCCGCAAAGGGCACCAGGGTAGCTAATTTGGGACGGCGGATGATTTTTCTGGGACGGGGATTAAAAAATCATTAGGTACACAATGATTTTTTAATCCCCGTCCCAGAAAAATCATCCGCCCAAAATGACTACCCTAGCGCAGCGAGCGCAGGCCGCCGGCTTCTTTGTCGAGCACCGTAAAGCGGACGGCATCCAGGTGCTCCAAGATGCTGATGGCGCGTTTGCGCGACACGCCCAGGGCCTCGCGCAGTACGCTCGTGGTGGCAGCTCCGCCGGCGGCCTCAATGGCGACGGCAACAAGCTCGCGCGCATGGGCCTCGGCGGCAGCAGACAGGGCAACGTCGCGCTCGACCTTAACGATCGAGCGGTTGAGCGAAAGCTCGCGCAGGGCACGCGTCATAGTGTCGCGATCGAGTTGCAACCGCTCGCCCACCTCGGGCAATGTCGGTGCATCGAGGCCAGCTTCGTCCAGCAAGGCAACGATACGTTCGCAGGCCTCGCGCACCACACGCGCCGCGGCGGCAGCGGAGTGCGGGTCGAATACCTCGGCGCCCACGGAGGCACACACGCCGCGCGAGCAGCCCTCGGCAATCAGAGCCGCGGCAACGTCTTCGTCAGCGGTAGGCCACGCAGCATGGGCGACGGCGCCGGGCGTAAAGCCCGTCTCCTTGGGGGCAGCCGCGTGCATGGCGGACAGAGTCGCCGCCAGTGTACCCATCGCGGCATCGAGCGCGGAAGCATCTGCATATAGCAAGCCATCCGAGCCAGCAAGCGCGCAAGCAGCGCCCTTCGTCACCAACTCGCGCAACGATGCCTCAGCCTCACCGGCAACAAGATCGAGCGCCGCGGTAACATCGGCAACCGCAACCGGCAGCGTCTGCAGTGCCAACCAAGCGCCCACGCCAGCGGTAACATCCCCAGACTCGAGCGCCGCATACAGTGCGCGTTCCCCGTCGGCAAGCTCACGCGAGCGACGGCAGCGCGAAAGCAGCACGCGACCGCCGCCAATAAGCATCACGGGCGAATAGGACAGCACCACGGCATGGTCCCCGGCGCGCAGCGGAAGCGGGTCTTCCAGGCGCACCTGAACGATACGGGTCTCGCCCACCGCCATGGGGGCCTCGCCCTCCATAAGCATGATGCGGCCGACGACCTCGGCCGTACCGGCCATCACGTGCACACGCGCACCCGACTCGAGCACACGCGGCTTGGCTCCCTCGCGACCCAAATACGTAAACGTCATCATAAAGCGCAGCGTCTGGCCAAAGCGACCCGCCACGCCGAGCATCTCACCGCGATCGAGCGCAGCGACGCCATCGCCCACCAGGTTGAGCGCCACACGCTGTCCGGGCAGTGCTTGCTGCGTGTCGCCATGCACTTGAATCCCGCGTACGCGGCAGGCCGTGCGCGACGGCAGCGCGACCAGCTCATCCCCCACCGCAACCGGCGCGTCGTGCAGCGTACCCGTCACGACGGTGCCGGCACCATTGATCGTAAAACAGCGATCGATCGGTAGGCGCGGTGCGGCGTCGGTTCGCTCGGCGCGATCGCGACAGGCAGCCCAGCAGGCGTCCACGCACTCATCGAGCGCGGCAAGCAGCGCATCAATCCCCTCGCCCGTCTTGGACGACACGGGAACGATCGGCGCGCCCGCAAACACAGTGCCCGACAAAAAGTCATCAACATCGAGCTCGGCCAGCTCGATCATTTCGTTATCAGCCAGGTCGCACATCGTCAGCGCGACCACCATATGCATGACGCCCAGCAGCTCCAGCACATGTACGTGCTCGCGGGTCTGCGGCATCACACCCTCGACGGCCGAGACCACCAGCACGGCTACATCGATGCCCGTGGCGCCCTGCACCATGGCGCGCAGGTAGTGTGCATGTCCCGGCACGTCGACCAGGCCCACGATCTTGCCACTCGGCAACGCCAGCTCGCCAAAGCCGAGCTCCACGGTCATACCGCGGCGACGCTCGACCTCCAAGCGGTCGGGATTCTTGCCGGTCAACGCCTCGATCAGTGCCGACTTACCGTGGTCGACGTGGCCCGCCGTTCCAACGATAACAGGGCATTCCACCAACGCTTCGACCCCACTCATCGGCGCGCCGCCTTGGCAACGCACGCGACGAGCGTCGATGCCGCCGTCTCGATATCGCGGTCGCCCACGAGCGTGCGCACATCAAACAGAATGCGGTCGTGCGAGGTGCGCGTGACGACCGGCGTGTCGAAGTCCTGGACAAGCGAGCGCTTGAGCGCGTCGACCGTCAGGCGCTCGTCAACAAGACGCACGGCAACGCACATCGTGGGCAGCTCCACGGTAGGCAGCGAGCCGCCACCGGGGGTCGACGATTCCTCGACAATCTCCAACTCAACGGCACACGGGCAACCTGCCTTATCGAGCCCGGCGACCATACGATCACGCAGCTTACGGGCACGTCGCTCCAAATGAGCCTGCGGCAGCGTAAGCATGCTGAGCACCGGAATATCGCGATGGGCAACATCGGCGCCATCCATGTAGATACGCAGCGTGGCCTCGAGCGCCGACAGAGCCAGTTTGCCCGGACGCAGAGCGCGCATGAGCGGATGTGCGCCGCAGGCCTGGACCAGATCGCGACGGCCCATGATAATGCCCGCCTGTGCTGCACCGAGCAGTTTATCGCCCGAGCACGACACCAGATCGAGCCCTGCCGCGACCGAAGCCGGCGTGGGCTCCTCACCGCCGCGCACCAGGATGTCATCGGGCAAAAGCGCGCCCGAACCCTGGTCCTCATAGAACAGCAGACCATGCTTGTGGGCCAGGGCGGCAAGCTCCCGAGAGCCCACTTCCTCGTGAAAGCCCTCGATGCGATAGTTGGAAGGATGGACCTTGAGGATCATGGCCGTATCGGGCGTAATGGCTTGCTCATAATCTGCCAGGTGCGTGCGGTTGGTGGCTCCGACCTCGACGAGCTTGGCGCCCGAAGCCTCCATTACATCGGGGATGCGGAAGCTGCCGCCGATCTCGACAAGCTCGCCGCGGCTGACGATGACCTCCTTGCCTGCGGCATGGGTCGCCAGCACCAGCAGCACAGCGGCGGCGTTGTTGTTAACGACCAGCGCGTCCTCGGCACCGGTAAGCGAGCGGATCAGCTGCGCGGCATGTTCCTTGCGCGACCCACGCGAGCAGGTGTCTACACTGTACTCGAGCGTGCTGTAGCCGCGCGCGACCTCGGCCACGGCCTTGGCGGCCGATTCCGCGAGCGGGGCGCGACCCAAGTTGGTATGGATAACCACACCCGTGGCGTTGACGGCGGGACGCAGGCTCGGCAGCGCGGAGCGATGCGCACGCCACTCGATGGCCGAGGCCAGCTCGCGCTTAGAGCGCGGAGCGGCGCCGGCGCGAATGGCGGCGCGCTCCTCGTCGAGCACGGCCGTGACGGCGGCATGGACTACCGCATCACACGTCTCCCCCGCCGCCTTCACCACTGGCCACTCGGCGAGCAGCTCGTTGACGGAGGGAATGGCGCGCAGACGGGCGCGCACCTCATCGGAAATGTTCTGGCTATCGCTCATGTACGGCCTTTCAAAACAAACGTAAATCAGTCGAACGCATCAGCTGAGTCAATTACTCGTCATTATCCCCGCGCGCAGCAATCTTTTCCACGCGAACGGCATTTTCCTGGGTGAGCGCGGCTCCCGTAATGGGATCCCAGCGCAGCGGCGTGTGGTCGAGCGGGCCGACGCCAAGTGCCTGGGCGCCATCCGCGCCAGCGCCAAACGAACGCCCGCCCGGAGCCGCCGACGTAAAGATGCACGCCGGATGCAGATAGGGCGTGGTCTCCACGCGTACGCGGTCGCGGCCCATGTCGCTCACCAGCTCGACGACCTCGCCGTTGGCGATACCCATGCGCTCGGCGACGTCGGCATTCATCTGCACGGCGTCCAAGTCGGAACCTGCCTCGGCAGCACCCGCCGCAGCAAGTCTGCGCGAAGTGTGCGACTCAAAGGGACGGTTGCCGCTAATGAGGCGAAACATCCCCGGACCGGGCTCCACCATGGGCGCGATCCAGTTGGGTACACGACCCAGGCCGGCACGTTCCCATACGTCGCTTGCCAGCGCAATTTTGCCGCCATCCAAGAAAATCGCCGGATCGCCCGTACGCGACGGCAACGCAACACCCGTGTCGGCCCAGCCGCGCTCCTTGAGCTCGTCCAGATTGATCCCAAAAGGCGCCACCTGGGCAGCCGCCAGATCGTCAGACGTAAACCGGAAGTACTCGCCCGCGCCACACGCCTGCGCCAACCCGGCAAAGATCTCCCGACCGGGACGCGTATCGTCATGCTGCACGGGCAGCACGGCGTTGCGGTAGAAAACGCGCGCGTCGTTGCGGCCCACGACCACACCCACGCCGCGGTCGGCCTCAAGATACGTCACGTCGGGCAGCACGAAGTCGGAAGCGCGCGCCGTCTCGGACCAGCGAATATCAATTGTCACGAGCAAGTCGAGCTGCTGCAAGATGTCCAACCAAGCCTGCGCATTGCCATAGCCCGCACCGGGGTTACTGGCATAGACGATGAGCCCACGCAAATCGCCGGCAAGAATCGACTGACCGATGGTCGTGCACAGGCCGCGCACCGGATCGACCAGTGGATAGCGCTCGGACCCCAGCTTGGGCTCACGCGGCACCGGCGGCGTCGCAAAGCGTGCGGGATCGAGGTCGCCCAACACAAGCGGCGTGGGCGGATTGAGCGCGCCGCCCGCATGCCCGATGCAGCCCAACAGCACATCGACCAAGCAGATAGCACGCGCGGTCTGGGTGCTATTGGCATACGCGATACCAATGCCACCATGAAAGCCCGCATCCACCACGGCGGCAGGCGCGGCGGCAGCCAGATCGCGCGCCGTGGCGACAATCTCTGCGGCCGGCACGTCGCACATCGACTCGGCCCACTCGGGCGTCCAAACAGCAGCCGCCTGCGCCAGCTCGTCAAAACCCGTGGTATAGCGGGCAACGAACTCGTGGTCGTACAGGCCCTCGGCAATCAGCACGTGGGCGATGCCCAGCAGCAACGCCAGATCGCATCCGGGACGCACACGCAGCCAGCGGTCGGCAAGCGCAGCCGAGCCGCTACGCCGGGGGTCAACCACAATGATCTTCGCCACGCGCCGGCGCGCATCGTTGAGTGCATCGACGGCTCCCATTGTCGAGGAATCCACGATAGAACGCCCCAAATACATGATGCAATCGGTGTGCGCCAGATCGGAGGCGGGGCTGTAGCCCAGGCTGTGCTCCCAACCGGTGAGACGGCTTACCTCGCAGGCGCCGTCGGCACCGTACACGTTGGGCGAGCCTAGCGCGTACATAAAGCGATACGCCCAGTAACGGTCGAACGAGGGCACGCCGAGTGTCAGGCCCAGCGCACGAGGCCCGCGCTCGTCAACAATCCCCAAAAGACGCTTGGCGATCTGAGCAAACGCCTCGTCCCAGGAAATCGCATCGAACCCCGAGCCATCCTGGCGACGTCGCATGGGGTGCACAATGCGATCGCGCTCGTCAAACGGCATGTCCAGGCGATGCCGTCCGCGGGCGCACAGGGCACGCGCCGCGCACGGATGTCCCGGCACCGGCAACTCGGCCACCACGTGACCGTCCTCAACGCGTGCCGCAAAGGCGCAATCGGCATAGCATCCCCCGCATGTGGTCACCACGGCGCGACCGTCACGCTTCACAGCAGATGCCATCTCGATTACCCCTTTCGCCAGCCAAACACAACAGGCCAACAGCCCGGCAACGAACGCCAGACCCAAAAAGCCCCCCGCACGGCAACGCCCCGCGGGAGGCCCAATGTCAAACAGACGGTACCTTACGCCTCGGACTTCTTGGCATAGATAAACCAGTAGCCGAGCGCGACCAGAACCGCGCCGCCCACGATGTTGCCCAGCGTGGCGGCGGACAGGTTAAATGCAATGCCCGCAGCGTTGAGCGCATCGGCGCCGGCGACCTTGGCACCGTAGCCGCATGCATGCATCACGGCGCCCATGGGCAAAAAGTACATGTTGGCGACGCAGTGCTCAAAACCGCAGGCCACAAAGGCGGCGATGGGCAGCAAAATGCCCACGACCTTATCGACCACGGTCTTGCCGGCGGTACCGATCCAAACAGCCAGGCACACAAAGATGTTGCACAGGATGCCGCGGAAGAAGATCGTCACCCAGTCGATCGTCACCTTGCCGGCGGCGACGCTCACCATGGAATTGGCGACCGCCTCGCCGTTGAGCTTGTAAATGCCGGCCATGTACACCAAAAAGACGATGAATAGAGCACCGACAAAATTGCCGACCCACACGACGACCCAGGCCTTAAGCATCTGGACCAAGGTGATCTTTTTGCTCTTGAGCGAGCAGACCATAAGCGAATTGCCGGTAAACAGCTCGGCGCCGCACACCAGCACCAGCACCAGGCCCAGGCAAAAGCACAGGCCGCCCACGACGCGCTGGGCACCCCAGCCCAGCGTGCTGTCGCTCAAAAACACCGTAAAGAACAGGCCACCGAAGGCGATAAACGCACCGGCGAACATTGCCAACAGAAAGGCCTTAGCGACCGGCAGGTTAACCTTGGTCACGCCGGCGGTCTCGGTCTTGGCCTCGATCGCGGCGGGCGCCAGGCAATCGGGAGCGGGGTACTCCACCTTGGAATCTGCCATGTCAATCACTTCTTTCCTATTCAGCAGAGGCAAGCGCTGCTACAGCTCCTGCCCCAAGCGGACAAAGTGGGAAAAGTCGTTGGCGGCCACGGCGTCGTACACGGCGTCGACGGCCTCAAAGACCTCCGGGGACATGGGGTTATAGAACTCCGTATCGCCCGGCTGAATCCCTATGAAGACGATATCTTCGCACGATTGCTCAATCTCTTCGATCAGAATCGATAAGGGAAGCGAATGCGTGGTGAACATCGACTTACGGGCCACATCGCGCTTGTCGAGCAAGCGGATGGACCCGACGGGCAGCGCCATGTCGGCGGCATCGACCAAAACCAGGCGCGGCGGACGCTCGCGCTTGACCTCGATGATGTCATCCTCGGGCGTCTGACCGCCATCGATGGTGTACCAGCCGGCAAGCGGAGCGTCCTCCATCTTTTTGGAGAGCACGGGGCCGGCGGCATCGTCGGCACGCAGCACGCTTCCCGCCGTGAGCACGATACCCGCAAACGGGGCGCCGTTCACACGACCATCCACAACGCGACCCATTATTGCAACCTTCCCGTCAGATACACGCCCGACACATCGCGCACGCGCTCAACCAGATCGCGAAACTTCATTAAGAACGCGACCTGCTGGGCATGCAGGCCAAAGTCGTCATCGAACACCGAGATGCCGGCCTTGGCCGAACCGCGAAAACCGCGCTCGTCGAGCAGCGTGTCGCAGGCCTCGAGCAGCGACGGCACCGCCGCCTTGTCGAGCTGGCACTCGCCAAAAGAGCGGATGGCCTCGAACTTGGTCTTGGCCTCCCCCTCCGGCAGCGCGTCGACGAGCGAATAGAACACGTTCACTGGCACCGACAGGCGCGGCTCAAAGCAGTCGAGCACGCCGGTGTGGTGGCCCACGGCGAGCGTGTAGTACAGCACGTCGCAGGCCTCCTGGGGAACGTCTTCCTCGGTCTCCACAAACTTACGCGTGAGCTCGTAGAAGACCACCTGGTCGGGCGTATGGCCCAGGCAGGGGTCGGCGACGCCCTCGGCGGCCTCGTCGCTTGCGCGCGAGGCATCGCCAAAAGAGCCGCCGAGCATGCCGGGGCCCGCAAAGTAACCAGAGCGGTCCGTGAGCTTCATCTAGCGGCCTCCGGCCAGCACCAGATCCTGCAGCGCCGAGTACACCTCGACGCGGCGCGGATCATCCTGCTTGTCGATGAGCAGCGCCATGGCACCGCGAATATCGCCCTTGGGCGCGCCCTCGAGCGTATCCATAAACTCGTTGGCCAGGTCGCGGCCGTAACGATAGCCGCTCATGGCGCGAGCTTCGCGCTCGATGGCAACGCGCAGCTTGTACGGCACGCCGGGGTGCAGAATATCGGCCTGCTCGCCGGCGGCCTCCACCGTGGTCTCGGCATGGAGCTTTTGGTCCAGCAGGCCAAGTGCCATGGCGAAGCCGTAGATGGTCTGCGCGGGGCTGGGCGGGCAGCCGGGGATGTAGACATCGACCGGCAGAATCTTGTCCGTGCCGCCCCAGACGCAGTAGTTGTCGTAGAAGATGCCGCCGGTGCAGCCGCACGCGCCATAGGACACCACGATCTTGGGATCGGGTGCGGCCTCAAAGGCGCGCAGGGCCGGCATGCGCATGGCACGCGTCACGGCGCCGGTGTACAGCAGCACATCGGCGTGACGGGGCGAGGGCACGACCTTGATGCCAAAGCGTTCGACGTCGAAGACGGGCGTGATGGAACCGAAGATCTCGATCTCGCAGCCGTTGCAGCCGCCGCAGTCAACGCGGTAAACGTACACCGAGCGCTTGATCTTCTTAAGAAGGGTCGCCTTGGCCTTCTCGATGCTCTCGTCGAGCTCGATCTTGGTCGGGCGGTACTGGAGCCGCTCGGGCAAAAGCGTGGGTTCGGCCATGGTTACTCCTCCTTCGTTTCAAAATCCATGATGATGCCCTCGACCGGTGCAGGACCGGCGGGAATCTCGGGCGCATCGGGGTTGAGCTCGCGGTCGATATACTCCGGGTTCACGCCGTGGCCGCCCAGATACTCCATGCCGGGGCCCTGGGGCTCACCGGACGCAAGCGTTTCGTTGGCAGCCATGCCAGCAGCGTTGCCGGTCTTTACGGCCGAGGCGGCACGCAGGGCGTCGAGCTCGCGCTTGCACTCCTGGCACATACCGACGGTGCGGGCGGCCTGCTCGGCCTCCATGCCGCCGGCCTTTTGCAGCAGGCGCTTGGCGTAGTCGATCTCCTTGTGCGGGGCAAACGGCTTGCCGCAACGAGAGCAGTGCTCGAGCGTATAGACGCTCTTGCTGGTGAGGTCGTCCTTGCTCATGACGGCCAGCTCAAACTCCTCGGTGAGCTTGATGGCCTCCATGGGGCAGGCTTCCTCGCAACGGCCGCAGAAGATGCAGCGACCGTAGTCGATCGACCAGGTGATGGTATCGGCCGCAAGGTCGGTGTCCATGCGGATGGCATCGGCCGGGCACGCCACGCCGCAGGCACCGCAGGCGATGCAGAGCTCGGCGTTGTGCTCGGGCTTGCCGCGCATGTCCTTGTTGGTGGGGAACGGCGCAAACGGGTACTTGACCGTCGCATCGCCGGCCTTGGCGTTAACCTTCCAAAGCTTCAGCATATTAGAGCGCCTCCTCATCGAGCGGAGCGGCCATGGTGCCCTCGCCCGCAAGCGGCGACTTGTCGCGCCATACGTTCTCGAACTGCTCCTTGTCGAGCACGTGGTCGCGCTTGGCGGCGACATCGGTCACCGTCACGCGGTCGGTGCAGGAGTAGCACGGGTCGAGCGAACCGACGATCAGCGCCGCGTCGCCCACGGTGTTGCCGCGGAACATATAGCGCAGGACCGGCCAGTTGCTGTACGTGGCGGCCTTGGCGCGCCAGCGGTAGCACTTCTGGTTGTTGCCGAGCATAGCCCAGTGCACGTCCTCGCCGCGCGGCGCCTCGGTGGCGCCGATGGCGTACTTGTGCGGGGTGTACTCCCAATCCGTGGTGAGGATGGGGCCCGACGGGCAGTTCTCGAGCATGGTCTCGATCATGTCGATCGAATCGTAGACCTCCTGGATGCGAACGGCGGTACGGCCGAAGGCATCGCAGGTGTCGGCCGTAGCGGCGTGCATCTTTTGGACGTCCGGATCGGCGTAGCCGTCGAAGGGATGGTCAAAGCGCACGTCGCGGGCATAGCCCGAGCCACGCATGAGCGGGCCGACCGGCGAGAAGTCGCGTGCGATCTTGCGGTCCAGAATGCCGATGCCACTCGTACGCTCAATAAAGTTGGGCGTGGAGAGCAAGACGTCGACGAGCTCCTGAACCTCGGAGCGCAGCTGATGGATGGTCGTGAGCGTGGAGAGCTTCTGCTCGGCCAAAATGTCGCGACGCACGCCGCCGATCACGTTGAGACCGTAGGTCTTGCGGTGACCGGAGAGCTTCTCGGCCAGATCCATGGACTTCTCGCGGACGCGGAAGAACTGCTGGAAGCCGGAGTCGAAGCCCGTGTAGTGCGACGCCAGGCCAATGTTGAGCAGATGCGAGTGCAGACGCTCGACCTCGAGCATGATGGCGCGGATGTACTGGGCGCGCGGCGGGACATGAATGCCCTGGGCGCGCTCGACGGCCTCGGCGTAGGCCACCGAGTGGGCGCAGCCGCAGATGCCGCAGATGCGGTCGGCGAGGAACGTCACGGCGTCATAGTTCAGGCGCGTCTCGGCGACCTTCTCCATACCGCGGTGCACGTAGAACAGACGGTAGTCAGCGTCCACAATCGTCTCGCCCTCAACGAACAGGCGGAAGTGGCCGGGCTCGTCGGAGGTAATGTGCAGCGGGCCCATGGGGACGAGCGTCGTCTCCTTGCCCTTGGTATCGGCCAAGAACTCGTAGTTTTCCATGTCGCTCGCGGGAGCGGGACGGAAACGGTAGTCCATGGAGTCCTTGCGCAGCGGGTACAGGCCGCTGGGCCAGTCATCGGGCAGCACCAGGCGGCGACGATCGGGAAGGCCCTCGGGAATCAGGCCGAACATATCGCGCAGCTCGCGCTCGCCCCACACGCAGGCGGGGACGAACGGCGTCACGGACGGGAACGTCATCTTGGCGGGATCGACCTCGGTGCGCACGGTCACCCAGCCGGGGTCCTCCCCCTCCATGGAGATGACGTAGTACACGGCGTAACGGCCGCACAGACTGCGCTCGTCGTTGCCGATGATCACGGGAATCCAGCCGTAGCGCTCGTAATACAGGTAGTGGACGGCCTCGGGCAGCTTGTCCTGCTTAACGGTAATCGTCAGCTGGTCCTCACACTGCCACTCGACCTTCTCGATGCAGCCCGGAACGGCGCGGCGCAGGGCCTCGACATGGCTCTCGCAGCGACGGGCATACACCTTGTTCTCAGTTTCAATCATTCGTTACTCCACCTCGCTCTGAGCGGTCTCGGTACCGAACACAGCGCGGTACATCGGCGTCGCGTGAAGTTCCTCGGTGCTCTGCTCGAGCACGATGCCGGTCGCGGTCTCCACACCGTGCACGAGGGGCAGCGGGGTGGCGATGCCAAACCACAAGATCATGACAGCCAGGATGATTTCGGGGATAAGCATGAGCGCCGGGGCCTCATGCTTGCCCATGCCCTGGGGCGCATGGCCGAACACCGACTTGAGTGCGATGCGGGTGAGCGCGGAGATGGCCACGGTAAGACCGAGGGCGACCACGACGACCAGCCACATGGGACCGGCGGTAACACCGGCGACAAAAGTCAGGAACTCAGAGATAAACATGCCAAAGGGCGGGAAGGCACCAAGACCGAGCAGCGCCAGGATGGCGAGCGCGGCAGTTGCGGGGGCAACCTCGACGACGCCCTGGATCTTGGCCAGGCTACGCGTGCCAAAGGCGTGCTGGATGTTGCCGGACACGCAGAAGGCAAGCGTCTTGGTAAAGCCGTGGAACACGCAGTGCAGCAGGGCCGCGGCGATACCCAGCGGGCCACCGATACCCAGGCACAGGGCGATAACGCCCACGTTCTCCACAGACGAGTACGCAAAGCGGCGCTTGAGGTCGTCCTGGCGAAACATCGAAAGCGCCGCCACCAAAATGGACAGCGTGCCGACGATCAGCAGCAAAAGTTGCGGATACTCGGCGCCCACGGCCTGGATAGTAAAGCCGTAGAAGCGCATGATCACAAGCATGGCGCACTTAAGCAGCACGCCCGAGAGCAGGGCCGAGACAGGGCTCGGAGCCTGGGAGTGGGCATCGGGCAGCCAAGTATGCATGGGGAACAGGCCGGCCTTGGTGCCAAAGCCGATCACGACAAACGCAAAGGCGAGGCGCATGAGCGTCGGGTCGAACTGGTCGGCATACGGCAGCACGCACGACAGGAATGCGGCCTCGTGGGCGTTGGGAATCACGTCGGCGGCGTTGGCGTAGATCAGCAGCGTACCGAACAGGCCAAAGGCCACGCCGGCGGTGCAGACCATCGCATACTTCCAAGAAGCCTCGAGGGCCGTCTTGTTCTTGTAGATACCCACGAGGAACACGGTGGAAAGCGTGGTTGCCTCCACGGCGGCCCAGGTGAGGATCATGTTGTTGGACAGGCATGCGAGCAGCATGGTGAACACAAACAGGCTAAACAGCGCAAAATACTGCTTGGCGCGCTCGGCGGGCATGGAGCCCTCCTCGATATCGGCCTTTACATAGGGCAGCGAGAACAGCCCCGTAAGAAAACCGATAAAGCCGATGAGCAGCACAAAGATGGCGCCCAGCGAATCGAGGTGGAACCACAGGCCAAGAGCGCTCGCGGTTTCGCCGCTCATAAGGACGTCACCGGCCGTCATAATCGACAGCACCAGCACGGCTGCGACGGAGACCAGGTTGAGACCGGCAAACACGTTATAGGACGTATTCTTGGGCAAAAACGCCATGACCAGCGAGAACACCAAAGGAGTCGCGAGCAGGGCGAGAATCAACGTTTCCATGGACTACCCCCTCAGCTCGGACAGGTCGCGCGCATCGAGCGAGTGGGAGTCGTCCCAAATGCGACGCACGACGATGGACATGATGATGACGGCAAAGATGGCGTCGGTGGCAATACCGATCTCGATGATCTCGGGAGCGGTGGGGGCCAAAAGCGCGAGCGTCACATGGCTGCCGTTTTCCATAAGGCAGTATCCAAAGATCTGCTTCATGATGTTGCGCTGCGAGATGATGCAGGTGAGGCCCACAAAGAAGTGAGCGAAGCTAATAGCGAGCGCAGGCGTTGCGACCTCGGCCGTGGGCAGGCTGATCTGCGTCACGACGGTAAAGCAGATCGCAACCTCGACGGCGATGATGCAAATGGCCCATGCGGGCTTAAGGCCGGCCTTGAGCGATGCGTCGCTCGGCTCGCCCATCTTCTTGTATGCGCGGTTGAGGATGTAAGGGACCAGGACGACCTTGGTGATAAAGGCAGATCCAGCCCACATAAGCAGCTCCTGCGCGCCGGTAGTGACACCGAGCGTGGCGAGCAGTCCCACGAGCACCAGCGACTGCACCGCATACCAGCTGATGGCGTGCTTGATGTTCTTTGAGACGACCACCATGGTGGACGTGACGATCAGAAGGCCGCCAAGGATGTTGACGATCGAATAACCCATGTCGTTCTACCTCCTAACCGATCCAGCTGGCCGAAAGCGGGCCGCTGACGATAACCATGATGATGAGCACGATGAACACGAACGCCATCGCGCGGGGAAGCGGGGCTCCCGCAGCGACTTCCTCGCTCGGCTCACCGGGCAGGCAATAGCCCATCCACTTGAGGAACCAGGCAAAGGTGGCGACGGTCTCGGCGACCATGATGCACACGAGCACCAGAATCGCGACGTTGCCGGCACCAACGGAAAAGCCGCCGGCGATAATCTGGAACTTCGAGAAGAACGTGTTCATGGGCGGCACGCCGGCAATGGCGAGCGCCGCCACACCAAAGCCCACACCCGAGATCGGGTACTTCTTTACGATGCCGCGAAGCTTGGGCAGCATACGCGTGCCGAGCGTAAAGGAGAACGAACCCGCGATCAGGAAGAACAGGGTCTTGGCGAAGGCGTGGTTAAAGATGTGGCACACGGCACCATCGAAGGCGAGCTGGCTGCCAAAGACCGAAAGGCCCAGACCAAAGAACACATAGGAGAGCTGGGCGATCGTGGAGAAGGCCAGCAGGCGCTTCATGTCCTTTTGCGGCAGGTACATAAGGAAACCAAAGAGCATGGTGACCATGGCGTCGATAATGGCGACCCAGCCCACGATCTCGGGAATCTCGCCGGCAGATACGAGTGCACGCGCGAACACGCACACGCCGACCTTGACCATCGAGGCACCATGCAGGTAGGCCGAAACAGGCGTCGGCGCCTCCATGGCCGAAGGCAGCCACATGTACATGGGGACCTGTGCGGACTTGGCCCAGGCCGCAAACAGCACGAGCAAAAGGACGATAGCCTTGAGCTTGGCGTCGAGGCCGGCAATCGCGGTGATGGCGAAGGTGCCGGTATGGGCAAACACGATGGCGGCGCCCAGATACAGGCCGAGCGCACCGATATGCGTAATGATCAGGGCCTTCATGCCGGCCTTCTTGGCCGTAGGCGACATGTAGTAGCTAATGAGGCCCCAAGAGCACGCACCCGTGATCTCAAAGAACACGAGCTGGCCCAAAAGGGTCGAGCTGTACACAAGGCCGGCCATGGCACCGATGAAGGTCGCGAGGTACGCGTAGAAGCGACGACGCGGCGCATCGGGATGCTCACGGTTATTCTCGCTCATATAGGGAATCGAATAGATCACGACAAGCAGGCCGATACCCACAAAGGCGGGCGCGAGCAGCGTGCTCATGCGATCGAAGGTGAATCCCATGACGAGGGTCTGCCCAAACGAGATCAGGGGGACCTGCGTGTCGGGCATGCCGGCGCCAGCGAAATTCGCGGCGAGGGCGATGGTGCAGACCGTAGAGACGGCGGCACCCAAAACGCTGAACCACTTGGCGTACGGACGGGGGAACAGGGCGACGAGCACCGAGGCCACCATCGGGGCCGCGATAGCGACCAAGCCGAGAAGGGACAGACTGACTGCAAATGACATTGTTTCTCCCTTCTCCTACACGCCGACGACCACGAAGACAAACGCCAGAACGGCGATGCCAACGACGGCCCAGGTCTGATTGCCGAGTACCTTAAAACGCGAGCGCGAGCAGGAGTTCTCGATCACGCCGCATACGACAAAGTCGACCAGGCACTTCACCAGGAAGATGACTGCGCCCAGAACGGCGGCGGCCCCCACGGTCGCGGGCTCGCCCCAGGGGACGAAGATCGCGCAGAACCAGGCGACGACCAGGACCTGTTTCATAGACATGGCAAGCTTGGCCATGGCGAGCGACGGGCCGGAAAGCTCGGCGAGCGGGCCTTCCTGAAGCTCCTGCTCGGCCTCGGCCTGGTCAAACGGCAGCTTGCCGAGCTCCATGTAGCAGGCAATCGCAAAGGCGATGCCGGCGAGGATCACGGCGACCGGCGCGTCGATGGCGCCCGTCATGATGTGCTGACCCATGGTGGCGATGTCGGTGGAACCGCACACCAGGGCGGCGGCAAACAGCGCCAGCAGCATGGACGGCTCGATGAGCACGCTCATGAGCAGCTCGCGAACGCCGCCGATACCGGCGTAGGCGTTGGACGAATCCACACCGCAGAGGGCGAAGAAGAAGCGGGCGAGCGCCAGGCTGTACATGATGGTGATGGCGTCACCAAAGACCGGGATGGGGCTTTTTGCCGTAAAGAGCGGCAGGCCCATCGCGAGCATAAAGGCGACGGCGAAGAACAGCGGCGGCATGATGCGCAGCGCAAAGCTCGCATCCTCGCTCTGGGACTCGGGGCGCGCAAAGAGCTTGGCCAGGTCGCGGTAGTCCTGCATGATGCTGGGGCCGCGACGGTTGTGCATCTTGGCGCGGATCACGCGGCCGAGACCGGAGAAGAACGGTGCGACGGCCATGACGACCACGCCCTGCAGAACGGCAAGTACGATGTTGTTCATGCTCTCCCCTCCTTAACCCATTTGCACGGCGAGCACGAGGAACACCACGAGTGCCGCGACGATGTAGCAGATATAGATGCTGTAGTTGCCGCCCTCGAGCTTAGTCGCGAGGTCGGCGAGCTTCTCGACACCCTTATGCGGGGCATCGACGAGAACCTTGTCGGGTACGGGCTCCACAGCCTCGGCCACACCGGTGAGCTTCTGGAAGAAGTGCGCGATGGACCAGCAGACGGCCGTGCAACGGTCGCGCAGCGTGTAGAGCGGCTGCATAAACCAGGACACCTCGGAGGCAAAGGTCGTGGCCACGACGGGCATATGCTCGTTGGGAGCATAGCCGCATGCCCACGGCTGGGACTTCTGCACCTTGCCGACGGTCTTGAGCTTGCGATAACCGCAGGCAAGACCGACAAGCACCACGAGCGCAATGGCGATCGCGGGCGTGGAGGTGGCAGCGCCGGAGTACTGGTTCATGAGCTCCATGCCCTCGGCGGCAAACACGCCATCGTACGGATGCAGCACGGACGCGGCGACATCGACCAGCACGGGCGCGATCACGGGAGCGCCAATGCCCAGCACGACGCAGATGGCCGCGAGCAGGCCCTGCGCAAACACCATGGGGGCGGGAACCTCCTTGGCATTGGCAGCGGCCTCGGAGCGGGGCGCGGAGGCAAAGGAGACGCCATAGGCCTTGACGAAGCACGTAACAGCCAGCGCGCCGGTAATGGCAAGCGCGACGGCAGCGAACACGGCCACGATCATGACGGCCTTGTCGCCCTGCATGGCGGCATTAAACAGCGACTGGTAGGTAAACCACTCGGACACAAAGCCGTTGAAGGGCGGGATGGCCGAGATGGCAAGCGCGCCAACGAGGAAACAGATGGCCGTTGCCGGCATACGACGGAACAGGCCGCCCATCTTCTCCATATTGCGCGTACCCGTGGAGTACAGCAGCGCACCGGCGCCCAAGAACAGCTCGCCCTTAAACATCGCGTGGTTAAACGTGTGGTAGAGGGCGGCCATCAGGGCCAGGACGGCGATGCCGACAGAGTTGAGCGCCATGGCGGCCATGGAGGCGCCGACGCCGAGCAGAATGATGCCGATGTTCTCGACGGAGTGATAGGCCAGCAGGCGCTTGATGTCATGCTCCTGCAGGGCGAAGGCCACGCCGAGGACCGACGAGATCGCACCGAAGACCATGACCATAAGGCCCCACCAGACCTGAACGCCCGAGGCGGAAAGCAGGTCGAGACCAACCTTGAGGATGCCGAAGATACCGATCTTGATCATGCCGCCGGACATGAGGGCCGACACGTTGGACGGCGCCTCGGGATGTGCCTTGGGCAGCCAGCCGTGCAGCGGGATGATACCGGCCTTGGCGCCAAAGCCAAAGAAGGCGAGCACGAAGCACACGGATGCGACCGCGGGGCTAAACTGCGTGGCGCGGAAATCCGCAAAGGCAAACGAGCCACCGGCGAAGTTGGTCATGGTGAGGAAGCTCGCCATGATGAGCACAAAGCCCACGTGCGCGATCACAAAGTAGAGCCAACCGCCATGGATGGAGTTCTCGTTCTCCTCGATCACGACCAGGAAATACGAGGTCAGCGACATGAGCTCAAAGGCGACCAGGAACCAAAACACGTTGTCGGCGGTGATGACGAGCATCATGGACGCCACGAAGGTGTTAAAGAAGAAGCCGGCGCGGCCCTTTTTGCCCGGGTACTCATCAAAGTAGTTGAGACCGTAGATCGAGCCGGCAAACGCGAGCACCGAGATGAGCGCCACGAACAGGCCGGACAGCTGATTGAGCAGCAGCTGGAAATGGGCAAACGGGAAGAACACGATGGTGTCGACCGACGTGACGTCGCCCAGCACGGCCTGGATACCGGCCACAAACGAAAGCACCGCGGCGACGGCGCCGATAAGGCAGCCGGCGGTCTTGGCGGCGTTATCGGCCTTGATCAGCAGAACCGAGGCGAGCGCACCGATGCACGAGACGGCAAGCGATGCGATAAACAGCGTCATGCTATCCATTGTTTACGCTCCCTTCTGCTTTCTCGGAGAGGCCCTGGGCCACAGCGGCAACGTCGACGACCGGACCGTTTTCGATCGAGCGCAGGCGCTTGGCCTCGTCGAGCTCGCGATCGGCCGCGCCGCCCATGACGGTCAGCGCCTTGGTGGGGCACGCCGCCACACAATGCGGGCCGTCAGGATCAAAGGCGCACAGGTCGCACTTGACAGCGCAGGTGTACTGGCCGGGAGCCCACGTAAGCAGGCTGCTCAGGGACTTAGGATACGAAGGCGTCGGGTCGCACATGCCTGCGACACCGGCGATAGACGTGCCATCGGGATGGATGGCTCCGAAGGGGCACGCGATGGCGCACAGCCTGCACCCGATGCACTCCTGCTCCTTGACGTGGATGCGGTCGCCATCGTGCTCGATGGCATTCACCGGGCAAACCTCGGCGCAGGGGGCACCCTCGCAATGGTGACAGGCAAGGGCGGCCGAAATACCGCCGGTCTTCACGAGCGCCAGGCGCGGCGTATCCTGAAGACCCTGCATCCGGTGGGCGTCGGCACAGGCGGACTGGCATGTTCCGCAGCCGATGCACCTCTCCGGGTTGATGTCGATGAAGCGGTTCATCCCCACTTCCTTTCAAAATAACGGGCCGGGCTCCCGAACGTACGGGACGCCCGGCCCAAAAAGCCAACGAGAACGGGACTACACGATTTGGTTCACGTGCGCCTCGTCGTCGAACTTGGCGGCGCCGGGCTCAACGTCTTGGGGAGCGGCGGCATCCACCAGAGCCTGCTTGAGCTCGGTGTACTGACGCTCGACCTCGCCCTCGGCCCAGACCTGGTCGGCAATGGCGTCGACCTGGCAGGCGGAGAACTTGTCCTCGGGCGTATGCGAGACCGGGTCGACCTTGTGCATGGTCAGCTCGTTGCACTTGCCGATCCACCACTGGTAGGTCATATAGACCGTGCCCTTGTTGATACGGTCGCTCACGTCGGCGCGGCTGTATACCTGGCCGCGGCGGCTGTGAATCGAGACGATGTCGCCGTTCTTGATGCCGCGCGCCTGGGCGTCCGCGGGATTCATGCGGACAAAACCGGGCTCATCGGCAAGCAGCGCCAGCGTCTTGCAGTTGCCGGTCATCGAACGGCAGCTGTAGTGGCCGACCTCGCGGACGGTGCACAGAATGAGCGGGTACTCATCGTCAGGAAGCTCGGAGGGCGCCTCCCAGTCGTGCGCCATCAGGTTGGCGCGGCCGTCCTTGGTGGTGAACTTGCCACCAGCGAACATGTCGGGCGTACCGTGGTCGTTCACATCGGTGCTCTTGACGGGCCACTGGGCGTAGCCGCCCTCGGGAGCCATCTTCTCGTAGGTCGCGCCCACAAAATTGGGGCACAGGCTAATGCACTCGTTCCAGATCTGCTCGGTGTTGTCGTAGTGCATGGGGTAACCCATACGCGTGGACAGGTCCGCGAAGATCTCCCAGTCGTGACGGCACTCGCCCTTGGGCGGAACGGCCGCGTCAAAGTGCTGGAAGCTACGGTCGGATGCGGTAAAGACACCCTCGTGCTCGCCCCAAGAGGTGGCAGGCAGGATGACGTCGGCGAGCATGGTCGTCTGCGTCATAAAGATGTCCTGGCAAATGAACAGATCCAGCTCGGAGAGCGTCTTGCGCATACCGGCCGAATCGGGCTCGGTCTGCACCGGGTCCTCGCCGTAGTTGTAGAAGCAGTGCACCTTGCCCTCGTCGACCAGGTGGCCCAGATCGGTGAGCTTGTAGCCCTCCTCGAGCGGGAGCTTTTCCTCGGGCACGCCCCAAGCTTTGGCAAACTTGGCACGCACTGCGGGGTCAGTGACTTTCTGGTAGCCAGGGTACAGGTTGGGCAGCATGCCCATATCGCAGGAGCCCTGGACGTTATTCTGACCGCGCACGGGCGCGAGGCCGGAATTGGGTTTGCCGATCTGGCCGGCAACGCAGGCGATGGAGGCGATGGTGTGCACCGTCTTCAGGTTCTGCTTCTGCTGGCATACGCCCATGCCCCAGCCAATGATGGCAGAGGGCTTCGCCGTGGCGTACATCTCGGCAGCTTGGTGGATCAACGCGGGCTCGACACCCGTGATGTCCTGTACAGATTCGGGAGTGTAGTTCTTGATGGTCTCCCACCACTCGTCAAAGCCGTTCGTGTGCTCGGCGACGAATTCCTTGTCGTAGAGGCCATCGTTGACCAGACAGTTGGCAAAGGCGTTGAGGAACGCAACGTTGCAACCGTTCTTGATCGGAAGGTAGAGATCGGCGATACGCGCGGTTTCGATATGGCGCGGATCGGCGACGATGATCTTGCAACCCTTTTCTTTGGCTCGCACGATACGCCTTGCGACGATGGGGTGCGAATCGGCAGGGTTATAGCCGAAGAGGAAAATGCAGCCCGCATCCTCCATACCGGGGATGGAGCATGACATGCAACCTGAACCAACCGTGTCCATCAGACCGAGGACAGTAGGGCCGTGTCAAGTACGGGCGCAGTTGTCCACGCTGTGGGTGCCGATGCACGCACGCGTAAACTTCTGCATGACGTAGTTCGCCTCATTGCCGCCGCCTCGCGAAGAGCCGGTAGTCATGACAGCGTTAGGACCATATTCGTCAATTATGGCCTGCATCTTAGATGCGGTGAAATCCAGTGCCTCGTCCCAGCTTACGCGCTCAAGATCCGCGCCCTTAGTGCGGCGGATCATCGGGTGCAGTACGCGAGGAGTCAAGATCTTGGTGTCGTTGATGAAGTCATAGCCGCTCATGCCCTTAAGGCACAGCTCGCTCTGGTTGGTGATGCCGTTGAGCGGTTCGGTACCCACGACCTGGCCGTTTTGGACCAGGAGGTTAAACTGGCAACCGGCGCCGCAATACGGGCAGATCACTTTATGCTTCTCCATGACACCCTCCTTCCTTTCTCTGCTACCGAATACTCGGTACTTATTTGACAATCATTGGGCCTGTCGCCCGACACTTACGCCTCGTTTTCGATGGTGGCGCGGGCACGCTCGGCAGTCAGTTCTGCCAGACGCTCCTCGTCCACCAGGGTGAGGCCCTTGGTCGGACACGCCTCGGCACACGCCGGACCGCCGGGACGGTCCACGCATAGGTCGCACTTGAGCACGAAGCTCTTAGTCTGCGAACCCACGCGAACGTCACCCATCAAGACGGGGACCTGCGTGGTCGCCACGCTCACGGCGCCAAAGGGGCAGGCCATGACGCAGCTCTTGCAGCCGATGCAGTTGTCCTCGTTGACGCCGATACGATGGTTCTTTGGATCAAAGAACAAGGCGCCCGTAGGACAGGCCTTCGCGCACGGAGCATCCTCGCAGTGGTGACATGCCACCGGCGCGGAGATCTCGTAGGTGCGCGTTACGCGCAAGCGAGGTGCGGCGATGTTGCCGGGAATATCGTGTGCCTCGATGCACGCCGCCATACAGGTTTGGCACCCAATGCAGCGTGAAGAATCAGCCACGACTCGTTTATTGCCCATGTTGTTCACTCCCTCCTGAATCCCATGCCGGAGAGACCCTGTCGACGTTGCCCCGGACCGCCCGTGGTCCGGCATCGGCGTATCGAGTGCATGCGGCGAAACAGGCACTTCGATAGAATTCCTCCAACGATATACAGGTTAAATATACGCAGTTGCAGGCGGCAAACTTGAGCATAGGCCCTGCAATACGGGTGTATTGCAGGGGTTTTGGCAGGTTGGAATTATTCTCTAGAAGCTATAAAGGTGAGTGTATTACATGCGTACATCCAAGGGAGATTTCACGCTCGTTTCTGAAGGATGTAGTACGTTTGTAATATCGTTTACACTCAATTACTCTAGTGCAATAAAGTAGTGGTTGTAAGATTGGCTATTATTAGCCGATGTTGTATTTGACTATTCAAATTGCACGCTCATTAAGGGAGGCCAGTGATGTCATCGACTCAAAAACGAGCCATCCTGCAGGTGCGCATTCGCGAGGAAGACAAGCAGCATGCCGAGCGTCTCTACGACGCCATGGGCACATCGCTCGCCGAGGCTGTCCGTCTATTTGTCGCGCAGAGTATTTTGATGCGCAAGCTCCCATTTCAACCGGTCGCCGTGCGCTCCAAGGACGGCACGGCCGCCTATGGACTGCTCAAAGCATACGGGACCCCAATCGCCGCTCCGAGGAGCGCAATGCCTGGATTGAATACCTAGCCACAGAAAGCGATGAGTCGGTTTTGGGTCCCGAGGAAGTAGATATCCATGAGTAGCACCATCATCGACGAGACCGTCATCCTGCGCTACCTGCTTAACGACGACGAGGTCCTGTCACCGCGCGCCGCCAAGGTCATCGCCACGCGCACCGCTCGTGTCTACCCCGAAATCATCACGCGCGTCGTGGTCACGCTGCGCGACGTCTACAAGGTCCCGCGCGTGGAGATTGCGACGGCCATGACCAAGCTGCTCGATGACGTCATGGTCGACGAGCCCACCGTTATCGCTCTTGCCATCAAACTCTTTGGCAAGACCCATATGGACTTTACCGACTGCCTCCTCGCAGCCCGAACCGCCATCTACAACGATGATGTCGTGAGCTTTGGCAAGCCCATCATCCAAGGCATGATCGACTACCGCCGCCAACGCCAAACCGCGGCCGACGCCCGCGACCGCGCCTCCGAAGCCCGCAGCCGAAGCACCGACTCCACCATCGACAAACTCCGCCACCGCCCCCGCCACTAACCCCATCCCCTCCTAAGTTGCGGTGAAATACGGACTGTTTCATGCCTTTAAAGGCCTCAACAGTCCGTATTTCACCGCAACTTATTGAAGGTGGACCGCGAACGATTTCTCTATCGGGATTCGGCGTAGGGTTTTGTTGTCGGAATGCCGTAACCGCGCATCATGGCACCGAACGATTCTACGTCGTAGGTGTCCGAGAGTTTGAAATGAATGATGTTGTGGCCCATGGCGCGAAGGTTCGCGTCGCGCATGAGGGCCGCTCGATACGTTTTTGCCGCCGCCCGCTCTGCATTATTTTGAGCCTCGTCTTCAAACTTGCCCAGCCCATGCAGCTCTGCCAGCGTCCATGAGCCGTCTGGCATCTGCCAGCCATAATCTGCTAGATAATAGCCAGCGTTTCCCGGCCGCGTTATCTCAACTTGAAGCTCGGGCGCGGCAACCCCAGCGAGAATCATCGCTGCTCTCGCCTCAGACTCACCGCCATTGCCTGACCTGCCATCCATATAATCAAAAACGTCAAAAGCACGCGCGATGCCATGCAGCCCTCGACAATTTGCCTGCGCATATGCTCGCAGCTCTTCGCGCTCGACATCGTACTCACGGGCCAAGCCATCGACATAACCCAGCGCATAGCGAAAGGCGCTCGATCGCGCGATATCAACAACCGTTCGACACGGATCCGTCAGTGTAAACAGACCAAGCCGCCACACTTCGCCCGGGCGCCAGCGCTTGTATTCAACGAACTCATACGTATCACGCCTTGTAGACCGTGGCAGCAGCACTTGCACTTTATCCAGAAGCGTATACGCCGAGCCGATGCCGTAGAGCAGCGCTGCTGTCGCTCCGCAGAACACAGCATCCGGTTCAACGACCGCAATAGCGGATGCCAGCTGAAAGATACGATCTTCAACCCCAAGATTATTCCAATAGACCGGATCCGCATACACGTGGTTGTAAAGACGAAGCATGATCTCTTCCTGCATAAGCTCACGCGCGCGGCGTTCATCCCAAGGATCAATTGTTATAAGCAGCTGTCCATCTTGATGAATTCCAACGGCCGAGAATAGCATCCTTGCATATGACTGCGGAAAATGTTTGCCTTTATCGAGCATGGCCAACCCCATAACCATCACGGCGGAGAGAATACCATTACGCTATCGCATGCTTCCGTTCGCAGGCCTTGCCAAAAGCTGACCAAAAGCTTGACGCCGCAGGTCAGAGCTTCAAAAAATATTTCCACTCTCGGTAGACGGTCGCTACGACCCTCCCAACGGCATCAAAATCCAACCTTACAAATAGTTGCGGTGAAATACGGACTACATGGGCCATAAAAGCCGAAAAACAGTCCGTATTTCACCGCAACTTAGGTGGGGATGTGGGGTCCCCGGCACGTTTACGAAAACGGCTCTGATCCCAAAGGGAATCAGAGCCGTTAAGCTATCTTATGGAGCGGGCGACGGGAATCGAACCCGCGTCATCAGCTTGGAAGGCTGGGGTTCTGCCATTGAACTACGCCCGCAAGATATGGTCGGGACGACAGGATTTGAACCTGCGACATCCTGCTCCCAAAGCAGGCGCGCTACCAAACTGCGCCACGTCCCGAAGGTGTTGAGCAGCTAAGGTCTAAACCTTGCGTGTCCCAAAGCGAAGGAAATTATAGGGGAGACTCCCCGCCTGTGCAAGCGCAGAAACCCTAGCTCCTCGAATGTGCGACAAACTTGCTGTGGAGCAGACCGATCACAAACGCCGCCACGGCAACCGGCGCCCACGCGGCACCGATATCCGCCAGCGGAAGAACATCAAACGGTAGCCACGCGCCCGCAAAGAACGCATCGCGGACCGAGGTGATCACGCTCTGCACGGCAACCACACCGCCGACCCAGACCCACACCTGCGGATGAGCGTCGCAAAAGCCGTGTACCAAACCCATGAGAACCAGCACGATGGCGACGGGATACAAGGCGTTAAGCATGGGCACCGAGAACATAAGGATCACGTCGAGGCCCACGTTGGAGAGCACGCACGAAAACGCTGCGAACACAAAGGCGAGAACCGCAAAGGGACGGCGCATGGCCTCCTCGGAAGCCTCCGCTCCCCCTTTAACCACATACGTCTCGCAGAAGTAGCGCGAGCAGCAGCTGATGAGGCCGATGCACACGTTCATGCAGGCGAGGAAGAAGATGGCGAAGACCACGACCGTGCCGGCAAGGCCAAAGTGCATGGAGGCAGAGCGGGCAAGGATGGCGGCGCCGTTGGTGGCGTCGGGCATCACGGTGCCGAGCTGCATTCCGGCAAGGCCCAAGCCACAGTAGATGATGGCCATGAGCACGCCGGCGATAACGCCGGAACGCGAAATCTCAAAGGCCACGCGCTTGTCATCGGTAACACCCAGCTCGTGGATGGTCTCGGCGATGATGATGCCGAAGGCGAGCGACGCGAGCAGGTCCATGGTCTGATAGCCGGTCAAAAAGCCCTGCACGGCAGCGCCTGCATCGTAGGGAGCCTGAGGCGCGGCAGCGGGTCCCAGCGGCGAGATCACGGCAGCACCCACAACCAGCACGATGAGCGCAATGAGCGCAGGGCCCGTAATGCGGCCGAGCACGCGTGTTATGACACCCGGACGCAGCGTGAGCACAAACGCGACGACAAAGAAGCCAACGGCAAACACCAGACGAGCCGTGCCAAGCGAAACGCCCTCGGGCAGCAGCGGCACCAGCATCTCGAAGGCCGTGGAGCTCGTACGCGGAATGGCCAGGCACGGGCCGATGGCCAGATACACCGCCGCGACAAAGAACTCACCGAACTTGGGGTGCACGCGGCCGGCAAGCTCGCGCGCCGTTCCGGCAAGCGCCACGGCGATAAAGCCCATGACGGGCAGGCCGATGGCGGCAATCAAAAAGCCAACCATGGCAAGCGGTGTGGCCGTGCCGGCCTGGAGCGCCAGCAACGGCGGAATGATGAGGTTACCGGCGCCAAAGAGCATCGAGAACAGCGCAATGCCGACGGTAACGACATGGTCGGAGCGCAGGCCGCGCGGAGCGGATGAGGCCATAGGCACACCTTTCGGGTCGAAACAAAAACGGGACGGGCAAATACACCCGTCCCGCAAGTATAAACGGTCTAGCAGCTTTAGCAGGCTAAATCGCACAGAGCATCGATAGCCGTGTCGACTTCTTCGGTAGTGTTGAAATACCCAAACGAGAAGCGGACGACGCCCTGGCGCTCGGTTCCCAGCGCGCGGTGCATGAGCGGAGCGCAATGGGCGCCGGGGCGCGTCGCAATCCCCCACCCTTGCATGAGCGCGTCCGAGATCTCGGCAGAGTCGATATCGCCCACGTTGAGTGAGACGATCGCCGAGCGCACGGGCTGATCAAACGCACCGTAGAGCGCAATACCGGGGATTTCGCGCACACCGGCAAGGAAGCGATCAGCGAGCGCACGCTCGTGGGCAGCAATCGCCTCGACCCCACCCTGGGCGTCGATAAAGTCGAGGCCGGCAGAAAGTCCCGCAACGCCGTGACCGTTGAGCGTGCCCGCCTCAAGGCGCGTGGGCCACTCAAGCGGCTGCAGTGCATCGAAGCTGTGCACGCCCGTGCCGCCCATGGCCCACGGAGCCACGTCAACGCCCTCCGCCACGGCCAAGCCGCCGGTGCCCTGTGGACCCATGAGCCCCTTGTGGCCGGTAAAGCACACGACGTCGAGGCCCATAGCCCGCATATCGACATGCATCGCGCCGGCAGACTGCGAAGCATCGACGATCAACAGCGCGCCGGCCGCATGCGCGATGGCAGCCACGCGCGCAATGTCGACCGCGTTGCCGGTCACATTGGAGGCGTGCGTCACAACCACGGCACGCGTGCCCGGCGTGACCAACCGCCCGAGCTCGTCGTAGTCGAGCGCGCCGTTCGCGTCGCAGCCCGCATGCTCAACGGTCACACCCCGCTCAGCCGCAAGACGATTAAGCGGACGCAGCACTGAGTTGTGCTCAAGCACCGTCGTGACCACGCGGTCGCCGGGACGCACCACGCCGTTGATGGCGGTGTTGAGCGCCGCCGTCGAGTTAGGTGCAAAGCACACATGGTCAGCACGCGGGCATCCCAGCAGGCGCGCAAGCTTGGCGCGGCAACCATGAATCGTACGCGCGGCATCGAGGGCACCTGACGTGGCGCCGCGCCCGGCATTGCCGAGCGAACACATCGCCTGCGTCACGGCGCCGATGACCGTCTGCGGCTTGTGCATGGTCGTCGCCGCGTTATCCAGGTAGATCACCGCACGACCTCCCACATATCGATCACGGTAAAGCCCTCGGTGGGAACGCCTGCCGCGGCAAGCTCGCCGCGTAGCAGCTCCTCATCTGCAGGCAGGGCTTTCCACGCCAGACCGCAGCCAGCGGAGACCTCCCCGGGCACGGGAATCGTTCGCCCGGGAAGGCCGCGCTCGATACACAGGGACTCGCAGCCCATGGCGGCCGCCGTGGTAGGAAACGTGATGACAAGCGCCGGGCGCTTCTCCCTCATGGCAACTCCAACCAATACGCTACGGGCGCACGACGCGCACGGCCTGCTCCATCTTTTCCACGATCACGTACATGTTGGTGACCTCGCCCACCGCAAGCTGGTCTTTAATGCCATAGTGGTCGAGGCAGGTACCGCAGGTGAGAATCTCGACACCCTGCTCGGCCAGGCCCTTCAGGTCATCGAGCACCGGCGAGCCCTCGACGGTGAGCTTGGCGCCGCCGTTGTAGAACAGCATAGTCGCGGGCAGCTCCTCCTGCTGCGTCACGGCAAAGATAAACGCCTTCATGAGCTTGTGGCCCAACTCGTCGTCGCCACGGCCCATGCAATCGGTGTAGACGGAAATGACGAGTTTGCCCTTGCCGGCGCTGGCGTCGCAAAAAGCAACACCGTCCTGCTCGGGGTCCGCAACGGCCACGGCACCGACGGTCACGACAGTCACGTGCCACTCGGCGTCCGAGATCTTCTCGACCGAGGCCGTGCAGCCCTTCTCCTGCGCCATCTTGGAGATGTTCTTGACGGCGGTCTCGTTATCGACCGCAGTCACGACGGCGCCCTCGCCATTAAGCTGCTTCAGAGCTTTGAGCGTCTTGACGACGGGCAGCGGGCAGGCATCGCCCATGGCATTGACTTCAATCTTGGTAGACATAGTTTTTCCTTTCAAAAGGGACCGCCCAGAACAGTAGGCGGTCGCATAAACGGTTTTCCTTAATGCACAACGCGAACGGCAGGACCGCCTGGCACCGGCTCGCACACGCGACCGACGACGGCGGCGATGCGACCCTCGGCATGCAGACGGCGCGCAAGCTCATCCACATCGGCAGCAGGTGCCGCGATAAGCAGGCCACCAGACGTCTGCGGATCGTACAGCGCATCCAGCATGCCCGGCTCCAGGTCCTCGTCGGCAGCCACGCGCGGGCCAAAGAAGTCCTGGTTGCGGTAGGAGCCCGCGGGGATAATGCCCAGACGCGCCATGTCGAGCACCTGGTCAAAGAGCGGTACCGCCCCCGACGCAAGCTCAACTTGCACGCCCGAGCCCTCGGCCATCTCGCACGCGTGCCCGATCAGACCAAAGCCCGTAATGTCGGTGCAGCCGTGAAGCTCAAGTCCCTCGGCCAGACGAATCGGAGCCTCGTTGAGGGTGCGCATCGAGTCAAACATGGCCGCGGCCTCGTCCTGCTCGATGAGCTCGCCCTTAATGGCCGTGGTGATAATGCCCGAGCCGATCGCCTTGGTCAGCAGCAGAACATCGCCCACGCGTGCGCCGCTGTTGGCGAGCATGCGGTCGAGCGCGACAAAGCCGCTCACAGACAGGCCATACTTGGGCTCGTCGTCGTTGATGGTATGGCCGCCCGCGATGGAGCAACCCGCCTCGACGCACTTGTCGGCGCCGCCCGCCAGAATCTGACCGGCACCCTCGATGCCCAGACAACTGGGTATGCAGAGTAGGTTCATGGCATGGCTCGGCCGCCCGCCCATGGCGTAGATGTCCGACAGCGAGTTGGCCGCGGCAATCTGGCCAAACAGAAACGGATCGTCGACCATCGGCGGGAAGAAGTCGATGGACTGCACAAGCCCCAGGTTCTCCCCTACGCGGAAGACGCTCGCATCGTCAGAGGTATCGAACCCCACGAGCAAGTTGTCGTTATGCACATTTGGCAAGTCGCCCAGGACCTGGGCGAGGGCTCCAGGAGCCAACTTAGCGGCTCAACCGCTCGCGGCCGTCATAGACGTGAGCCTAATCTGATCGTCAGCCATCGATACCTCCTCTCATCGGTCAATCATTTTCTCCCAGTATACGCATGAATGCGAGCCTGCGGCGGATGCATTAATTGAGCGCCTGTGCGCGAATCGCCGCGCCAATCGCTCCGGCAAAGCGAGCCTGGGGCGAGGTGGTCACCGGCGACCCCAGTAGCTCGCCCAACCGCTCCACCACGAAGGCGTTCTCGCACAGGCCACCGGTCAGGTAATACGGGGCGCCCGCCGCCTGCCCGGCCATGGTCGCCACGCGCGAGACCACGCTGTCGATCACACCGCGGGCTATGTTCTCGCGCGGCTCACCGCGACCGATCAGGCTGATAACCTCGCTTTCGGCAAACACCGTACACATGCTGCTGATCTTGGTGGGCTCGCCGGAACGCGCCAGGTCGGCCATCTGCTGCTGGGAAATGCCTAGGCGGTCGGCCATGATCTCCAAAAAGCGCCCCGTGCCGGCGGCGCACCTGTCGTTCATGGCAAACTTGGCCACGCGGCCACTTTTAAGCTGAATGACCTTGGTGTCCTGACCGCCCACGTCGATCACCGTGCCGTGATCGCCAAACAGGCGCACGGCACCGGTACCGTGGCAGGTGATCTCTGTCACGACCTTGTGCGCATAGGGCACGGCGACACGGCCGTAGCCAGTCGCGACCACACGCACGTCGTCGGCAGCCACGTCATAGCCGGCCGCTGCCAGTGCCTCGCGCAGCCGCTCGGAAGCATCGACCGAGGAGAACCCGGTTGGCTGCACGCACGTCCACGCCACCGAACCCTCCCCGTCGACCACAGCAGCCTTAGCCGCCGTAGACCCGATATCGATCCCGATCCCCATCATGGCTCTCTCCCAATCTAAACATCAAAGGTAGCGGCGCGTTCAGGCGCCTTAGCTCTAGGTTTCTCAGGTGCCGGAGGTTGCCCCGAAAGAGGAGCGCAGCGTACTTTGGTACGCAAGCGACGGTTTGAGGGGCAAGATCCGGTGCCTGAGAAACCTAGAGGGTTTCGATGAAGGCGGCGATGCGGGTCTCGATCTGGCCCATGTCGCCGTTGCTGTAGTCGGTCTCGATCTTCATATACGGAATACCCGCACCCTCGACGGCCTCCTGCATGCGCGCGCTCTCAACGTTGAAGGTGTGGCAAGCCTGTAGCACGCTCTCTACCACGCCATCGACATGATACTTCTCGCACATAGCCAGCGTGTTTTCCATACGACCGTCGTTGGGCGTCATGACCGAGCAGTTGATGTCCAGGTAGCGGTCGGCGATGGAGCGCAGGATGTCGGGAGCCTCCGGATCGATCATCATGGCCGCCGTGCGCTCGCCCGAGCAGTCGTCCATGCACACGACCACGCCGCCGTTGGACTCGATGGTGCGACCGATCTTGTTGATCACGCCGCCCACCGGGCAGCCGGTGATCAGAATGCGCTTGGCGTCTGCCGCGACCGGGCGCTCGCCCGCGTCGTAGGCCTCGCGCAGCTTGGCAACCTTTTGCTCCAGCTGCTGCGTATAGGCCTCGATATCAAAGCTGAACGTACCGGCAAACATGGTGCTCATCAGATCGACGCCGCTCATGGCCGCCGGCTGGTTGGCCTGCAGCGCAAACATCTCGAGCTGGGCCGCACGCAAGCGGTTGCGGCGACGAACGGCAGCACGAAGGTCGTCATCGGTGATCGTAATACCGTAGAAGTTCTCGAGCTCCTCCTTGAGCAGGCGGCACTCCTCGTACCAGCCTTCACGCTCGTAGGCGCGATCGCGACCCTGCGGAAGATGCAGAATGTGCGTGCGCTTGAGCTCGTTGAGCAGCTCGTACATCTTCTTCTTGCCGTCGCAGGTGGTCTCGCCGATGATCATGTCGCTAAAGTACGTAAACGGGCACTTTTGCGAGTAGGCAAAGCCGTAGGTCGACTTGATGAGCGGGCAGAGGTTTGCCGGCAGCACCTTCTCGGCCTCGGGAATCACCTCATCGGACGTACCGCACAGAGCGACACTCGCAGCCCCCGCGGCATCGATAATCTCGAGCGGCGTATAGCTGCACAAAAAGCCGACCAGGCGATTACCCGCCTGCTTGTAATCCTTAACGCGAATAAACGCCGCCTTGCGCTGCTCGTTGAACTCCTCAAACGTGCTGGGCAACGGCTGCTCAATATTTTCCGACATATAACTCCTAAACCTTTTAACCAACCAAGGAAACGGCTTTCCCAGGTGCCCGAGGTTGCCGTGAAAGAGACGCGCCGCGTACTTTGGCACGCAAGCGACGGTTTGAACGGCAAGATCGGGTGCCTGGAGAAGCCGCCGGGACGGATAGTCCTAAATGGTTTCCAAGAAAGCCTCAATCCTGGTTTGCAGTTGACCGGCGTCCTCGCCGGCGTAGTCGGTCGTGATGTGCATAAACGGGATGCCGGCCTCCTCGGCGGCCTTCTCCACGGCAAACGACTCCATCTCGTAGAGCGTGCAGAACTGCAGGGCCACGTCGACGATGCCGTCGGCATGCAGGTCCTTGGCCATCTGGACAATGTCCTTCATACGCTGGTCGTTGGGCGTAAAGACGGCGCAGTTGATCTTAAAGTAGCGCTCGGCGATGGCATCGAGCATCTCGTCGACCGTCTCGCCGCTCTCGTCCACCAGGTCCTTGTAGTAACGCGAACCCGTGCAGGACTCCTCGCCCACCACAACGCCGCCGGCCTTCTCGATGAGGTTGAACAGCTTCCAGTTGGGCACGGCCATGGGCGTACCGGTGTACAGGATGCGCTTGGTCCCCTTGGGCGCCACGCCCTCGCCGGCCTCGACACGCTGCTCGCACTCAGCCGCCATATCGTTGATGGCTCCGGTCAGACGCGGCGTGTCGTCCATAAAGGCGGCCTGAACGGTCAGCAGGCTGTCGAGACCGCTGATGGGCGCCGGGTCGGCAGCGCGGGTTGCAGCGAGGCGCTGCAGGGCGCGGCGCTTCTCATTGACGGCGTGGATGGCGGCCTTCAGACGCTCGGGCGTAATCTTGACGCCGCACTCGTCCTCGATCTTGGCGGCGAGCTTCTTGACCTCGGCCTTCCAGGTCACGAGCGTCGACTCGTCGTGCACGTTGGGAATATCCATGACGTACATGTTCTTTTGCGTTGCAAAGAACTCGTAGGCTTTCTTCTTGCCATCGCAGGTGTTCTCGCCTACCACCAAGTCACTCGACTCAATATAGGGGCAGACCTCGCCCAGCTTAAAGCCGGCAAAGCTCTTGATGAGCGGACAAGTGTTGCGTGGCAGGTGCTCCTCAACCTTATCGGTTGCCCAATCGGCACCCGAGCACAGACCCACGGGAATGCCGTCACAGGCAAGTACAATCTCCTCGGGAACGTACACGCAGAACGAACCGACGATCTTGGTGGCCTCGCCAGCCTCCTTCTTGTCGAGCATCTCCTTAATACGGCCACTGTGGATGTTGGTGGCCACAAAGTCCAGGTAGGACGTGGACTTGGGGCGATTGTTCTGCGTCAGGAACATATCGCCGTACATCTGGCCCACGGCGCCCAGCAGCATGTCGTGGTCGGCAAGATTCATGCCGAGGCTCTCCCACATCGGATGGAAATCAAATTCTTCAGCCATGACGGTTCCCCTCTCGAACCAAAAAACGGATAACAGCGGTATCGATGCACGACGGGCGGCGATTGCCCGGCCGTGCTCAAACCCGGAATTTTGGGGAACCTGCTTTGCGGTTGACTATTTAGTTGTGCGTCGTCTCTCCCGGAGCCGTGAACATACCTGCTCATATGCGACTCCGAGCCATATATAGGGCACGCGCGGCAACGCGGCGAATGTATGTCGTTTGTGGCATGTGCGCACCCTCCCTTACAAGTTGAGGTCAACTATATCAACGGTCATCGACCATGCGAACACCGTTGACATTCGTACGACAGCGTCGTGTGCCGTCGTTTAATAAATTATTATCTTGATTGATAAGAGTTTGTCATCCCTCATTTGGCGAACGGTAAAAACAAAGCCACCGAGGCTTATATCCCCGACAGCATTACCCGACGCTATCGACAAACCAAATGGATCCTGCTGGCATCAAAATGCATGCGCAGCGTCTCGCCTGCTTGCGGCAGCCCGTCGGCAGCAACGTTCACTTTGTTGACCTTCCACTGCAGACGCGTGGGCGCATCAGCGCGCGGCACGTCCAGCAATACCAGCCGCTCAAAGCGCGAATCGCTCACACGGGCCACGTGCAAATCATAGCTGTTGCGCCCCCGCTCAGCGCGATTGTCAACATGGAAGTAGCTTGCGCGAATGCCCAGGAACGCCACAGTATCGGGAACCTCACGACCCACGTTAAAGCTCATGCCCCAGTCGAGCGCCTCAACTTCCTCGTCGCCGATCTTGCGCGCCCGGCTTGTGTTCTTGCACCCCGTCAGGCGCAGCGCCGCCAGCGTCTGCGGACGACGGACCACGTCCTCGATGGAGCCGATCTCCTCAACATGCCCGTTGTGCATCACGCAGATGCGCTCGCACAGACGGCACGCCTCGTCGATATCGTGACTCACGTAGAGCACGGTGCGGTTGCATACATCGAACAGGTCGAGCATGTTCTGCTCGAGCGCGCTCTTAAGATAGGAATCGAGCGCGCTCATGGGCTCGTCGAACATAAAAATGCCCGGATGCGCCGCCACCATACGGGCAAGCGCCACGCGTTGCTGCTGCCCGCCCGAGAGTCGCGCGGGGTAGCGGTCGGCAAAATCGGCTAGACCGAAAATGCCCAGATAGCGCTCGGCCAGCCTTTTGCGCGCCACGGCGTCGCCCGCATCCTTTACACCGGCGCATACGTTATCGGCCACCGTCATGTTGGGAAAGAGCTGATAGTTTTGGAACAGCAGGGCGCATTTGCGCTCCTGGGGCGACAGGTTGATGCCCGCCGACGAGTCAAAAAAGGTCACACCGTTGACGACGATCTTGCCCTCGTCGGGCGTCTCCACGCCGGCAATGCAGCGCAGCGTACAGCTCTTGCCACAACCCGAGGCACCCAGCAGCGCCACGCGCTCCTCGCCAGCCTCGAGCTGAATGTCGAGAGTAAAGCCGGGATAGCGCTTTTTGATATCCAGAACGAGCGACATGGCTTATCGACCTCCCTTTGCGACCGTGTCATCGCGCATAAGCTCGGCCAACGCCTCGCGATCGATACGCAGCGCATCTCCGCCGACTGGGTCGAGCGAATCGGTCTGGCCGCCCAGCTGCTTGGCCTGCTTGCGCTCCGCGCGGGACAGGCCGCGCTCGCGATACTTTTGCGAATGCGCCGTGTACATGTTGATGAATAGGATGACCAGGAAACTGAACGCAATTACGACCACGACCCAAAAGAGGGCCACCGACGTGTTGCCGCCCATCCACTCAAAGTAGATGGCAATGGGGATGGTCTGCGTAATACCGGCGTAGTTGCCCGCAAAGAACAGCGTGCAGCCAAACTCGCCCATCGCGCGGGCAAAGGCGAGCACCGTGCCGGCGGCGATGGAGGGCCAGCCGAGCGGCATCATGAGCTTGGCAAAGATGCGACGTTCGGACCAGCCAAGCGTGCGCGCCGCATCGAGCATCTGCGTGTCGAGGCTCTCGAAGGCTCCGAGCGCCGTGCGGTAGACCAGCGGAAACGACACAACGACGGCCGAAATGACCGCCGCGGGCCAGGTAAAGACGATCGAGATGCCGTGCGCGATGAGCCACCGGCCCACCCCGGTCGAGCGGCCAAACAGCATGAGGAGCAAAAAGCCGCAGACCGTGGGCGGCAGCACCATAGGAATCGTAAAGACCGAATCGAGCAGGCCCTTGATGCGACTCGAGGTACCCATAGTCTTCCACGCGGCAAACAGGCCCAGTGCAAAGGCAATCACTAGGGCGAGGCCGCTCGTTTTGATAGACACCCAAAACGGGCGATAGTCGATGTCGCCCAAAAAGGAAGTCAGAGAGGTCAAGGGCCCCTGCTCATCCTGCAACACGACAGACGATGCCTCTACCATTTGAGCGCTATCAAGCCAACGCGCGCCGCCCTTGGCATCACCCGAGGCCGATGCAATCACCACATAGCGGTCCCCATCCGCACCGCGCTCGTCAAAGCCATAGGTATACCCGCCGGCGTCAAACGTTGTTTCCGCCGTGACATACCAAGGAAGATCCACGTCCCCTAGCTGCGCACCTCCCATGCAGTTTACGCTGTCGAGCTCACAGACGAGGGCCTTGAGACCCGATACGCACTCGTTGTCCTGCGGATCCAATCCATACTTCTCGACCGCCTTGGGCGATATCCACACCACAACGCGATCGGCAGCAGGCGCCACTACAAGGTCCACGTCCTCGTCAACGGGAAACCGGTAGCCCTCAGGCTGGCCCTCCATGGCACGAGCGGTCCCCTTGGCCAACCGCTCAAAACCCTCGATCCCATAGGAAAGCCCATGGGCGGTCGCAGCAACCTGAGCTCCATCCTCAGCGTCTCCAGCAAACGCAAATCCCGGCACCCAGCAAAGCGTGAAGGTTAAAGCACAGGCGACAAGGATGCAGAATCTATTAAGCACGAAAAGCTCCAAGCGAATACAAGGACGGAGTGAAACACAAAACGATGGAATTATCGCGCCAAGCCGCACTACGCGGAAAGCTCAAAGCCGTACTTGGCCCAAATCTTCTGGGCCTTTTTGTTGGTCAGGCAAAAGTCGATAAACGCCTTGGCCTCGTCGGCGTGCTCGGAGCTCTCGGCAACGGCACCCGGGTACACGATGGGCTTGTGCGAATCCTCGGGGCACACGAAGGCCTCCTCGATGCCGTCATAGCGGAAGATGTCGGAACTGTAGACAAAGCCAGCCACGCAGTCGCCCGCAGAAACGTAGGCGGCAGCGGTGCCGACCTTGTCGGCCAGCGCGACCTTGTTGGCGATCTCGGGCACGTACTCGCCGTCATCGCCCTCGGTGCCGGTGTAGAGGCCCACAGAAGCCAGCGCCTGGTTGGCGTACTTGCCGGCGGGAACGGTCTTGGCGTCGCCAATGGCGATCTTGCCGTCCAGATTCGCGACGTCGGCGATGGCCTCGACCTTGGTGTCGGAGCCCTCGGCGCGAATGATCACGAGATCGTTGACGAACATATCCTCACGGGTATCGGTATCGACGAGCTCGGCGGCCTCGGCGTCGTCCATGGTGCCCTTGGAAGCGGTGATGAGCACGTCGACCGCAGCACCGGCGCGCATCTGCTCGACAAGGTCGCCAGACGCCTTAAACTGCGTGTCGGCAAACGTGGTGCCGGTCTGCTCGGCGTAGAGCTCCTGAACCTCGGGCAGAGCTTTCTCGAGCGAGTTGGCGGCAAAGACCTGCAGCTCGACAGCCTTCTTCTTAGAGGAAGACTTGGCGGAGCCGACATCGGAGCCAGCGGGCTCGGACGTCTTGTTGCCCGAGCAGCCGGCAAGGCCAAGGCCGGCGGCAGCGGCAGCAGAAAGCGAGACAAAACCGCGGCGTGAAACCATATCGAACATATTCAACCCTTTCGAACGCTATGCCCGGGCACCCCGCCGCAGGCTTTAAACTGCAATCAGATTATACTTCTACGAGAATAATGATAGTGAGAAATTATTCTCGCCAGAGAATATAGTTTCGAGTTGCCGTGCACCTTGGCGTCGCTTCGGCGGAAAACAAAAGCGGAGCAGCCGTTCTGGTCGCCCCGCCGCAGGTAAACCGCTTAGTTGGTATGTCCGCCGCCCGCCGTCATCTGAGCCGCATGCTCCAGCTGGTCTGCTATGGCCTCCCAGCTTTCGCGGGCCGCTTTCGTGGATCCCGGAAAGTTGATGACAAGCGTATGCCCACGCTGCATGCACACGGCGCGCGAGAGCATAGCGCGGCGCGTCTTGGTCATCGAGTAGGCACGGATTGCCTCGGCGACACCCGGCACATCACGGTCACAGACGGCACGCGTCGCCTCGGGTGTCACGTCGCGCATCGAAAGACCCGTGCCGCCGCAGGTGAGCACGACATTGGCGTGGCACGCATCGGCAGCTTCCACAATGGCATCACCAATCTCGCTAACGTCGTCGCGCACGACCACATGTGAGGCAACCGTCCATCCCTGCGCCTCGATGAGCTCCTCGAGCGCGGCTCCAGCCTCGTCCTGCGCAAGATCGCGCGTATCCGAGCACGTCACGATCGAAATTTTCAACTCCATAGCGTTCCTCCTATAGCACCGTTCCCTCAGGCAGGTCGACGCGCACGACGTCCACGACGTCGCCCGCCGCAAACTCGCACGGTCCTTCGTCAATACGCAGTAGGCAGTTGGCCCGCTGCATCGTGCCGAGCAGCGCCGAATTCTGCGTCTTGGCCTCGGTCACCAACAGCTCACCGGTCTCGGGGTCGCGCAAAACCGCGGCGCGATCGAAGAAGCGGCGATGCTGTCGCTTTTTCACGCTGTGCGTGAGCGTCGCCTGCTGCACGGGACGCTCACCCTCGGCAAAGCCGCGCATCTTGCGAATCGCCGGACGGGCGAGCATCTCAAAGCCCACATACGCCGCGGCCGGATTGCCTGAAAGCCCCAGGTAGGGCTTGCCCCCGAGCAAGCCAAACGTGATGGCCTTGCCCGGACGCATCGAGATGCGATCGAACAGCACCTCGCCCTCACGCCGGACGAGCGCCGTCACGTAGTCGTAATCGCCCGCCGAGGCGCCACCGCTCGTAATGACAAAATCACACTCCTGCACGGCGCGATGCACCAGCTCGGCAATCGCCTGCTCATCGTCGGGCGCAATGCCGTAAAACACGGGCTCGGCTCCCGCATCGAGCGCCTCGGCCATCAACGCCGAGGAGTTGGAATCACGAATCTGCCCACGCGCCGGCACGTTACTCGGTGCGACCAGCTCCGTGCCCAGCGAGATGATGCCCACACGCGGGGCGGCGTGCACCTTCACGCGAGCGTATCCGGCGCTTGCCAGCAGACCCGCGCCCGCCGGAGCCACGACCTCGCCGGCGTGCATCACAACATCGCCAGCATGGGCCTCCTCGGCGGCAGAGCGAACGTTCTCCCCTACCTTGGTAGGCGCCGAAAAACGAACGTGCGAGCCCTCGTTGCCGTCGCCATCGAGCACGTCGACGATCTCGTATTTCACTACGGCGTCGGCACCTTCGGGCGCCGGCGCACCTGTCATGATGCGGACCGTCTCGCCCACTCCGATTGTGCCCTCAAACACATGGCCCGCGGCCTCATGTCCGATAACATCGAGCGTCACCGGTGCCTCGCCAGATGCCTGCGCCAAGTCCGCCGAGCGCACGGCATATCCGTCCATAGCGCTGTTGGCAAACGGCGAGATGTCGATATCGGCCACCGCGTCCTCGGCCAAGGGAAGACCGGCGGCCTGCCACACGGGAATCTCGACGAGATCGGTCGGAGCAACGTGCGACAGGACAATCGACTGCGCGTCCTCCAGCGGAATGAGTTTCTCTGCCATATGCACCTCTTAATGCCACGGCGCACAACAGGGGCGCCGATTCTTTATGCTTATCTCAGTATAATCCCCCGCCGCACTACCGCGACTTGGCCTGTACCCGCAAATACACCTGTCGGTTGCAGGCCGCGAAACAGAATGGAAACCAGCCCACCGGCTCGTCGCGTTTACCGCGTTTTATAATGCTTGCGTTGCAACCTAAAAGAGGAACGTATGGCTCATAACGACAAACCCGAAAGCGCAAACGAGGCGCAGAATCATTCCCAGCCGCTCGACGACGGCGGCTTTTTCTCCCTTAACGACGTCATCACGGCAGGCAGGCATCAGCTCACCCGCTCCGAGCATCTCTTGGCTGCCGACACGCGCCGCAACGCCCGCAACCTACTCGCGAGCGCCAAGTTGCTCGTACTCGTCGTCATCGTCTCACTCGCCATGGGCGTTGCCGCTTGGGCGTTTTTGGCCTCGCTGAATATCGCGACCGACTATCGCGAGCACCATGCGTGGGTCTACGCCTTACTTCCCGTTGTGGGCGTTGCCACCGCCTGGGTGTACAAAAACCACGGCCTTGCCGCCAAGCGTGGCAACAACCTGGTCATCGACTCCGCTCTGGGCACACGCCTCATCCACATGCGCATGGCCGTCCTCACCTTCGTCTGCTCCACGCTCACGCACCTAACGGGCGGATCGGCCGGTCGCGAGGGAGCCGCGGTGCAGATTGGCGGCACCATCGCCAGCAACATCTCGAGCCTCGCCCACCTCAAAAAGCATGACCACCACGACCTCATGCTCGCCGGCATCTCGTCGGCCTTTGGCGCCGTATTCGGCTCGCCCCTTGCCGGAGCTTTCTTTGGCATGGAGATGTGCTTTATCGGCAAGATCGACTACACGGCGGGCATCTACTGCCTGGTCGCCTCATTTACCGGCTACTTTACATCACTCGCCCTGGGTACCGAGTACGAAGCGAATGTTATCGCCGGCGTTCCCGGCATGACGCCGCGGACGGTTGCCATCGTTGTTATCAGCGCCATTATCTTCGGTCTGACGGCACGCCTCTTTGCCTGGTCGGTTCGAACCGTCAAGAGCCTGTACGGTCGCATTATCACCAATTACCTCGTTCGCGCGCTCGTGGGTGCGCTCGTGGTGCTCGCGGCCTACGCGATGCTCGACGCCTGGAAGTATGCCGGCCTTGCCACCTGGCTCTCAGGCGCCGGGTTCGCCGGCAACACCACCCTGGCGGACGCAGCCATCAAGCTCGTGGTTACGGCCCTCACCCTGGGCGCCGGCTTCCAAGGCGGCGAGGTCACGCCCCTGTTTGGCATCGGTGCGGCACTCGGCGGCTGGATCGGTTGCCTCGTCGGAATCGACCCCAGCTTTCTGGCGGCGCTAGGCATGCTCGGCGTGTTCTGCGCCGGCCTCAACGTGCCCATCACCACCTGCATGATGGCCATCGACCTGTTCCACGGCACGGCCGCCGGGTTCTTTGTCATCGTGGCCTTTATCAGCTACCTAACCGGCGGACACCGTGGCGTGTACCCCGCCCAGCGCATCATCTCACCCAAGCGCCGTTCGCTTATTGTGGATGAGGGCGGTACGGTAGCGGATGCTATCGAGCGCCACAACGACCTGATAGAGTAGACGTAAATATTCGCCGTGCAGCCACAATCGGGGGCAATTCGACCTGAGCGCGACCGCACCGTCACGTCATACGCCGGGAGTCACCCCATGCACGCAACTGATTTTGGTCGCACGCTCATCATCGCCAACCCAGCCGCCCAGTCGGGTGCGGCGCATGAAGTTGCCGAGCGCCTGCAGCGCTTTTTGGACATGACTGCACGCGCATCCCAGTTTGACCTGATGCTAACCGAGCGCATGGGACATGCCAAGGGACTTGCCGCACAGGCTCAGGGCTATCGCACCGTTATCGCCCTTGGCGGCGATGGCGTGATCCACGAGGTCGTCAACGGGCTTATGACGCAAGAGGAGGACGCCCGCCCCGCTCTTGCCGTCCTGCCCGTGGGCTCCGGCAACGATTTTGCCCAGACGCTCGACATCGACGATTTCTCCGGCAAGGATTTTGGCGCGCTGCTCACCTGCGAGCTGCAGCGTCAGGACGTCGGGCGCATTCGCTCGTGGAGCCCTGCAAGCGGCAGCGGCGAGGCTACCGTTGAGTACTACGACCAGACGCTTTCGGTCGGCATCGATGCCGCCATCGGCCTGGGCACCACCGAGCTGCGCAAAAAGACCGGCTTGACAGGCGCGCCGCTCTACACCCTCTCGGGACTTGAGCAGTTTGGCCTACGCTATCGCAACTACCCCATGACAGTCAGCTTTGACGGGACGCCTGCCGAGCGCGTGAGGGCGATCATCATGGCGATTCAGCTGGGCCCTACCTATGGATCGGGTTATCGCATCTGTCCCGACGCCGACCCCTGTGACGGTATATTCGACGTCTGCTACGCCTGCGGCCCCGTCCCTCGCGCGGTAGCCCTGCCTATGTTCCTTTCGGCCAAAGACGGCCACCACACCAAGCTGCCACCGGTTCGCATGCGCCGCTGTCGCCATGCTGAGCTTACCTTTGAGGAGCCCGACTACCCCATCCAGGCCGACGGCGAGCCCATCGTCGCCTCGCGCATTGAGGTCGACGTCCTTCCCGCCGCTCTCGAAGTCTGGCACCCAACCCGCTAACCCAACCTAAGTTGCGGTGAAATAGGGACTGTTTATGCAGCTAAAGCCGCCAAACAGTCCCTATTTCACCGCAACTTATTGAGAAGATCATTCCTCCCCGCCCGGCTTGCGACGGTTGGCCTTTTTCATGGCGTTGAAGTGCTTGTCATTGAGCCTGCGCTGGCGAGAGCGCTGAGGCACCTTGGTCTTTACGCGTCGGCGCGCTGGACGCCCGCGCCGCTCAAGCTCAGCGCGCAGCTTACGCAGGCAGCTACTACGGTTTTGGAACTGACTGCGGCTCTCGCGCGCCGTCACGGTAATTCCCGAAGGGATATGTTTCATACGCACCGCCGAGTCCGTCGTGTTGACGCCCTGCCCACCCGGACCCGTCGCGCGAAACACCTGCACCTCGCAATCGCGCGCCAACTCCTCGGCCGACATCTCGGCATAGCGCGCATACTCGCGCCATCCCATCTTGTTCTCATCCATATCAACACCTCCCCTCATACAAAAAATGTGACAAAGGGACGGTCCCTTTGTCACATCGCATACCAATCGCTTGTGTTGTGCGCTTAGGCGAAGGTGATCTCGCCGGTCTCGCAGTCCATATCGGCGATACGAGCCAGGCTCTCAACGCGGAAGCCGCGCTCGCGGAGCTTATCGCCGCCGCCCTGGAAACCCTTCTCCACCGCAATACCAATACCGGACACCTCGGCACCCGCAGCCTCGCAGATCTTGATAAGACCCTCGAGCGCGCAGCCGTTGGCCAAGAAGTCGTCGATGATCAGGACCTTGTCGCCCTCGGACAGGAAACGCTTGCCAACGATGACCGGGTACTCCTTTTGCTTGGTAAAGGAGTAAATGGTCGTGGCATACTGCTCGCCGTCGAGATTGATGGACTGTGCCTTCTTGGCAAAGACCACCGGCACGCCGCCAAAATGCTGGGCTGCGATGCAAGCCATACCAATGCCCGAAGCCTCAATCGTCAGGATCTTGTTGATCTCGACGCCCTCGAACAGACGGGCCCACTCGGCGCCCATGTGGTCGAACAGCTCAACGTCGCATTGGTGGTTGAGGAAGGCATCAACCTTAAGGACGTTACCGGCCTTTACGATGCCGTCATGGCGAATACGATCCTCAAGCTCCTGCATGGCGCAACCCCTTCTCGCGGCAACGATACCGCGCGATTAATAAACGTTGTTCGATAGTCTACCACGGACCGACCCCCGCCTGCTCCACAAGCCGCATCGCACCACAAACCAGTCTTTTTGGGACGGCGCGAATCGTGGCAGACAGCCTCCCAACGCGCTAATGGCGGGCGCGCGTCCTCACCAAACGTACCAATGTGAGCGCAAAGCCCACGGTAGCAACGGCCATCAGCACGTAGAATACCAAACGGAAGCCAAAGAGGAACACGTCCGGACGACCCGCCACATAGCTCGTGACCGTCTTGCCCATCGCCGCGCTCGTCTGTCCATACAGGATGCGCGACGCCGCCGTAATACCCAGCGCTATGCCCGCATAGCGCGCCAAGCTGCTCAAGCTGCCCGCAAAGCCAAGCGCCTCACGCGGAGCCGAACCCATATACAGCGAATTATTGGGACTCTGGAAGATCGACGTGCCGCACGACATAAACGCAACGCAGCACACGATCATCAAGATGGAAGAGTGCTCGTCAAGCGTGCTCACCGCAAAGAGACCGCACACGTACACGCCCAGGCCAACGGCCGTGGGCGCTTCACAACCAACACGGTCGGACACCGAGCCCGAAAGCGGGCCCACAAAGGCATTCACGACCGGCATCGCCAAAAACAACAGGCCGGAGATATCGGAGCTAAAGCCGTGGGCATCCTGAAAGTAAAACGGCAGCACAAACTCGGAGGCACCGATACCCACGAACACGATAAGCATGCAAGCCAGGTTAATCGTGAAAGCCGAGCTCGCAAAGCAGCGACGCGCCGCCTCTGTCAACGGCATAGGGCGTTCGCCAGCCTCCGGCTTCACATGCGGCAGCGTATAGAGTCCCACGATAAACGAGATTACGCCAATGGGCAGATTGATAAGGAAGATGCTCTCCCAGGGAAAGCTCGCCACCAGCACGCCGCCGAGCACGGGGCCGCACATCATGCCAAGAGCCACAAAGGTCGCCAGAATACCCATGGCACGGCCGCGCTCACGCGCCGGAAACGACTCGGTGATGATGCCCATATTGTTGGCCATCGCGGCGGCACAGCCAATGCCCTGCACGAAACGCGCCAAGATAAGCACCTCGAGCGAAGCCGAAAGGCCGCACAGCAGCGAACCAACCGAAAAGACGATGACGCCCAGCTGGAACACGCCGACCTTGCCGTGCACATCGCCCAAGCGGCCAAACGGCAGCATGGCGACGCACGTCGCGAGCAGATACACCGAGCTCACGAGCTGAATGCGGTCGAGACCCACCCCCAGCTCCTTTTGCATCACTGGGAGCGCCACCGTCACGATGCTCGCATCCAGACACGCCATAAAGGTCATGACGAGCACGGTGAACAGAATCGCCCATTTATTCTTACCGTGGGTGTCGCCCTCCAGGGCAATGTGTTCGCGGCGCAGCTGCTCGGCAGTTTTCTCCATGTATATCCTTTCTATCGTGCAACGCAAAAACGGGACCCCAATCGCCTACAAACGGACACGATCGGGGTCCCGCCTACGGAATCGGAACTATGAGGACGTCGTCAGCCGAAAAGCCGTCCCACGCCTCGCACGCACGCTAGCCTAGCACTGCTCGAGCGCCTGCTCAAGGTCGGCAATCAGATCGGCCGTGTCCTCGAGGCCGCACGACAGGCGCACCATGTCGGCGGAGATGCCACAGGCGATGAGCTCCTCATCGTTCATCTGGCGATGTGTGGCATTAGCGGGATGCAGGCAGCAAGTGCGTGCGTCGGCCACGTGTGTGGCGATCTGGGCGAGCTTGAGGCTCTTCATAAAGGTCTCGGCCGCCGCACGACCACCGTTAAAGCCAAAGCTCACAACACCGCAGGTACCGTTGGGCATGTACTTCTGAGCCAGGTCATAGTACTTGTCGCCCTCCAGGCCCGGATAGCTCACGAAGCGCACCTTGGGATGGCTCTGCAGGAACTTGGCAACGGCCAGGCCGTTCTCGCAATGACGCGGCATGCGCACATGCAGGCTCTCGAGCGAGCTGTTCAAGAAGAAGGCCGCCTGCGGATTCTGCATAGGACCAAGATCGCGCATGAGCTGAGCGGTTGCCTTGGTAATGAAGGCACCCTCGCGACCAAACTTCTCGGCATAGGTCACGCCGTGGTAGCTCTCATCGGGCGTGGTGAGACCCGGGAACTTGTCCGCATGGGCCATCCAGTCAAACTGGCCGTGATCGACAATCACGCCACCCAGGTAGGCAGCATGTCCATCCATGTACTTGGTGGTGGAGTGCGTAACGATGTCGGCGCCCCACTCAAAGGGACGGCACATCACGGGCGTCGGGAAGGTGTTGTCGACCATCAGCGGCACGCCGTGGTCATGTGCGGCCTTGGCAAAGCGCTCAATATCGAGCACAGCAAGGGCGGGGTTGGCGATCGTCTCGCCAAAGACGAGCTTGGTATTGGGCTCAAAGGCTGCCTCGAGCTCCTCATCGGTGCAGTCGGGGGCGACGAACGTGCAGGTAACGCCCATGCGGCCCATGGTGTGGGCGAGCAGGTTATAGGTACCGCCGTAAATGGCAGAGCTAGCGACCACATGATCGCCGGCACCGGCCACGTTAAAGATCGCGAGGAAGTTCGCAGCCATGCCCGAGCTCGTGAGCATCGCGGCGGTGCCTCCCTCCATCTCGCAGATCTTGGCGGCAACCAGATCGCACGTGGGGTTCTGCAGACGGCTGTAGAAGTAGCCCGACTCCTCCAGGTCAAACAGCTTGCCCATGTGCTCCGACGTGTCGTACTTCCATGTGGTGGACTGGTAGATGGGCACCTGGCGCGGCTCGGCATCTCCCGGGTGATAGCCGCCCTGAACACATGTGGTACCGATGGTCTGCTCGCTCATATCTAGCTCCCTTGCCTGGGTTACGTTTTATTCGGTTCACGATACCGCTACCCTGCACCCCTCTCAACCCATCCCAAAGGTAGGTAATGGGACTAATTGATCAGGGGTATTTATCTCAAGCCTTGGGCATTTGCTCGATAGATAAAAATGAGGCATACATGAAGCTCTCGATGATTACATGCACCGGCACGGGTACCATAGGCGGGTACACCGTGACCAAGGAGACAACGATGAAGCAAATCGATACGGCCCAGCTCGACATCACCGCCTGCCAGGCTCAGGCTGCCGAGTACCACGTCCGCGGCTTTAACTGCGCGCAGGCCGTCGCCTGCACGCTCGCGCCCGCCGTCGGGCTCGACCCCCAGGTCGCCTTTACCCTCACCGAGGGCTTTGGCGCCGGCATGGGCGGCATGACCGAGACTTGCGGCGCCATCTCGGGCGCCGTGGCCATCATGGGGTTTGTGATGAGCGACGGCATGGAAAACCCCAAGACCAAGGGCCAGACCTACAAGCTGTCGCGCGAGATCGCCAAACGTTTTGGCGAGAAGAACACGACAACCGTCTGTGGCACGCTCAAGGGCATCGGATCGGACAAGGGTCCGCTCCGCAGCTGCCCCGGCTGCATCGACGATGCCATCGAGATCGCCTGCGATATGCTAAAGCAGCTCGCCGAGTAAACGGCAGCAACAGCAAAACGACGGCCGGCGCGCTTGGAATCCATCCAAAAGCACGCCGGCCGTCGCCGTTAGAACTCGGCAAATACGGGAGCGCCGACCTCAATCTCCTCGCGCCCCGCCATAAGCTCGCGCATCTTAGCGCAAAATGGCTCCTGCTCCCCCGCCTTAAACACCAAATGAAGTGTCACGGCATCCGCGTAATCGGTATCCGAAACCTTGGCACCCGAATCCTGCGCCAAACGAAGCACCTGCTCATACTGCGGATAGGCCACATGCACGTCAACGGGCACGACGCTCGTCATCTCGACGATCTGCCCAGCCTCCCGAGCAGCTGCCACCGCCGCCTGCGTCGCCGCGGTATAGGCGCGCACCAAGCCACCGGGCCCTAACAGCGTGCCACCAAAATAGCGCGTCACTACGCAGCAAACATTTTTGAGCCCCGCGCCGCGCAGCACCTCGAGCGTCGGCATGCCGCTCGTTCGACTCGGCTCACCATCATCGCTCTGGCGTTCGCGTCCATCGACCAAAATCCACGCGGGAACATTGTGTCGAGCGTCGTAATGACGCTTGCGAACCATCTCGATAAAGGCATTCGCCTCATCCTCGGACTCAATATGGACCAGCTGGGCAATAAACCGGCTCTTGCGGTCCACAAACTCGCCCGTAGCCTCATTATTCGATTGCAGAGTAAAATAGCTGTCCAACAAAGCCCCTCAACAACAAGCAAAGCAACAAACAGCCTCAATAATACGGCAAAGACCGTATCGATTGTTAGGGTAACAAAAATGCCAAGTGGGCCTATAAGCCGGGTTCTGTCGTGAACGGTCATTTATCTTGTCTGCACGTTACCGTGCAGCTCCACGCACGCTACCCGAACGCGGACCGGGCCGGCCCATAGCGTTCCTATTCGCGCTTGCTCCGGATGGGGCTTGCCAAGCCGCCGTGTTACCACGACGCTGGTGGTCTCTTACACCACCGTTTCAGCTTTTCCCTTTACGCCTTGCGGCGCAGGTGGGAGTCTTCTTTTCTGCGGCGCTTTCCGTCGGATCACTCCGCCCGGCCGTTAGCCGGCATCCCGCCCTCTGGAGCCCGGACTTTCCTCACGCGTACTGCAAGCAGCACATCGCGCGACCGTCTGGCCCACTCAGCAGTGCAAGAGTGTAACACACCGTTGCCGCAGGCAATGGCACAACGCAAACGCTCGACACGATATACCAAGAACCGCCATGCGCTACAATAATCCTGTCGATGGGCAACGTCGTCAGTCGAGACGCGACCGCGCTCCGCACCCCTCCGTCTACTCGGTGCGTTCCCGCCTCCTCCCCGAGGCGGGATGTCGGCATTTTTTCATGCACCGACAACCAAATAGCTTGTGGATAGCATGGGCAGCATCATGCATCTCGGCACCAAATGCAAAAAGGGACCCGTCCATTGCGGACGGATCCCTTAAACAAGTGATCGTCAAACCGATTTACTCGGCGTCGGTCTCCTCGTCCTTCTTCTCGGAAGGCAGCGGGGTAACCTCGATCTCGACGCCCAGAGTCTCAGCAGCAGACTTCATGGACAGGGAGATACGACGACGGTCGAGGTCGATCTCCATGACCTTGACCTGAACCTTGTCGCCCACGTGGGTGACCTGAGAAGGCTGATCGACGTGCTTGTTGGCCATCTCGGAGATGTGCACCAGGCCCTCGATGCCCTCGCCCAGATCGACGAAAGCGCCGAACGGGACAAGCTTGGTCACAGTGCCCTCGACAATAGCGCCGACGGGGTACTTCTTGACCAGTGCGCGCCACGGATCCTCGGTGGTCTGCTTGAGACCCAGGGAGATGCGCTCGCGGTTGAGATCGACGTCGAGAACCTCGACCTCGACCTCCTGGCCGACCTTGACAACCTCGGAAGGATGGTTGACGTGGTTCCAAGAGAGCTCGGAGATGTGGATGAGGCCGTCGATACCGCCGAGGTCGACGAAGGCGCCGAAGTCGACGATGGAGGAAACGGTGCCCTGGAGACGCATGCCAGACTTGAGCTTGGACAGGATCTCGGAGCGCTCGGCCTTACGGGACTCCTCGAGCACGACGCGACGGGAGAGGACAACGTTGTTGCGGTTGCGGTCCATCTCGATGACGCGGGCCTCGATGCGGGTGCCCATGTAAGAGGTGAGGTCCTTGACGCGACGGAGGTCGACGAGGGAAGCAGGCAGGAAGCCACGCAGGCCGATGTCGAGGATCAGGCCGCCCTTGACAACCTCGATAACCTCGCCCTCGACGTTCTCGCCGGAGTTGAACTTCTCCTCGATGCGGTTCCAAGCACGCTCGTACTCGGCACGCTTCTTGGACAGGACCAGACGACCGTCCTTGTCCTCCTTCTGGAGAACCAGAGCCTCGATGGGATCACCGAGTGCAACGATGTCTGCAGGGTTAGCGTCCTTGCGGATGGACAGCTCGCGGACCGGGATAACGCCCTCGGACTTGAATCCGATGTCAACGAGCACCTCGTCATGCTCGATCTTAACGACAGTGCCGTTAACGAGATCGCCCTCATCAAAGTCGGTAATCGTACCGTCGATGAGGTTGTTCATCTCCTCCTCGTTGACATCGTCAAGAGAGAAAATGGACGAGTTCTGAATCTCACTCAAAGGTGGACCCCTTTCGAACTACGGGGCCCCGATTGCTAGGACCTACAGAAGGGTGCGACAAGCACACAACGTTTAGGAACACTCGGGAGCCGACAGATACTAATGTGACGCTTATGCAATCACGTTCGTATAGGTTACGGGGAAATGAGTTCGATTTCAAGCGTGAACTGCGATTTTTTACTCGTGTGGAGACTTTTTCGTAATCTTATGAACACACGTCTCCGCAACTTGACGATAACCGGCTAGGCATTCGGCTTTGGGGTAAAGTATCCGGAGCCAACGATTCTAGATCGATTTTTCGAGAAAGGTGCCCGCGTGCTCAAAGCAGTCGTTTTCGATATGGACGAGACGCTTCTCAGCATCAACCTCAACGCGTTCATCCTTCGCTATTTTAAGGATGTCTCTTCGATGCTCGCGGATATCGGGCGCCGCAGCCGCGGTGGCACGATGGCACGCCTCGGCACCATCCTGGTCGACCTCAACGCCAATCGCCGCAGCGGCACGGACAACCGAACCAATCTTGAGTTTTACCAAGAAGAGGTCGAGCGCCGATGCGGGATCCGCCTCTCCGATCCCCTCATCTACGAGGCGTTTACCTACTATGACCGCGAAGTTCTTCCGTACAAGAACGACGAGGTCATTAACGCTCACGCTATGCCGGGCGCGCACGCCGCGCTCCAGGCCGTACAGGACGCTGGACTGCGTTGCGCGCTCTTTACCAACCCCAGCTTTCCGCAGGGGGCCATCGAGTGCCGTATGGGTTGGGGCGACCTAGTCGACGCCCCCTTTGAGCTCGTCACGCACATGGGAAACACCACCCGCTGCAAGCCCGATGCCACCTACTATCTAGAGCAGCTTCAGGTGATGGGGCTCGAGCCACACGAGGTCCTTATGGTGGGCAACGATCCCAAACGCGACTTCCCGTCCCCCGATTGCGGAATCCAAACTGCCTTTGTGGGCCAAGGCAAGCCCAGCCGAGCCACCTGGCGCGGAACCATGGAAGACTTCGCCCGCAACTTTAACGCCGTAGTAGAAGCCTTCTACGAACACCAAGTAGCCGAAGAGTTGTCCTAGCACACTCGAGTCTTGCCGATCATGATGTTGAGGATCTCGACGTCGGTGTCCTTCATGCCCACGCGGCCTACGTAGCCCATGCTGGCGATTGTCTGCTCAACGGTATCCTGGATCAGGCCCTCGCCGGCGCGGAAGCCGCGACCCTGCATAGCCATATCGTGGCCCAGAATCGCCGCATCGACGGCAGCCGAGATCTTGGCGGCACAGCTCGCCTTGGCGCCGTCGCACACGATGCCGCCCACGTTGCCAAGCGTATTCGAGACCGTCGCGCCAATCTGTTCGCGCGTGCCACCGCACAGCCAGGTAATCGCAGCGCCGGCGCCGCACGCGGCGCAAATAGCACCGCAAAACGCCGAGAGCGCACCAATATAGCTCTTGATATGCACGGCGATGAGATCGGACAGCATCACGGCGCGCACCAGGCGCTCATGGTCGCAGCGCAGGTACTCGGCATACTCCATGACGGGCAATGCACAGGTAATGCCCTGATTGCCCGAGCCGCACACAATGGCGACTGGCAGCGCGCAGCCGTTCATGCGGGCGTCGGACCCGGCGGCCGCACGGGCGCGGGCACGGCAGGCGACGTCATCGGCACGAGCACCCAGCAGCGTGCGGCCAACCTCGGCGCCCCAAGCGTGCGCAAGGCCCTCGGCACTGATTGCGCCATTCAGCTCAATCTGACGCTCAACGGCAGCGCGGGCGTCCTCAATGTCACCGTCCTCGATAAAGTCGATGATGGTCTCAATCGACATGGGCGTATCGGCGCTATCTGCCGCCCGCTCGGCCACGACGCGCTCGGCGCAGGCGGCACACTCCCCCGCCGACTTGCCGCACACCGGAATACCGTCGAGGGTATGGCACGTGACATTGGTGTGGTGGTCGGTAATCTCGACGACCGCGGTATGGCCCCCGGCCGTCGCAGTCACCTTGATGTAGAGGTTGGGCACACCCTCGACAAGCGACACATCGCAGTAGCCGGCGTCGGCGAGGAGCTCGGTCACGCGAGCACGGTCTTCATCGTTAACGCTCTCGAGCACCTCGAGCGCGCTCTTGGCGTCGCCGCCCACGGCACCCAGCACGGCCGCGGCTTCAATACCGTGCATACCGCCCGAGTTGGGCACGGTCACGCTCTTAACGTTCTTGATGATGTTGCCCGAGCAGGCAACATCCATATGATCGGGTTCGCAACCGAGCGTCTGGCTCGCCAGCGCTGCTGCATAGGCAACGGCAATGGGCTCGGTACAGCCGAGCGCGCAGACAAGCTCACGGTTCAAAACATCGCAAAACGCGGCATCACGGATGGAATCGGTAGGCATAGGTATCTCCTGCTTGCATAACGGGCTGGGCTCTCAAGAATGGTTAGTTCCTTTATTTGATAACAATGCATCAAAAACCGCAACCATGGTTCCGGCGGACGGCGCTCGAGCACAAATTGGTGGCATTATTCATGAGAAGCCGATCTTGTTGCCTGCTAAAGCGTTTGACCAAAAAACGCTCGAGCGTTTACGCAAAAGTCGCGCTATCATGCAGTCGAACGCGGTAAACACCTTTAGCATTTGCGCCGCACAGACCAGAGAGGAACCATCTATGAAGATCGGTATCGGTAACGACCACGCCGCCGTCGAGCTCAAGAACATCATCTCCGAGCACCTGAAGGAGCGCGGCTGCGAGGTCGTGAACTTTGGCACCGACACCTCCGAGAGCTTTGACTACCCCATCGCCGGCTACAAGGTGGGTAAGGCCGTTGCCAACGGCGACGTCGACCTGGGCATCCTGATCTGCGGCACCGGCGTCGGGATTAGCCTGGCTGCTAACAAGGTAGAGGGCGTGCGCGCCGTCGTGTGCTCCGAGCCCTTCAGCGCCAAGCTCTCCCGTATGCACAACAACACCAACGTGCTCGCCTTTGGCGCCCGCGTCGTGGGCTCCGAGCTCGCTAAGATGATTGTCGACGAGTGGCTCGACGCCGAGTTTGAGGGCGGTCGTCACGAGCGTCGCGTTAACCTCCTCAACGAGATCGACCACACACGCGGCCTCAAGGTCGTCGACGAGGCCTAAACTACTCAGTGCCGCAAGCTAACAGCTGGGGCCCGCTCGGAACTCATATCCGAGCGGGCCCCTTCATAGGTTTTGGTATAAAAGAGCGCCGCGGATGGAGTTCCGCGGCGCCCAAGCCACACGCTAACAGCTTTAAGGAGTCAAAGCTGGTTTAGCCAAAGAAGCGCTTGATCTCAATCTCGGCGTTCTCCAAGCAGTCGGAGCCGTGGATCACGTTGGCGTTGACATCGACGGCAAAGTCGCCGCGGATAGTACCAGGAGCAGCGTCAAGCGGATTAGTAGCGCCCATGAGGGTGCGCATCTTAGCAACAGCGGAGAGACCGGAAACGACCATCTTGACGACCGGACCGCTCGTCATAAAGTCACAGAGACCGCCAAAGAAGGGCTTGTCGGCCAGATGGGCGTAGTGCTCCTCGACGGTAGCGCGCTCGAGCGTGGTCATCTCCATGCGCTCAATGACAAGGCCGCTGCGCTCAATGCGAGCAACAATCTCGCCGATCTTGCGGTCGCGCACGGCGTCGGGCTTAATCATGATGAAGGTCTTCTCGATAGCCATAAGGTAGCCTTTCAAGTAGGTTCGCGCGTGCCCAAGTCCCATTCCGGCACCCGCCTGGACTGCATCGTAACAGAGTTTTAGCTGCAGTTAAACAAAAAGCTGTTTATTGAAACGTTGCAATTTATTGAAGCGTTCCATATGTGTCACTTCTGTTTCGAAGCCCGATTAGAGTACCATCCGACCGCCCATCAACCGCATCGAACAGAGCAGGCGGTCGGTTGCCGCCCGCGAACGTAACCCCTTCACAACCTGCCCAAAGGTCCTACAGAAGTTCTCGACAAGCCCCTCCCCCATAGCAACAAAATACGGGCGTCCGCATCAGCAGGCGCCCGTTAAGCAAAAAATGATTTATCAATACATGGCAAAAACAGCTTCAGCCAAAGCCCTACTTTACCCCGTGGCCCATCTCGACGACCTTGGTCAGCGATCCAAACACGCCTTCGTCGGCCACGAGCTGTGCCACGGCACGCTGCAACTGCACGGCAACGGCGGCAGGGGCGGTACCGCCCTCGGTCGTGCGTGCAGCGACAATCGACGGGATGTCGAGTGCCTCGGTAATGTCGTGCTCAAAGAGCGGGCTTGCCTCCTGGAACACCTCAAACGGCAGGTCCTCAAGATTGCAGCCGCGCTTCTCACACATCAGGACCAGATGGCCCACCACGGCATGTGCCTCGCGGAACGGCAGACCACGCTTAGCCAGGTAATCGGCAACATCGGTGGCGGCAAGGTGTCCCACGCCGCATTCGCGCGCCATGGCATCCTCGTTGACGGTCCAAGTCGAAATCATACCGGCCATAACCGACAGGCACTGCATGAGCGTATGGGCGGTATCGAGCGCGCCCTCCTTGTCCTCCTGCAAGTCCTTGTTATAAGCAAGCGGCAGGCCCTTCATGGTCACGAGCAGCTGCACCAGGTTGCCATACACACGGCCGCTCTTGCCGCGGATAAGCTCGGCAAAGTCAGGATTCTTCTTCTGCGGCATGATGGACGAGCCGGTGGAGTACGAGTCGGAAAGCGTGATAAAGCCAAATTCGGAGCTCGACCACAGCACGATCTCCTCGGAAAGACGCGACAGATGCATGGCCATGACGGAGCCGGCGTAATGCAGATCGAGCAGGAAATCGCGGTCGGAAACCGCATCGAGCGAGTTGGGAATCACGCCCGCAAAGCCAAGTTCGGCAGCCGTCATCTGGCGATCGAGCGGATAGCTCGTACCGGCAAGCGCGGCAGCGCCCAGTGGGCAGTTGTCGGCAGCATCAAAGGCGGCCTTCAGGCGTGTAAAGTCGCGCGCGAACATCCAGGAATACGCCAGCAGATGATGCGACAGCAGCACGGGCTGAGCATGCTGCATGTGCGTGTAGCCCGGCAGAATCACCTTGTCGTACTTCTTGGCCGCATCCACCAGCACATGGCGCAGCTCAAGATTGGCCTCCATGAGCTCCTTGGCCAGTGCCTTGACGCCCAGGCGCGTATCGGTCGCCACCTGGTCGTTGCGCGAACGCCCGGTATGTAGGCGCTTGCCCGCCTCGCCGATGCGACGAGTCAGCTCGCTCTCGATGGACATATGAATGTCCTCGTCGTTGATATCGAAGATGAAGTTGCCGGCATCGATATCCTGCTCGATTCCGGTCAGGCCCTCGGCAATCGCCTGCTCATCCTCGGCACTGATGATGCCCTGGGCGGCCAGCATCTTGGCATGTGCCTTAGAGCCGGCGATATCCTGCTTATAGAGATGCTTGTCGACCGGCAGCGACGCGCCAAACTCCTGCGTGACCTCGGCCACGCCCGCCTCAAAACGACCGCCCCAAAGAGCCATGGAACCGTCCCCTTTCTCAAATACCAAAACAAGCGCCCAAAGCAATGCGCCATATCGCTAAAGCGATTTTTCAACCGCTAGTTTTACACATTCCCCACCGTGTGCGGAGCCATGTAGCTAATTTGCAAAGAAGTGACGCGCCATGCACTTGGCGCCCAACGTCTCCCTCCGGATGTTGCCCTGCGAACCATCAATCCAGGCTTTCAGGCTCATAGGGACGTCCTCGACCCTTGCAGCATCGAACTCGGGCGCGAGGGCAAGTAAAGCATGCACAATAGCATTGAACATAATGGATACTCCTTATATATAGGCGCAGAGCCGCCAAATTGATAGAAGGAGCCCCGCCGGACAACCCCGGCGGGGCTCGGACTCAGCCGCAAACGCGGCATCATATATGCGGGCGGAACGTAGGGGCCACCGATGTTAAGAAGTGTCAGCAAGCATAACGAAAGGTAGGGACCCCGTGCGCCCGTTATGTATCACGCGGATGGGCCGCGCGGATACCAAAGGAAGGAAAAGCCTTAGGCCTGGGCGGCAGCGGAGCTGGGACCCTGGACCTTAGCCCACGTCTTGAGCGACAGCGTATCGATCTCGATAAAGCCGGCGCTGGCCTTCTCGTCAAACGTGGTGTCGCGGTCGTAGGTAGCCAGACCGTAGTCGTAGAGGCTGAAGGGGCTCTTGCGGCCGACGACATGGCAGTTGCCCTTAAAGAACTTCAGACGGACGGTGCCGGTCACGAACTTCTGGGTATCGGCCATAAAGGCGTCGAGCGCGTTCTTGAGCGGGCTGTACCACTGGCCGTTGTACACGGCGGTGGCCCAATCCTGCTCAAGCTTGATCTTGGTCTTGAGCAGGTCGCCCTCGACGCAAATGTCCTCGAGTGCCTTGTGGGCAGTGATGAGCGTCAGGGCTCCGGGAACCTCGTAGCACTCGCGGCTCTTGAGGCCCACCAGACGATCCTCGACCAGATCGAGACGGCCAAAGCCGTTGTCGCCGGAGATCTTGTTGAGGGCGATGACGATCTCGGAGAGCTTCATCTTCTTGCCGTCGACGGCGACGGGCTTGCCGGCCTCAAACTCGATCTCGGTGTAGGTCGGGGTGTCGGGCGTATCCTCGGGGTTTTTGGTCATAACCCAAGCGTCATCGAGCGGCTCGTTCCAGGGATCCTCCAGGTGACCGCACTCGATGGCACGACCCCACAGGTTGTCGTCGATGGAGTAGGGGTTGTCGTTGGCACCCTCGGGAACCGGCACGTTGTGAGCATGGGCGTAGGCGACCTCGTCGGGACGGCACTTCAGGTCCCACTCGCGAACCGGGGCGATAACCTTGAGCTCGGGGTCGAGGGCCTTGACGGCGGCCTCAAAACGGACCTGGTCGTTACCCTTGCCGGTGCAGCCGTGGGCGACGTAGGTCGCGCCAAACTCGTGGGCGACCTCAACAAGCTTCTTGGCAAGCAGCGGGCGAGACAGGGCGGAGAGCAGCGGGTATTTATTCTCATACATGGAGTTTGCGGCGATGGCCTTGGTCAGGAACTCATCGGAGAACTCATCGCGCAGGTCGAGCACCTGACAGTCCAGAACGCCCAGGTCGAGGGCCTTCTGCTTCTTGGCATCCAGTCCGGTCTCTTCCTGGCCCACGTTGCCGCAGACACAAACGACATCGAGATTCTTCTCGTCCTGGAGCCACTTGACACATACGGATGTATCAAGACCACCGGAATATGCGAGAACGACTTTTTCCTTGCTCATGGCTGTTTCCTTTCGCCCTTGGTAGCTAGTTAGAACATCGGTCAATTGCAAGTCACCTTGAGGTCAAAAACCGTGCAATATCAGGTTATTCAGCAGAATGCATCACAGGCATGCCCTAGAAACATGCGGCTATGTCGTGCTTAAACCCAACGACCTCAAAATGACTCTGTTGAGGCATTGCGCCCCATGCGGACAGAGACGATTGTTATCGTCGTCGGGAAATTGCGCGCTGGCGTCGGATGGCATTGTCTGCAGTGGTGATGATCTTTACGAACTGCATCTGCCTCTCCTTTCACGTATCGCCGGGCGCAATTCAAATATCGCAAACGGTACCTTTTCCTCGGTAAACGGCTCTTTTGCCGTCTCCGTTTTCGATGTTCGCTATATTACGATAAAGTGCACGCTGCGCAAGCGACAAATTCAAATTTTTGAAAAGTTTTTTCATTAGTTTGTGAATTGCAGTGCAAATACGCACCATTCCTGCGAAAATACGCTCGACTACTAGTTGATGGTTATAACGTCTGAAACAATCTCGAAACGAAAGGCGCATTTTTATGCAAACTTACGAATCGGACGCCAACATCGGCAACATTAAGATTCTCGCCGTCGATATGGACAAGACGCTGCTGACCGACGATCGCGTACTGCCCCAGGGTCTCGACGAGCGTCTGGACAAGCTCGCCGACGCAGGCATCGTATTCTGCCCCGCCAGCGGACGTCCCGCCCCCAAGCTCGAAGAGATGTTCGAGGGCATTAAGAACCGCCTCGCCTTTTGTCCCGACAACGGAGCGTGCGTGATCTATCGCGGCAGCTATATCTATAAGAGCACTATTGACGTGGAGCTGTATCAGCAGGTCTTGAGCCGTGCCTCGGAGGATCCGCGCGCTGTCCCCGTCCTTTGCTGCTTCGACGAGTTCTACGTGCTTGCCCGCGACCATCAATACCACGACGAGATCAGCGTCTACTACAACACAATCAACTACGTCGACAGCTTTGATGGCATTGATTTCGAGTCCAACAAGATTTCGGTCTTCTTCCCCGGCTACGACGCCGAGCCCGCTTTCCGCGAGACCTATAGTCCCGAGTTCTCGGACAAGCTCTACGTCACCAACGCCGGGCGCGAGTGGATCGACTTTATGAACCTGGGCGTCGACAAGGGCGCCGGCGTCGCTCACCTGTGCGAGCACCTGGGCATCGATATTGCCGATGCTGCCGCCGTGGGCGACACCTACAACGACATCCCCATGCTGGAGCGCGTCGGGCACAGCTTTATCGTGGACAATGCCGAGGAGCACATGAACGCGCACGCCAAGTGGCGCATTCCGAGCAACAACGACGGAGGCGTACTGACGCTCATCGACGCCATCTTGGCGGCTCGTTAACGTTGCTCGTCGGACCTGGCCGGGCGAGGCGGGTAAGTTTTTCGCTCGGTCAGGTCCTGGGCTCGCTCGGAAAGCACATTAAGTGCTTTCCGGCTCGTGCGGAATCTACGAAAAACTTACCCGCCTCGCCCGGCCAGGTCCTGCGGTGACTTGCTTGCCGTCTGGATGGCGTCTTGGCGCCTAGATACTTTGGCTGACGTTTATTGAACGAAGGACGCTCCTTGTTGATGAGGGGCGTCCTTCTGTTTTTGTATTACTTTGGAATTGTGGTCATGCCCTTACTTGGCGTCTGCCCAGGTCACTCCAGTCGAAGCTTCGGCGATTAGGGGGACGTGGAGGTCTACTACGTGTTCCATGACGTCGCGGACCATGGTGGTTAGGCGCTCGACTTCGTCGATGGGGCACTCAAAGTCCAGTTCGTCGTGTACCTGCAGGATCATGTGGGCGGCAAAGCCTTCCTCTTCCAGGCGGCGGCTTACGCGGGCCATGGCGATCTTGATGATGTCGGCCGCGGTGCCCTGCATGGGGTGGTTCATGGCCGTGCGCTCGCCGAAGCCGCGGAGTTGCGGATTTTTGGCCTTGAGCTCCGGAATATGACGACGGCGGCCGTACATGGTCTCGGCGTAGCCCGTCTGCTTGGCGCGCGCCACCACGTTGTCGAGGAACGTACGCACGCCCGGGTAGGCCTCGTAGTAGCGGTCGATCATGTCGCGCGCCTCGGCCATCGAGATATGCAGCGACTGCGACAGGCCGTAGGCCTGCTGGCCATACACGATGCCAAAGTTCACGGCCTTGGCGCGACTGCGCAGGTCGGGCGTTACCTCGGACACCGGCACACCGAACACGCGCGCCGCCGTCTCGGCATGGAAGTCCTCGCCCTCGTTAAAGGCGCGCACCAAGTGCTCGTCACCTGAGAGATGCGCCAGCAGACGCAGCTCGATCTGCGAGTAGTCCACCGCCAAAAAGACGCTTCCCTCGCCTGCCGAAAACGCCGTCTTGACGGTACGACCCAGCTCCGAGCGCGTCGGGATGTTCTGCAGGTTCGGGTCGCTCGAGGACAGACGCCCCGTTGCCGTGATGGTCTGGTTGTACGTAGTGTGTACGCGACCGTCACCACGGCGTAGCGGGCCCAGCGTGTCCAGATAGGTGGACTTGATCTTAGACTTCTCACGCCAGTCCAAGATCAGACGCACGATTTCGTGGTCACGCGCAAGGTCGCTCAGCACCTTGGCGTTGGTCGAATAATAGCCGCGCTTAGTCTTCTTGAGGCCCTTGGTCGGAAGCCCCATCACATCAAAGAGCACGTGCGACAGCTGCATGGGACTGCCAATATTAAAGGTCTCGTCACCCGCCAGGTCGCGAATACTGCGCTCAACCTCGGTAATCTGGGTCGCCAGACCCTCGGACAGACTGTGCAGACGGTCGGGGTCCACGAGCATGCCCGCGCGCTCCATCTTGGCAAGTACCGGAACGAGCGGCATCTCGATGCCATCGAACACGTTGGCGGCATTCTCACGGGCCATACACTCGCGCAACGGTGCCACGAGCGCCAGCGTCAGAGCCGCAGTACGGGCGGCAGGCGCCGGAGCGTCCTCACCGGCACCCTCTGCGCCGCGCGCCGCAGGCAGCGCCATCTGCAGATACGTATCGGCAAGATATGCCTCATCGAACTCGGAGCGATCGGAATCCAGCAGATAGGCAGCGACCACGGTATCGAAGATACGCGTGGAATCGGTAGCGAGCGGATCCATGAGCTCGGGCTCAGAAGAATCGACGGGCGAAAGCTCGTGCAACAGCGCCTTCATATCCGGGCTCGCCACGCGACCCTCCATAAACAGACGCGCGAGCACGCCGGCAATCACGCCGTGAACGAAGTTGAAGCCCTCAACCTCAGCCGCCGCACAGCTGTCGCCCTCCTCGAGCGCGAACAGGCCCTTGGACGTCGCCAACCACAGCGTGCGCGTCAGTCCAAAGAGCGCGCCCTCTTCCTTGTCGTCGTCCACCACGGCGGCGACCCACTCGCCGGCATCAATCGCGCGGGAGACCTCAGCCGCAACGGCACCAAGCGCGTCGGCATCGCCGGCGGCTGCGCGAACCATAGCAGGTATCTCAACCACACTGGAGGCAGCAGCAGCCCCGCCCTCGCCGCCGACCAGCGCCAAGAAACGGTTCTGCATGGCGGTGATACCAAGTGTGCCCAGCGCCGCGGACACTTCGTCGGCAGAAAACGCCGGGAAGGACGTTTCGTCAAAGTCGAGCTCGACGGGCGCATCGGTGCGAATGGTTGCGACCTTGCGGCTCAGCAGCGCATCGTCGATGTGCGCACGCAGGTTCTCGCCCATCTTGCCCTTGACCTCGTCGGCATGCGCGATGACCTCGTCCAAGCTGCCGTACTGTGCGATGAGCGCGCTCGCCTTTTTGGGGCCGATGCCCGGTACGCCGGGAATGTTGTCCGACGTATCGCCCTTTAGACCGTAAAAATCGGGCACGAGCGCCGGCGTAATGCCGTGATACAGGTCGTCCACGCTCTCGGGCGTCATGATCGCCACGTCGGACAGGCCCTTGCGGGTCGAGACCACGTTGACGTGCTCGGTCACGAGTTGATACATGTCGCGGTCGCCGGTCACCAGCAGCATGTCGCAGCCGGCCTCTTCACCCAGGCGCGCCATGGTTCCCAGGATATCGTCGCCTTCCCAGCCCTCGGACTGCAGAATCGGCACGTTGAGCGCGGTGAGCAGCTCCTTGATCATCGGAAACTGCGCATGCAGATCGGGGTCCATGGGCGGGCGTTGCGCCTTATACTGCGGCAGCATCTCCATGCGCACGCGCGGTTTGCCCTTGTCAAACGCCACGACCACACCGTCGGGGTTAAAGGCATCGATCATCTTGAGAAACATGTTCAGAAAGCCGAAGATCGCGTTGGTGGGGCGGCCGTCCGGCGCATTCATGGTGGGCGGCACGGCGTGGAAGGCGCGGTGCATGAGCGAGTTGCCGTCGATAACGGCAAAGGTGCGGCGCTTGTCAGACATATTGAATACCTCGCTTTGGGCTGGGCACGGTTTGCTCACACCAGTTTACACGCTCCCCGCCCCGCGGCCACCGCACATCAGGCTTCCCTGCCGCCGCGGGCCCGCGCGTGATACGATGGCTCACGGTACATCAACCAGCACGATCGATCCGAAAGGAGCCTGCGTCATGGAGCGTCCCTGCGCATGGAAAAAGTACACGCCACAGCAAGTCGAGGAGCTCGAGGAGCTTTGCCGCGGCTATAAGCAGTTTTTGAGCGAGAACAAGACCGAGCGCCTGTGCGTCAAGACCGGCATCAAGATGGCCGAGGAGGCGGGATACGTCGACCTGGAGACCGTGATCGCCGAGGGCCGCGAGCTCAAGGCAGGCGACAAGGTGTACGCCGCCAACCACGGCAAGGACCTTATGCTCGTCAACCTGGGCACCGCCCCGCTCGAGCAGGGCTTTAACATCCTGGGCGCCCACGTGGACTCGCCGCGCCTGGACCTTAAGCAGAATCCCGCCTTCGAGGCCGGCGACATGGCCTACCTCGACACGCACTACTACGGCGGCGTCAAGAGCTACCACTGGGTAGCCTCCCCGCTCGCACTCGTGGGCGTCATCTGCAAAAAGGACGGTACCACCGTCGACATCAATATCGGCGACAAGGCGGACGACCCGGTCTTTACCATCTCCGACCTGCTGATCCACCTCTCGAGCGAGCAGATGTCCAAGCCTGCCAAGGACGCCGTCGATGCCGAGATCCTCGACGTGATCGTGGGCGGTCGTCCCGTCAAGTTCGATGGGGACGACAAGGACGCCCCCAAGGAGCCCGTCAAGCAGATGTTCCTGGACATCCTCAAGGAGCAGTACGACGTCGAGGAGGAGGACTTCCTCTCCGCCGAGATCGAGGTCGTGCCCGCCGGCCCCGCCCGCGACATGGGCCTCGACCGCTCCATGATTTTGGGCTATGGCCACGACGATCGCGTCTGCGCCTACCCCTCCATGCTCGCCCAGATCGACGTCGCCAACGTGGAGCGCACGAGCATCACGCTCATCGTCGACAAGGAGGAGATCGGCTCCGTGGGTGCCACCGGTATGACGAGCCGCTTCTTCGAGAACACCGTCGCCGAGATCATGACGCTCGCCGGCGAGGATAGCCCGCTGGCCCTGCGCCGCGCACTCGCCCGCAGCCGCATGCTCTCCTCCGACGTGTCCGCCGGCTTCGACCCGGGCTATGCCGGCAAGTTCGAGACCAAGAACGCGGCCTTTATGGGTCGCGGCCTGTGCTTTAACAAGTACACGGGCAGCCGCGGCAAGGGCGGCTCCAACGACGCCGATGCCGAGTACGTGGCCCTCGTCCGCGACATCATGGACGAGGCCGGCGTGGACTTCCAGACCTGTGAGCTCGGTCGCGTCAACGCGGGCGGCGGCGGCACCATTGCCTACATCATGGCCAAGTATGGCATGAACGTCATCGACTCCGGCGTTGCCGTCCTGTCCATGCACGCCCTGTGGGAGGTCGCCAACAAGGCCGATATCTACGAGGCCTATCGCGGGTACAAAGCCTTCCTCGAGCGCGCCTAACCAACCCTTGTAAGGCGCACCAAACCAGCCCTTTATAACTTGCGGTGGAATACGGACTAACCTGGCCTTCAACCGGCTCGCGCAGACCGTATTCCGCCGCGACTTTTTTGGCAGAGGAGAGTTCATGCTCCAGGTCATCGTTTCACCCGCCAAGCAAATGCGCGCGGCACAAGATGCTTTTGAAGTTCAGGGGATTCCGCCCTTTGCGCGCGAGACCGCTCAGCTGCACCATGCGCTCTTGGACATCGAACGAACCGAAGGCGACAGCGGCCTACAAGCTCTGTGGAACGTCAGCGACAAGCTGCTGGCCCCTTGTCTCGACATTTTGCATGAGTTCGAGCCCATCTTGGGGAACGGCGATCTCGACAATCCCGCACTCGCCCGTCACCTCTCCCCCGCCATCATGTCCTATCACGGCATTCAGTACCAGAGCATGGCACCCGAGGTGATGGATTCAGTGCAGCTCGCATGGCTGCAAGACCATCTGTGGATCCTCTCCGGCCTCTACGGGTGCGTTCGTCCCTTCCATGCCGTCGAACCGTATCGACTGGAGATGGGCGCGAAGCTCGCCGTTGACGATGCCCAAGACCTCTACGCGTTTTGGAGCGACAAGCTCGCGCGGGCTATCGCCCCGGCAGGCTCAAACACCACGATCGTCAATCTCGCCAGCGTAGAGTATGCCAAAACCGTTCTGCCCCACCTCGCGGACGACGCCATGGCCGTCACATGCCTTTTTGGCGAGGGTATCCGCAACGGCAAGCCCATCCAGCGCTCGACCGCCAGCAAAAAGGCGCGCGGCTCCATGGTGCGGTGGATGGCAGAAAACAAGCTCGAGGATGCAAGCGAACTTACCGCATTCAACATCGGCTATCGGCACATCCCCGAGCTTTCAGACAAAAACACCCTGGCATTCATGAACGCGCAGGCACAATAGGCCCGCCGTTTCCAAACGCCCCGTTACTCCGCCAAGCCATCGGCCTTTGCAATCTCGCTCGTTGAGCCATCTTGGTAGGTAACCTTAACGCGCTCTACGTCGGATACCGTAACGCCCGACGGAGGTTCCAGACGCCACTCCGTCAGAGCGATATCCATGGTCGTGGGCACATCGCCCTGATCTTTGAGCTCCACCGTCAGTGTTTTGAGCGCCTCATCAAACGTCACGCGTTCGATTTCCTCGCCCGGAATAGACCCGCCGCTCAGCTGCAATTGCACAAACTCGTCGCGCAGATACCAGTAGTCGCCCGGCGCGGCCACCGTGTTACCGCCAGTGACCTTCACCGTCATGATCGGCAGGGCATCGTCGGCCTCAAACTCCCATGCAGCGCCGCCGCGACCACCAAACGTCCAGATACAAAAGGCAATCACCAGCACGGCAAGCACCGCAAAACCAATCGCGACAAGACCATGGTGCGCACGGCTTTCCTCGGCCGATACATCCCATTGCGTCTCTCGATATAGATGCTTGTCTTCCATGTTCGCCTCCCCACAGGCACGCTCGTTGGCCCAATCGTACCCATTCAGGCTATACTTGAGCCCATTACATAAACGGGGAGCTTGCAGGACAAGACGGCAGGCTGAGATTGGGCGCGCCCGCCCTGACCCGCAAACCTGATATGGGTAATGCCAACGAAGGGAGCCGTGCCAATGAGCACACAGACCGAGCCCAAGCTCGTCACGCAAATCGACTTCGCCCGTGCCGGGCAGATCACGCCGCAGATGAAGGAAGTCGCCGAGCGCGAGCATCGCGACCCCGAGTACATCCGCGAGCGCGTGGCCGACGGCCGCATCGCCATTCCCGCCAACATCGTGCATATCAAAAAGGGCATGCGCGCCTTTGGTGTCGGCGAGGGCCTTTCCACCAAGGTCAACGTGAACTTGGGCATCTCGGGCGACAAGGCCGATGCCACCGAGGAATGGAAGAAGGTCAAGATCGCCGAGGACTTTGGCGCCGACGCCATCATGGACCTCTCCAACTCGGGCAAGACGCGCCAGTTCCGCCAACAGCTCATCGACGAGACGCCGCTCATGGTAGGCACCGTCCCCATGTACGACGCCATCGGCTACATGGAAAAGCCGCTGGTCAAGCTCACCAAGGACGACCTGTTCGAAGTCGTGCGCGCGCATGCCGAGGACGGCGTGGACTTTATGACCATTCACTGCGGCATCAACAAGTCGGTCACCAAGACCTTTAAGGAGACCGGCCGCCTGATGAACATCGTGAGCCGCGGCGGCTCACTGCTGTTTGGCTGGATGGAGGTCACCGGTAACGAGAACCCGTTCTATGAGTTCTACGACGAGTTGCTCGAGATTTGCCACGAGTACGACGTGACGATTTCGCTCGGCGACTCCTGCCGCCCGGGCTGCCTCTACGACTCCAACGACGCCACCGAGACCGCCGAGATGATCGAGCTGGGCAAGCTGTGCAAGCGCGCTTGGGCCGCCGGCGTCCAGGTCATGGTCGAGGGCCCGGGTCACATGGCGCTCGACGAGATCGCCGCCAACATGAAACTGCAGAAGCGCCTGTGCCACAATGCTCCGTTCTATGTGCTCGGGCCGCTGGTGACCGATATCGGCGTGGGTTACGACCACATCACCGCTGCCATCGGCGGCGCCATCTCCGCCAGCTCCGGTGCCGACTTCCTGTGCTACGTGACACCGGCAGAGCACCTATGCCTGCCCAACGCCCAGGATGTGCTCGACGGCCTCATGGCCACCAAGATCGCCGCACACGCCGCCGACATCGCCAAAAAGGTGCCCCACGCCCGCGACATGGACGACAAGATGGGCCAGGCACGCCGCAAGCTCGACTGGGACGCCATGTGGAAGTGCGCGCTCGACCCGGTTACGGGCAAGAAGCGCTACGAGGAGTCCCCCGCCGCCACCGAGGGCACTTGCACCATGTGTGGCAAGATGTGCGCCGTCCGCACCGTCAACAAAATCTTCGAGGGCACCACGATCGACCTCGGCATGGAGGACTAGCCCTGTCGCCGCGGCCGCTTCTGGCGGCGAGCCGGTGCCTGTCAATTGTTGACGTGTGAACATTTGCTTGCATTTGCGTAAAGATTGCATCGCCCGCCCGGGTTCGACATAGAGTCGGCCCGGGCATCTTTATAATGCTGGCTTATAGACCCATTTGATTCCGACCGAACAAGGGAGCGAACATGGATCGCAGTAAGGTACCTGCCGTTCTATCCATCGCAGGATCCGATTCCAGCGGTGGCGCCGGCATTCAGGCCGACATCAAGACCATCACGGCGCACCGCCTGTATGCCGAGACGGCCATCACCGCTATCACCGCACAGAACACCCTGGGCGTCACCGCCGTGCAGAACATCTCCCCGGATATTGTCGCGGCACAGATCGATGCCGTTTTTGACGATATCCGCCCCAACGCCGTCAAGATTGGCATGGTTTCCTCTGCCGAGATTATCGAGGTTATCGCCGACCGCCTGAGCGCTTGGAACGCGACAAACGTAGTAGTCGACCCCGTCATGGTAGCCACCTCGGGCGCACGGCTGATTGCCGAAGATGCCGCCGAGGCGCTCACCCGCCGCCTGTTCCCGCTAGCGACGGTTATCACGCCCAATATTCCCGAGGCCATGGCCCTGCTCGACTACGAGGTCGACTCCGAGCGCACGCAGCAAAATGCTGCCATGCTCCTCACCCGCCGCTTTGGTTGCGCATCCCTCGTTAAGGGTGGGCATCTTGTCAACGAGGCCAACGATGTACTGGCCGAACCCGCGCCACTCGATGACGAGGGCAACCATCTGGGAGATCCACTCACCACGTGGTTCCGCCACAAGCGCATCGAGACCGACAACACACACGGCACCGGCTGCACGCTCTCGTCCGCCATCGCCTGCGCGCTGGCGCAGGGCATGGATCTTGCCGACGCCGTCAACGCGGGCAAGGCCTACCTAACGGGCGCCCTCGCCGCCGGCTTTGACATGGGCAAAGGTTCCGGCCCCGTCAATCACATGTGGCAGTACTGACCTGTAAGAACGACAAAAACGAACACGCCGTTTACCTGCTGGTTTAAGTACGACAACAACGGCAGAAGCGCATAAAACGGGTTAGCACGCGCACTTGGGATAATTTGGGGATACGCTAGGGTCACCGTCGAACTGACGAATCGTCTTGTTTAATTCAAAAAAAAGCTCCCTCCCTGGACAACCAGGGAGGGAGCTTTTTCGTTTGTTGCCAATCAATAATCGAGGGTCATCGGTACAACCCACGGACCAGCGCCTTGCCGATCGCGACGTTGGTGTCACGGCCGTGGTAGCCATCGGCGCCTGACGAGCCGCACGAGATGCCATGTGCGATAAGCCAACGCTGGTGCTGTTTGATGGTTCCGCTGTTCATCTGGCGAGCCTGGACACCGCAGAACTCAGGGTAGATCTTGCAACCCACTTTGCGCTGAAGCGCCAGGACCATATCAGAGCCGCAACCTTTTCCGGCCTTCGCCCACTCGACGCAACCCGCATCGACGGCCCAGAAATAAGACTTGTTAGTGAGCCACTGACCCGAGATGACCCCGTCGGCGGAGGTCCCAAGCTGGCGCTGAAGCTCACTAATCATCTTGGGACCGAGGTAGCGCGTGTCACCGAGGCTCGAGACGGTGTTGTCCCTGACCTCGGTGTTTGTGCCGCTGAGCGTCTTGCCGTCGCCGAGCCAGTACAAGGTGCCGTCCCACGGATAGCTGTAGTACGGCTTGATGTTGCTCTCGCGCCCCGTCTGATCGCCCTCTGCACCGGTGACGGTGCCTTTTTCCGAGATGGAAAACTGTGCCAGCATGTCGCCGCGTATGGAGCCGTAGGGCGAGATGCACACGGCGGTGTGATGCCTCTCGTTGAGATAGATGTCGCCGCGCCGCGCCGACTTTACGCCCATCTTTCGCCATCCGAAAAGCCCGGTCTTGAGCAACTGCGTGCGCATGTTGCCGGTATAGGTGGCGCCGAACGTGTTCACGCCAACGGCGCGCAGGGCGGTTATCACCGCCGAGCTACAGTCACGGTCGCCGCCCGCGACGGTCACAGTCGTGCCATCGGAAAGAGTGATGACCTCCGTGGTGCCGTCGCCCATGCGGTTTATCTGGGAATAGCCGTGTCCCGTTCCCCCGTCATGCGAGACGAGGTGCTCAATTACCTGCGCGAAGGCCTCACGCTGAGTGATCGCCACTAGCGTCGCCTCCTCCATCGTGCTTGAAGATGCGCATGAGCGGGGTGTCGCGCAGCTCGGGATAGCCTGAGCAGACGTTCTCCATGCAGCTCGCGACCTCCATGACGGCGATGTAGGTGCAAACGACCGTGACGGTCACGCCGCCCAGGCCAAGGCCCACGACGTGCTGCGTGCCCGCCTCGATGATGATGGAAAGCAGGATAACGCAGAGGAGCTGCGCCTTGTGGCCGAGCCCCTCGCGCATCTTGGAGCTCGAAACGGTACCGTTGATGACGGCGCTGATGAAGCCGGTGACGATGTCCATGAGCATTAGTACGCATGCAAGGCTAATGGCCCAGACCTGAGGCTCGGTCAGCTGGACGAAGAATATCGACATACGATCCTCCCCTAGCCGTTGCTCACGATGCTCCAGGCGCCGTCAGACCCGACGACGCCGGGCTCGAGCGTGTTGCCGTCAATCAGCGACTCGTAGACGGTGCCGTACTTGGTAACCCGGTCACCCTTGGCGTACGACTTTCCTCCGATCCACTCGGGAACGCCGGCGCCGCCGGCCGTGGACGCTACGACCTTCGCCCAGTGCTGGGGATCGGATACGGGGTCCGCAGCGGTCGCCGTGTGGCCGGAGATAGCCTTGTAGAGCGTGCCCTGCCAGAGCACGCGGTCTCCCTGCGCATAGACGTGACCGCATGCATAGAGCGGATAGAGCGCCGGAACCTTCAACGCATCATGGTCGGAGAGGGTGGCCGCCTGGATCTGGGCGAGCACGAGGGCAGCGTCCTGAGGCGTTCCGGCATCGGGAACGAGAGTCCACACCTGCCAGATGGCGCCGTCATGCTGCTCATAGGCGAGCACCGTGTGGTAACCGGCGTCGGGGTTGGGTTCCGCCGCCTCGCGAATCGGCAGGCCGGAGCCGTCCGTAGTCAGGTAGACAGACCCAGATACAAATTGTCCGTAAAACATTTTTTCTCCTTAATGGTTGATTCTTTCCCAAAGCTCCGGAGCCGTATCGGGCTCAGATCCGATACGGGGTGCATGCGTCTGCAGGCACTTGTACAGGTCGCCTCCATATGCCACGCGCGCGCCAGCGGCATACGAGGCCTCACCCACATACCACGGCCGGATGAGCTGGGGTACCTTCAGCGCATCCACATCACCGAGAGTCTCGGCGGACATGGCAGCAAGCCGCACCGCGTCATCGCGCACCCCGTCTGGCACGACACTCCATACTTGGTAGATGGAACCGCCCCGCTGCTCATACGCCATGTCCGCCTTGAAACCCTCGGGGACCTCAGGCTCATCAGACGCGAGAATCGGGAGACCCCTCCCGTCTGTCGCCAGGCGCACTGCGGGCCCGACAAGGGTCCCGATCAATGCCATTTAGACTCCTTTCTCTCGACCTCTCGTGGCAGAAATCCCACGCGCGTATCCTCTCCTTGAGAGCCCACGCGTCTGGGATTTACGGGATTGGAGACCATGATGAAAGTTGCAGAGGCCGCCTCGAGGTACATGGACGATAAGCGCGGCAGGCTGCGCGCCTGCACCCTGGCCGGATACGAGAGCGCGCTAGCGCTGCACGTCCTACCTCGCTGGGGCGAGCTGGAACTCGAGGCGATAACGCCCGAGGGCGTACAGGGCTGGATTGATTCGTTTGATCTGCCGGGGGCCGCCGAAAAGGCATACAAGACCCTGCGGCAGGTTATCCGCTGGGCCATCCGCCGTCTCGGTGTGCGGATGTACGACCCAACCGCCGCCGGTGTCGAGCTACCGCGCAAGCCGGCGCACTGCCCACGCACGATGGAGGCGAGCCAGGTCCGTGCCTACCTCCGCGCGCTGTGGGGACACGAGTGCGAGGCGGTCGCAATCTGCTCGGTAACCCTCGGGCTGCGGCGCGGCGAGGCGTGCGGCCTCAAGTGGTCGGACATCGACCTGCGCACCGGTGAGGTCCGCATCCGCCGTTCGAGGCAAGTCGTGCGCGGCAATGAGGTCGTCGAGGCGCCGAAGACCGAGCGCTCCGCGCGGTCCTGCTGGCTCCCCCGCTTCGCCGTCAACCGCCTGCGCGCGCTGCGAAAAGGCCGCTCGGGCTGGCTGTGCGAACTGTCGCCCGACGCCATTGCGCGGCACATCAAATCCGCATGTCGCCAAGCCGGAGCCGCCTGGACCTCGATGACGGAATGCCGTCACACGTGGGCGACGCTCGCCGTGGAGGCAGGCGTGGGTATTGAGACCGTGGCCATGATGCTGGGACACACCGATATCGGCACGGCATACGAGCACTACATCGTGCCGAGGCCGCGCATCTGCAAGGACGCACAAAGGGTGGTGGAGCGGTTGATACTCGGCGGGTAGGAATTCTGTATCCCATGTCGTGCGCAGCGTGACTTTTTCTGCTAATAAGCAGTACGGCCCGTTTTATTACGACGAGTTCGATACGGAAATCAAGGCCAGAAATTTCGTGCTCGCCTTTCCACTGTCCGGCGTGCGATTTATTCGCCAGGCGGCGGTCTCGTCGGCGGGGAAACAGCGTTGGATGATAGTGCAGACTTATAAGGGCGATGCCGAGACTATCCCGGTGATGTTTTGCTGTTTCTAGCATTCTGTATCCTATTTGGCAATCCAGATGCAGTGTCCAATGTTGTGCCCTTGGCTAACAGCTACCGCGCTAATAAAGACAACTTTGCCAGATTTCTGAACCTCGACTTCTGCAGTGCCGTTGTTGACGATGCCGCTTGAAGATGTACGCACAGCCGGCGCAAGGAATGATTGAGTCGGACGGAATTCAACGGGCAACGTCCCTGCATTCCATAACTGTGATGATTCCTGAATGAAATTCCAAGACATCTCTACCAGGAAGCCTATTTTACGGTAAGCCACATAGGGACCCGAGAAGTCTTTCCCATATAAGAACTGATAGCCAACCTCGCGGGATACAGAATGCTACACGCAGAGATATACAAGCTGGCCGAACATCCAGGAGCCCTGGGGTATCGAGGCCCCTTTGGACTCTATGAATAGATGGGTCCCTGTTACCGACAGCAAGATGCGGGGGTCGGTTGTGTCTTGCGAAATGAGAAGCGAGTTATGCCTATCTCTTGTCATTGGCACTGCGTTACTTAATGTCAGCATTCCCCAGGCCCCTACAGCACTCTTTAGCGTGCCGGACACCGTGACCACAACAATATTTCCAACCATGCGGACAGTAGTCGGCAGATTGGTAATGCCGCAATCAACGAAAACCGGGGATACAGAATCCCCGAGGTCTGCCAGGGGAGTCAGTTTGGGGATGAGAAGCTTAGGCTGACCCGTCGTCAGTCCGTCGAATGTCACCGAGCAGATCGGGACCGTCACGTCAGCGTCACCGTCCAGGATAGAGCCTTTCGGCACCGACGGCGCGGCGGCGCTCGAGCCGGGGGTTCCCTGGAGAACCTTCCACTCGACCGTCTCGACAAGGGTCGGGCTGGACCCGCTCACATCGCGGGTGTAATGGACACAAATGTAGTCCATGCGCTTCTTGCCTTGCGAGCCGCTCGCCACCTTGACGTCCTCGGGCGAGGTGACGCCGATATGGCGACCCTGCACGATCATGTCGCCGGTCGCGATACGGACGGTGTTCGCGTCGACGAGAGATGGGGCCAGTTTGCCGCCCGTCTGCAGCACATAGCTGCCAGTGCCGACTTCGCCCGCAATGCGGCGGCCGTCGTCGGACGAGCTGACGTGTGGCACGCCCGCTTTACCGGTCACTATCTCCATTTAAGCCGTCCTTTCCCATATAAAGCCGTTCTGGCTGTCCCGCATGACCCACGTTCCCCCATAGGTGGCACCTGGGTTTTTGCCCTTGCTTTCCATATAGAGGGAGCCCACAGGGTGTGCAGCGAGGAACGTCTGGGCGGTCGAGGCTGCAGGACCCTGTGGCCCCGTCTCCCCGGCAGGCCCCTTTATGTTGCCCAACTTGATCCAGGCCATTTCGCCGTCACCCGCTAGGCCTTGTAGGTGTACAGGTTGCCCGTGCTCGCGTCGATGTAGACCGAACCGACCACGGCAGTACCTGTCGGTGCGCCAGTCCCAGCGGTCACTGAGGTGCCGTCGGCGCCCTTGGGCCCGATCGGGCCGGTCTCCCCTCGCGGCCCCTGGGCCCCTTGCGCTCCCCTGGCACCGGTCTCGCCCTTATCGCCTTTGGGACCCTTCAGCGATCCGATGTTAGTCCACGCCATATCGCTCCCCCTTCACTAGGCACTCGTACCGTACTGGTAGACCTTAAAGCCGTCTGCCGTATCAATGTAGACGGCTCCCTCCTGCGACGCTGCCGTAGGAGCCCCTTGGCCGAACGTAATGCCTGGGCCAGCCGGCCCCTGTGCGCCCTTGGGGCCGGTGTCGCCCCTGTCACCCTTTTCGCCCGTGGCCCCCTTGTCGCCCTTGGGCCCCTTCATTTCGCCGAGGTCCGTCCACTGCGCATCACCGGTCGCGGCGGTTTTCACCCACATGTGGCCGTTGTCGCTCGTGACGTAGGTGTCGCCGATGTCGCCATCGGACGGCAGCGCGGACTCGCTGCTCACCGCGCCCTTGACCGTTATGGACGTGCCGTCGGCACCTTTGGGGCCAGTGTCGCCCGTTTCGCCTTTGGGCCCCTTGAGGCTCACGCCGTTGATGGCGGAACCGACTCGGGCGGTAGACCTGCCCGGATCCACCGCCGAAATGGGATAGACACTTCCCTTGGCATCGAGCACGAGGTCGCCGACCTGCACGCCGTCAGACGGGGAAAGCGCCGAGAATGCGACTTCGCCTTCCGACGGGATATTGACGCTCGCCACGCGGACGCTGCCGCCCTTGGGGCCGGCGTTGCCGGTCGCGCCCTTGTCGCCTTTGGGGCCCTTGAGCGTTCCAACTTGGTTCCATGCGTTAGCCATTTGTATCTCCAATCTCGCCGTAGCGATAATAGGTGCCCGTCTCACTGTCGAGATAGAGGTCCCCGACGCGACCACCTATGGCGGGGGTGCCGCCCCCGACATACCACTTCGTGCCGGGCTCGCCTACGGCCCTCAGCTGCTCTCGCACCCAATCTTCGACATCAGCCCAGGTCTTGACCTCGTCATCGGTGTAGATGTAGCCGTCCGGCTTGGCCCTCGGGCGCACCTTGAGCACGGCGCGCGCGTGCGTGTCGCGCCCATCGCTCGCCCAAACGGCCATGTCAACGCCCGCAGTAAGCAGAAGCGAGGGCACCACGGCCTCTCCGCCCACGACCGGGACGACCAATGCGCGTTCCGATCCGGCGACGGCGAAATGTGCCTCCGTCACCCCCTGCAACGCGATGTGAACGCGCCGACCCGTATCCCATTGGTAAAGGGGCGGGCCGATGAGTTCTATCTGCTTCATAGCAGTCTCCTATTTCCCCACCGCACCAGGCGATGCGCCATACGTGGCGCTGTAGCCCGACCCCGCGGCCTTTACGATCTTGCTGCTGATCTCGACCGAGACCGTCACGTTTGGCGAATAGTGCCTGGCCTCGACGATATCGCCGAGGCCGAACTCGACGCCCTCGTTGACCGTCACGGTCACGCTGCCCTCGGACTGTTTGTCCTTGAGTCGGCTGAGTGCCTGATCGCGGAGATCGTCGCCCTCGGTGTTGTTGGCGTCGTAGTACTCCTCGAGCTCGAAGACGCCGGCCATCGCCTTCACGGTGCCTACGCCGCCTTCCCGGTCGGCGTAGACGTCCACGACATCTCTGGCCGCAAGTTCGCCCTTGCCGGCCGCCTTGAGGTGATTGGTGACGAGCAGGTCGCTCTTGAGGTCGAAGTTAACGAGATCGGAGTCGACCCTGCCGCGCCAGTCTGTCACCTTCACCGCCTGGAGCCTGCACGATCCGCCCACCCACCTCGCATCGAGGCGAAGGCCTGCGGAGCGCATCGCCAGCCTAAGGTTGGTCCAAGCGTCGGGTGCGTCCCTGTTGCATCGGTAGCTTACGCTCACCCCGGCGTCGGCATCGGGAACTGTGAAGAGGGAGCCGATGTCGAGCCGTTTAACCGCGGAGCGCAGCACGGCGTTTGCGTCCCCAGAGAGGACAAGGTAGTCCTGGCCCGGATCGGGCCATAGAAGGCGCTTCTCGAGCACTCCAGTCCAGGTCGACCCGGTCCAGTGCAGCTCGGACGAAGTGCGGCCAGTCTTGAGCTCAAAGCCCTCGACGCGCCCGCCGATCTCCAGGCCGTCGGCGAAAACACGCCAAGCGGCCTCCGGCAACGGTACGGACGAGTCGCGCACCACGAGATCGAACGAGTTGTCGACGCCGTCGCCCCAGCCCGAGTCCATATCCAGCTCGAAGTTCGAAATCGGGAAAAGCGTCCTGCCGGCGCTGTCGGAGACTATGAGCTCCAAGGCGGCTCCCCCTCCTCAAGATAATGGGTCATGGTGAAGCCGAACGAGCCGTCCCACGAGACAGAGGACGTGCCCGGCCGCAGCTGCTCGAAGCAGTAGGAGCCGCTTCCCGCGCCCTCTCCGCGCATGCCGTCGGCGAAGCGGTCCTCGGTCTCACCGTACATGCCGACGAGCTTGATCGTCTTGGGGAAGCTCGAGCCGTCGATGATAAGCCTGGAGCCGCCAGGCACTTCAACGTCCGCGGAGTAGACGTTGATGAAGTCCCCCTGCGTCACGGTGATGCGCGGTGACGACGCGGGACCGAAGATCGTGAGCTTAAGGTCGGCAGGCACCAGCCCATCGACGGTGACCGACCGGCTTGCGATCGATCCGCCGTAGTCGAACTCGAAGTCATGGGGGAAGTCCAGGCCGGTCTGGTCCTCGTCCTCCCGGGCGTAGAACTCCTGGGCGACCTCGCGCCGCCAGGATCCGTCGAGCAGCAGCACGGTAAGCGTAGCGGCGATGCCCCGCCTGCCATAAATCTGCGAGGTCTCGGACTTAGCGATATAGGCGCGCTGGTACCAAACACCGTCGACAACGAGGCGACCGGGCTCGCCGACGGAGATATCCCTGTCCGCGAGCCGCCTGAGCCTGTCGGCAGCCGCCGAGGACGCCACGGCATCGACCGTCGCCTCCCTCGCGTCTCGCGAGATGCCGTAGGCGCCGCGCCACGAGAGGTCGTAGCTCCACTCGCGCGAGCGCACGCCCGCAGCGGTGCCGACGAAGACGCCGTTGCCATCGAGGTCGACGCTCTCGCCCGATGACGACACGTAGTGCATTCTATGCATGTGCCACCGCCCTGATGTGTCTGTCGAGGTCGCGCTCGAGCGTGACCGGCGTGTACTCCCGGATGATTGTCGGAAGGTTTCGGTCGAGCCACGCGATGACCGCAGCGCCGTCCGAGCCGCCGCCGACATCCATCGTCTGGGCGACCCCCCTGCCGATCCCGCCCAGCACCTTAGGGCTCAGCGGGATGGCCGCCTCGTCGTATCGCCGGTTGTCGCCGATTCCGATGACGCGCGGGCTGTTCGGTCCGAAGACCGCGCCGCCGGCGTACCAGTTAACGTTGACCGACGGGACCGAACCCGTCTGTGCGTCGAACTTGCCGCTCATCGAGAAGTGCGGCAGCGGTCCCACGTTGATGCGCGGAAGCGTGAGCCGCATCGATCCGACCTCGGCCGACATCTGCCGGCAGGCCCCCATGATCGCAGAGCGGGCGGCACTTGCCGCATCCCTGGCGGAAGCCGAGAAGCGATTGAAGGACGCGCCCGAACGGACGCCGAACGAGACTGCGGACGCCGACGCCGACGCCATGCTCGCCGCGACCATGGAGGCCACTGCTGCCACGGAGACGGAAAGCAGCAGGGCCGACGCCGAAGCCGCCCCGCAGGAGGCGGAGAAAGATGCCAGAGACGGCGGCGCGGCGGCAAGGGCGGGAGCGGCGACCGCCGCCGCAGCGGCAAGCGCACCAAGGCCGGCTGCGGCACCGGGGGCGCCGGAGGATATCTTGGGAATCGCCTTCCCCATGGTTCCGAGCCCGTCAGCCGAGGTCGAAATGGAAACGGCTGCGCCCGCCATGGCGACGTCGAGCGCAGCCATTCCAAGAGCGAGGGCGGCGGTCGCAAGCGATGCAGCCGTGGCGCCGACGGCGAGCACCGCCAGACCCGCGCCCGCGACGAGCGAGCCCACGCCGAGCACGATGAGGCCGGCGCCGCCGACCATGGCGGCGGCGCCCAGGGCCGTGGCGGCGACCGCGAGCGGCATGGCGAGCACGGAGCAGGTCGACAGGCCAGCGCCCGCCAAGAGACCGCCAGCTCCCATGACAATAAGGCCGACGCCCGCGACGATGGCGGCCATGCCGAGGGCCGCGGAGGCGACCGCACATGCCGCTGCCCCGGCGGCGAGCGCCAGCAGCCCTCCCGACGCCGTGAGGGCACCGGGGGCCAGCACGAACAGGGAGGCTCCGAGCGCGACCATGCCGACGGCGGCCTCGGGGCCGCAGGCGGCGATGGTCGGCAGCGCGAGTGACATAATCGCGAGGCCGGTGGCTGCGAGCAGGATGCCCACGCCGGCGAGCGCGACGGCGGCGCCGAAGGCGACCATGCCGACGGAGCCGGCAGTCAGGGCGGGCCCGAGCGCGGCGGCGCCAAGCGCCAGCCCAGCGATGACCGCCACCATTGCTGCCATGCCGATTGCGGCCTGAGGCCCCGCCTCGCCGAGCTTTATCGCGGACAGGGCGAGAAGGCCGATGCCGCCGCACGCCAGCAGAACGCCGGCTCCAACCATGAGGACGGCCGCGCCGAACGAAGTCATCTTACCGGCCGCCGCGCCCGCGGCCGTGCCGGCTGCGGTCTCGCCCGCCGCCGTTGTGGCAAGCCCGGCGCCGGCGGCGGGTGCGGATGCCCCGAGGGACAGCAGGGCGCCGCCGATGAACTTCAGGAGCGAGCCCACAGGGCCGCCGGCGACTTTCATGACGAGGAAGGCGCCGCCGACGGCCTTGACGACCGGGGCAGTCTCCTCGGAATGCTCGGAGACCCACTGGAACGCGTCGCCCACCGAGCGGATGACCGGCTCGGCGGCCTCGAAGGCGTCGTCGAGGGCGTTTGCGGCATCTGCCGCGCCCTCGGCGGGACTCGACCACCCGGTGATCTGCGATACGGTCGACCATACGGCGTCGCCCATGGAGGACGCCGTGTAACCGAGCGCGTCAAGTGTTCCCGCGAAAGATGAAGCCGCCTCGTTGTTGAGAAGCGTCTCGCAGAAAGCGGAGGTCATCGCCGCCGCACCGGTAAATGCGTCCCCTGCGACGGAGACCCCGCCCGCGATCACATCAGAAAACACGGCAGCGAACGACGACGCCGCGTCCCGGATGCTCGGGTCGGCCATCGCGTCGGTGACGGCTCCGAACGCGCCGTTCACCGTGCCCTTTACGCCGTCGATGACGCCGACGATGTTGGACGAGCCGATGGCGCCGATGATCTTGGCGACGCCCTTGGGGAAGGCGTTGCACATGTTGGAGAACGACGTCTTGATGCCGCCCGTCGCGGCCTTTGCCTGCTCGGAGAAGCTCGTGATGCCGTCCGCGCCGTTCTTGTCGAGGTCGACCACGGCGTCGGCGAAGTCCGAGACCGTGACCCTGCCGTCCTTCATGGCCTGGTATAGGTCGGACGCCGATGCGCTCTGCCCGAGCATGGACTTCGCGACCTGGTCGAGCTGGCCCGGCATCGCCTGTTGGATGCTCATCCAGGCGTCCATCTCCATCTTGTTGGTGGAGACGGCCTTGGTGAGCTGCGTCATGGCGTTGGACTGGATGTCCTCGGACGCGCCGCCGGCGAGGACGGCATCGTTGAATGCGAGGTAGCGGTCGGTCGCCTGGTCGATCGACTTGGACGAAGGAGCGAGCTGCTGCACGCCCGTCGCGGCCGCGTCGAGCCTCGTGGGGAGTTCCGACAGCCTGTCGGACAGGGTGTCGATGCTCCTCTGCGACTCGTCGGCCCCGTAGCCGAGCGACTGGAGCACCTTGGGGAAGTTGTTGAGCGTGTCGACGCGCGCGACCGCGGCGTCCACGCTCGAGGACACCGTCGAGACGACCCTCTGCACCACGCCGGCAACGGCGCCGGTGATGACCGCGGCCTTTGCCGAGAAGCCCGAGGCGACCTTGCTCGCCATGTTCCCGCCCGCCGTGGTTCCGGTCGAGCCGAACACGGAGTTGACGGAGGAGAGCCCGTCCCCGACGGCGCACAGCAGGCCGCCGGAAAAGGCGGCGGCCTTCCCAAGCACGCCACCAGAAAAAGCAGCGCCCGAGGCCCTGCCCGAGCGCGAGAACGCCCCGGTGGCCCCCGATAGGGACCCGGTCAGTTTCGCCACGAACCCCGAGCCGGCGGTTTTACCCGCCGCGCCGCAAAACGCCTTGCCGAACTTAGAGCCCGTCGATGCGCCGGATCCGGACAGCGAGCTGTCGACCTTCGAGGCGAAGCCGTCCATGGACGGCATTACCTTCACGCTAACAGATCCTACGTTTGCCGCCACATTGCCTCCCTACTCATCGACGCCGAGCGCCGCCGCTATCTCTTCCCTCGCCGCCAGCGCCGAGTCCCTACGGCGCTCGTTTCTGGCGCGTTCGCCCGGCGATATGATCCGCTGCGGGGCATTGACACGCTTCCTGGCATCCTCGGTGAACCCGTAGTGGAAGCACCTGAGCTCATGCTCGATCATGTCGAGCAGGCGCGTCTTGTCGTCCCACAGGTTGTCGGGCTCCAGCCGCACGGAGACCCGCGAGCGCGCCGGCAGCTGGGAGTAGAGGACCTGCCAGCGGCAAAGGTCCTCGTCCGTCGCCCCGTCGAACCCGCCGCCGAGGGGAAGGTCGATGCCGTACGTCTGCCGGAAGTCGGCGACGACCTCTCCCCTCATGCAGGTCCAGGCGGCGGCGAAGCTGGCTAGTTTTTTGCAGCCGCCTCCATGGCGGCCTGGAAGAACGCGCCCCAGCGCTCCGCCGAGCAGTCCTGCCCGTCTTCGCCGAGCTCGTCCATGTACTCGACGGTCTTACCGTCGAAGATCTCGTCCATCGCATCCCACACCTCGTGCATCTTCTCGGGGATGCCGTCGTAGGCCATGGCGCGCTGCACCTTCATGGACTGGATGGCCTTCTTGTTGATCTGATACTTCTTGCCGTCGAACTCGAACACGAGCGCGCCCTCGGGGCGCTTGGCCGCCATTAGGCCGCCGCCGTCTCGGTCGACTCGATGTAGTCGTAGCAGGTATTGCCGTTCTCGTCGGTGAGGTACTTCATCGTCAGGGCGCGCTGGCAGAGCTCGGAGCTGGAGATGGTGAGGTCGTCGAGCTCGGAGGACTGGCCGCGCGGCACGACCTTGGTCCACTTGCGGCCGTTCTTCAGGAGGAGGAGCAGCACGTAGGCGAAGGTCGGGTGGGAGTCGGAGTTGTGCTTGACGGTGATCAGGCCGCCCTTGTCGGTGACGTTGTCCTCGCCGTACTGGCGCTTGAGCGTCTCCGCCTTGATCTCGGCGAGCGTGAGCTGTGCGGACTCCACTCGGTTGGAATTGCTGGAGTCCATGAGGTCGCCGTTCATGTCGACCGTGTCGTTGGAGTCCTCGGAGACGGACTCGACGTAGCCGTCCTCGGAGACAAAGCCGAGGCACTTGAATGCGGGATCGAGCTCGCTCTTGTTCTTGATGACCTTGACCGGCAGGGTGGTGCCGACGGGGGCCGAGAAGATGTAGCCGCCCTTCACGCCCTTTCCGGCGCTGACGTTGTTGGAGTTGTTCGCGTTGCTGACTTCGGCCATTCGCGCGTTCCTTTCTACTACTCGCAGACCCAGAGCTGGACCTGCACCACGTACCTCGCCCTGCGCGTGTCAGGGTCGGGCATCTTGTATTGGTTCGTGACCTCCGGGTGGAAGACGTTGGGAAGCTCGTCCTCAAGGGACGGGACGGCCGCCTTCACCTTCTCGGCGAGGGCTTTCGCCGGCTTCCTGCCGCCCTTGCCCTCGGTTCCCCAGCAGTCGATATCGAGTTGGACCGGCTCCAGGAAGCCGCCGCCCCCTCCGACCTGCTCGACGGTGACGTACGGCTCCGGGTGCCCGGCGACCGGCTCGAGCGTCGCGTCCGAATCGGTGAGCTCGCACAGGCAGCGCGCGACTTCGGCCTCAATATCCATGTGGTCATCCCTTCGAAGACAGGGCCGCCTTGGTCAGCAGCTTGTGCTTGGCCTGCGCGCGTTTTGCGTGACTCGTGTTCGCGCGGACCGAAAAGCCCTTCGCGAGCTTGCCCTGGCACTTCCTGACGGTGAATGCCGGGACGTCGTGGCCGTCCGGCGCGAGCATCGACGTCGCGCGGGCGGCGATGCCCTCGGCCTTGCCCCTGAGCATCCCCTGGAGCGCGGCGTTGCCGTCCATCGCCTCGGCGTAGCCGCCGCGATTCCATTTGAACTTCCCCCAGATGTACTCTCTAGCCATCGGCTGCCTCCAGCTCGACCGGGTAGCACCAGCGTCCCGGGCACGTCTCGGGGGCGTAGGGCCTCGGGTCGCCCACGACGCGCAGCTCCTCACCGCGCACGCGAACCGAGCAGCCCTTGAGGCGGATGCCGGCCATGTCCCTCGGGAGGTGCACCGTGTATGCCACGGTGGCGCCCTCCGACCGCGAGGCGTCGAGGTCCGCGGTGGCGCCGGGCGCCACGACGGCGTCGACGTCGCGCTCGGCGACCGCCTCGGAGACGGGCTCGTGAAGGTCGTCGTACACCGTCTTGCGGGAGATGACCGTGACCGTCTCGGTCGGTATCCCAGCCATCGGCATCACGCCTCCTCCCAGCGGTCAGCGGCGGTCATGGGCTGGATACTGCGCACGCGGCACCCGGCCAGACCGAGCCGCTTGAGGTCGGAGCGCCCCAGGTAGAGGTCTCCGGTCGGGTTGGCGAACGTGACGCTCGACGAGTACGGGCCGGTCGTCTGCGACTGCTGGGTGATGCCGGCCATGGCGCCGGGCGCGTTGACCGCCCGGGCGACCATGGCCACGCAGACGGACTTCACGTTCTCATCGAACGTGGGATTCGAGCCGGCGAGGTACTGGACACCCATACGGCGCCGATATGCCCCGCGCAGGTACGCCGAGGCATCCTCGAGCAGCGCGGCAACCCTGGCCTCGTCCTCGGCGGCACCGCAGCGCGCCTCGTAGTCGGCAACTGTGGCGAAGGCGCCCACTAGAGCGTCTCCAGGATGGCGATGAGCTCCGCCTTGGTCGCCTTGCGCGGGGCGAAGCCGTTGGCGGTCTCGATGGCATCGCGCAGCTGTTGCACGGTCATCTCGGGTGAAGGCTTCTCGTGCACGGGCTGCTCGGGTTCGTCGTCCACGACGTCCTCGTCCTCGGCGGGCTCCGCAGCGGCCTCCGTCTCGGCGGGCGGGAGGTCGACATGGCCGCCGGCGGACAGTTCCGCGAAGCGCTCGTCGGTCAGCTCGACCTCCTCCCCCACGAGATGCACCGCGAGGGTCTCGCGGTCACGGTACGGGTAGGTGACCAAAGCGATCATGGATGCTCCTTAGGTTTCCTAGGCGGTCGGGGCGATGGTGCCCTTGACCACGAAGTCGATGTACTCGGCGAAGAACACGAGGCCGACGTAGGCCACGGTGTCGTAGGTCAGGCTCTTGAGCTCGGGCGAGTGGGACACGGCAATGTAGCCGCTCTCGTCGGAGTAGAAGCCGAACAGGTCGTCGCCGTCGGTCGGTGCGACGTAGACCTTGATGTTGTCCTTGACGGTGGCGTAGATCGTGCCGGCGGTCACGGAGCCGGTGGACACGAGCGTGCCCAGGCCCGCCCAGTTCTCGATGTAGGAGATGCCGAAGGCGCTGAAGACCTCGGACTCGCCGATCTGCTTGGCGAAGTCGACCGGGTTGGCGAAGTAGACGGTCTCGCCGCTGCCGAAGCCGTACTCCTCGGTGAGGTTGGACAGGGCGGCCCAGGCGTTCGCGGCGGTGGCCACGAGGCTCTTGCCGGTCGCGGCCGTGGTGCCCTCGGCGCCGAGCGCGGCGACGAAGTCCTTCTTGATGTTGCGCTGCATGTCGGAGATCATCGCGGCGTCGGTCTTGTCGACGGCGCCGTCGTAGCCGCGCTTCTTGACCTCCTGGAGCGTGGTCTGCTTGCGGTAGGGCTTGAGCGTCACCTCGAAGGTCGTGACGTCCTCGTAGGTGTAGCTGGAAAGCGGGATGTCCTGGCCGGCGGTGTACGCGACCTCGGAGAGCTTGCCGGTGATCTTCTTCTGGTGCAGGGTCTCGCCGACGGCAGCGTGGATGGGCGCGCAGGTGGACAGCATCGCCGTGAGCTTCTCCAGCGACTTGGTGAAGGTGTTCACGAGGTCGACGTTGCGCGCGGCTGCGAGGGTCTTGATATCGGGCATTGGGGCCCCTTTCTCCCCTTACTTGAAGAGGTCGATGTTGGCGGCGATGGCCGCCATGCGTTCCTTCTTGTCCTCGATTCCGAGGATGTCCTTCTTGGAGGGCTTGCCCGGCTTGGGCTTGCCGCCGGCCTCGGGCGCCTTCGGCGCGCCGCCGGCCGGTTTCGTGATGGCCGCCACGGCATTGGCCTGCTCGGTGAGGGCGTCCTCGTCCTCGCCGTTGAGCGTCGCCACGATGGAGCGGTCGAGTCCGGTGGCCTTGGCCACGGAGTCGACGAGCGCGGAGCGGGCGGCGCTCGCCTTGAGGGCGGCGTTCTCGCTCTCGAGCGAGCTCAGGCGCTCCTCCACGGTCGGATCCGTCTTGGGCGTTGCGGCCTTGAGCTCGTCGAGCTCCTTAAGGTTCGCCTTCGAGCGGCTCTCCCACTTGCGCGACTCCTTCAGCGCGTTCTCGTAGAGCGCCTTGTAGTCGGGCGCCGGATCGGTCTCTCCGCCCTGTGCAGGGTCAATCGGATCGGTCTCGGCGGGCGTGGTCTCCTTGGCCATGCTCCCTCCATTTCCGCCCCGTGCGGGGCGCTTTTCGGCATGAAAAAGGCCACCCGTGCGGATGGCCTGGTTCAACGTTTTGGCCGGGGCGGCGGGACTCGAACCCGCACGGGCGATGCCCACGTGCTCCTGAGGCACGCGCGTCTGCCATTCCGCCACGCCCCGATGGCACCTGGCCGAGGAATCGAACCCCGGTAAGCGGTTTTGGAGACCGCCGCACTGCCATTGTGCTAGCCAGGTGTGTATAATCTGATTTGAAAAGCCCTGGGCGTGCTGGATAGCTAACCTGGGGCTTATTTCTTTATGTCGTCTATGGCCCCGCCCTTGGTCAACAAGATAACGTGGTCGATGTCATGCCTCGACATCTCAAGCCGCACGCGCTTCAGCGCGTCCTCTCTTGTCACAGGGACCTCCTCGCAGTTAAGCACGACGATAGAAGGCTTTACCGGCCCACCTTCCGCCTTTTCGAACTGCCGCACTGCCTTTCTTATATTGCGCTCGATGAACCTAAGCCCGTTGACGCCAGACGCATCGCTTGTCGGGCTCTTCAGCTCGCATAGCTTGCCGTCGAGCAGCAGGTCGATATTGGAAAAGCCCTCCGGCGCGTCCTCCTTGCGGACGACGACCTCGTGACCGGCCGCCCGAAGCGCCTCGTGCGCCGCGAGATCGTAGGAGCCGCCGCGCTCGTGCGCGAAAGTCTCTTTCGGCTTCTTGTACACGATTGGAGGCCCAGGCGAACCGAGCACCGCACGCTTCGCCGCGTCCTTGTCGGCGCTCGTCAGACTTTCATCCTCATCGATGTTCTTGAACTGTGCCCACTGCTCGCGAAGCTCCTCGGGGCGCACGCCCTCCACGAGCTCCGCGTCCGGGTCGTCCTCGAAGCCGGGGACGACCTTGCAGTCGCAGTGCCGGTGGAAGTGTTTGAACTCGCCGGCGGATTTGCGCGTGTGGTAGACCGCGCCGCGACTCGCGAGCATGATGCAGAAGGTGCAGGTCTCGAAACCCGTCGGCACGCGCGCGAAGCGCACGCCGGCGCTCCTGTCGCGGCCCACGTTGGAGATGATCGTCTCATTCAGGCTGCGGAACGCGTCGTTCCTGGCGTACTCGCCGCACGCCTTGGCGAACGCCCCGTCGCCGCCCTTCACGAGCTTCTTCGCTTGGTAGCGCGCGACCTCGTCTACGGACTTCGGCCTGTAGGTCGTCACGGTGACGGCCTGCTGCAGCCTGGCGCCCTCGCGCTCGGCGAGGGCGTCGTACCACTGCGCCGCGAACTCCGCCGCCACGTCGTCGTAGCCCTGGATGAAGCCCTCCATGATGAGCTTCGCGGCCTCGCGCTTCTCGGCGACGGTCGCGTCCCCGTGGGCGCGGCACCAGGCGAGCACGGCGGCCTCCACGTCGGATGCCGCCCTGTCGCCTATCTTCGCCACGGCGCGGTTGTAGGCCGCGAACTCAGCTGCGCTAATCATCGGCGGGCGGCGCGGGCTCCGCCGCCTGGGTGACGCCCGCCATCAGGTCGAGCGCCGCCGAGCGCGTCACGTTGCGCCTGATCTCGGACGAGACGTTGCGCACCTCGTCGTCATCGAGGCCGTTGAGGCGCCAGAAGGTCGGCGTGCCGGCGAAGCCCTCGACCGCCGACGCGAGCTTGATGGAGCTGTCGGTCTGCTGGGCCAGCGTCGGCATGGCGGGGTTCAGGAAATGGACGGACACGCCGCAGGCGTCCTCGGCTTCGTCGTACGAGCACCCGAGCTCGGTGGCGAGCGCTGCGGTCGCGGCATTCGCCAGCGCCGCCTTGGCCTCGCGGATGAAGCTCTTGCACTTGAGGATGAGCGGCTCGTTCTCGGCGTAGATGGCCTCTGCGGAGCTTGGGTTATCGCTCATGATGCCGAACTGCCCCACGTGGATGCCGGTCGCGGCGCTCATGCGCTTGCACAGGTTGCCGAAGTGCTCGGTCATGGGCTGCATGCTCGGCTGCGTGAGCTGGCCGAACTGCGGAATCGTGCCGTCCTCGGTCTTAGTAACCTCGAAGATGGAGCCGATGAAGGCGCTCCATTTGGTCTTGTCGGCGAACGCGTCTCCGTCGGTGCCCAGCAGGTACTTCTGCGTGGACGCGGCGAACGCGGCGGCGATCTCCTCGTTGACGTTGGCGCGCATGGCGCAGTCGATGTTCCAGCGCACCTCGGAGTTGATCCTGGACACGCCGAACGGTCGGTCGTCGTCGGGGTTGTGAGGCATGACGAACATGGGCACGGCGCCCAGGCCGTGCTCCACGTACTCCGCCGCCCACTCGTTGCGGCGAACCTCGCGGATGCGCACCATGCGGTCCGGCAGCATCACGTTGACCCAGTCCGGGCGGTCCGTGGGCCGCCCGCGGTCCTTGGCGAAGGAGACGACGAACATGCCGGAGGACAGGCACTCGTGGACGTCGTCCCAGATGCCCGTGCACAGGGTCGGCGGGTACGCCGAGATGCGGGCGTGCCCGTCCTCGTCCGCCGTCACCACGAGCATGGAGAAGCAGTACTTGAGTGCGGAGTTGACGGCCTTGCCGACGCGCGTGGCCATCTTGTTGCGCTTGGCCACGGAGGTGAGCAGGCCGTCGAAGTCCTCATCGTCGGGGCACGTGAACCCGTCGAAGGCGATGTGGTCGCGCATGACCTCCACGCACTTGTATCCCCAGCCGCACGCGACCTCCAGGTCGCGCAGCGAGTCGGGCACGGCGATGCCGAGGTCCTTGAGCATGTTGCGCGCCTCGTAGTAGTCCGAGCGCAGGAGGTTGCCTCTGTAGTGCGTCTGCCAGCTGTTGAGTAGGCAGCGCACCGTCTCGCGGTCCTCCTCGAGCAGGCCGTCGGCGGACGCCACGGCGTAAGGTATCGAGATCAAGTGACCCTCGCCTTCATTCCGGGTTTTCTCTTCGATGTATTGAGCGCGAGCAACGCCAGCCCCGCGGCCTCGATGGGCGCGGCGTTGTCGCCGCCGAAGCCCCAGCCGCCGCCGGAGCCGATCTTGCGCTTGGGGGACGTCTCGGCCGACAGGTCGAGCGCCGGGCACGCAATATGCGTGACCGAGCCCGCCTTCGCGCCGGACGAGATGAGGCTTGCGGCAGTCACGGCCTGGTCGGTGCTCGGACGCAGGATGTAGTCCTTGGGCATGCCCATGCCCTCGAGCTTGTCGCACAGGGCGCCGGCGCCCGCCTTGCCGTCGATTGCGACGCAGGCGTACCTGCCCGCCCTCGCGGCGATCCAGTAGGCCAGCCAATCCGTGCTGGGCTCCGGGTCCTTGCAGAAGGGAAGCTCCACGTGCACAGTCACAGACCCGGACGGCCGCACGGCGCACGCCACGGCGACGGTCGAGCCGTCGGCGCTGAACCTCACGCCGGCGCAGATCCTGCAGCCGGCGGTAAGCTCTGGGCCGCTCCCCACGAGGCACTCGCCCCATGCGGCGGCGCCGATGACCGGCGGCTCCACCTGCTCCTCCGAGGGCAGCCAGTAGCCCAGGTACTCCTGGGCGGCGCCAAGCTCGTCCATGTCCTTCATTCCCGTGCGGATGGCGCGGATGTCGGCATGGTATCCGAGCGAGGGCATGACCTCCGGCCAGCGGCTCTCGTCCCAGATGTCGCCGACCTCCTCGACGCCGTACTCCAGCCAAAGCAGGTCGGACGCCTTCTCGCCGCCCTCCCACGCCTGCTGCCGGAGGTTCTTGAACACCTCGGCGGGGTTGCCGGCGCGGGTCGGCGTTCCGGCGTACACGATCATCAGGTTTTGCTTCGCGCCGGACGTCGTCGTCGGGTTGATAACCTGGGTGTGGATGCCCGTGAGCTCCTGGGCCTCGTCGTATATGACGATGTCAAAGGAGAAGCCCAGGCGCGAGGACTTGGTCCTCGTCGAGAACTGGATGACGCCGCCGGAGCTGAACCGCATCCACTCCTGGCCGGTCTGCGAGCAGACCTCGACCAGGAGCTTGCGCCAGCGCGGGATTCCCTCGGACGTGTCGCCGACACGGCGCCCGAAGATCTTGCGGAAGCGGCCGACCATCTCCATGGTCGTCGAGTAGTTGTGCTCGGTCCAGAGCACCTTGTAGCCGGCGAGCGCGGCCATGACCGCGACCCACACGATGATGTCGACGGACTTGCCTTGCTGTCGCGGGATGGAGATGCCGACGCGCGGGTGGACCCACTTGCCGCTCGCGTCCACGGCGCCGATGTCGTGGGCGAGCTGCTCCTGCCACGGCACGAGCTTGTATCCCATCGTCGGGGCGAGCTCGACCGCGAGGGAGCCGATGGACCTCTCGTAGGGCTGGACGAGGCGGAGCCTCGGCTTAGCCGAGGACGTCGCGCAGAACCGAGACGGCGTTGATGATGACATCGTCGCCACCGTCCTCCCCAGCCCCCTCTATTCGCTCGATCTGCTCGAGCGTCTCGCGGTACTCCTTGGCGAGCCGGGCCGCCTGGCTGGGCTCGGCGTCGTATAGCTGTCGCTCGATGATCTGCCGCACCCACCGGAGCCTCCCGAGCGTGTCCTGGCGGCCGTCCGGGCCGTCCGCGGGGGGCGCCGAGACGCCCGCGCCCACGGACTCCCCCGTGGACTCGCCGGTCGCGATCTCGCCGCTCTCCTTCATCCTCTTGATGAGGGCGCACACGCCCGAGCGCGACCGCTTGAGCTTCTTCGCGATAGCCGCAGGTCCGAGCGCCGGGTACGCGTTTCTGACGAACTCCCGCTCGTCCGCGGTCCAGGGCTTGCCCCTCGGCTTCGTGGACTTCGTGGACATTCCATGCACCTCCCGGTATGGACTCGGTTTCGGGGCCTGCGCAAAAAAGGCGCAATGCCGTGGGGCGAGCCCTCGGCCCCCGGGGAGGGGCCATCCCCCAGGGTCGGGTCACCACGGCAGCGAGGTCGCACAGCCGACGTCGCGGGAACGCGGCGATATCGAGCCGTTGAGCGCGGCGAGGCTCTTGTTGCCGCGCCGCTCGTTGCAGATCCGGTGGGCCGGCGCGACGTTCGCGCGGTCGATGGGCGAGCCGCCCTTGGACACGGGCACGATCTCGTCCACCTCGAAGCTCATCGGGTCGCCCGCGGGCAGGTCGTAGTCGATGGCCATGCCGCAGATGTGGCACGGCAGCCCCTGCGCCTTGAGCCAGGCGCGCACCTGCCGGCGGGCGTGGCCGTTGGCGTAGCGGGTCTTGGTGGCCACGCCTAGCGCTCCTCCGGGGAGCGCCCTCGGTTGGCCATGCATTCCTCGAGCCCCGCATAGCGCAGGCGCTCGACAGCCTTGCCCGCGCCGGAACCCTTGCGCTTGCCAGCACGCCGGGCGATGCCCAGGGCGCGGCGGAATGCCCATGCCATCACGGTGTCGTACCTGTTGGCGGCACGGACGATAGCCTCGCGTGTGACCACGGACCAACCTCATTACGTTGTCGTTCCATAGAAAGGCCGGGGTCCCTGAACTGCTGAAGGGAACCCCGGCCACTCATCTGTGCTTCCACGCACATCCGACCCGCACACCGCGCGGGCGGCGCTGCGAATCGACACCCTAGTTATATCCCAATCGCAACGCGCAACGGCACGCAATCGCACGCAATCGCACGCAATCATGCGCAATTGTCGGCAATCACATGCAATAGTTGGCAATCACACGTAATGACACGCAATAGCGAACCAAGAGAAAGGCCCCGACCGCACATGGCGATCGGGGCCGACATGCTGACGCGAACCAGCACCTGTATTATATGGCGACGGGAGCCTCTTTCGGGCGCCCGGCCTTGGGTGAATCGGCGAGTCTGGCCTCGACGGAGGCCTTGGACACCATGCGCTTGGTGCCGTCCCTCCACGATTCGAGCAACCCCGCGCCTATCAGCTGCGACACCCTCGCAGAGCTGACACCGAGCATACGGGCGGCATCGGCTGCGGTGATGGCGGGAATGTCACCGAGCTCGCGGCTGACTGCGACGGCGATAATCTTGCCCCCGTTCTGCGGCTCATGGCCAAAGTCGGGCGCGGGAAGGTCGACCCCGCCCATGAGGTGGTCGTCGACCATGCAGGCGAGAAAGTCCGCCGCACTGGCGATGGCATCGTTCAGGTCGGACCCGAACGTGCCGCCACCGCCGAGCGAACCGCACGGCACGGCATCTACCATGCCGCCAGAATCAAAGAATTCGAATTCCCATACGTAAACCATTCAAGTCTCCTTTGCGTGGGTGATGCAAGACGTAGCCCCAAAGGGGCGGGGCTAGCGAAGCCCCGCCTGTCTCAGAATCCTCTTGGCTATCTGGTCCTCGATCTCCCTGTGGCGCTTCACCAGCACGAGCTTGTCGCCCTTGACGAACTTCTCGTGGTTGGTGCCGCCCTTGGAGATAAAGCCGGCTTCATTGTTTTGATTTCTCAATATCTTTAACAACAAATCTTAGCTATTATTAAGTTATATCTCGGCAGCTCCTCGCCCTTGTCGCGCACGGGCGAGGCCGGTGAGGTCCACCCAGTCAAGAGCCGCAGACAGGTCCGCCTGTATGGACCTCACCGACACGCCCAGCGTCCCCGCGATCTCCTGCAGTGTGCGGTCCTCGCAGTAGCGCAGCTCCAGCACGTCGCCCCAGCGCTTGCCGGGGTTGGCTGAGCGTACGCCCGCACAGAGCTCACGGCCCCGCTCCACCTCGCGCCGAAGCTCGGACAGCTCGGCGCCGCTGCGGCGCTCGTAGTCTATGCGATCGTCCGTCGAGCGCATAAAGTCCGTGCCGTGTGCGCCCTTGCCGACGGCGTCGTAGCGCTGGGCGCGCACCTGCTCTCGCGCCTGCATCGACTCGATGACCGCCAGGCGGCGGTCGATGCCGCGCTGGGCGGCCCGTACAGTCTCCAGATATTCCCTTGCGTCCATGTGACCTCCCGCGTGGTACCATGCTCTACGCCATGTAGAGGATGCCGGGAGGCGTCTTTGCCAAAGGCCGCCGGCGCTCCAACGCCAGCGGCCTTAATTATATATCTACCTGCGGTAACTCAATATCTCATCGCGACCTCGCGGCGCATGGCCATAATCTCGTCGTGCGCCGGCCCAGTGGGCGCCAGATAGCGGTCGACACTGTCGCGCTTCGGCTTGGTACCCTTGCGGCGGGCCTCCTTCGCGCGGTCCTGCTCGTGCCTGCGCCGGCAGTCCTCCGAGCAGTACTTGGCCTTCGGCGCCTGCGGGATGAAGATCCTCCCGCAGACCGCACAGCTCCTCTCCTGCACGTCCCACATCACGGTCATCTCATCGACCTCCTGAGCCTGCGGGCGCGCCGCGCCTCGATACTCTTGCGCACTCGGCGGTTCTCGATGATTATCCGCCACAACCTCTCAAACAACCTCATCGTTTAGCCTTCCTCGACCTCTTGAGCGCGCGGGCCCGGTCGCGTTCCAGCGCACGCGCCCTCCGCTCCGTCTCCCCGATCTGCGCCGACGTCACCCGCGGCGCATCGGCCCGTCCATGCACGAGCGCCCGGCGCGCGGGGCCCGACACCAGATCGGGCACCGTGCGCCAGGCGGTGTCACGGAAAAGCTCGACCGCCGAGGTCACGGCCTCATTAGCTTCCCGTGCCATTCCTTCTCGATCACCTCATCATCGAAACCGCCCACTTTGGCGTACTGCGCGGCCTCGGCGAGACCTCCGAGCGAGTCTGCACAGGCCTTGTGAGAGTCGGCCATGCGCTCCATCGGGAGCGCGTTTATGAGATCGAGCCACTCCTGACGTGAAAACGGGTGATCGCTCATCGGTCCCTCCGCATCGACTCGAGCTTGGCGTTCGCCGCGAGCACTGCGAACAAGATTGCGTAATCCATCTTGCCGAGCGCCATGCTTGTGAGCGAGGCTAGCGTGTTCGCAAACTCTAACAAGGGCCAAAGCATCACTCAACCACCGCCGCTCCATATGACTCCATCCTCGACATCATGCAAAGCAGTAGATGCGAGGCGGGATAGCTCCTTCGGCTCGATTGCCGTCCACCCGGATTCGGCTCGTATGCCGTGATCAGGGCGCTGCGCGACTTGTTCGGGCAAAGCACCTTGTCGCAGCTTGCGGGGAACATGCGCCGCCTGCAGAGCTCGTCGGCCAGCTCGCGCTCGCACACGAGTATGTTGGTATCGCCCTCGAAATTGAGGCCGTGGCCGCTCGTGAAGTCCGCCATGCAGCTCTTGATCTCATAGAAATCGAACCTGCCCAGTTCCGCCGCCGATACCTCAGAGCCGTGGCCCCATGACGGTGTGAACGAGACGTAATCCACTATCGCGCTGTCGTTTTCGCGTATGTTGAGACGGCACTCGGATACCCAGTAGGGCGTCTTGTTTGCTAGCCTGCGCTCGACCATGCGGCTTAGTTCTCGGGTAATCTCGCTTCGCTCGCTCATTCACTCATCACCTTCTCGCGCATTTCGGGCAATTGGGCACCCATTCGCACTCGGAGCACGAGTGGATGCCGTCCGGGCAAGGCGCGTCCCACGCCCGTAGATGCGTACCCTCGTTCACCACCTTCGCTCCGCAGCCCATGCAAAACTGCGGCTCGTCGTCATAATCGTGTCGGCGGTCGCACTCCGAGCAGCAAAGCTCGAAACCGTTGTCGAGCATGAGGCACGTCCTCTCAGGTGCAGGCTCTATGAGGTCAGCAAGATGCAGAAGGTCTTTGTAGTTAGGAAGGCTACGACGAACTCCACAGGACACAACATATAGCACGGCGGATCGAGAATAATCTGTGTCGTCTTGCAAGTCGTCCTTGGCCCTGTTGGCTGCAGCCCGTATATTCGCCGCAACCTCGCGGCGCTCGTCGTCAGTCGGCATCAGTCCTCACCCCTCAGATTGCGGATGCGGGATGCGACATCGCGCATCACAATCTGCGTGCAGTCCACATACCCCTTGGCGGCGCATGATGCGCAGCGGCCATCGACCGGATCAAAGTAGGCGCATTGCGCGCTTTTCTGTTCGTCTTCACCCCTGCCCAAGTCCTCCAGCAGCTTTTCCCAAGTGTCGGGTGGAGTTAGGTATAGGAACTCAGGGCGGGCGTTCATCTCGAACTTACTTGTCTTCACTCTGACTACCCAGCCAACATATTTGTTCGGGTCGGATATCCATTTAATCACCTTGAGGATGCTACCGTCCCATGTGTAAAGCACCTTGGTGTCAGGCGGAATATCGTGCCCTTCTGCGTCTTTCGGCAATTCGATGTTCATTCGCTCACTACCTTCGCGCCGCAGGAACCACAGAACCGCGGTTTTATCCATTCCATGTCCCCGCCCTCGTTCACGCATGCCAAAACAGCCGTCTCCTCGCCGCACTTAGGACACGAATACAGCCCCTCGTACTCCGGGGCAAAACCGGCGAACTCGCTTTTATCCATCCGGCACGTCCTCTCCGGCTCCGGCTCTATGAGGTCGGCGAGGTGACGCACATCGGCTTCCTCGTACCACGAGCCGTAATCGACAAGGCCGAGGGCAGTCTCAACCTCGCCGCAGTCGTAAAACCTGCCGTCGGAAAAGTCGCCAGCCTCAAGACCGCGCAGCTTCTTCGCCACCTCGCGGCGCTCGTCATCAGTCGTCATGCCGCTCACCGTCCCTTCGGTTCCATGCGGTAACAGCGTTCTCACAACTCAGCAGGACTTCCGGCCCGGTGGCTCCGCAGTACCCGCAATACACGTGCCACATCAGTATTGAGCCGTCCGGCTCGCCGTTGACGTAGCGGTCGATGCCCCCGGCGTCCTCGATGGAGAGGTTCCGGGAGCGGCCGCAGAACGGGCAGGGTTTGAGTTTGTCCCTCTGCTTCACCTTGTGCTCCAATCCTTCTCGATCTCCTTCTCCTCCGCGACCATGATCAGCGCCTTGTTGAGGCATCGCCTCGCCTGGCGCAGCTCATCGCAGATGTCGCACCCCTGTCGCAGCCTGTCGCACTCCCTGAGCGACCGCTTGGCGTCCTCGAGCCTGCCGACGGCGAGGTCTATCCAGTCGGCGGGGCCACACGCGTAGCTCATCGGGACTCACCCCTCACGCCGAAGATGTCGGCCAGGATGTCGCCCGGCGTGGCCATGAACGGCTCGGTGCTCACCGGGTCGTACTGCACCTCGAGGTAGTTCGGGTAGCCGATCGTCACGCCCGTGGGCTCGCGCCCCGGAAGAAGCTGGTAGCCCCAGGCCACGCTCACCCTGTGCTCGTCCAGGATGGTCTCGGTGCGCTCCACGCGAAACCTATAGCCGCCCACCCTCTCGGTGTCGTACGTGTCGTCGGCCCAGGGAATCCGGTGCCTGTCGAGGGCGTCACGGTAGGCCCTCATCACCGCTGAGATCTCGGTCAAAGCGTCTCTCGCTTTCTCTCTTCGGACAATATGGCATTAATTGCAGCCTCGGCCTCCTCGGCCGTGCCGCCGGTACCGTCTAGCGGCGGAAACCCCAGTGCCTGCTGCCCCAACTCCTTCGCGCCCGTTGGCTCACTTTTGGCACGCCTGCGCTCCGGGTCCTCGCCCTCCGGCTTTTTGCCGCCCGCGATGGCGGCGACCCTCTCGTACAGGTCGGCGCGCTGCGCCTCGCGCGCCTCCGTGTCGTGGAGCTCCTGCTCCTTGGTCAGCCGGTCGGCATCCCCGTGCGACATGACGTTTGCCATGTAGATCCGCGTCAGGTCGAGCGGGCGGCCGTGGGCGGGGTCGGCCTTCTCGTTCTCGAGCATCTCCCAAAGGGTGATCATGACGCCTCACCCAGCTCGCGCCTGAGTTCGACTATGCGCTCCGCATCCGTCTTCGCGGGCTTCCACACGGACGCCCGCTCGACCTCCTGGGAGGTCTGCCCGCCCCGCGCCTTGCGGTCGGCATCGAAGCCGACCTGCTTGCGGCTCCAGTTGCGGGCGAGCGCCCACACGTCGGTCACGGGCAGCCCGCTCGGCAGCGTCCAGCCCTGTGCTGCGTAGTGGTCGAAGAACTGACGGGGATCGCCGCGCAGGCAGTTAGCGGCGAAGTAGGCCTCGACGTCCTCCATCGAGGGCGGGTCGAAGTCGTCGGGGGTTTGGCGGGCCTCGCTATAACCCGCAAGGGTTATCTCTTTCTCTTTCTCCTTCTCTTTCTGTTGGCTACCCCCTTGGCTAGCCTGTCGGCTACCCCCTTGCGCATTGGCTTGGCTACCCCCTTGGCTACCACCTTGGTTGCCCGTATTGGCCGCCCGCCTGAGACCCCCAAGGCTACCGTTGACCATGGCGTCGATGCGCCCCCTTGCGAAGGTGAACGCCGCCATGGTCGTTGGCTTCAGCTTTGGCTCGATTCCCTCGTAGCCGTAGCGCAGCATCGCCCAGGCGAGCGCCATGCCCTCCCTGTCGCCGAGCGCTCGGCAGCCCTCGTAGAAGTCCCTGTTGAAGTTGTAGTTATTCATCCGTGTCACCTCCGTAGATCGAATCGGTGAAGGCCGCGGCGGCCTCCCTGTCGCGGCCCGGCATGACCGAGCCGTACGCCTCGAGCGTCGTCTTGACGTTCGCGTGACCCAGACGCTCCTGCACCAGGCGCATGTCCCACCCGTGAGTGAGAAGCCACGTGGCGTGCGTGTGCCGGAGCGTGTGGAACACGGTCTCCCCGGGCAGCTCGAGCTCGCGCGCAATCGCCTTGAAGCGGGCCGTCACGGTCGACGGCCTCGCGAGACCACCCGCGCAGCCGAAGGTGATCACGGGGGCGGCGGGGCCCTTGCGGACGAGCCACGAGTCCTGCCACGCCAGGTGGCGCTCCAGCTGCGCCTCGACCGCCGGCGAGACCGAGACGTTGCGTGCACGCTTGCCCTTGGTGTAGGCCTGCCTGTGCAGGCTGGGCTTCTCGACGGCCTGCCCCGCCACGTGGATGTCGTGCAGGGAGCGGCGCCAATCGCGGCGCTGCAGGCCGCAGACCTCCCCGCACCGCAGGCCCGTGTGAAGCGCGAGGAAGACCGCCATTGCCTCGGTGCGCCTGGCGATGTTGGCGCCCGTGGCGTCGCGCGAGGACATGGCGGACACCATCGCGCGGGACAGCTCGTCCGCATCGAGCTCGGACAGGGCGAACGGCTCCGCGGGCTTCGCCCTGGGAGCCGGGACCTCGAGCATGATGTCGCGGCCGATGGCATGGCCCCACGTCCTGTACGCGCCCCTGAGCAGCGCGTGCATGACGAGCACGGTCTTGGGCGAAAGGCCCTTGCCGCTCCTGGGCGCGAGCAGCATGCGGTAGGCGGCGGACACGTCCCAGGGCTGCAGCTGGTCGTAGGGGATGCGCCCGATGGTCGGCTCCACCATCGTCCTGATAACGCTGCGGTAGGCGGCAACGGAGTTGTCGGCCAGGCCGTTCACCGGGTCCGAGACGTAGGTCTCGAGCATCGATGAAAGGCGCTTGGAGCTGTCCTGCGCCGAGGACGGGATGTAGGTCGCGATCCACCTGTCGCACTCCGCCTGGGCCTGCTCGCGCGTCAGCTCCGCATCCCACGACCTGTACGGCCTGATCCGTCTGCCCGTGACGCGGTCGGTGCCCATGTAGGGGCGGGCGAACCAGCGGCCGTCCGTCCCGCGCTGCACGACCGCCCGGCGCTCGCTAGAAGTCGGCATCGACGCCCAGCTCCGCCGCCATGTCGCGGATCTCCATGCGCGCGTCAAGGTCGGTGATCTGGACGCTGTCGGCGTGCCCGTGGGGGTCGGCACCGAGCGCAGCCATGAGCATGAGCTTGCGTGCGTGCCCGTCCGAGACGCCCGCCTGGCTGAAGGCCGCACAGAGCACATCGATGCACTCGCAGGTGAGCGCGAACAGGCCACCGAGGCTGGTCGAGCCCACGAAGCATGAGTTGCCGGAGCCGTCGACGTTGACGGTCGAGAGTGCCGCGCCGCGGCACTCGAACGAGCGGACCTCGCCGCACGCCTCCACCGTCACCCTGACCTTCTTCTCGCTACTCATCCTTCTCCTCCTTGGCGGTCTCCCCGTTTATGTCGGTGTCGAGGTCGTAGTAGATCGCGCTCCGCTCTTCCTCCTCCGGGAACCCGCAGTGCACCGCGGCGTAGACGAGCTCGATACGCATGGCGTCCATGGGGATGCCGGCGCGGACTCCGGCAGATAGCAGCTCCGAGAGGGCTGCTTCCGCGAGAACCAGAATCGACTTCGAGTCGAAGGTGCCGACGTGAAGCGATGGGCCGGGCTCACCGTCCGCCCCCACCGTTGCCACCGTTGCCTCGCGGCAGAGGATGGAGTACTCATGCCCCCTGGCCTTCACCGTCACCGTGACGTAGTTCTCATCCTCGCTACTCATCCTTCTCCTCCTTCTGGATGCTCTCCTGCACCCTCGCCAAAAGCCACCCGTCGTCCCCGCCGGGCTCGAAGCCCGCCGAGCGGAACAGCTCCCAGTGGTCGAGCCAGCCCTCGGCATCGTCGCCGGCATAGCTGGTGTTGAGCCTGGCCATGTCCCTCGCCGCCGACATGAGCCAGCGGCCGGCCTCGAACTCGCTGGGCCTCGAGGGACGGAGGCGCGCCATGAACTCCTCGCACACGCGGTCGGCGGCCTCGACGCCACCAACGCCCGCCGCGCCGGCGACCACGATCGGGTCAAGGCGGTCCGCGCGGACGCAATCCATGAGCTCCTTGGCCATGATGAACGCGCCGGACGTGATGAAGCCGACCATGCGCCTGTACAGGTCCTTGAGCGCCTCGTCCTCGCGCGCGGCCTCCTGCTCGGCGCGGATCTCCTCCTCGGTCTTCTCGGGCACGGCGCCCGAGCCGTCATCGGGCTCGTAGATGTTCCAGTAGCCGCCCGACGACACGGCCACGGTGCCGGCGGCGATATCCATCCCCTCGAGCTTCTCGGCGACGCCGCCCAGGTCGACCCAGGCAACGTAGTTGAAACCCTCGGGCTTCTCCTTCACCACGGGGATGCCCGCATCGCCGAAGGCGTCGTAGTCCTCGGCCTTGGCCTCCTTGCGCTCGACGCGGCGGCGGATGCTGTCGGCCTTGCCCGCCCAGCCATCGCCGGCCGCCAACACGGCCTCGATGTCCTTCTCATCGTCGAAGGCGCTCGCGGCCTCGAGCTGCTCCAGCGTCACCTGTGCGCCGGCGTCGATGCGCCCGCGCAGACGGCGCGCCGCGCGGATCTGCCCGGCGGTGGCGCGGCTCGCGCGCTCGATGCGCTGCTCGTCGATGCCCAGCACGAGCATCTGCTGCACGCCGCGTGCGCGCTCGGCCTCGGTCAGCTGGCGCTTGTCGTCGGTGGCGAGCATGGCCACGAGCTCGTTGGCCTCGTCCATGCTCTCCGCCACCAGCGCGGACACCTCGCGGTCCTCCCCGTAAATCGAGGACAGCGCGCGGTAGCGGCGCTCGCCGTCCACGATGCGGAACACGTTGCCGTCCGCCACGACCACGGGTGGGTTCAGCGGCTCGCCGCCGGTCGCCTCGATGCTGCGGGCCAGGGCGCCGATGTCGCCGAAGTCCTCGCGCGGGTTCTGCCCGCTCGGGCGGATGTCGCCCAGGCGCACAGACTTCTTCTCGAATTGCATGTATCCTCCTGTCTCGAGGCCCATGGCCTCGCATGAACTGCCATAGCGATCGGGGCGGGGGTCCGGATGGTTGAATTGACGAGTGAGGAGCAGTCCTATCTCAGGAGGCTCCAAGAGGTTTCCGAACGGGGCGAGTCGGTGGACGGTTTCATCTGGAACAGGCTCGACAACGAGCTCTCAACGCTCCAGGGCATAGACTCTCTAGGCTGCGAGATCCGTACCTACTCCCGCGAGTACGAGCTCGAGCGCCGCGTATACGAGACGCTCGCGAAAAAGGGTCTCCTCGACGGCCGCTCGGGCGGCGAGCAAAACCCGAAGTACTTCGGCGAGCTGACCTCGGAAGGGCGCTGCTGGTTCCTAGACCGAGACGAGGCGGCGCGCATCGAGCGCGAGAACGTCCGGGGCGGCCGCAGGCACGACTACCTCGTGGCGCTGTTCAGTGTCGTCTCCGGCGCCATTGCCGGATTCATCGGCGGCGCCGCCGCGCCCACGCTCATCGCGCTCATCCGGACAGCGCTCCGGATGTAGCGAGTCCCAGGACGAAGAACATGGTGAACGCGAGCGCAAAGAGGACGAAAGACCATACGGGCGGCATTCCCTGTCCCATAGGGCGGCTCCCTTCCCCGGGCCGCCGCCCCGATCGCTATATAGCTGTCAAGGTAAATAGGGGCTAGTAGTACATCCCGCTCGGGGCGGTTCCCTCGATGACGCCCGCGACGGCGAGGAGCGCGAGCATCACGAAGGCGCACACGACGCTCTGCGTCCGCTCGGACAACGTCCCCCACCAGGCCGACACCCGGTCGCTAAGCAGCAAAAGAATCTCGCTCATGGGTTCCCTCCTCGATCCACTCGTCGACCCACTCGGGGCGCACCAGGTAGCCGCGGCAGCGGCCTTCGGGCAGGCAGTAGGTGAGCCTGCGCGCGGTGCATTCGTCTCGAAGGGTGTTGTAGGGCACCCCCAGCACGCGCGACACCTCGTCGAGCGTGTACAGCAGCTTGCGCGGCAACTTGAGCTCGGCGGCAAGCGCTCGGAACGTCTGGGGGTTATTGCTGGTATCATCCATGGATGACCTCCTTTCAGGTCGGCCTCCCGCGTACGGTTCCAACGCTGCGGGAGGCTCTTTTTTTGGGTCGGGCGTAGGGCGGACCCTCCCCCGGCACGGCACCGGCTGGAACGCCCGGCGGATGGTTAACGGAGCCCGCCGGGACCGGTGCCGCCTCGGGGAAGGGCCTCAGCCCCGGAGCGAGGCGAGCGCCCACGCCGCGATGAACGGCACGGCGGCGGCGAAGCAGCCACGCGCCAGGCCGTAGGCGCCCTGCGCGGCGCACATCCAGCCGGCGGCGTCCATCACGACGGCCGAGGCGAGCAGCGCCCGGGTCATTCGCGACCGCGGCCGAACGGCCACTCACCCGGCGCGGGGTCGATCTCCATGACGTCATAGGACACCGGGTCGAGTGCCTGCCTGCGGTCGAGCGCGACCAGGCGCTCGAGGTAGGCGACGTCGCCGGCCCGTACGTGTTCGCGGAACGCATAGCGCGCGTCGGCCAGGAACTCGAACACCTCCGTGTGCCACTCGCCGTGCTCGTCGGCCCACGACACCATGCCGCCCAGGCCCGTGATGTCGTCGGGCAGCTCGTAACTCTTGCCTTCCATCTCTTCCCCCATCCCTACGCGGCCTCGTCCGTGTTCCAGCCCATCAGGTCGTTGGGCGTGCAGCCGAGGGCCTGGGCGATGGCATACGCCTTGTCGACGCCCGGAACCATCGAGCCGTTCTCGTATCCGATGATTGAAGATGCCGAGAGCCCCGCCTTGTTGGCCAGCTGCTCCTGAGACATATCGGCGCGAGCACGGGCGGCGCGCAGGTTCGCTCCGAACTCGTCCTTCGAAAACTTCATGTCTTCCTCCTTTCGAAATAGGGAACTTCTTCCCTGTGCAAATCAGAGTATAGGGAATCTTTTCCCGATTGCAATAGCAAACTAGGGCTTTTCTTGCCTTTTCTTTTGTGTATCTATAGAATCCTCGGTAAATACTTCCCTATATTGGAGGTGACGATGAACCTAAAACTGAAGCAGGCTAGGAAAGAAAACGGATATTCGCAGGCCGATCTGGCAGACGCGCTGAACGTTGACATCAAGACGGTAGGCAACTGGGAACGAGGGAAAACTCTTCCCGATATTGAGCAGCTCTGGAAGTGCGCGAAGGTTCTGCACACCGACCCCAACGACCTCCTCGGCTGGTACGAGGAGCATCCCGAAGACAGGCCGACGGCGCCGGCGGGCGCGGAGGGCGAGCTGATCGCCTGCTACCGGCAGAGCACCGAGAAGAGGCGCTCGAAGATCCTGGAGACGGCACGCGACCAGGCCGAGCTGTCCCAAAATCAGGCTGCAGCGCCTGAAATCGAAGGGCTGGAAGCGGATCAAGTAAGGTCCGCGTAGATGGCGCCAAAACGCCAGCTACTCCCCCATTTTCGTAACCCCACGAAAATAGGCTGATCGGCTTGACCGTGCCGAGGACAAACGGTAATTTGGACAGCGGTATTGACGCGGGGACCCCACGGGGCCCGCGTCCAAATGAAAAAGGCGGCTGTCCCAATGGGCGGCCGCCTTTTTCATTTAGGAGCACATTTCATGGACAACGCAATTGATGAGCTCATAGCGGAATGCGGGGAAATCCTAGCAAACCCCGATTCCTACAACCTCGTGAGCGAGGCCAAGAGAATCGAGTCGGCGCTAGAAACAGTGGTGCCCAAGGTCCGCGTGGGCCTGAAGATGTTCCGCGCGACGATTGGCGGGCAGTCGTCATACGGGAGGAAAGATGCCGCCGAGGACATACGGCGGCTACAGGCGAAAGCGAAGCTGTACGCCGATGACAGGCGCATGAGTTATGAGATTGAAAAGATGAAGTCCTCCACGGCGAGGACAAACGTGAGCGTCGAGCAGCACGCAGACAGCAATGCGACCTCAAGCTCGAGCTCGACGTCCTCATCTTCGCTGAGGGCATCCGTCGACAACTTGATGGAGACGATCGCTGCGGACCAGGGACTCACTACGGAAGACAAAGACATGCTCGCAGCATGCCTCGCCCAGATGGAATTGGCAGCAAAGCGTGGCGACCAGGCATCGCTGGCCGACCGCATGATCAAGGGATTGGAGATAGCGAAGAAGGGCGGTGAACTGGTAGCAGGCATCCTCTCCATCGGAGGGAAGATCGCGGGCTTCCTCTAGACGCCCATGTACCCGATGAGGACCCATTGCCCGGTCTGCGGGCACCTCACGGCGCGCACGTCGTACTCGGACGCCAGGGAGTACGCGCACGGCCTGAGCGTCGCAAACGGGACGGGGCCCGCGGTGCCGTCCTTCACGCCCAGGGCGACGACTTTCACGGTGTCCCCGCGCTCCTGCGACACGAGTTCGTACCCCAAGCTCAACGGGATGCCCGTGAGCCCGTCGTAGATCATCGTGTCGGGGGAATCGTCCTCGTACGTGTATGCGCCGACGTTATAGCGAGCCATGGGTACCTCCAGGAGCGTGAATGGTGTTCATCACGATTATGACCCGCGGCGCGGCTAGGTTTTTTCGATTTTTTCTAAAAAACCCAAGCTGGCACCTCAGCTGTCAAAGATTCTTTGACAGCTCCAGACATAAAGAAACCACGTGCGGCAATCTTGGCGGATCCGTGTGGTCAATTTTAAAACTATAAATACTTGATAATTTACTTGATTGCTAACTATCAACTGTTTATAATTAAATTGTCGAAAGGAGGAGAGATGCCCAAGGAGCAGGAGCCCGCGCAGGTGCTCAAGCGGTTCAAGAAGGAGGGTTGGACGCTCTACACCGGCAAGGGCAGCCACGTGGTCGCGCGAAAGGAAGGAATCCAGATCAGCGTGCCCACCTCCAAGAAGGAGATACCGATAGGGACGTACCGAAAAATAGCTAAGACGGCGGGGTGGCTCTAGCCCCGCCCCCTTGGGGGTCGAAAGATATGAAGACATACGTTTACCAGGCGGTGCTCACACCCGACGAGGACGGCGGCTACGACGTGGAGTTTCCCTCACTGCCGGGATGCTTCACCTGCGGCGACACGATTGCCGAGGCCGCCGAGCAGTCCGTGGACGCGGCGAGCACCTACGTGGCCGCGCTCGTGAAGGACGGTCTTGCCGTGCCCGAGCCCGAGTTCATCGAGCCCGCAGACGGCGGGCTCTCCATGATGGTCGCCTTCTCCACGGACGAGGGGTACATCGTGGAGGGCGAGACGGTCTCGGCGGCCGAAGCCGCGCGCAGGCTCTCCGTCTCCCCCGGCAGGATCACCCACATGCTCGACTCGGGGATCCTTACGGGCTACCGCAAGGGCCGCCGTACCTACGTGACCGTGGAGAGCATAGCGGCGCGTCTGACCGACACGCCCCGCTCGGGCAGGCCCAAGCGCCGCGCAGTCGCGTAGCCGTTAGTCCGTCATAAAAGATGGACTAACGGCAGCAAAAAAGAAAACCCCATCGCGCACGGCTGGAACCTTGGCGCGGTGGGGTGACAACAAGGATGCCGGAGTAACACGGAGATAGCTCTGGGCAACCTAGGGACATTATATGACACGCAAGCAGAGGCGCCGCGCGTGGGGCTCAATCACCGAAGCCAAGCGTGGCAAGAAATACATCCTCCGATGGCAGGAGAACACGCCGTGTGGACGCAAGCGCAAAACCAAGACGGTATACGGCACCTATCGCGAGGCATGCACCGAACTCGACCGCATCCACGTCGAGCGTGCCGATGACAAGCCGGTGCCAACTGTCGCCCAGGCATACGGCACATGGCTCGAACCGACCATGGAGGCGCAGGTGGCCGCCGGTACGCTCGCGCCGAACACCCGCAACCTCGTCACAAGGTCGTGGGCGAACTACGTCGGCCCCACATGGGGCTCAATGCCGGTCGACCAGCTGCGCCCCGTGCATCTGCAGGAATGGCTTCTGACTCTCCCCGCGGCGACGGCGGACACCGCCCTACTCACCCTGCGCAAGATATACGGAACCGTGTCGGGCTTCGTCGTGCTTCCCATCGACCCATTTGCCGCCACCGTGAAATACACCATGCCCACGCGCAAGACGCGCGAGCGCTCCAAGCGCCTGTACACGCTCGCCGAGGCAAAGGACATCCTGGGGCGCCTGCACGGGACCTCGCTCGAGGCGCCGTTCATCATGGCGTGCTTTGGCTCATGCCGGTCGGGTGAGTCGCTGGGCATCCGCACCGATGAGGTCATGTCGTTCGCGGCAGGATCAACAACGCTCGCAACGGTCGACCTCGTGCGCCAGATGGAGCAAGCGGGTATCGAGCCCACGGCTGACGGCGTACTCAAGACGCGGAAGTCCATACGCACGGTCGTGGTGCTGCCGGATGCCGCCGGGCGCCTGCTCGAAATTGCAGACGAGCGCCGTGCGGCAGGCTCCGAGTGGCTAGCAGATCGCGGGGACGGGCTGCCCATGAACCGAGGGATGTGCAATCATAGATGGAAGAAGTGGTGCGCAGCCGAGGGCATCGAGCACATCCCGTGGTCGAACCTCCGCAACTCATGGCGTACCATCTGCGAGATGGAGCTGCACATGCCCTGGGACCTCATGGAGATGCTCATGGGCCACTCCCTGCCGGGCGTGTCCGGGCGGCATTATATTCGCCCCTCCCGCGAGCAGGTGGCGCGTTCCGTTTGCGACGCACTTGGGATAAATTGGGATATTTCCCAACAAACCAGCAGGTAAAACGGGCGCTGTTAATAGTGGCAGTATTAAGATTCGCAGCCCAAACCACCGCAAAGGGGACAGGCACCTTTGCGGTGGTTTGGGGCCGTGCTACTCACCGAGCATCTCTTGGAGCTTGGCCGCCACGGCATGTCCCAAGCTCTCGTGGCTTTCGGGCATCATATGCAGATAGTCGATATCGCCCGGCTCGGCAAAGTCGGCGGCATTCAAAAAGTCGCAGCCAAACTGCTCAGCCACATGTGCGTAGTACTCGCCAAAATGCTCCGAGGCCTCGACGGAACGCTCGTCAAAATCGGTCATATATACATCGGCGATTTGCGGCTTGATCTTGATAGGCGCCATCAGCAGAATGCGCGGACAAGGCGCAGCGTCGGTCCACGGAAACGCGCGGACGGCGCGAATCAGCGCCATGGCGCCACGGGCGATATCGGAAGCTGTCACGTTAAAGACCGTCTTACAGTCGTTGGTGCCCAGCATGATCACAATGGCGTCCAGCGGCTTATGGGCCTCGAGCAGCATCGGAAGTGCGCGGATGCCGTTAAGATTGGTGTCCAGATGGCACATGTCGTCGCGTACCGTCGTGCGGCCGTTGAGGCCTTCTTCAATTACATGCCAGCCCTCGCCTAAGTCACGTTGGGCCACGCCGCACCAGCGCACATCCTGCGCATAGCGCACCGCGGTGCCGTCGCGCATGCCCGCCGGATCGTAACCATAGGTGTTGCTGTCGCCAAAGCATAGAACGTTTTTCATCGTAAGCCCCTCGCTCAGTAAAAAGCCGACGGAAGCAGCCTCTCCCGCCGGCTCGACCCATCTGTCAGCACGTACCAATTACAGGTACTTGCGCCAATCGTCCTCGTCCTCATCATCCTCGGTAGCAGCCTGGGTCTGCTCGGCGGCGCGAGCTGCCGCAGCGCGAGCGGCAACCTGGGCATAGGATTCCTCGTTGCGCTCGGGGAAGTTTGCCAGCACGTGCTCGAACTTGGCAAAATCCTCATCCCAGCGCGTAGAAGGCACGGCAAAGAAGACTTGCTTGACCTTAAAGTCGCCCGACGCGAGCTCCTTGCGGAAGAGCTCGGCCACGGCCTCGGCGTCAAAGCCGTTGTTGTCGCAGCCCCAAGCGCCCAGTACGAGCTTCTCGCGACCCAGCTCGTCGCAGATGGCAAGCACAAAGCGAATGCGGTCGCGCAGGGCGTCCAGCAGAGCATCGTCGCTCACGCGATACTCCTGGCGGGCGCGCTTAACGTTGGGCGCGGCGGCCACGATCACGTCGGCGTATGCATGCACGTGGTTGCGGTCGAAGCGCACCGCAGGCACCACCAGCGCACGGTTGCGGTAAAGCTCGCAGTTGATGTTGCGGCGACGGTTCTCGCCGTACCATTTGCGCTGCTTATCGAGAACGTTGTACAGATACGAATCGGCGCACAGCGTGGCCTCCTGGCCCAGATAGCCCTGGATGTAGCCACCGCCCGGGTTGGTGAACGAGGCAAAGGCGAGCACGGCCATGTCGCAGAACTGCGCATAGCCACGACCGTTGTCCAGGATGGCCTGCGTGGCGGAGGCATCGAGCACGGTGACCTCAGGCAGAACCGGAGCGGGCTCCTCAGCAGGCGCGGACTCAGCTTCGGCGATTTCCTCGGCAGGCTCAGGCGCTGCCTCGGTCTCGGGCGCCGTCTCGGTCTCGGCAGCCTCCGCGCCCTCGACGTCCTCGGCAACCTGTTCTTCGGCGGCCACAGCACTCTGAACCTTGGCCTTCATCGCCGCGACAAAACCGGCAGGCATACCATCGAACTCGCACACGCCGGCAAGCGAACGCTCGATATCCTTGGCGCACGCTTCGGACACAGTTGCCACGTGACGCTCGGCGGCCTTGGCACGGGCCTCGCGCTTGGGATTGGGCTGACCCGCTCGGTTGGACCTGCGGTTACGGTTCCTGTTGTCGACGTCTGCCATAAGTGGTCACCTTTCTCGGTCTCTGCCGCTATCGGCTTTTCCCATCCATGATACCCCGCCGCGTACAAAAAAGACGGCCCCGAAGGACCGCCTTTCGCATCGATTTGCACGTACGGCAAGCACCGCCGCAATTCGCCACTAGTCGCGACGGCCGAGGATGTTCAGAATGCGCAGGAACACGTTGATAATATCCACGAACAGATTGGACGCCATGAGCACGGCGTTGGGCAGCGTAGGCGGCACCGTCGTGGCAACATAGGTGTCGTAGCCAATAAAGCCGGCGAACACCACGATCACGATCAGATCGGTGATGGTCTGTGAGACGCCCATGAACATCAGCACGATCTCAACCAGAATAGTAGCGAGCAGAATGCCAAAACCGATGCCATATACGCGCTGGAAAAACTTGGGGAACGTCACGCCCAAGGCGCCAAAGACAAAGGTGATGGCGGCCGTGGCGATAAAGGCAGTGTTGATGGTGGGCAGGTCGTAGTTGGCAAGGCCAAACGACGCGGTCAGGCCAAAGGTGCTCGCAAAGATTACGTAGCCCACAAGGGACAGGCCCACGGACTGCTTGCTGGCGGCGGCCGACATCATGACCATGCCGACGATGGTCAAAATAAACGAGCCAAAAACCAGCGGTAGGGCAGCCCCGCTCATCATCATGCGCGCAAACGACATGGTGCTCGTAAAGTAAGCACCGACGCCCATGGCACAAAAGCCCAAGAAGATGAGGGCAGACATGGCAAGATTATACGCACGCGGCGACATCTCCTTGGCACGGCTTGCGCCGGTTTCGATGGGGCCGTTCTGATAGCCCTGAATATCGTTCATAATTTCGTCCTTTCAAAAGCGCCGCGACAGCGCAGTAGCTGACAAGATTCCTTTCATTGTACCCGAATGCCGTACGTCCTTACCTACGGCGCTCGCCCTCGAGCGTGCGATCAAAGGCCCAGACCCACCAACGCATCACGTGTGCCTGCGAGCCGTCCGCCCGCTCGCGCGTCTGGTCCTCCAGATACAACTCGGTCGCGTGCCCGCCAAAACGCACCTTATAGGTTGCCGTACGGATGCCGTGGACCATCAGGCCAAACCCGGTGGTCGAGATAATTTCGTCAATCGTAAAGCAACGACCGTCGACCCAGCAGACGGTGACCGGCACGACCTGTCCGCCCGCGAGGATGCGAGCCACGACGTCCACATACTGCTTGTGCACGCGCCGAGTTTTGCCATCTGTCTGTCGATATTCCATGCCTCCTATTATCGAACGCATGTTTGCATATTGTAAAGCGAACAGACTGTGGTTTTGGGATGTTGGGGCACGCACACGTGTCCTCATGGTGTGTTAGCAAAAAGAACACCCGCGGTCAACAGGGCTAATATTCAATATTAGTGCCAAAAAATTCACTTCTCCCATCAGAACTCGGTAAAGAAACCCGCAGGAGGTGATACGATTTATCATGTTTTTGTAACGTGCCTGCAAACTTCGAGAAAGCCCATATATGGACGTAACGTTCTCAACCTTCCTCGGCCAAATTGTGTCGAACCCAGTCCTTGCCGTCACCGTGATCCTCGCGCTCGGCGCCATCTTCGTCAATGGATGGACCGACGCGCCCAACGCCATCGCGACCTGCGTCACTACGCGTTGCATGCCCGCCCGCGCCGCCATTCTCATGAGCGCCGCATTCAACTTCCTCGGTGTGCTCATCATGACGCACTTTAATGCGAGCGTCGCCAATACCATCTCGCATATCGTCGACTTTGGCGGAAACAGCACCATGGCGCTCGCCTGCCTGTGCGCGGCCCTGTTCTCCATCGTCGTCTACGGCGCCACAGCGTCGCGTTTTGGCATCCCCACCTCGCAAAGCCACAGCCTTATCGCCGGCCTGACCGGTGCCGCTATCGCCCTCGGCGGCGCGAGCAGCGTCAACGTCCACGAGTGGATGAAGGTCATCTACGGCCTGGCGCTCTCCATCGGCCTGGGCTTTGTCATGGGCTGGGTCCTGTGCAAACTCGTCTCGATTCTTTTCGCCGCCGCCAACAGGCGACGTGCCAATGTCTTCTTTAAATACGCTCAGATCGCGAGCGCTGCGGCCATGAGCTTTATGCACGGCGCGCAGGATGGACAGAAGTTCATCGGCGTGCTCTTTTTAGGCGTGGCCTTCGCAAACGGCCAGACCAGCGTCGGCGATGCCGGCATCCCCATCTGGATTATGCTGCTGTGCTCGGCCACTATGGGTATCGGTACCAGCGTGGGCGGTGAGCGCATCATCAAGTCCGTCGGCCAGAGCATGGTTAAGCTCGAGAAGTATCAGGGCTTCTCCGCCGACCTCGCGGGCGCCGCGAACCTGCTGCTTGCCACCCTTACCGGCATCCCCGTGTCCTCCACACACATCAAGACCTGCGCCATCATGGGCGTCGGTGCCGTCAAGCGCCTCTCGGCCATCAACTTCGGAGTCGTCAAGGACATGATGTTCACCTGGTTCTTCACCTTCCCCGCCTGCGGACTCATCAGCTTTGTCATGGCCAAGCTGTTCATGATGTTCCTCTAATCAAACCGAACGTCCATCCGGACCGCATTACTTCGCCCACCCGTCTTCGCCTCGAAAGGACCCACCCATGGCAAAGAAACCCGATTCGTTCTACTTTGACAACTACGTCGCTTGCGCCGACCTCGCCGTCCAGGCCGCAGAGCTGCTCACCAAGATTTTTGAGAACTTCGATCCCGCGCAGATTCACGACATGCTCAATAAGATGCATGCGATTGAGCATGCGGCAGACAAGAAGCACCACGAGCTCGAAGACGCCCTGCTCACCGCCTTTATCACCCCGCTCGAGCGCGAGGATCTGGATCTGATGAGCTGCGCGCTCGACACCGTGCTCGACCGTATTGAGGGCGTCGTGCAGCGCGTCTACTTCACCAACATTCAGAGCATCCATCCCGACGCCATCGTCATCGCCCACAAGGTGACTGACGCCTGCCGCGCCATGAAAGACCTGATGGTCGAGCTTCCCAACTACCGCAAGTCCAAAACGCTGCGCGAGCTGGTCATCCAGATCAACACCATCGAGTCCGAGGCCGACGAGCTCTACATCAACGCCATGCGCAACCTGCACGTTAACGGCAAGGATCCGCTCGAGGTCATCGCTTGGCGTGACGTCTACGCCTTCCTGGAGTACTGCGCCGACTGCTGCGAGAATGTGGCCGATGTTGTGGATTCGATTGTCATGAAGAACAGTTAATTGGGGGTACGTGTCCCGGCGGCGAAGGGCCGGCCACGGTTTGCTTTCTCACTCCGGCTGCTTTGCAGAGTCGTTCGAAAGCAAACCGTGGCCGGCCCTTCGCCTTACGTACCACCATTGGGAACTTTGGCTGATACTTTGAAAGCAATGAGGCTTTTGTTGACAGGGCCTTTGAGCCCGATTGGGAACTTTGGGACCGCCTTAAACGTTTGGCTGGATCGGGCTTTGGGTACCCTTTGTTTTGCTTTGGGTTGATACACTGAATTTGGAGGGCTTGGTTGTGAGTTATTTGGATCTGGCTCGGGGTCGGTATTCTTGTCGTGAGTTTGAAGATCGGGCTGTGGAGCAGGCTGTGGTGGATGCCATTGTTGAGGCTGGGCGGATTGCTCCTTCTGCTTGTAATAATCATCCTTCTCGTGTGATGGTGCTGGATACGCCTGAGCTTCTGGAGAAGGCTGCTGCTTGTCAGCCTCGGTTTGCTCGTGATGGATCTATCTTTGGCGCTCCGCTCATCTTCCTTATTTGTAGCGTTACCGAAGACGCTTGGGTGCGCCCGTATGACCAGATGAATTCCAGTGAAATCGATACGTCCATAGTGTGCGATCAGATGATGATGGAGGCCACCGAGCAGGGCCTGGGAACGTGTTGGGTATGCCATTTTAAGCCCGAGGTGGCACAGGAGCAGTTCAACCTGCCCGAGGGCGTCTATCCCTATCACATGCTCGTCTGCGGATATCCTGCCGACCACATCGCCGATTCCGAGCATCGCGAGGCCCGTACCATTCCCCTCTCCGACTTCCTCCTCAAGTAGATTTTGGGACATGCCCTAAAACCTATCCTTGACCGCTCACCGGTTCGCCGAGTTCTGCGCCACTATGTGCAGGGCTCGGTTTTTTATGTTGCGCGCCCCGGTACAGTCATAAAAAAGGACCCGCAAGCTGCGGGTCCTTTCTAGGCACTAAATTGTAGGCCGAATGTTAGTCCAGGTCGTCGGCAGCGAAGTTGTCGATCGGGGCGAAGGGATCGGCCACGGGGACAACCGGGTCAGCGACGGGCAGCGGCTCGGCGGGAACAGTCACCGCAGGAGAAGCGGCAGAACCGACCGGCGTGGAGGCCATGAGGTCGGCCGGGAAGGAGTTCTGGGCATCGTCCATGAAGTGCTGGATGAGCTTGAGATACTCGGCCTTGAACTCCTCACGAGAAGCCTTGAGACGATCGATCTCCTCGAGCTCAGCCTGCTTTTCGGTCAGAGCCTGGCGGATAACCTCGCGGGCCTTGGCGTCAGCCTCGTTGCGAATACGCTCAGCGTTCTCATTGGCATCGTTGACGATGGTCTCAGCGGTCTGCTGGGCAGCGATCAGGGCAGCGGAAATCTGGCGCTCCTGAGCGGAGAAGTCAGGGGCGGGAGCAGCCACGGGGGCGGCAGGAACGGCCTGGGCGGGGGCATCCTGAGCCTGGGCAAGCTGAGCCTGCGCATCGGCAAGCTGCTGCTCGGTAGCAGTCAGACGACCCTTAAGGTCGACGATCTTAGCGAGCATAGCGTCAACCTCAGAGGACAGCGTCTCCAAGAAGACGTCGACCTCAGCAGGATCGTAGCCACGCTTGGCCTCAGAGAAAGTCTGAGCCTGGATGTCTGCAGGGGTAATAGCCATAACAAGTCTCCTTTTTCATCGCCTCGGCGCTACACGCCCGACGTAAGTTACTAAGACAGTTCTACACGAGTATACCTATAAGAAGCTGCAGAACCAGCCTCTGCACCAACTGCAACGCAATAATCGCAACGACCGGCGAAAAATCGATACCGCCCATCGGCGGGATGAAACGACGGAACAGGTTGAGCCACGGACCGCACACGCTATCAAGCACCGCGGCAATATCCTGAAGCAAACCACCCTGCTTCATGGGAATCCACGTCATAAAGCAGTAGACGACAATGAGCGTGGAATAGAAGTTGAACAGCGTATTGACCAGCTGGACGATAGTGTAGATGTTGATGGGAATCTCCTCGTCTTGTCTTTACTTAAGGTAGCCGTCGGCACGAAGCTTCTTGAGATCGGAATCTTTGACCTCGCAACCGGCGGGCAGCACCATGAACACGCGGTCGCCCACCTCCTTGACCGTGGCACCCAGACCGCAGGCAAAGCCGTAAGAGAAGTCCAAGACGCGCTTGGCAACTTCGGTGCGTACGCCCACAAAAATCAGTGCGACAGGCTGCTTGGTGCGAACGCGGCGCACCACGGTCTCCACGTCGTCATAGCTCTCGGGGCGCAGGACATAGGCCGGCAGCTGCGGTGTGGCGTTGATGATATTGCTCGCATAGGCCGAGGCATCGCTCGGTGCAGGCGCAGGCGCAGCGGCGGCACGGGCGCGGGTGTTCTCGGCGTAGCTCGACGGCGTGTCATAGGCACCAGGACGATAACCGCTCGCAACACTGTCCTGCGAGCGCGAAGGCGGGTTATACGTCGTGGCATGGCGGGAGTCATCGCCGACCAGCTGCCCGGAGCGTGTATACACGGCAACCGACTCAGCTTCACCACGGCGCGTCTGACCAAGCAGGCCGTTGCTCGGCTCGTCTTGGGTGTAGAAGCCCTCGCCCGAAGCACCGCTGTAGCCGTTGCCCTGATAGCCATCGTCATAGCCATCATCGTAGCCGTAGTCGTCGTCCTGGCCATAACCCTGGTCGTAACCCTGCTGGCCGCCCAGGTGCATCTTATTTTTAATCTCGTCAAGGAAGCCCATGGTTGTGTCCTCTCGCGGTTTAGTGCAGGCGCCCCGATAATCAGTGCGCACTTCAGAGCCTTATTTTACTGCAAACTCCGGGCTAAATACTACCCTGCCCAGGCGAACGAGCGTAGAGCCCTCCTCAAGGGCAGGCTCAAAGTCTTCGCTCATGCCGCAGGAAAGCTCAGGCAGGTTCAAATCGGGATGCGCCGCCTCCAGCTCATCCCTCAGCTCACGAAGCCCCGCAAAGGTGCGGCGTGCCACATCCTTATTCCCCCGGGGCGCCATAGTCATAAGCCCCTGTACGCAAATTCCCTCAAGTTCCGCAAGCTCACCCGCGGCGGCGCGAATCTCATCGGGCGAAAAGCCTCCCTTCGACTCCTCACCACTCACATTGACCTCAATGAGCACACGCTGGGGGCCGGCGAGTTCGCCTGCCTCAATCTTGCGGGCAGCACGGCTCGAGATCGCCTGCGCCAGATGCAGCGAACCCACCGAGTGAATCAGCTCGGCTGAGCCCAGCACCGCATTGATCTTATTGGTCTGCAGGTTGCCGATCATATCGAAGCGCACCTCGGGCAGCTCCGGATGCTCCGCCAAACCTGTGAGCTTGCGAACCAGCTCCTGCGGGCGATTCTCGGCAAAATGGCGATACCCCGCCTGGATGGCGGCAACGGTCTCATCGACACCAACGGTCTTGGACACGGCAATGAGGCGCGCGGCGTCGTGGGGACGGCCCGCGCGATCGAGCGCCGCATAAAAACGTTCCAGAATCTGCTCGCGGCGAGCGCGCATCAAGTCCAAATAGTTATCCATTGCCAATCGCCTCCGCTGACAGCCAAACAAGTAGTCCCATGCTAACGCAAGAGCGCGGCCCCGCATGTGCAAGGCCGCGCTCACTTAGGTATTTACAATCTTTCGACGAACGGGGTTACTTACTCCTCGTCGTCCTCGCCATCGTCCTCATCCTCAAGATGATCGAGCAGGTAGCGAAGACCCTCGCTGACCTCGTTAACGGGCACCTTGGCAACGTAGCGTGCATCGACGGCGGGCCTCATGATAACACCCTCGCCCGAAGGCACGCGCATGCTCTCGAGCTCATCCTCATCAGTGCAGGCGATATCACCGGCAGTCATACGCTGTCCGGTCAACAGGAAGGTCAGACGGCAGGCGGCATCGATGGAAATCGAGGCGATGCGATCGAGATAGCGCGATACCATGATGGCGCGGCGCAGGTCGTCATAGTTGCTGTCGTCGTCCATAAAATCGCCCGTGTCCATGCGGTTAAAGGTGCGGAAGAACTTCTCGTAGGCGGCGTGCACTGGCTCGTCCTCGACGGCCAAGTTGCAGATGATGGACATGTCGTTGGTGACGAGCGCAGAAAGCGAAGAGCCCAGCACCTGGTAGACGGCCTCAGCCTCGGCCTCGACCGTGCCGACAAGCTCCTTGGGCAGCGAGATGTCGGCCTTGATCATATGACGCGTGGCGCGGCAAATCTGGCGAACCTTATCGGTCATGCGCTGCAGGTTAAAGTCGACGTAGATGATCGTCTGCAGCAAGCGGAAGTCGGAGGCGACCGGTGACTGCGTGGCAATCAGGTTGTAGCAGACGGCCTCCAGGTTGGCGCAGCGTGCGTCAATCGAAAGCGTACGCTTCTTGGTCTTGGTGGCGAGCTTGCGGTCGTCGGTCACATAGGCCTTCACGGCATCGTGGAGGGCCAGATCGACGGCCTTGTAGATGCTCAGCATCTCGTGACGGGCCTCGATGAGCTGACGGGAAAACAGTTTGCGCATGGTTCACTCCAATCAGTTGGGTGCGGTCATGCCGCCCGCACAGTGAATACGCACCGGACCAGATCCGATCGGCTTGGGACTAGTCGCACCGATCAGCCAAAGCGGCCGGTGATATAGTCTTCCGTCCGCGAGTCCACCGGGCTGGTGAAGATCGCGTCGGTTTGACCATACTCGATGAGCGTAGCGGGCTCGCCGGCAACTTCCTGCAAGAAGAACGCGGTGTAGTCACTGAAACGAGCTGCCTGCTGCATTGAATGCGTGACGATGATAATCGTCATCTCGGGCGCCAGCTCGGCCATCAGATCCTCGACCTTAGAGACGGAAGTGGGGTCGATGGCGGAGCAGGGCTCGTCCATCAGGAGGACATCGGGTTGCACCGCAAGCACGCGCGCGATGCACAGACGCTGCTGCTGACCGCCCGAGAGCGCCAAACCATCCTTGTTGAGCTGATTGGATACCTCTTTCCAGAGGTTGGCGCGCTTGAGCGATTCTTCCACGATGTCATCGAGGTCGCTTTTGCTAGTCACGCCCTGCAGACGAGGGCCAAAGGCGACATTCTCGTAGATGGATTTGGGAAACGGGTTGGGCTGCTGAAAGATCATGCCCACGCGACGACGGAGATCGACCGGATCGACACCCTCGGCATAGATATCGTTGCCGTCGAGCGTCATGGTGCCCTCGACGCGCGTGCCCTCAATCAGGTCATTCATGCGGTTGATGCAGCGCAAAAACGTCGACTTGCCGCAGCCCGAAGGGCCAATGAAGGAGGTGATGGCGTTTTTGGCGATGTTGAGGTCAAGCCCCGTCAGCGCATGAAAGTCACCGTACCAAAAGTTGAAATCCTTGGCCGTAATGGCCGCTTGCTCCAACGCGGGAGCGGACTGATAAACGGACATGGGACTCCTTAACTAGCGACGCTTGCGCGACAGGAAGCGCGCAAACAGGTTGAAGGCCAAAATGATCACCATCAGCAAGAGCGCGGTGCCGTAGGCTGCGTTCATGTTGATGCCGTCGTTGGCAAGCAGGTACAGGTGAACGGTCATGGGACGACCGGAATCGAGCGGCGAAATAGGTAGATTGATGGCCTGGCCCATGGTGTAGAGCACCACGGCGGTCTCGCCGATGGCACGGCCGATGGCAAGGACGATGCCCGTGGCAATGCGGCCAAAGGCCGAAGGAAGCACGATCTTGGAGACGACCTGCCACTTGGTAGCGCCCAGGCCGTACGCGCCCCAACGGATATAGCGCGGAACGGCGCGAATGGCTTCTTCGGTGGTGCGCATGACGATGGGAAGCATCAAGAGCGCGAGCGCCAGAGCGGCCGAGACCATCGAAAGGCCCAGGCCCATAGCCTCGACAAACAAGGCGTAGCCAAACAGGCCCATAACGATGGAGGGCACCGAGGCCAAAGCGTCAGCAGCGTAGCGAATGAGCTCGACGACCTTGCCCTGCTTGGCGTACTCGGCCAGATAGACGGCTGCCAGCACAGCGATCGGCGTGCAGATGAGCATGGCGAGCGCCGTCACATAGACGGTCGAGACGATCGTGGGGCAAATTCCGCCCTCGGCGTTGACGCCTTGGGGCCAACCGAAGATAAAGTCGAGCGAGATGTGTGGCAGGCCGTTGATGACCACGTAGGCGATGATAGCGACCAGCACCAGCGTGGTGATGTAGGCAGCGGCACGAAACACGCCAAGCATGATCTTGTTGGACAGGTCCTTGTTGATGCGGCCCTTCTTGCCGTGGGAAAGGGCACGCTTGATGCGCTCGCGCGACGAGGTCGTATCGACCGTCGTGTCAACGGAATCGGACATAGCCTACCCCCTCTTCTTCTTGGAAATCAGACGAACGATACCCACCAGCGTGGCGGAGATGATAAACAGGACCACACCCATGCCGAACAGCGCCGAGCGGTGCAGACCCGAGGAATAGCTCATGTCGAGCGCAATCTGGCTCGTGAGCGTCGAGATGGGGCTCGCAATGCTGTCGGGAATAACCGGGGCGTTACCTACGACCATGAGCACGGCCATGGTCTCGCCGATGGCACGGCCCATACCCAGCACGATGGCATCAACGATACCCAGCTTCGCGGCAGGTAGCACGACCTTATAGATGGTCTGCCACTTTGTGGCGCCCATGGCATACGATGCCTCGCGAATGCCCATGGGAATGGAATTGAGAGCATCGATGGTGAGCGTGGTGATGGTAGGGACGATCATGATGGCGAGCACAAACCACGCCGTCAGCGCACCAAAACCAAGGCCGCCGGTCAGTTGTGCGATAAACGGGCGGATGATGATCATGCCAAAGAAGCCGTAGATGATGGAGGGTATGCCCGCCAGCAGGTCAACGGCGGGGCTGATGAGCTTGCGCACGCGCTTGCTGGCAATCTCGACCAGGTAAACGGCCGTACCCACGCCCAGCGGCACGCCCATGGCGAGCGCACCGACGGTCACCAGACCCGAGCCAGCAAGCAGCGACAAGATGCCGTAGTGGCCCTCGGAAGGCGCCCACGTAAAGCTAAAGAAGTCAGCCAGACCGATGTCAGTAAAGACGGGCAGCGCCGAGTACGTGGTAAAGACAAAAATCAGGATGACGGTAACGACCGCCAAGAACGCGCAGGCAAAGAAGATCCACTGCAGCGCCTTCTCCTTGATATAGGTACTGCGCGATACGAGCGCCAGCTCGCGCTTCTTGGGCGTCTGAACATTCTGCTCAGTCTGGGAGTTTTCCTGTGCTTCCATGCTACTCACTCCCCTTCTCGTCGTTGGTGACGGGAATAAAGCCCGCCTCGCGAATCTGCTTGTCCATCTTTTCGGACGTCACATAGTCGATGTAATCCTGCGCCTGCTGCGAAGGCACACCCTTCACAAAGAAGTAAAGGTCGCGCGAGATGGGATAGCCGCCACTCGCGACCGTCTTCTCGGACGCCTCAACATGATTGACCGAGACGGCCTTGACCGAGGTCTTGGCGTTGAGGCTATCGACGAAGCCCAGCGAAATGTAGCCGATGGCCCCACGCGAACGAGATACCACGTCGCGCACCTGGCCCGTACCCGAAAGAACAGCCGAGCGGCGATCGAACGGCGTGCCATCCATCACGATGGTACGGAAGGCCTCGCGCGTACCGGACGCCTCGTCTCGGTTGATGACCTGAATCCTCAGGTCCTCGCCACCGACCTCTTTCCAATTGGTAATCTTGCCGGCGTAGATATCGCGGAGCTGCTCGGTCGAGAGGTTATCGACGGGGTTGTCGTCGTTCACGATGACCGCGATACCGTCGTGGGCAATGACGATGGGAGTCAGGCCCAGATCCTGTTCGTCGGCATTGAGTCCACGGGAGGAGCTGGCGATATCGGCCGTGCCGGCGCTGACGGCCTCGATCCCAGCGGAAGAACCCAAACCGGAAACGAGCACGTCGATGCCGGTCTCCTCCTTAAAGCCCTCGGCCGCAATCTCGGCGATAGGAAGGCAGGTCGTGGAGCCGGCCACGGTAATGGAAGAGGTAGAAGATCCCGAAGAACAGGCGCACAGCGTAAGCGTAAGCACAGCGGCGCTCAGGACCGATACGATCTTTCTCATAGCATCACGCCGATCGCAGCATGGCGCCCACAGGTGCCGTCCTCGTTACGGTAGGAATAAAAGCGGTCGTTCTGACGCACGGTCGAAAGCTGGGTATCCACGATATTATCCGCGTCGACACCGACATCTACCAGCGCCTCGCGAATGGCAGCGGAAAGATCAAGCATGCGAGAGGTATTCGCATCGATGCAAGAGAACTCGGCGGCAAAGCGATCCATGAGTTCCTGGGATACCTCATATTCGTCACCCAAGATATGGGGGCCAATATAGGCGGAAACGTCGCTCGCATCGCAGCCGGCAGCATCGCAAAGCGCCTGGCACGCCTTGGCAGAAATACGTGCAATCGTGCCCTTCCAACCGGAGTGCACCACGGCAAATCCGCCAGGGGCCACCAGCACCACGGGAACGCAGTCGGCAAAGCAGAGCAGCACGGGCACGTTACGCGCCGTACAGACGATGGCATCGCAGCCCTCAGCAATCTGCTCGCGGACGTCCTCAAGGTCATCGGCGCCGTTCGAGACCACCGCAACGATATGGTCACCATGGACCTGATTGGGAATGAGCAGGTTGTGCTTGCACTCGGCGGCACCCATAGCCTCGAGCGCGCGACGACGATTTTCTTGAACAGCAAAGGGGTCATCGCCAACATGCGAGCCCAAGTTGAGTGAGGAGTACGCATCTTCGGAAACGCCACCGGCGCGCTCGGTGAAGGCAAAGCGAACATCGGATGTCGCGCCCTCCACCAACGTAACTCCATCATGGTCGACACGCGAAACTTTGTCCGCACGTGCTGCCATACTAAAGCCTCCTAATAACACAAGTACCGCGGCATCGCCGCTACAGCCCGCGTTTATACGGCTGTCATACTTCTCTAAAAGGATACCTGCTGCGCTGGAGGCAATCGTAAAGGGAACGTAAAGAGATTGGAGGTTCTAGTTTACAAAGTCGAAAATCAGAACCACCCTTAAAAAGGGTGGTTTGCTCTTAGGGTATAACCCACGGGCCCCGGGCTCGCGTCTAAAGGCGC
>NZ_SPFO01000046.1 GCF_005845035.1 Collinsella aerofaciens | reverse complement strand
GACAGACACTATGACCCAATCCGAGGGCACTAAAAAGATAGGAGCCCCCGCTCGTGACCGCGGGTCGGGGCTGCGACAATGATGTTGAAGTGCCATAGGCGCAGCCGCGCCGCAACGAGGTTGGGAGGCTCCCATGCCAAAGTATTCTACCGCGTTCGGGATGGACGTCCACCTGAGGTCGACCACCGTCTGCGCCCTCGACGCGGACACCGGCGAGGCCGTGACGAGGAGGTTCCCCGGCAACCCCTGGGGCGAGATCGCCGGGTGGATGGATGGGTTCCCCGGGCCGTCGCTCGCGGCCTACGAGAGCGGCTACCTCGGCTTCGCCCCGCAAAGGGAGCTCGCCGGGCTCGGCGTCGAGTGCGTCGTCGCCGCGGTCTCGAAGATCCCCAGGTCGGCCGCCGACTCGGCCTCCAAGAACGACAGGAACGACGCCGCCAGGATGGCCAAGGCGATACTCGCCCACGACATCTCCCCCATATGGGTCCCCTCCCCCGAGGTCGAAGGCATCAGGGACCTCGCCGGCGCCTACGACGGGGCGACCGCGCGCCTGGCGACCGCCAAGCAGCGGCTGCTCGCCTTCCTCGCAAAGCGGGGGTTCGTCTACGGCGGCACCACGCCCGCCGGCAACCCGAGGAAGTACTGGACCTACGACTTCCTGAGGTGGCTCGACAAGGTCAGGCCGGAGGACGATGGCGGGGTTCGGACGCTCGCCGCCCTGAGGAACGAGGTCGAGGCCGCGGCGGAGGCCCGGGCGGACCTGCTCTCCGAGTACAGGGCCGCCGTGGATGCCAGCCCGATCGCCGCGGAGGTGGCCGCCCTCCAGTCGATCAAGGGCTGCGCCTTCGCGCTGGCCGCAGCCTTCTCGGCCGAGGTCGGCGACTTCACGAGGTTCCGTTCCGGAAGGCAGGTCACGGCCTATTTCGGCCTCGCGCCGAGTCAGAGGTCGAGTGGCGACTCCGTGCGGCTCGGAGGCATCAGCGGTGCGGGCAACGCGCTCGTGAGGAAGCTGGCCGTTGAGGGTTCATGGTGCTACGCCGCGGCACGGCACCAGCCGAAGCTCATGCCAAGGGACACGGGCGTGCCCCTCGAGATAAGGATGCACGGGAGGAAGGGGTCCGAGCGGCTCCTGCGGCGGCGCGAGGAGATGCTCGCCCGCGGCGTGCCCGCGGCGAAGGCCAACGCGGCCACCGCGGCCGAGCTCGTGAGGTGGCTCTGGGCCCTCGGCATGATGTGCCGGGAGGGCGCGGAATAGACACAGCCCCCGTCCCGGCGAGCCGGGCGGCCTTCGGGGATACCCCCTATTTCGCTGTGCGCGCGGAGCCCTCCGCATGCGCCTCGACAGACTTGGGGAACCCCGCCGAAGGAATGGAGTGCGGGCCGACAGAACGGTATCCGCGGATATGAGACTGAGCCGAAGGCGTCGATGACATGCCGGGGGCGGACCGGGACGGGTTAACGGCAGGCCCCGCCGACCGATTGCAAGCGGTCGGCGGGGCCATTGTGGCTCTTGACAGCGGATTGGGTCATATGAGCGA
>NZ_SPFO01000045.1 GCF_005845035.1 Collinsella aerofaciens | reverse complement strand
ACGGCGTGCGCTACCACCACGTCTCCACCGACGAGGTCTACGGCGACCTGGCGATCGACGACCCCGCCAAGTTCACCGAGGAGACGCCCTACCGCCCGAGCTCGCCGTACAGCTCGACCAAGGCGTCCTCCGACATGCTCGTGCGCGCCTGGACCCGCACCTACGGGCTTCGCACCACGATCTCCAACTGCTCCAACAACTACGGCCCCTACCAGCACGTGGAGAAGTTCATCCCGCGCCAGATAACCAACATCATCGACGGCGTGCGCCCCAAGCTCTACGGGAAGGGCGAGAACGTGCGCGACTGGATCCACACCGAGGACCACTCCTCGGCCGTCTGGGACATCCTCACGAAGGGCCGCACGGGGGAGACCTACCTCATCGGAGCCAATGGGGAGAAGAACAACATCACCGTGCTGCGCATGATCCTCGAGGCGATGGGAAAGGACCCCGAGGACTTCGACTGGGTCGCCGACCGCCCCGGCCACGACCGCCGCTACGCCATCGACTCCACCAAGCTCCAGCGCGAGCTCGGCTGGAGGCCGGCGCACACCGACTTCGCCGAGGGCCTGAAGCAGACGATCGACTGGTACGTCGAGAACGAGTCCTGGTGGCGCCCCGCCAAGGATGCCACCGAGGCCCGCTACCGCGCGCAGGGCCAGTAGGAGGGGAGAGACCTATGGCAGACATCGCATTCGAGAAGGACCTCTCCGTAACCGAGACCAGCATCGGGGGCCTCAAGGTCGTCGACCTCGCCGTCCACGGCGACTCACGCGGCTGGTTCAAGGAGAACTGGCAGCGCGCCAAGATGTGCGCCCTGGGCATCCCCGACCTCCGCGTCGTCCAGAACAACGTCTCCTACAACGACAGCCGCGGCGTCACCCGCGGCATCCACGCCGAGCCCTGGGACAAGTTCATCTCCGTCGCCCGCGGCTCGGTCTTCGGCGCATGGGTGGACCTGCGCGAGGGCAGCGCCACCTACGGGAAGGTCTACACGACCGTGCTGGACCCGAGCAAGGCCATCTACGTCCCGCGCGGCGTGGGCAACTCCTTTCAGGCGCTGGAGGACGGCACCGCCTACACCTACCTGGTGGACGCCCACTGGTCGTTGGAGCTCAAGAGGACCTACACCTTCGTGAACCTCGCCGACCCCGAGCTCGCCATCGACTGGCCGATCCCGCTCGATGAGGCTACCGTCTCCGAGGCGGACAAAAACCACCCGATGCTGAAGGACGTCGTCCCCATGGCGCCCAGGCGCACCCTCGTCACCGGCTGCAACGGCCAGCTGGGCCATGCGGTCCGCAGACTCGCCGAGGAGCGCGGGGTCGCCAAGGACTTCGACTTCTGCGACATCGACACCTTCGACATGTCCGACCCGGACGCCTACTCCGAATACGACTGGTCGCTCTACGGCACCGTGATCAACTGCGGCGCCTACACGGCGGTCGACAGGGCCGAGACCCCCGAGGGCCGCGTGGCCGCCTGGAAGGCCAACGCGACAGGGCCGGCCCTGCTCGCCCGCACCTGCGCGGAGCACGGAATCACGCTCGTCCACGTGTCCAGCGACTACGTCTTCGACGGCGCCGCCGAGGCCCATACCGAGGACGAGCCCCTCAGCCCACTTTCCGTCTACGGCCAGACCAAGGCCGCCGGCGACATCGCCGTGGCCGGCTGCCCGCGCCACTACATCATGCGC
>NZ_SPFO01000044.1 GCF_005845035.1 Collinsella aerofaciens | reverse complement strand
GACAGACCGAATGAAGATGCGTGCGACGGGGGCGAGGCGAATGGCTGAGCGGTATCGATATGCGGGTTCAACGGTATTATATTGACCACATAGATTATTAACTTGCTTGACTTGTAAACCTAGTCGTCCTGTCATCATATTCAACTTCGAAAAATGGGGAATGAGGGCATCCCGATGCATCGAGTATTACTGGAACCCCGGCGATACGCTGAATGATTTGTGACGAATAGTCATGTCCATCAAGAAGGCTCGACGCTTCGGGCAGCTCGTCAATCGATATATCAATTCTTGGAGACATGTATTCCTACCATTTTTAAAGAAACAACGGCGGTAATCGCTATCGCGATTGCGCCAATAATACCGAGCGCCATCTATTTATACTTGATTTAAGGCGGAGTGGAATGTGGGCGCGCAAGGAGATGCGGAATCGATGAGAGCCTCAAAAAAATTACTGCAGTGTTATCATCATTCATCCTCTCTATTCTTCCATTTCTGATTCTATGGGCGGCTTGGTCAGTCCTCCCTGATACAATTCCCGCTCATTGGAGTGGGGGTGTGGTTGATCGATGGGGTAATAAGCTTGAATTGCTGGTTGTTCCGCTGTTTTCTCTGATTGGTTCTTTTGCAATTTCTGTGTACCTTATTGTTTCCACGCGGCGAAGAGAGTTCGCGGATTTCTCTGTTCGAATGCGACGGGACTTTGTTGCGTGCTATATTTCTAGTCTTCTTTTATCGACAACCTGCTCAGTGATAATTGCCGTTTGGGTTCAGTTGATTCTTACGCAAAACACTGCGGTTGATGGGGGGCTTGGACTATCGATCCTGTATTCCCTTCCCGGGCTATATGTGATCTTGTGCGCTTTGCCGTCTTTTTATGCGAGCGGCGAGAGCAAAAAGGCAGAGCGCCTGATAACAGTTCTTATTGGCGGCGCGGAGATTGTTCTTTGTGGAATAGTGCTTGAAGGTTCGGCTGCCTCTTATGCGATGATTGGACTGATGATTCTGTTCTGTGCGTTTGAGATTGTGTCACAGGTAAGGGATAGCCGGTCCTTATGAGTTGAATTACGCGCGTGCGGATATAAAGGGTGGCATGTTAAATTTGTTGAAAGCTCTGACATGCGCTGTCGACTTCATTAAAATCGATTGCCGATCAAGTCTTCCTATATATGCGAGCCCCAAGAAACTGCGCTGTGAACCTGAGTCCTCTATCGATCGACCCGGTGCACCGGGCCGCTGTCCTCGAGCCGGCAACAGCTTGCCGGTCTCAAAACGTATGCCGTCCGGCACGACCGACGGCCGAGTCTTGCGCCCCGTTCGGGCAGCGCCAGAACCCCGTGCCGGAACCCATGCGGTCGATTGCAGGGGAATTCAGCCGAGGCCATCGAGGAGCCGACCTAGGGACGGTGCCCTCAGTCCTCGAAGGATTTCAACCGCCCCTTAAAGGCTCGGATTGATTTAACGGTTGATTCAATCCGGCAGAATATGCCGGGCATGGACCGGTTGACACAATGTAAGGTAAAAAGCAGATGCGGCCGTACGCCGGTGCGGGGTTCGGGTGATGTGATAGAAAGAAATATACGTATTACATCTAACCAAGAGGTGCGTCATGGCAACCGCCACCGCAGCCCTGAGAATCCCCGAGGACCTTGCGAACAGGTACGACCGCCTGGCGAAGTCGACGGGCCGCACGAAAAACTTCTACATGACGGAGGCGCTTGCCGCAGAGATAGGCAGGCTCGAATACGAGTACGGCCTCATGAATTATCCGGGAAGCGTTTGGTTGCGAGGTATGCCAGTGTGAGGGCCTGATTCGTCAGGCCCCGCACAGGGGGACCGCGATGGTGGCCACCGCGCCGCCCGAGGGGCTGTTGGCGAGCGAGACGGAGC
>NZ_SPFO01000043.1 GCF_005845035.1 Collinsella aerofaciens | reverse complement strand
TCATGTCATTCACCTCCCTCGTATGTATCGAGGTATTCCTGCTTGAGCGTCTGCGAGGACGACTTGATCTTTTCCACGAGCGTGCCGGCCTCGATGAAGTAGAACGAGTTGGTGAGGTCTGCCAGGTCGTCGAGCAGGTGGCTTGAAATGAGCACGCTTCGTCCCCGCGCCACCTCGCTGCGCATCGCGTCGCAGGAGGTTTTCCGCTTTCCCGGATCGAGGCCGTTCAGCGGTTCATCGAGGATAAGGTACGGGCAATCGGTCGATATCGCCATGGCAAGCTTTACCTGCTGCTTCATTCCTGTCGAGAGTTTACGGGTCGGCTTGTCGAGATATGGGGAGATTCCGAGGGAGCTGCAGAGCGAGTCGATGTCGGCGGCCGATTTCCACGCCTCCCTAACGAAAGCAAGGTGCTCGATGGCCGATAGCGTGGGATAGAGATCCGCGCTGCCCGAAGAGCTCAGGTAGACGAGTTCTGCAAATTCGGCTGATCGGCGTTGGCTGATTCCGTCTGCCACCAGGCTTCCCGAGTGGATACGGGTGGGAAATTGGCCCGACAGAGCTTCAAGAAAGGTGGTTTTCCCCGAGCCGTTGGGAGCAATGAGGCCCGCCGCCGTTCCCGGGCTCAGGAGAAGCGATCCGATTGAAAGTATCGTCGTGCTCCCGTATCCCACGCTCACGTCCAGAAGCTCGAGCCCATGGTGCTTTTTCGCGGGTCCAGACTGTTTGGGCGAACGTGTCGCAACGGCGCCGACCGCAAAAAAGACCGCGACGTATATCAGGGCCACGGCAAGCATCGATGCGCTGCCTGAACCGGAGCCAATGAATTCTGTCGGGAAGCATCCTACGTAACCCGTTGCCTCGATAGGCGAGAATATGGCCAGCGGCAGGAGATTGAGCGCGGCGTTATGCTCCAGTGCCGAATCGGACAGTAACGGGAATACCGGGGCCGCGACAAGCAGCGCGGAGGTAAGGGGGCCTGCGAGGACGCGCCTCGTTGCGGTCGATAGGACGACGGAACAAACGGATATCAAGGTTCCGCCCGCAAGAAGCGCGATAAGCAGGGCTGTGAAGACGTCTCCCGCAGTCGTGGTGGCAAGCGCGCCGTCATGGAAGAAGGCGATCGGGTACCCAATTTGCCCGAAGCCGTTTAGGGCCAAGGCGTAAATGCCCCCGGGTGCAAGGCCGGCGAGGAGCATCGCGGTCCCCGCGGCGATTATCGAAAACACGATCTGGATAAGGCGCCGGAATTTGGGCACGGGCGCCTTCGCCGCCAGGGTCGCAGGCCTTGTGGCGCCGAGCACGAGTATCGACGAGAGAAGGAAGGGGATGAAGGGAAGGAAAGACGGCGCCGTGGCAATGGCGTAAGGCAGGAAGGAAAGGAATGGCAGGTCGTTTGCGGAGGCCGGGATATCCGTGATGCCGGAGCTGCTCAGGGCACGGCAATATGCGAGCGCCGCGTCATTGGTCTCTCGGTCTCCCACGATGGACCCGGATTGGAAGCCTTCGCCCATGAGCGCGTAGTAGCTCTCGGCAGAATCGAGAAAGGCGGCGTCGGTTTGAGCGGCAAGGGCGGCGTTCGCGTATCTTGCAAGCTCCGCGTCGACTTGCTGCTCTGGAGATAGGTCTGTGCCGTTGGCCTGGGGTGCGCGCGTATTGAATGCGTCGACAAAGCCCTGCATGCCCTGCTTCATAAAGAAGGGCCCGTAGATGGGTGAATTGAACGCAATGGGGATGGAGAAGGCTGCGGCGAGAACGAGCGTACAAATCCATGCGGCCCTGTCTCTTAGGATCAGTTTGAGAAGAAGTCGACAGTACATTTGGAAGCACCTACATTTCTCAAAGCATCGTTAGATTAATAATGACAGACCGAATGAAGATGCGTGCGACGGGGGCGAGGCGAATGGCTGAGCGGTATCGATATGCGGGTTCAACGGTAT
>NZ_SPFO01000042.1 GCF_005845035.1 Collinsella aerofaciens | reverse complement strand
CCGGTTCTCAAGGTGCACGCCTGTGCGGCTGATCCGGTCCGACCGGGCCGCGCGGCAAGGAGATATATTGCCAGACCGGAGGGGCGTCCGGGGCGGGAATCTGGGCGTACACATTTCCTACACAGTTTGGGATTCTTAGCTGTATTTGCCAGTAATAAAGAGGGGACCTCGTTTCCGAGATCCCCTCCTCCGTCTAACTGTAGAAATAGGCTTTCAAAGCCTTAGGCCAACAACTTGCGACCAGACTCCTCAATCGCGTCAAGTGCGGCATCAGCCTCGGCGGCATCCGCGCCCTTAGCGAAGATGTACAGCTTAATCTTGGGTTCAGTGCCGGAAGGACGAACAATACCCTTGTTGCCGCCCTCAAGATCGAACTCAATGACGTTAGCCTTCGGCAGGCCGTTCACGCAGGTGTTGTAATCCACGACAGCCTCAATCTTGGAACCGGCGAGCTCCGCGGGCGGGTTCTCTCGCAGACCAGCCATGATGCCAGCCATCTTTGCCGCACCCTCAGCGCCCGGATAGCTCAGCGAAATCGTCTTGTTGTGATAGTAGCCATACTTCTCGTACAGCTCGTGCATCGCATCTGCAAGGTTCTTGCCCTGGAGCTTGTAATACTGCGCCATCTGGCAAATCAGAAGAGAAGTGCTCACGGCGTCCTTGTCGCGCACATGGTCACCGGCCAGATAGCCGTAGCTCTCCTCAAAACCGAAGATAAAGCGATCGACCTCGCCAGCATCGGAAAGAGAAGTAATGATGTCGCCGATGTACTTGAAGCCCGTCAGGCAGCGGCGGAGCTCAAAACCGTACTCGTCGGCCAGAGCGTCAACCATGGCGGAAGAAACGATAGTAGTGACAGCAACCTTCTTAGTGAGGTCCTCACCGCGAGCAGCGCGGGTCTTGCAGATATAGTCAAGCAGCAGAACGCCCATCTCATTGCCGGTCAGCAGCAGATAGTCATCGCCATTCTTAACGGCAACGCCAACGCGATCGGCGTCGGGATCGGTTGCAAGCAGCAGATCGGGGTGAACCTGCTCGCACAGGTCAATGCCTTTCTGCATGGCCTGACGAATCTCGGGGTTAGGATACGGGCAGGTCGGGAAATCGCCGTTAGGCTCCTTCTGCTCTGGAACAACCGTGACATCAGTGATGCCAGCGCGCTCGAGCACCGTCGTGACGGGAATGAGGCCAGTGCCGTTGAGCGGAGTGTAGACGAGCTTAAGCGGAGCGCCAGCGATCTCCTCGGCAGAAAGGTTAGTCACGCCGCGGGCGAGAACGGCGTCGTAATAACGCTCGAGGCACGAGTCATCGATCCATTTGACCAGACCCTGCTCAAGAGCCTCATCGAAGTCCATGGACTTCACGCCGGTGAACGTATCGGTCTCGGCGATAGCCTTAGAAATTGCATCGGCGGCCTCGCTGGTGATCTGGCAGCCGTCGGGGCCATAGGCCTTATAGCCGTTATAAGGCGCCGGATTATGACTAGCGGTCATGCAAATGCCACCGGAGCACTTAAGGTCGCGGACGGCCCAGGAGAGCGTCGGCACAGGAGAAATCTTGGGATACACGAGGGCAGTCACGCCGTTTGCTGCAAGAATGGCAGCCGTCGTCTTGACGAACAGCTCACCTTTATTGCGGCTATCGCGAGCGATGGCGACCGTCGGATGCTCGAAGGTCGCATTGAGATAGTCAGCGAATCCCTGGGTCGCACGACCGACCGTATAGATATTCATACGGTTAGTGCCCGCACCGATAGTGCCGCGAAGGCCGGCAGTACCGAAGGCGAGATCCTGGAAGAAAGCGTCGGTGATGGCGTCCTCATCACCCTGCTCCTTCATCGTGTTGAGCTCAGCGAGGAGCTCCTCGTCCTTGACATTGGCAATCCAAGTATCAAGCAGCTCATGAACATCTGCCATATGAGTCCTTCCGTCACAATCAATAAAACGACCCGTGTAAAACAGGACAAGCGCAGCAGTGCGCTAAAGAAAATATTAGTCCATTGAGAACAAAGAACCGACCAAAGAACGGTGAACGTCTATATTCAGCGGTGGATGATTAAATTGATTTAATTGCATAAGGAATGTTGCGCGCAAACGCAAAAAAGGGGGAGGCCGCGAGGCCTCCCCCTTCTAAGTTCGATGACGGCTCGGTGCCGTCCACCGGTCAGCGGCGCCCTGGCCTCCCACGGGCTGACCCCGCAGTACTCTCGGCGCGATGG
>NZ_SPFO01000041.1 GCF_005845035.1 Collinsella aerofaciens | reverse complement strand
TTTAGCCAAATATAGTCGGCCGAGATTGACCAATCCCGGCCGACCCATTTTAGCCAACACGCCCGCATCTATGACTTTCCTATCGCATTCCTACATCCCCTCGGGCTGGATCCCCCTCACCTTCACCGCCTGGGGGACGGCCTCCACCGAGTAGGTGTCAAGCTCCCTGCCGCGGTAGCTCGGGCCCCGCATCACGAACACCGACGCCTTGTCGAACAGCCTGTCGAGGGCGCAGAGGAGCGTGTCGTCGCCCGTGAAGAACTCATCCCACCCGCTCGGGGCGATGTTGCTCGTGAGGACCATCGCGTTCGGCCCCTCCTTCTCGTAGCGCCTGTCGACGACATCGAAGAACAGGTCGGTGCACGGCCTGTCGTAGACGCATCTCCCCACCTCGTCAACGATGAGGCACGACGGCTTGACGAGCGAGGAGACGACCCGCGAGGTGTTTCCCCGCTGGACGGCCTTCTGGAACCTGTCCCTGAGCTCGGTCGCCTTTATGTAGTAGGTCTTGAGCCCCCGCATGCAGCACTCGCGCCCGTAGGCCTGCGCGAGGTGCGTCTTCCCTATGCCGCCGGGCCCGACGAAGGCGACGTTGCGGTGCGCGTAGAGGTCGGCCAGCGACGGGAGCTTGCCCAGCGCGGCCGCGTCCCGGCCCTGGATCCTGGAGAAGTCGAAGCCCTCGAAGGTCTTGGGCTCGCGCCTGGGCAGCCTGCTCAGCCTCAGCAGCGTCTCGATGGAGGCGAGCCTCCTCTTCTCCGCAAGGTAGGAGAAGGTGGCTGCCACGGCGGCCATCTCCCCGTCGCCGAGGTCGAGGTCCGAGGCGAGGGTCGCGAGCTCCTCCGCCCCGACGGCGATCCCGAGCCTCGACGCGGCGTCGCTCGCGAGCTCGTAGGGGCTCGCCCCCGCGCCCGCCATCATTCGGCCCTCCCGAAGTCGAACCTCTCGAAACCGGGTTTCGTCCTGGGCGGGGCGATTTGCTCGACCACGGTCCCCACCGGCTGGGTCGGCAGCTCCTCGGGCTGCGCCGGCGATGTCTCCCACTGCCCCTCGCACCAGCCGTCGGCGCCGGTGCCGACGGCGTGGGCGACGAGCTCGCGGGAGAGGTCGTCGCTGTATATGTGCACCACGCGCCCCTCCCGGTTCACCCTGCACTCGCGGCGGACGTACCAGTAGGGCACGCCGTAGCGGTGCCCCTCGAAGCTCACGAAGCCGTCGAAGGAGATCTTCCGGCGCGGGCACAGGTACCGCTCGACCTCGGCCGTGACCTCGAGCGGCCTGGTGTTCGCCGAGCACGCCGCCTCGTGCTCGCGCATCGGGACGCATGCCGCCGCGCGCCGCCAGCGGCCTCCCTGCTCGGCGCACCAGAGGGCGGCCTCCCGGTTGAGGGCGTCAAGGTCGGTAAAGGACCTTCCCGCGAGGAAGTTCCCCTTCACGAAGCGGACGAGCCTCTCCACCTTGCCCTTCGTATAGGGGTGGCGCGGCCTGCACAACCTGGTGCGGAAGCCGACGACGCCCATGAACTCGGCGTAGTCGGCCTGCCAGACGGGCCGGCCGTCGGCATCGCGGCGGACGACCACGCTCTTCATGTTGTCGGTGAGCACGGTCGCGGGCACGCCCAGCGCCGAGAACGCGTGCAGCATCCCGATGAGGAGGTTCTCCTGGCGCGCGTTCGGGAAGAACTCGACGTGGGCGCCCCCGCAATGGTGGCAGACCATGGCGAAGCAGGCGATCCGCGCCCGCTCCCCGCCAGGGCGCTCGACCGCGACGAAGCCCCAGTCCATCTGGTAGGCCTCTCCGGGCGCCGTCCTGAAGCGCTGGCCGCGGCAGCCCTGCGGGGCCGCCTGCCGCCTCTTCGCGGGCACGAGGTCCCGGTGCGCGGCGATATAGGTCTTCACCGTGGTGAGGCCGCCGGCGTAGCCCTGGCCGAGCAGCCGCTCGAATATCACCTGCGAGTTGGTGACGCCCTTCCGCAGGAGGTCGTCCACCAGGCCGGTGTGGCCGGCGAGCACGCCCGGCGCGGCCCTCCTCCCGCTGTTCCCGTGGGGCAGGGCCCTGAACCCGTGGGCCCTGACCGTCCTCGCGCGGGAGCGGGTGAGCCCCGTCCTCCTGCAGAACTCCGCGAGGTTGCATGCCTGCGGGTCGAACCCGTCGCCCTCCTCCGCGGCCATCTCCCGGAGCGCCGCGTCTATAATCTCCTGTAGGTCATCGTGTCTCTCGTTCACCTCAATGGTCCTCCTAACGCCGGCGTGTTGGCACCACCAGCGTAGTGGCGGCGGGGAGGCACGGTGGCCATTATTCGGTGACCGGGATTGGTCAAAATAGTTTGACTATTAGCGGCTAAAATCGCCCGGCGCTAACA
>NZ_SPFO01000040.1 GCF_005845035.1 Collinsella aerofaciens | reverse complement strand
TTCTTTCGAAAAATGCACCGGCCGCGCATTATTTGTACTGCGAAAATAATTGGTACTGCGGTATCTTCATTTCATATTTTAAAAATGCACCTTTGCTGCTTTTCCTTAATTTTTAGACGGCCCGCAGGTTCGTTTTGCGGTACTATCTTGTGATAAAAAGTTGTTTTGACATGTGATCTGCACAGATTTTATAATGTAATAAGCAAGAATACATTATCAAACGAACAATACTGGTAAAAGAAAACCAAAATGGACGACATTGAAACAGCCAAGAATCTGACGGTAAAAGCACGTACAGCTTATAGCGTCTGGGATGTATGTCGGCTGTTTATTGAAATGATTGCTCCTGATGTAGATATTGATATAGAGAGTAAACGTAAGTCTGATGAGCTACTCTTTCCAGGATATGTCATAAGGCCCATGGAATCTCTCACAACCGGTAGGCCGTATGGTCTTGATTCTAGCGCAGAAGATTCCAGCGTATCTTCTGACTCCAGTGCTGAGGTAATTTTGCCTGCTGCGAAGATGGTTAAGGAAAGGTTTGATTCGATTGGAAATGGTATGCTCTCTTCACAAGAAGCAAGTCAGGCTGCCATAGATTTGATGCTACAGAATAACAAGCTGTTAGACAATAGAAAGCAACTATACAAATCTATTGCTATAATAATAGGAAGATTGCCCGAGAAAGACAAGAAGAGAGCTACCGAAATGCTCATGAGAAAAATGGATTGTACACAGTTATTAGTCCCACCAGCTCCAACGGAAGAAGATGTTATGAAGCTCGTAAGCGTCGTTACCCAATTGCTTACTTTAGTTCCACCAGATCGTCAAGCTGCTTTAATAGGTGATTTATTCATCCCGGAATCTCTAAAGGATATATTCAATAGTTTCAATGAACTGGCGGCAGAGAATCGTTTACAGCAAAAAAAGAGTGAGTTGGAAGGAAGGACTGAAGTGAACCATGCTAATACAAATGAAGAAGTTCCCTCCAGGCGAACAAGAAGTAGAGACACAAATGCAAGAGGAGCATATAAATTACAAAACACCATCACTGAGGGCCCTAAAGCGGTTCCCACGAAAAAAAGGAGAGTAGCAACGAGGGTAAGGGGCAGAAAATCACGTAATACTTCTAGGGTATGATCCAATATCAAAGGAAATGATAGCATTGAAGGATGAGACTAATCCAATTGAGGAGTGGCAGCATATAGAACAGCTAAAGGGTAGTGCTGAAGGAAGCATACGATACCCCGCATGGAATGGGATAATATCACAGGAGGTACTAGACTACCTTTCATCCTACATAAATAGACGCATATAAGTACGCATTTAAGCATAAACACGCACTATGCCGTTCTTCTCATGTATATATATATACAGGCAACACGCAGATATAGGTGCGACGTGAACAGTGAGCTGTATGTGCGCAGCTCGCGTTGCATTTTCGGAAGCGCTCGTTTTCGGAAACGCTTTGAAGTTCCTATTCCGAAGTTCCTATTCTCTAGAAAGTATAGGAACTTCAGAGCGCTTTGAAAACCAAAAGCGCTTTGAAGACGCACTTTGAAAAATCCAAAAACGCACCGCACCGTAACTACTACACCGCGAATACTGTGCCCTGAAACATTGCTCAAAAGTATCTCTTTGCTATATATCTCTGTGCTATATCCCTATATAACCTACCCATCCACCTTTCGCTCCTTGAACTTGCATCTAAACTCGACCTCTACATCAACAGGCTTCCAATGCTCTTCAAATTTTACTGTCAAGTAGACCCATACGGCTGTAATATGCTGCTCTTCATAATGTAAGCTTATCTTTATCGAATCGTGTGAAAAACTACTACCGCGATAAACCTTTACGGTTCCCTGAGATTGAATTAGTTCCTTTAGTATATGATACAAGACACTTTTGAACTTTGTACGACGAATTTTAAGGTTCGCCATCCTTTGACTATTTCCAATTATTCTGTCGGCTATTATCTCCGCTTCAGCTTGGTCTTCCGCTTCAGACTGCCATTTTTCACATAATGAATCTATCTCACTCCACAACCCTTCATCCGCCGCGGCATCTTGTTCGATTAAATTATTGACTTCATGTTGCACATTACTTAGTTCAGGGGAAGAGTTTTCTTCACGTGGTTGCTCCTGATCTCCTATAAGACCCTGTTCTCTTTCCACAAACTTAGAAATGTATTCATGAATTATGGAGCACCTAATAACATTCTTCAAGGCGGAGAAGTTTGGGCCAGATGCCCAATATGCTTGACATGAAAACGTGAGAATGAATTTAGTATTATTGTGATATTCTGAGGCAATTTTATTATAATCTCGAAGATAAGAGAAGAATGCAGTGACCTTTGCATTGACAAATGGAGATTCCATGTATCTAAAAAATACGCCTTTAGGCCTTCTGATACCCTTTCCCCTGCGGTTTAGCGTGCCTTTTACATTAATATCTAAACCCTCTCCGATGGTGGCCTTTAACTGACTAATAAATGCAACCGATATAAACTGTGATAATTCTGGGTGATTTATGATTCGATCGACAATTGTATTGTACACTAGTGCAGGATCAGGCCAATCCAGTTCTTTTTCAATTACCGGTGTGTCGTCTGTATTCAGTACATGTCCAACAAATGCAAATGCTAACGTTTTGTATTTCTTATAATTGTCAGGAACTGGAAAAGTCCCCCTTGTCGTCTCGATTACACACCTACTTTCATCGTACACCATAGGTTGGAAGTGCTGCATAATACATTGCTTAATACAAACAAGTAGTCTCTCTCCATTCATATTTCGGTTATTTTCTATTATAGTTGTTGTCATTGTATGTCAGCACTGTAAAAATCCATCTGTTGAAGAAGGATTTCGCGGTTTTTATAAACAAAACTTTCGTTACGAAATCGAGCAATCACCCCAGCTGCGTATTTGGAAATTCGGGAAAAAGTAGAGCAACGCGAGTTGCATTTTTTACACCATAATGCATGATTAACTTCGAGAAGGGATTAAGGCTAATTTCACTAGTATGTT
>NZ_SPFO01000039.1 GCF_005845035.1 Collinsella aerofaciens | reverse complement strand
CTGGAGGGCGTGCGCTCGGTGCTGGGCGCCGACGGCATGGGGAGGGTCTTCCGCGCCGTGCTCACCGACAACGGCGCCGAGTTCTCCGACGAGGCGGCGATCGCGGCGCTGCTCGGCGAGGGGCCGGGCGAGACGAGGCTGTTCTACTGCGACCCCAGGCGCAGCGACCAGAAGGGCGCCTGCGAGCGCAACCACGTCGAGATCAGGAAGCTGCTGCCCAAGGGCGCCGGAATCAGGTTCGACCGGCTCGTCCCGGCCGACCTGGCGCTGGCCATGTCGCACGTGAACTCCGAGCCCCGCGGCGCGCTCGGCTTCGCGACGCCCGCGCGCGCCTTCAGGGCGATGCTCGGGGAGGACGCGGCGGCGCTGCTGGACGCCTACGGCGTGGGGGACGTGCCGCTCGGCGATCTCGACCTGACGCCGGGGCTCATCGAGAGGGCGCGCGCAGAGAGGGGCGATGCCCCGCTGGCCTAGCCTGGAAGAAAAACGGAATAGACGGACCGACCGTCCGGCTGAGTCTGGGAAGAGGTGCCGGGCGGCGGGCGGAGCATGGCCACCGGACCCATCGAAACACATCTCCACCGTTCCTTCAACTGGGAAAATGCCGCCCCCGGGTCCCGGATAGGACCTCGGGGGCGTTCGACTAACTGCGGGAGCGTGCCGTCAGCTCAATGTGTTCGGCTGAGATCGGAAATCAATCTCAAGTGATCTTACTGAACATATGGCGCACCTTGTCCAGGCGGCTGTTTGGACGGCGGGGCTGGATGACCGGCTCGCCGACAACGGCCTGATACCCTTTCAGTTCTGTCAGGCATACGCTCCGCCCGTTGGTGTAAAAGGCCAGATCAGTACGGTATGCCTGTATGCAGCGGCCGGGAATCTCGCCAGTAAAGACAACTTCATCCTTTTTTACTTGGGCCGTTTCGATGGTGGCACAGTATTTCGGCGCATCATGATAAGCTCTGGAAAGGTATTCCTGGGGCGCATAGAGGGTGAAGGAGAGATAAGGTTCCAGCAACTGCGTCCCTGATTCTTTCAATGCCTGTTCCAATACAATCGGGGCCAATGAGCGAAAGTCCGCCGGCGTGCTGACCGGACTATAATAAAGTCCGTATTCAAAGCAAATCTTACAGTCCGTTACGTTCCAGCCACACAAGCCTTGCTCCAGACCGTAACGGATACCATCCATGACAGCGTTTTGAAAACTCTGGTTCAAGTATCCCAGGGAAACCCGGCTCTCGTATTGTACACCGGAGCCAAGCGGGAGCGGCGTAACAGACAGTCCGATGGATGCCCAAAACGGGTTGGGCGGCACCTCGATATGGATGGTGTGGCTGGCCACTTTGAGCGGCCGCTCTAAATAAATGACGGTGGGTTCCTTCACCGCTGTTTCAATCTTGTACTTTTCCGCCAGCAGAGCGGAAACAACCTCCAACTGCACCCGGCCTAAAAAAGAAAGAATGATCTCGTGGGTGATGGAATCCACCTCGTAGCGCAAAAGCGGGTCAGTATCCGCAATTTGCGTAAGAGCGTCCAGCAGCCGTTCTCTTTGCGCTGCCGTTTTCGGCGCAATCGTCGTCCGCAGCATGGGGAGGGGGGCATCGCGCCACCTTTCACGAGGAAGCCGGGTGTCGTCCCCCAATACGTCGTTTAATCCCACGCTGTCGCTGGGAAGAATGACAATTTCGCCCTTATGGGCGGTGTCTGTCCGAACAATCTCCCCTTTGGATGGAATACGCATCTCTGTGATTTTCAGCTTTTCTCTCCCGGCCAGGGCCACCGTATCCCGCAGGTGCAGCGTTCCGCTGTATAGCCGCAGATAGATGAGCCGCTGGCCGCAATCTGTATACTCCACCTTGAAAACGCTGCCGCATAGGGCGGCGCTCCCCTGTTCCCCAATCGGTTGGAACAGCCCTGTCACCGCATCCATCAACGGTTGAATGCCAAGGCCCTTTTTGGCGCTGCCATGATAGACCGGGAACAGGGAGGCGTCTTGAACCCGCCGCTGTTCCTCCCGCGCAAGTTCTTCCCGGCTGATTGGTTCTCCTGCGATATACTTTTCCAATAATTCATCGTTATTTTCGATGACCGCATCCCATGCTTCTATGTCGGTATTTTCCTCCAGGACTATTTCCGGGGGCAGCGACACCGTCTGCTTGATGATAATATCGACGGAGAGCTTATCCCGAACAGACTGATACACGCCCTGCAAATCAACGCCAGCCTGGTCGATCTTGTTGATAAAGATAACGGTGGGAATGTTCATTTTCCGCAGGGCATGGAACAGAATACGGGTCTGGGCCTGCACGCCATCTTTAGCGGAGATCACCAAGATGGCCCCATCTAAAACAGCCAAAGAGCGGTACACCTCCGCCAAAAAATCCATGTGGCCGGGCGTATCCACAATGTTGACTTTACATCTGTGCCACTGGAAGGAAGTGACTGCCGCTTGAATGGTAATCCCACGCTGCCGCTCCAAAAGCATGGTGTCCGTCCTCGTTGTTCCTTTTTCGACGCTCCCCGGTTCTGAAATGGCTCCGCTGGCATATAGCAGGCTCTCCGTCAAGGTTGTCTTTCCAGCGTCTACATGGGCAAGAATCCCGATATTGATAATGTTCATGTCTATCCTCCGTACAAGGCCCAAATGGGCGCAAAAATCCCCAGCGGCTAATACTTTTACCGCTGGGGATCATGACTTCGGACACACAGAAGTATGCACGGCTTACATGAGCCGCTCTCCGTCACGATATTTACCAAAAAGGCAAAAGTATTCTTAAATTGGGTACAAAAACTAAGCCCCTGCAAGGGGCAATCATTTTTGCGCCCATTATCAAATTTTATTTAAGAATACCTTGCCGCATATTTGGTAGACTCCTCAAATCAGGAAAATAGCAGTATATCATAGTACGCTCTAAAAAACAAGAAATTATTTTACCCGATTCCCCAAATAAATCAGGCCTTGATTATCATTTTCATTGCAACAGCCTCAGGACTCAGCGCAACGCGTTGCGCTGAGTCCTGAGGCGCGAATCCGGGTAGGCAA
>NZ_SPFO01000003.1:127887-173470 GCF_005845035.1 Collinsella aerofaciens | reverse complement strand
CCATCGCGCCGAGAGTACTGCGGGGTCAGCCCGTGGGAGGCCAGGGCGCCGCTGACCGGTGGACGGCACCGAGCCGTCATCGAACTGAGAAGGGGGAGGCCTCGCGGCCTCCCCCTTTTTTGCGTTGTATACACGTTGTACTTTGGGACCTATTTCCCCCGTATGCGCTCTTACTGTTTGGCTGTATTTTGAGTCCTTCTAGTGTATTTGAGCGATAATTACTCGCATTGGCGTTAGGGAGGGCTTGATGTTTACCGTATTTGTCTTGGGCAATATTGCTTCGGGTAAGTCGACTGCCTGCCGCTATTTCGAATCTCGTGGCGCTATGCTTATCGATCTGGATGAGCTTGCAAAATCGCTGTATGTGCCGGGCTCTGATATCGTCAATACACTCGCGGATGAATTCGGTTGGGACATTTTGGATGAGGAAGGCGGCATTCGCCGCGGCATCCTCGCTTCTCGAGCTTTTGCTTCTCCTGATTCGGTCGCACGGCTCAATGGCATTGTGCATCCTGTCCTCATTGAACAGCTTTCGCTTAGGATTCTCGATCCGGTTTGTTGTACGGTTTCATCTCCTCGTTATCGCTTTGCGGTGGTCGAGGTTTCTGCTCCGACTGGTTTTGAGGATGCATTTGGCTTGGCTGATGAAATTTTGGTCATCAGCGCCCCTTTGTCAGTTCGTCGCGAGCGCGCTATTCAACGTGGCATGGAGCCATCTGATTTCGATGCCCGTTCTGCTTGTCAGCCCGATGAGTCTGCGCTGTGCAATCTCGCTACAACGGTGATTGATAATGCCTCAGGTGATAATTCGCTCTTTGAGCAGCTTGACTCATGGCTTGCATGCCATGGGTTTATAGACACTGCGGATAAGGAGGATGCCGATGCCTAAGACACGTTTCTTTGCGTGGTATCGCCTTATGCCGCTGGCTGCCGTTTTTGTCTTCGGCCTTATCTCATTCGTTTACTCGTGTGCTCCTGCCGCTTTCTTTAAGCCGTTGTATCCGATTGACTACGAGGCGTATGTAAAGCAATCCAGTATTTCGCATAATCTGGATCCGTATCTGGTGTGCGCTGTCATTAAGTCGGAATCGAATTGGGATCCCGAGGCCGAGTCGAATCAAGGTGCTCAGGGATTGATGCAGCTGATGCCCGAGACTGCCCAGGATATGATCGCCAAGGGCCTTGTCGACGGTGGCGAGTATTCGGCCGACAACCTTAACGATCCGGCTACGAATATCGAGTTTGGCTGTGCGTATCTTTCGTATCTTCTAGCGTATTTTAACGGGTCGACTGACAGTGCCATTGCCGCCTATAACGCCGGCATGGGCAATGTCGACGGATGGGCGCAGCAGGGTACGTCGCTTCATAATGCAATTACCTTTCCCGAGACGCAGGCGTATCTGATTCGTGTCAATAATGCCTGGGCTCGCTACAAGACCATCTATCCCGATCGGTTCGTATAGGACTATGCCTTCCGCCTGCGTATACTGCAGATGTATGAGTTAGGAGTATCCATGGCGGAATTTGAAGTAGAACGCGTTGGTGGTGAACTTAAGCGCTTTGGCGTTGAGGGCGCTGATGTGCCGTTTAAGGTCGTGTCTCCATACGAGCCCGCTGGTTCCCAGCCTAAGGCCATTGAGTCACTTGTGCGGGGCGTGAGGGACGGAGACCGCTATCAGGTTTTGCTGGGTGTGACTGGTTCGGGTAAGACTTTTACGATGGCCAAAACCATTGAGGCCTTGGGTAAGCCGACCCTTGTCATGGCTCCGAATAAAACGCTCGCCGCTCAGCTTGCGAGCGAGCTCAAAGAGTTCTTTCCCAATAACGCTGTGGTCTACTTCGTCTCGTACTACGACTACTATCAGCCCGAGGCGTATGTGCCGCAAAGCGATACATATATCGAGAAAGACTCCTCGGTTAACGAAGAGGTCGAGATGCTGCGCCATCAGGCGACCGCGTCACTGCTCTCTCGACGTGATGTGATCGTTGTCGCATCGGTCTCATGTATCTATGGCATTGGCTCTCCTGAGGACTATGCGGGTCTGGCTCCAAACGTCGACAAGAAGGTGCCGCTCGAGCGCGATGACTTTATCCATGCGCTTATCGACATTCAATATGATCGCAATGACTATGACCTGGCGCGTGGCACGTTCCGCGTGCGCGGCGATGTTGTTGACGTGTATCCGCCTTATGCCGAGCATCCGTTGCGGTTTGAGTTCTTTGGCGACGAGGTCGAGCTGATTGCCGAGATCGATGAGGTCACCGGTGAGATGCTTCGTGAGTACGAGGCCATTCCCGTATGGCCGGCATCGCACTACGTGACCGAGAAGCCGAAGGTCAAGGCGGCTCTGAAATCGATCAGCGAAGAGTGCGAGAAGCGCGTGGCGGAGCTCAAGGCGACCGACAAGTTGCTCGAGGCGCAGCGTCTGCAGCAGCGTACCGATTATGATCTTGAGATGCTCGAGACGATGGGCTTTTGCAACGGCATCGAGAACTACTCGCGTCATCTGGACGGTCGCAAGCCGGGTGAGCCGCCGTTTACCCTAATCGATTACTTTCCCAAGGATATGCTCTGCATCATCGATGAGAGCCATGTGACGGTGCCGCAGATTCGCGGCATGCACGAAGGTGACCGCTCGCGTAAGGTGACGCTGGTGGAACATGGTTTTCGCCTGCCCTCGGCGCTCGATAACCGCCCGCTTCGTTTCGATGAGTTTGAAGCAAGGATACCCCAGTTTATCTATGTTTCGGCCACGCCGGGCGACTACGAGCTGCGGGTGAGCCAAAACGACGTGGAGCAGATTATTCGTCCGACCGGCCTTCTCGACCCCAAGATTGACGTGCGTCCAGTTCGCGGCCAGATTGACGATCTTGAGGACGAGATTCGCGAGCGCGTTGCCCGCAAGGAGCGCGTGCTGGTGACCACGTTGACCAAGCGCATGGCCGAGGACCTGACCGACCATCTGCTCGACGCGGGCATTAAGGTCAATTACATGCACTCTGATACGGCGACAATGGACCGCGTCGAGATCCTGCGAACGCTGCGCGAGGGCAAGATCGATGTTCTCGTTGGCATCAACCTGCTTCGCGAGGGCTTGGATCTTCCCGAGGTCTCACTGGTGGCAATTCTCGATGCCGATAAGGAAGGCTTCTTGCGCAACCGCCGTTCGCTGATTCAGACGATTGGCCGTGCGGCCCGTAACGCCGATGGCGAAGTCATCATGTATGCAGACGTTGTGACCGATTCGATGAAAGAGGCCATCGAGGAGACGCAGCGCCGTCGCGAGATTCAGATGGCATATAACGAAGAACATGGCATTGTGCCCAAGACAGTGCGCAAGGCCATCAACGACATCTCAAGTTTTATTGCCGAGGCCGAAAAAACTGTGGGCTCCAAGGGACGCTCGAAGGGCGACTCTCTTGGCCATGGCGCATTCTATACGCCCGATGAGTCGGGCGAGGGCGGTGTGCCGGAAACGGTGGCGCCCGAGCAGACACTTGCGGAGCAGTTGGAAGAACTGCCGCATGACGAGCTTGTGCGGATCGTCGAAACCATGGAAGAGGATATGCGTAACGCTTCTGCCGCTATGGACTTTGAGGAGGCGGCGCGCCTGCGCGATGCTGTCGTTCAGATTCGGGCGATGCTCGAGGGTGCGTCTGAGGACGAGGCGATCGAGCGCTTACGCTCGCAGGCCCGCAAGGGTTCCACGTTCGCATCGGGCAGAAAACGCCAGGGTGCACGGTTTAAGAAATAACGAACAGGCTCCGAGTTCCCTGTGGAGCTCGGGGCCTATGTCTTTTGCGCGCTGGAATTTGTGCGTTAGAGGTCTGCGATCAGGGCTTCAGCACAACGGATGCCGTCGGTGGCCGCGCTCATGATGCCGCCGGCATATCCAGCTCCCTCACCACAAGGGTAGAGGCCCGGGGTCGACACGGCATGGCACGTTCGGTCTCGGGTGACAGTGACCGGTGAGCTCGAACGAGTCTCCACGCCGGTAAGAACGGCATCGGGACGGTCGTAGCCTCGTAGCTTTTTTCCGAGTAGGGGAAGTCCCAGACGGAGCGACTCGACGATATGCTGCGGTAGGGCTTCGTCAATTGCCGTCCAGGTCACACCGAGCGGATAGGTGGGCTTTATCTTTCCGGGCGCCTTGCTGACGCGTCCTGCGAGGAAATCTCCGACGAGTTGTGCCGGTGCGTTCCAGTTGGAACCGCCTAGGCGATAGGCGGCCGCCTCGCAGGCGCGCTGGAGCTCGATGCCGGCGAGCGGGTCATCGTTGGGAAGGTCCTCAGGCGTGACGTTAACGAGCAGGGCAGCGTTTGCGTTGCGTCCGTCGCGGGCATTGAGGCTGGCGCCGTTGACGCACAGGTGGCCCTGCTCGGAAGAGGCGGCGACAACCTGCCCGCCGGGGCACATGCAAAACGAGAACACGCTGCGGCCGTTGGGAAGATGGGCGACGAGCTTGTAGGGGGCTGCTCCGAGGGCAGGATGTCCCGCCAAGGCTCCATATTGGGCTCGGTCGATGTCGCGCTGCGGATGCTCGATGCGAACGCCCATGGCAAAGGTCTTTTGTGCGAGGGCCACGTTGTGGTCCTTAAGGAGCTCAAAAATATCGCGAGCAGAATGCCCGCAGGCGAGGATGAGGTGCTTTGTCTCGATTGGTTCGTAAGCGGCGTCTTGGGACGATTGGACATCAATACCGGTGATGGCGCCAGACGCGTCGATGCGAATGTCGACGAGCTTCGTTCGATAACGGACGACACCTCCGAGCTGCTCGATGCGCTGGGATATAGCGGTGACAACCTTGGGAAGGATGTCGGAGCCAATGTGCGGCTTGGCATCCCACAGAATATCGCGGGGCGCACCCGCCTCGAAGAAGGTTTCGAGGATAAGGCGATGGGCGGTATTTTTTGTTCCCGTATTGAGCTTGCCGTCCGAGAAGGTCCCCGCGCCGCCCAGACCAAACTGGATATTGCTCTCGGGGTCGAGGATGCGCTCCTTTAGAAAGAGGTCGATCGCCTGCGAGCGGCGAAATGCCGGGTCGCCGCGCTCGATAAGCAAGGGCTTCAGACCCGCTTCGGCAAGGGTGAGTGCAGCGAAAAGGCCGGCGCATCCGGCGCCGACAACGACGGGGCGTTCTTGAGGTGCGTCGGAGACGGGGGAGGGGAATGAAGGCTCATCGTCTTCTATCGCGCGTACGCGCGAGCGGTCACGCTCGGCAACGCTGTCGACCGCTTCTCGCTCGAGGTGGGGACTAGTCAGCTCAACACGAAAGCTCAGGATAAAATGGACGTCTCGTTTTTTGCGAGCGTCAATTGACTTGCGGTGGAGCTCGATGGACTTGATCTCGGAGTCCTTGCAACGTAGGACGCGCTTGGCGACTCGCTTGCCAACAATGAGGCAGGCATTTTCATCGCCGGCTTCATCGAGCGACGCGTTGACTTGGGTGATTTCGATCATCGAGGTCTCCTTAGAGGCAAGAAAGAGGCCGTCCGGTATCCCAGACGGCCCGAATGCGTTTTTGATTATAGACTGAGCGGCTACAGGCTGCTTGCAGCGCGAATGCCCGAGAGCCAGGCCCACGCAAGGTTAAAGCCTCCGCAATCGGCGTCGATGTCGAGCGCTTCGCCGCAGACGTAAAGCGGGGCGTCGACAGCGCTGCGCGCGCGTAGACTGGGTGTTGAGATGCTCTCGACAGATACGCCACCACGCGTGACCTGCGCCGAGCGCTCCTCGGCTGTTCCCTCGACGAGCAACTTAAAGTGCTTGAGGATCGAGACCAGGTGGATGACATCGTTGGAGCCTGGATGGCACTGCTCGAACGCCGTGCAGACGACGCGGGAGAGTCGCGGGGCGAGCATGCCGTCGAGCCAACGGGGATCGCGGGGCGAAAAGCCGCCGAGCAGCTCAACGCGCCGGTTGAGCATATCGAGCAGCTCGTCTTTGGAGAGGTCGGGGAAAACGTCGAGCAGGATCGTATCGCCGCGCTGGATACGACGGGAGAGGTTGAAGACAGCGACGCCCGAGATGCCGAAGGCTCGAAACAGTATTTCACCGTCTTCGTGCCAGAGCTCACTATGGTTATGGGTGAGCGTCAAGCGGGCGCGGACGCGCAGACCATCCAACGTCTTGAGTGCCGCCCGATCGCCAACGACCGTTGCCGATACGGGGCAGAGGATGGGGCGCAGCGAAGTGAGGGGGAGGCTAAACGTATCGGCGATACCGGTGGGGTTGCCACCCGTGGCGATAATTACGGCATGTGCCTGCAGGGCCTCGTTCTTGCGAGGGACATCGGCGAGCGCTTTCCGAAGCGAGCGGAGCTCCGATTTTCGGTCGTCGTTCTTTTTTGCCTTGAGCGCCCGCGCTGGACGGTCTATTTGGAGTGCCCAGCCTTCGGAAGCTTTGTGCGCCGAGGCAACGTTGGCTCCGCAGATTAAGGTGATACCTAGGCGGTCGCAAACGTTGAGAAGCGCGTCGCGCACCGATTCAGCGCGAAGGGAGCGCGGGTACAGCCGGCCTTCCTCGGAGGTTGTCATGATACCCAGCGAGGAGAAGAAACCCATAAGCTCTTGTTCGGGCTGGGGGCCCATGACGGATTCGACGAATGCGGGGTGGTTATACCGCTGAGGATCAATCGATTCGTTGGAGAGGTTGCAGCGGCCGTTACCGGTCGCAAGGAGCTTAAGGCCACAGGCGACATCGCGCTCAACGATGCAGACGCTTTTGCCAGCGCGTGCGGCCGTAATGGCAGCGGCGAGGCCTGAAGCCCCGCCGCCGATTACCAGGACGTCATAGAAGGCGCTCGCGTTCACTTAGGCCTCGTCGGTCTCGTGCGGGGTAATGGCCTCGACGGCAGAGACTGCCTTGGGCAACATGCCATCGGGCAGCGCGGTCTCGACCTCGCCCTTATCGCAAGCCTCAGCGAGTGACGGATTGATGGGAAGCGTGCCCAAGATGTCGAGGTTATAGCGCTCTGCGACCTCGGGGAGCTTGCTCTTGCCAAAGACCTCGATCTTCTTGCCGCAGTCGGGGCACTCAATATAGCTCATGTTCTCGACAATGCCCAGAATGGGGACGTTCATCTTCTCGGCCATGTTGACCGCCTTGGCGACGATCATCGAGACCAGATCCTGCGGGCTCGTGACGATGACGATGCCGTCGACGGGCAGTGACTGGAAGACGGTGAGAGCGACGTCGCCTGTTCCCGGAGGCATGTCGACCAGCAGGTAGTCGATGGGGCCCCACGAGGTCTCGCTCCAGAACTGCCTAATGGCGCCTGCGATGACCGGACCGCGCCAAAGGACGGGGTCGGTCTCGTTTTGGAGCAGCAGGTTGGAGCTCATGACCTTGACGCCGTGCTCGGAGATTTCGGGCAGCATAAGGTTGCCAAGGGCATGGACGTGGCGTCCGCTCATGCCGAACATCTTGGGGATAGAGGGACCGGTGATGTCGGCATCGAGGACGCCGACCTTGTGGCCGTGACGGGCAAGCTCGGTGGCGATGGCACCGGTGACAAACGACTTGCCGACACCGCCCTTGCCGGAAAGCACGGCGATGACGCGCTTGACCTCGGACAGCGTGTTCTCCTCAAATTGCGACGGCGACGTTTGTCCGCCGGCGGCCTGTGCGTGCTCGCAACCCATGTATGACTCCTTTGTATATGTTGGGGCCGGGGCCCCGTGGTGTGACACGAGCGTCATTGTACCCTCGTTTGCGAGCGGGAGTCATTTGCGATGCATTTGGGCCGAGCGTGCTTGCAATACGATGGGTCCAAGCGAATGGGCGGGCTTACTGAACTTTGCTGGCGAACTCGAGGTATTGCATGCGCTGCAGCTTGTCGATCGTCGAGGCGTATGGGCTGTCTTCAGATTCCAAGTCGTAGCGCAGCCCGTCGGCACCAAGGTAGCCGGCGACATTGATGGTGGGCACATCTGACCTTGTTGCAAGCAGGGCTTTTTGATAGTCGGTGAGCGGGGCGCCGATCTTATTAAGGGTAATGGCTGCAATCTCGTTTGCCCCGACGGTGTCGTAGACGTTGAGCTCGGTATTGCCGGCGATTTCATAGTTAGCCCAGACGAAATATGTCGACTGGTAGTTACGGAAAGCGTGGTCTGCCGTATCTTCCTGAGGGTACAGCTCGTCGTTGAGGGTCGTTGCGGCGCTCGGCTGATGGTCGCCAAAAAAGACAAGGACAACCGGTCTGCCGATATTGCGGAGCTCGTTGATAAAGTACTCGAGGTCCCGGTCGGATGCATTGATGCAGGTGAGATAGGTGTTGAGCGCGCTATTGGCGCCCTCGCTGGCTCCCTCGACCCAATAGTTTGTCAGCTCTTCGGCGGGAACGGTGCCATAGTCGTAGCCGCCGTGATTTTGCATCGTGACGTCAAAGATGAACTGCGGTGCTTCGTCGGTTCTAAGCAGGTCGAGTATCTTGTCGTAGGTGGCGTAGTCGCATACGCCGGCATGGTAACAGGGCGCACCTTCGAAATCGCCGATTGAAAGAAAGTCTCCAAAGCCCAGCTGCTGATAGATTTTATCTCGATGGTAGTTGACGGGGTTTTGCGGGTGCATAGCGGTAGCGGTATACCCAAGCTCTTTAAGGTCCTTTGCCAGGCTGTTGACGCCATTCATCTGATACAGCTGATAGGGGATCTTGCCTAATCCGACAAAGGCCGTTGTCGCTCCGGTCAAAAATTCGAATTCGGAGTTTGCCGTTCCGCCACCGGTGACCGAAGCGAGCATGGTGCCGCGAACAAGCGTGTCGGGAAGCGAGTTGTAGAATGCGGGGCCGGTGTACCCGGCCGCCTGGAGCTGCTCAAAGCACGAAAGGTCGCTAAAACTCTCGTTCATGACGGCAACAATCGTCGGCTTGATTTCATTGAACTGGGCAACGGCCGCCGCGCGTTGCTCGCTCGAGCCATACGTGCTGTCGTAGGCGGCGGCGAGCTCCTGCTCGATGCTCTGCGCCTCATCGGGCGTATAGTCTTCGGGCTTCTCAATGGGCAACTCGTTGACCATTTCGGTGAACGAAGTGATAAAACCCTGAGACGCATATGTGGTGATGGGCTGCCAACGGTCAAATCCAAAATTCAGCGCCTGCTCCAAGTCGATGCTGGAAAAGCCCGAGAGCCCCACAACGGTCACTAACAGAAAAGCACAGAGGTTAGCGGCGATTGCGGGGAAGACATGGGTGGGCGTACGGAGCTTTCGCGGACGGATAAGCGAAAGAAGCCCCAGGGAAATCTCCAGCAGGGCGAGAGAGGTTACGATTCCGGCGGTAAAGGTAAACTCGTATCCCTCGCTCACCTCCATTGCGGTGCCAAGGGCCAAGATATCGCTTGGCAGGATGGCTTCGCCTTTAAACGTTATGACGAAGTGCTCGGCAATGCCAAGGATGCAGCAGGCGACGGGCACGAGGGCCATGACGCCTCCATGACGCTGTCCCAGCAAATAAAGGGAGAGCAGAACCGTCGCGAGCAGCCCGACGGAAAACCCGAATGAGTTGGCGGGAATGCGATAGAACGTTTCGTTGCAGGCAATTTCGAGTGAAACGAACGAGAGCGCTGAAACAGCGGCGATGACAAGGATGTCACGGCAAATACAGGCAACCGTTCCCGTCGCAAGATCGGTTTGGTCGATAAGTCCCGAAACCAAGGGCTCGACAAGAAGTATGACGGCGGCAGCACCGAGCGCCGAATAAGAAAGGACCCATAGGGAACTGTCCTCATTTACGAGCAATTGATTCGTAATCCATGCAGCTACCATGCCGAGCGGGATGAGGAGCGTCGCGCACCAAAAGACGCGGGCAATGGGCGGCTTTTCATTGTGTTTGATTGAAAAATACACGCGCACCACGACGATGGCCACGATAAGGATGGCGATGAATATGGGCAGATTGGCCATGTCACTCGAAGTGATTTCAAGGGGGATATCTTCGGTCATGGACGTTCCTCTGTTACGGCAAATTAAGTTCAGTATTAGATTACTGTAACCTTTCCACGGCATTTCGAGAAACAAAGCGCCCGATACGCAAAGCTAAAGGTCTGCGAATCTTGTATTACGAACATCTGTGCGCGTCGAGTGCGCTAAACTCATCGACAGTATGATTCGATGCAATAGGAGGCAAGGAGCTTTCATGTCTGATTCTTCTATCGTTATTCGCGGCGCTCGTGAGCACAACCTCCGTGATATCGATGTTTCCATTCCGCGTGACCAACTCGTGGTCATTACCGGTCTTTCTGGCTCGGGCAAGAGTTCGCTGGCATTTGACACTATCTATGCCGAGGGCCAGCGTCGATACGTCGAGAGCCTTTCGAGCTATGCGCGCCAGTTCTTGGGCCAGATGGACAAACCCGACTTGGATTCAATCGACGGCCTTTCGCCGGCGGTGTCGATTGACCAAAAGACGACGTCTAAAAACCCTCGCTCGACGGTTGGCACCGTAACCGAGATTTATGACTATCTGCGCCTGCTGTTCGCTCGTGTGGGCACCCCGCACTGTCCCGAATGCGGCCGCGTCATTGAGCGTCAGACGACCGACCAGGTTGCCGACAAGGTCTTGGCGGCGGGGGAGGGCCGCCGCGCGTTTGTGCTGGCACCGGTGGTGCGCGGGCGAAAAGGCGAATACACCAAACTGTTTGAGGACCTTCGCGCCGAGGGCTTTAGTCGTGTGCGTGTCGACGGTGAAGTGCGCTCGCTCGACGATCCGATCGATCTGGACAAGAAGTTCAAGCACGATATCGAGGTCGTGGTCGATCGCATCGTGATCCGTGAGAACTCTCTGGGCCGTATCGCCGAGTCTGTTGAGCAGGCGACCGCGCTGGCTCACGGCAATGTAAACGTGTACATGCTGCCCGATCGTGATGCTCCCGAGGGGACCGAGGGCGAGCTGCTGGAGTATTCGTTGGCCTTGGCGTGCCCGGAGCATGGTCACTCCATTGACGATCTTCAGCCGCGTGATTTTTCGTTCAACGCTCCCTATGGCGCATGCCCTGAGTGCGACGGCCTGGGCTTTAAGAAAACCGTTGATGCCGAGGCGCTGATCGAGGACCCCTCGAAGTCCATTGCCGACGGAGTCTTTGGTAGCCTGTTTGGCAATTCGAACTACTATCCGCAGATTTTTGCTGCGGTCTGCAAACACTATAAGGTGAGCACCGATACGCCGTGGAAGGACTTGCCCCCTCGCGTGCGTCGTGCATTCTTGGATGGCCTGGGCGATACGAAGATCTCGGTCGACTACCAAAAGCTCGACGGACGTCGCAGCCAGTGGGATACCAAGTTTTCGGGCGTTCGCAACATCCTGTACGAACGCTATACCGAGACGACGAACGAGAACACCAAGGCGCGCTTGGAGAAGTACATTCGCGAGGAGCCGTGCTCGAGCTGCCATGGCGCTCGCCTGCGCCCCGAGATGCTCGCCGTCACCGTGGGCGGCAAGTCCATTTACGAGGTTTGCTGCCTGTCGTGCCGTGAGTCGCTCGAGTTTTTTGAGGGCCTGGAGCTCACCGAGCGCCAACAGTTTATCGGCGGGCGCATCGTCAAGGAAATCCTGGAGCGCTTGCGTTTTCTGGTCGATGTTGGACTCGACTATCTGACGCTCGATCGTGCCTCGGCGACGCTTTCTGGTGGCGAGGCGCAGCGTATTCGCCTGGCAACGCAGATCGGCGCGGGTCTCATGGGCGTGCTCTATATTCTGGATGAGCCCTCGATCGGTCTTCATCAGCGTGACAACGAGCGCCTGATCAAGACGCTCGAGCGCCTGCGCGATATCGGCAATACCGTTATCGTCGTCGAACACGACGAGGATACAATCCGTGCCGCCGATTACGTGATCGACATGGGTCCCGGCGCCGGCGTCAACGGCGGACACGTAGTCGCGGCGGGAACGCCTGCCGATATCATGGCGTGTCCTGAGTCGATGACGGGCGCTTATCTGACCGGCAAACGAATGATCCGGGTGCCTGATGAACGGCGCAAGCCCGGTCGCGGCTGCCTTAAAATTACGGGCGCTCGAGCCAACAACCTCAAAAACGTTACCGCCAAGATCGAGTTTGGTACGCTTACGGTTGTTACCGGCGTGTCGGGATCGGGCAAGAGCTCCCTGGTTACCGACACCATTGCGCCTGCCCTTACGAATGCCATTCACCGTTCGACGCGCCCTGTGGGTCCGTATAAGAAAATCGAGGGCATCGAGTGTATCGATAAGGTTATCGATATTGACCAGTCGCCGATTGGCCGCACGCCGCGTTCCAACCCTGCTACCTATATCGGCCTGTGGGATGATCTTCGCGCACTGTTTGCGAGTACGCCGGAGTCGAAGGCGCGCGGCTACTCGCCGGGTCGTTTCTCCTTTAATGTGAGTGGCGGGCGCTGTGAGGCGTGCAAGGGCGACGGACAGATCAAGATCGAGATGCACTTCCTTCCCGATATCTACGTTCCTTGCGAAGTTTGCGGCGGTAAACGCTACAACCGCGAGACACTCGAGGTCACCTACCGTGGCAAGACCATCTCGGACGTGCTAGACATGAGCGTCACCGAGGCGCTGGCCTTCTTTGGGAATATCCCGCAGATTAAGCGCAAACTCCAGACGCTGTACGATGTAGGCTTGGGCTACGTGAGCCTAGGCCAGCCCGCCACGACGCTCTCGGGCGGCGAGGCGCAGCGTGTGAAGCTCGCTAAGGAGCTTCATCGACGCCAGACGGGCAAGACGTTCTATATTTTGGACGAGCCGACGACCGGCCTTCATTTTGAGGACGTCCGCCAGCTGCTCGATGTGCTGCAGCGCTTGGTCGATGCGGGCAACACGGTGCTGGTGATTGAACACAACCTTGATGTCATCAAGGTTGCCGACCGCCTGATCGATATGGGTCCCGAGGGCGGTAACGGCGGCGGAACCGTCGTGGTTTCGGGCACACCGGAGCAGGTTGCGGACTGTCCGCAGAGTTATACGGGCAAGTTTTTGGCGCCGTTGCTCAGGCGCGACCGGGAGCGTCAGGCTCAACTTGATGCTCAATAAATAGGCGATTCAGTTTATGGGTGCCATCGACTCCTTGTGATTCGATGGCGCTTGCTGTGCCGAAGTGACGTATGCAGCCGAATTGGACATATACTTAATCCTTGCGTCCGAATGCGAGGGAAAGGATATGTCATGGCAAAGGCTGTAAAGACGCCAAAAACCAATGCGATGCGCGAGCTGGAAAGCGCCGGCATTTCCTATGTTCTACATACGTACGAAGACGATGGTGATGAGTCGGTGGGCCTGGGGGTCGCGATTTCGGAGCAGCTTGGCGAGGAGCCCGGTCAAGGATTTAAGACTTTGGTCTGCGTGACACCGTCCAACGACTATGTCGTGTGCTGCATCCCTGTTGCCGACGAGCTCGATCTAAAGTCCGCCGCGCGTGCCGCGGGGGAGAAGTCCTTGGCCATGATGCATGTGAAGGATTTGCTTGCGGCGACTGGCTACGTTCGCGGCGGCTGCAGCCCGGTCGGTATGAAAAAACGCTACCGGACGCTCATTGATGAGACATGCGTCCTTTGGGATACCATTTTTATTTCGGGAGGCAAGCGTGGTTATCAGCTCGAGCTTGCACCCGATGATTTAATTGCATTTTGCGGGGCGACGGTTGCCGCGATTACGAGAGAGGACTGAGCGATGCCGCAGGAAGAATTGAAGCGCGGAACTCATTTTGCAAAAGAATCTGCGCCTCAGACACCCTCATCCGAAGCTTCTTCGTCGCGAGATGACACTGACGACATGGGCTCGTCGGACTACTCCACGGTTGGTCGTTCCGCCGGGCTTATGACCATCCTGACCATCGTGTCTCGCGTCACCGGTTTTATCCGCACGTGGGCAATGGCGGCCGCTATCGGCATGTCGCTACTCTCGTCCTCCTATCAGGTCGCCAACAACCTGCCCAATATGCTCTACGAACTCGTGATGGGCGGCATGCTCGTGACGGCGTTTTTGCCCGTGTACATGGGCGTGAGGCGTGAGCAGGGTCGCGAGGCCTCGAACGAGTACGTGGGCAACCTGCTCGGCATTCTGCTTTTGGTGCTGGGTGGCATTTCGTTGCTGGGGACCGTGTTCGCCCCGGGCTTTATCTGGACGCAATCGTTCCTTTCGGGTGACGGCGGCAGCATGGATACCGCTGCGTTCATGTTCCGTTTCTTTGCCATCCAGATTCTGTTTTATGGTTTGGGCTCGGTGTTCTCGGGCGTTCTCAACGCACACCGCGACTACTTCTGGTCGACGTTTGCCCCGGTCCTCAACAATGTGATCGTCATTGCGAGCTTTATGGGTTTTGCGCCCGTGTCCGCACAGTTTGGTGAACGTGCCGGCATCATCTTGATTGCGGCCGGTACGACCCTCGGTGTCTTTGTTCAGATGGCATGTCAGATCCCCGCGCTTGGCAAGCACGGCGTGCATCCCCATATCCATATCGACTTTAAGGACCCCGCGCTGCGCCAGACGATTGCGCTCGGTATCCCGACGCTGCTCGCCACGGTGTGCATGTTTGTCTCGACTTCTATCACCAACGCTGCCGCGCTGGTGGTCCAGCCCGAGACTGGTCCTTCCGTCATCGCCTATGCGCGCCTGTGGTACACGCTACCCTACGCGCTGATTGCCGCCTCGCTTTCGACGGCGCTCTATACCGAGCTCTCTCACGACGCACAGGAGAAGGATTACGACAGCGTTCGCACGGGCATTTCGCATGGCGTCGCCCAGATGCTGTTCTTCCTGATTCCGTTCGCGCTGTACCTGATTGTCTTCGCGCGTCCGCTCAACATGATTTACTGTGCCGGCAAGTTTGATGAGTCCGGCGTGGCGCTGGTGTCCGAGTTCCTTGTCTACCTGGCGTTCTCGCTGCCGCTCTACGGCGTGGTCGTGTTGATGCAGAAGAGCTTCTCTGCCTTGCTCGACATGAAGCCCTATAGCCGATATTGCCTGTATTCTGCCATCGGCCAGGCCGGCTCGGTTCTGCTGTTTGGCGTTGTGCTGGGCTTCGGTATGCCGGCAATCGCGCTTTCGTATGTTGTCGACTACGTGATCTTGGTCGGCTGTTCGCTGTGGTGGCTGCGTCGTCGCTTGCGTGGCCTTCAGGTCAAATCTATCCTGCATGGCGGTTTCTTTGGCCTTTTGCTCGGCGGCCTGGGTGCTGCCGCAGGCGCCGGCGTCATGTGGGCGCTTGAACTCTTTGTCGGGGCACTTGGTGGCTCGATTCTGATTACTCTTGGCTACGTTTGCGTTGCGGGTGTCGTCTCGCTTGCTGTTACCTTTGGCCTTGCCGTCGTCCTTAAGATGCCCGAGGTCTCGGCGCTGCTTCGTCGCAAGTAGGTGCGCGTGGCCGGTCACGACAACATTCCAACGCTTGCCGAGCAGGTTTCGCGCGTTCCCACACAACCCGGTTGCTACCTTTGGAAGGATGCCAAGGGCGATGTCATCTACGTGGGCAAGGCGAAAAACCTACGCGCCCGCATGCGTCAATACGTGACACTGCAGGATGAGCGTCAAAAGATCCCGCTGATGATGCAGCTGGTGGCGAGCTTTGACTATATCGTGGTGGAGACCGAGCATGAGGCGTTGGTGCTCGAGCGCAATTTGATTGGTCAGTACCATCCGTACTTTAACGTCGACCTCAAGGATGACAAGAGCTACCCCTTTATCGCCATTACAAAGGGCGACCTGTATCCCGCTATCAAATATACGCGTGAGCGTCATAAGCCGGGAACGCGCTATTTTGGACCCTATACCGATAGCCGTGCGGCACGTGAGACCATTGACACGCTGCGCAAGGTGATCCCGATCTGCTCGGCTTCTTGTGCGGAATGGCGTCGTTGTCGTCGTATCGTCGAGTCCCACAAGGGCGAGGAAGACATCGTCAATATGATTTGCGCGCAAAACGGGCGTCCCTGCTTTGACTACCATGTCGGGCGCGGCCCGGGTGCGTGTGTCGGCGCGATTTCCCCGGCAGACTATGCCAAGAACGTCAAGCGTGTCGAGCGCTTTTTGTCGGGCCATCGCAAGGATGTCGTCGATGAGCTGACCTCCGAGATGACGGATGCCGCCGAGGCGCTCGACTTTGAGCGCGCGGCACGCGTCAAACGTCGTTTGGAGGTCATCAGGGGTCTGGACGATCGTCAACAAGTCGTTTTTCCCTCCAGTGTCGATATCGATGTCATCGGTTTCTATCGCGAGGAGACCATCTCCGCCGCTTGCGTCTTTGTCGTGCGTGAGGGTCGAACGGTTCGAACCTGCGAGTTTATTCTCGATAAGGGTTTGGATGTCGACGAAGAGGAACTTCAATCGGGCTTTCTTAAGCGCTATTACGACGAGACGGCTGATATTCCAGCTGAGGTCAACCTTTCCGTCGAGCTTGAGGATGCGGAGGCGCTGGGGGAGTGGCTTGCGGGCAAGCGTGAGCGTTCCTGCCATCTCCATAGGCCGCAGCGTGGCGAAAAGCACCGTCTGCTCGATATGGCATCCAAAAATGCGCGCCATGCCCTCATGCGCTATATGATGCGAACGGGGTACGCTGACGACCGCACCAATCAAGCGCTCCTGGAGCTCGAAAGCGCGCTGGCGCTGCCATCGCCGCCGTTGCGTATCGAGTGCTTCGATATCTCTACACTGCATGGCACCTTTACGGTCGCCTCGATGGTGGTGTTTACCAACGGGCGCGCCGACAAGAGCCAGTACCGTCGTTTTAAAATTCAGGCCGAATTGGACGAGGCAAACGACTTCGTGTCGATGTCCGAGGTTTTGGGACGACGCTATGCTCCCGAGCGCATGGCCGACGAGCGCTTTGGCTCGCGCCCCGATTTGCTCGTTGTCGATGGCGGTAAGCCGCAATTGACCGCTGCGATCAAGCAACTTGAGGCTCTTGGGCTCGATATACCAGTTTGTGGCTTGGCGAAGGCCGACGAGGAAGTTTTTGTGCCTTGGGACGAGACTCCTGTCGTGCTGCCGACCGGGTCTGCTTCGCTCTATCTAATTAAACAGGTACGCGATGAGTCCCACCGATTTGCCATCACGTTCCACCGCGAGTTGCGCGATAAAGCCATGACGGTTTCGGTACTCGATGACGTTCCAGGCGTGGGACCCACCAGAAAACGTGCCCTTATGCGCCATTTTGGCTCGATGAAGCGTTTGCGCGCGGCGAGCGAGCAAGAGATCGCGGAAGTTCGCGGCATACCTGCCGATGTTGCCAAGGCGGTCCACGAGGCGCTCGTTGCATGGAATGCCGAGCGCGCCGAGGCGGCGGCTGGCCATTCCGGTAGCTAAACACGAGCCTAAACAACTGATATACATGATCGTGCGATTTTCAACCATTTATTTCGCCATGATTGCCTGCTAGTTTCGGGTTTTATTAACGCTAAAACGTTTGACTAACCCAAGCGAAAACCCTGCTATCCTGCGGGTTGACGAAGACTGATATCTCACCTCGCCGATACATACTGTCTGGCGAATCGTTTGTCAACGAATTCGGTGAACGGTAGTAAATACCGTTCAAGCGTATGTATGTATCGGTCGCCGAGCGCGGCACCTCAGTTGGGTACGTCGGTAGGTAAGGTATATATCGTCCGTAAGTTGCGCGGGGGCAAGTCTAGGTGCTCCCGAGTAAGATTCTCTATTGATAGGAGAAGACATGGCCATCATCAACAAGGGTATGTCCAGGCGTTCGTTCCTCGGCCTCACCGGCAGCGTCGCTGCTGTCGCAGGGCTTGGTCTCACCGGCTGCGGTGGCAGCTCTAGCGACGAGGGTTCCGCTTCCGGTTCCACCGATTCCGCCAACCGTGGCGGCGGCGTGATCACCGCTGGTTCCGCTTACGCTCCGTCCAGCTTCGATCCCGCCAGCACCGGCTCCGCTGTGGGCCTGGGTGCTAACTGGCACGTCGTCGAGGGCCTCTACGGCATCGATTACCACGACTACAGCACCTTCAACGAGCTCGCCACCGACGATCCCAAGTCTGTGGACGACACCACTTTCGAGGTCACCATCCGCAAGGGCGCCAAGTTCTCCGATGGCACCGAGGTCACCGCTGACGATGTCGTCGCCTCCTACACCGCTTGCGCCGCTTCCGCTACCTATGCTCCGTTCTTCCAGCCCTTCGAGTCCATCGAGGCCAAGGACGCCAGCACCGTGACGGTCAAGACCAAGGTCCCCAACTTCTCCCTGCTCAAGGATCGTCTGGCCATCGTCCGCGTTACCCCGGCCACCCAGACCGAGGAGGATCGCGCCAAGCAGCCGATCGGCTCCGGCCCCTGGATGTACGACTCTATCTCCGATACCGAGATCACCCTGGTTCCCAACCCCGAGTACAACGGTGAGTACGCTGCCGAGGATAAGAAGATCCAGTACAGCATCCTGACCGACCCCACCGCTCGCGTTACCGCTCAGCAGGAGGGCTCCACGCTCGTTATGGAGCTCGTTACCGCTGACGCCGTCGACCAGCTCGAGAGCGCCGGCTGCAAGATCGATAACGTTCAGGGTTTCGGCACCCGCTTCATCATGTTCAACGTAGCCAAGGAGCCTTGGAACAACGTCAAGGTCCGTCAGGCTGTCATGTATGCGCTCGACACCGAGAAGATGGTCAGCAACACCTTCGCCGGCCTTGCCACCGCTGCCAGCTGCTACCTGCCCAAGAGCTTCACCAACTATCATGAGGCTTCCACGGTGTACAAGACCGACGCCAAGAAGGCTAAGAAGCTCATCGAGGAGTCTGGCATCACCCCGGGTGCCATCACCCTGCGCACCACCGACAACGAGCAGATTAAGGGCATGGCCGCCCAGGTCAAGAACGACCTCGACGCTCTCGGCTTCGATGTGACCATCCAGACCGATACCTCGCCGGCTACCTACGCTGCCATCGACGGCGGCGAGGCCTACGATATCCTCCTTGCCCCTGGCGATCCTTCCTGCTTCGGCGCCGACCCCGACCTGCTGCTCAACTGGTGGTACGGCGACAACGTCTGGATGCAGACCCGTTGCCCGTGGAAGGAGTCCGCTGAGTGGCAGAAGCTCCATGGTCTCATGGACGAGGCTCTTGCCGCCGAGGGCGACGAGCAGCAGAAGAAGTGGAACGAGTGCTTCGACATCATTGCCGACAACGCCGTTCTGTACCCCGTTGTCCACGTCAAGACCGTCTCCGCTTCCTGGGACGATCCGTCCACTGCGCCCAACGGCGAGGCTCTCGATGGCTTCAAGGGCATCGGCACGACGAGCATGTCCTTCAGGGGCGTTGCGACCGTCAAGGCGTAAGACTCGCTTGAGTCTGTATGCAGGATGTCGGTCGTTGGGACCGTATCCTCATAGTTGAAACAAAGACCCGGGCGGCAACGATGTCGCTCGGGTCTTGTAATGAGTATCCGTACTCATATACCAGTTGGTCCTACCGACAAAAGAAAGGGGAGAGAACGTGAACAACTTGCTACGTTTGATTGGAAGGCGTCTTGTGGCGCTGCCGATCATGGCATTGGGCGTCACCGTCCTGGTGTTCTTCCTTATGTCGTTCTCCAAGACCGACCCCGCCTACACGGCGTTGGGTGACGGTGCCTCGCCCGAGGCGGTTGCCGAGTACCATGAGAAGTATGGTCTGGACGACCCCTGGCCCGTGCGCTACGTGCGCTATATGGGCGATCTGATCCATGGCGACATGGGCACCTATGGTGCTGCTCGCAACTCCGTTGCCAAACGCATCTCCACGGCCCTGCCCGTCACGATGCAGCTGACCTTTATCGGTCTTGCCATCGGTGCAGTCGTTTCGTTTTTGCTCGGCGTCATCGCGGCACTGTATCGCGACAAATGGCCGGACCAAGTGATCCGCGTCTTTTCCATCGCCGGCTTGGCAACCCCGTCGTTCTGGCTTGCCGTTCTGTTGATCCTGCTGTTCTCTTCCTACCTTAAGGTGCTCCCGGCATCGGGTGCTCTGCCTCACTTCACCACGAATCCGGTTGGCTATCTGGGACGTATGATCATGCCCGCTATCGCCTTGGCATTTCCGCTGACGGGCCAGATGACTCGTATCGTGCGTACCGCCATGGTCGAGGAGCTCGACAAGGATTATGTCCGTATGGCTCGCGGCGCCGGCGTTCCCGAGAAGGTCGTCGTCGGCATCAACGTTCTTCGCAATGCGCTGATCACCCCGGTCACCACCCTCGGTCTTAAGATTGGTTACCTCATGGGCGGCGCCGTCGTCATCGAGGTTATCTTCAACCTCCCCGGCATGGGCACCGCGATTTTGCAGGGCGTTCAGGGCAACGAGGCGAACCTGGTTCAGGGCGTCGTTATCGTCGTTGCTCTTGCCTTCATCATCATCAACATCGTGGTTGACATGCTCTACCTGCTCATCAACCCGCGCATCAGGACGGTGTAGATTATGGTAAAGATTCGAGAGAAGCAAACCGAGCAGCTCGAGAAGGCTGCCTCCAAGGGGCTCAAGCTCGGTGGCTGGAAGAAGATGACGCTGTCTTCTAAGATTGCAGCCGTCGTGCTGGTGCTGGTCGCCCTGACTGCGATTCTGGCGCCCCTTCTTGCCCCCTATAGCCCGGTCGAGATTTTTACGGCTCGCCAGGCTCCCGGCAACGGATTTATTTTCGGTACCGACGATAAGGGTCGCGACATTCTGTCGCGTATGCTCTACGGTGGTCGTTACTCGCTGATTATCGGCTTTGGCGCCACTGCCATGGCTCTGGTCTGCGGCTCGGTCGTTGGCGCCCTTGCAGCGGTTTCGCGCAAGGCCGTCTCCGAGACGATCATGCGTATCTTGGACATCATCATGTCCATCCCGGGCATCGCCCTCGCGGCCGTCTTCGTCTCCATCCTGGGCAACTCCGTGCCGTCGATCATCTTCGCCATCGGCTTTATGTACACTCCGCAGATTGCCCGTATCGTGCGCGCCAACATCGTGTCCGAGTACGGCGAGGACTATGTCCGCGCGGTCATCGTTTCCGGCGCCAAGGCTCCGTGGATTTTGATCAAGCATGTTCTGCGTAACTGCATCGCCCCGATCATGGTCTTCACCGTTACCCTGGTCGCCGACGCTATCATCTTCGAGGCCTCGCTGACCTTCATCGGCGCTGGTATCCAGGAGCCCACCGCTACCTGGGGCAACATCCTCGCCGACGCCCGCGGCGGCGTGCTCGCCGGCCGTTGGTGGCAGGCGCTGTTCCCGGGCCTGGCCATCATGATCACCTGCCTGGCGCTCAACATCCTCTCCGAGGGCATTACCGACGCCATGGCCGCTGCTCCCTCTGCCGCCCTGGATCCGACCGATTCCTCCAAGCGTCGCGAGGCCGACCTGCTGGTCTCCGACCCCGTTCGCGCCTACAAGGAGCAGGCCCAGTCCCTCTCCGCTCGCCTTGGCGCCCTGCGCGATGTCGAGCTCAAGCGTGACGATCGCCATGTGCCCGACGAGTCTGTCGAACCGATTCTCTCGGTCCGTGACTTCTGCATTCAGTTTGAGCATCACGGTGATATCAACGTCGTCGACCATGTCAACTTTGACGTCCGTCCTGGTCAGACCATGGGCCTGGTGGGCGAGTCCGGTTGCGGTAAGTCCATCACCACGCTGGCCATCATGGGCCTGACCGATGAGGACGAGCATCTTTCCGGCGAGGTCCTCTGGGAGGGCCGTGACCTGCTCAAGATGAGCAAGAAGGAGTGGTTCGGCCTGCGCGGTACCGATATCGCTATGGTCTATCAGGACGCCCTGTCCTCGCTCAACCCCTCCATGCTCATCTCTGCCCAGATGAAGCAGCTCACCAAGCGCGGCGGAACCCGCAGCGCCGAGGAGCTCCTGGAGCTCGTCGGCCTCGATCCCAAGCGCACGCTCGAGAGCTATCCGCACGAGCTTTCCGGCGGCCAGCGTCAGCGTGTCCTGATCGCTATGGCCCTTACCCGCGACCCCAAGCTGGTCATCTGCGACGAGCCCACGACCGCTCTGGACGTTACCGTCCAGAAGCAGGTCATCAAGCTGCTCAACGATCTTCAGGCCAAGCTCGGCTTTGCCATGATCTTCGTTTCGCACGACCTGGCGCTGGTCGCCGAGGTCGCCCATAACATCACGGTTATGTACGCTGGCCAGGTTATCGAGCAGGCGCCCACCAAGGAGCTGCTCACTAACCCGATCCACGAGTACACCCGCGGTCTTCTGGGTTCCGTTCTGTCCATCGAGAGCGGTTCGGGCCGCCTGCACCAGGTGCCCGGCGCCGTTCCGAGCCCGCGCGATTTCCCCAAGGGCGATCGCTTCGCGCCCCGCTCGAGCCACCCGCGTATTGGCCTGGACACCCGTCCGGTCTTCAAGCGCGTGCCCGGCACCGAGCACTTCTATTCCGAGCTCCCCGACGAGGTGCTCAAGGCAAATGGTTTGACCCCTCACGCGGAGGTGATGTAGATGAGCGAGACCGCAGTAAACGGCGTCGAGCCGATCATCTTCCTTGATGACGTCCACGTCACCTTTAGGACCCGTACCGGCTCGATTCTGCACCCCAACCTGGTTCACGCCGTCCAGGGTGTAACGATTAAGCTCATGCCCGGTCAGACGATTGGCATCGTCGGCGAGTCCGGTTGCGGTAAGTCCACCACCGCTAACGTCATGTGCGGCCTGCAGGCCCCCACGAGCGGCAAGGTCTACTTTAAGGGCAAGGACGTTACCAAACGTACCGCCGAGGACCGTCGCCACATGGGTCGCGTCATCTCGGTCGTGTTCCAGAACCCGGCCACGGCGCTCAACCCCCGCATGGTCGTTCGCGAGCAGCTGCTCGACCCCATGCGCGTCCACAACCTGGGTACCGAGGCCGAGCAGGAGAAGCGCGTCAAGGAGCTCCTGGAGCTCACCGGTCTGCCCAGCTCCGCCGCCGAGGTTCTTCCCGGTCAGCTTTCGGGCGGCCAGCGTCAGCGCGTCGCAATTGCCCGTGCCCTGTCGCTGAACCCCGATGCCATCATCGCCGACGAGCCCACCTCGGCTCTGGACGTTTCGGTCCGCGCACAGATTCTGAACCTGTTGACCGACCTTAAGAAGGAGCTCGGCCTGGCCATGGTGTTCATCAGCCATGACATCCAGACGGTCCGCTATATCTCTGACGACATCATCGTTATGAATGGTGGCAGGATCGTCGAGCAGGGCGAGGCCAAGCAGGTCTTCCAGCACCCCCAGGACCCCTACACCAAGATGCTGCTCGGCGCTGCGCCGTCGCTGCTGCATCCCAAGCTCGGCGAGTAGCCTCGCTTTCCCTCCCGTGCGCCCGGTTCCCTTGCCGGGCGCACCTCCGTTGCGATTTCGAAAGGTTGGGTTCACGAGCCATGCCAAGTGCTCAGGAGCTACAACATCAATTTGGTGAATATCGAGGCGCCATGCCCCGTCCATCAGATTTCGATCTCTTTTGGAAGGATCGCATGGCCGAGGCCGACGCCGTCGGGCTTGACTATGCGATCGAGACGGCATCGGTCGCCGATGCCGCGACCTGCCAGCTTTTCGACCTCTGGTATACCGGCATGTGCGGCGCGCGCCTGCATGCCAAGTACCTTAAACCCGTCTCGGACGAGCCCGTGCCATTGGTACTTCAGTTCCATGGGTATCCGGGTGCAAGCCGCAGCTGGTTTGAGCAGGCGTCGTTTGCAGGCATGGGCATGGCACTCATCGCCCTCGACTGCCCCGGCCAAGGAGGTCCCTCCGAGGACATTGGTGGATTTGAGGGCACAACGGTTGCCGGTCATATCGTCGCCGGTATCGACGGCGACCCGGCCAACCTCTACTATGTCCGCTTGCACCAAGATATTCGCATCCTGTGCCGCATCGTTCGCGAGCTCGAGGGCATCGATCTTGCGCGTGTGTTTGTGAACGGCGCGTCGCAGGGCGGCGGTTTGGGCATTGCGACCTGTGCGCTTAACAGCGAGCTTATCAATCGTGCCGCCATCCTCTATCCCTTCCTGTCAGATTTCCGCCTAGTCTGGGATTTGGATGCCGACGACATTGCCTACGAGGGCCTGCGCTATTGGTCTCGCTGGTTTGACGAGGACTCGACTCGTATTGACGAAGCCTATGCCAAGCTGGCGTACTTCGATTCCAAGAACTTTGCCCCTATGGTCAAATGCCCCGTGCTGTTTGGCACCGGCACAGCCGATATCGTCTGTCCGCCAGCGACGCAGTTTGCGGTCTATAACAACCTGACCTGCGAAAAGCGTCATGAGTTCTTTGAAGGCTTTGGCCACGAGGAGATTCAGGATTTTGACGATCTGATCATTCCGTTTTTCTGCAAGGGAGGGGAGGCTCATGTCTAAGTGCGAGAGCAATGTCGACGAGCTGATTGTCCCCGGACTCGTGGGAATTCCTGGAACGGTTTCGTCAAGGCTCGCAGAATATCGGGACTGGCGCGGTGATGTCCAAGCAGATGTTTCTGATTTAGAGACATGCGCTTCGAATCTTGAGATTCAAGGCCTGGCCATTACGGCGATTGACTTTGTTAACCCCTGCGCCCGTTACTCGGAGGTCTCCTTTGAGCTCGGTGACGATGCGATTCACGCTCGTTTGATCGAGCCTGTCGGTCGTGCCCGAGTATCTGAGCGCGTGCCGTTGTGCCTGATGTTCCACGACATCGATCGGCCTGTGCGCGGCTGGCATCACATGACGAGATTTGCCGCCATGGGGTATGCCGTCCTCGCGCTGGATGACGATGTTGCTGGTGCGGACGACCTGCAGCGGGGGATTTCTTCGCCCGCTTTTGTCGAGCGCGTCCGTTGGGGTTGCGCGCTGGCGAAGGTGGCACGCAATCTTGATGGCATGGACCCCGACCGCATCTTTGCATGGGGCGAGGGTCTTGGCGGCGGAGTCGCGCTGGCGGTTTCTGCTCTGGACGAGCGGGGCCTCGCCTGCACGGCGGTTGCCAATCCGCTTCCTGGCGGTCTCGAGGCGCTGTCGTCGAGGGTGCGCGGATCGGTGCTCATGGGTACATCGCTTATGGATACCGTGAGCGACCCCAAGGGCCAGTTTGCCGTATTCAACGGTCTTGAGTGTGACCGAAGGCATATCATCTATGCAAAATACGCTCACGAGCGCATCAATGCGTTCGAAAACGAAGTCATCGACTTCTTTAACCAAACGTTCTACCCGTGTTCTTTGGCCTAGACGGCCTGGACACTGCCAACAAGAGTGGGTGGCATAGGGTCGCCCGCCAGACAACTAAGGAGATTCTTGTGGCAACTCAGAAATTCACCGGCGTTATCCCTCCCGTCGTTGTTCCCGATACCGAAGACCACCAGCTCGACGTTGCCTCCTTTGAGCGCAGCATCAACCGCATGATCGATGCCGGCGTCGATGGCCTGTTCTTCCTGGGCTCCTCGGGCGAGGTCGTCTTCTCCACCGACGAGCGTCGTCGTCAGATCATCGCCGAGGCCGTCCGTATCGTCGATCACCGCGTGCCTGTTCTGGTCGGCATCATCGACACCGAGACCGAGCGCATGATCGAGCACGGCAAGGTCGCTCAGGAGCTGGGCGCCGATGCGCTTGTCGCCACCTGCCCGTTCTATGCCCTGCAGGGCATGACCGAGGTCGAGGAGCACTTCCGCATCCTGCATGAGGAACTGGACCTGCCCATCTTCGCCTACGACATCCCCGTGTGCGTCCACACCAAGCTCCCCTGGAAGCTCCTTGCCAAGCTCGGCGCCGAGGGCGTTCTGGCCGGCGTCAAGGATTCCTCGGGTGATGACATTTCGTTCCGCTACCTCGTCCAGGAGAACGAGAAGAACGGCCATCCGATGAGCATTCTCACCGGTCACGAGGTTGTTGTCGACGGCGCCTACCTCGGTGGCGCCGACGGTTCCGTCCCGGGTCTCGCCAACGTTGAGCCCGAGGGCTACGTGCGTCAGTGGAAGGCCGCTCAGGCTGGTGACTGGGCTACCGTCAAGGCCGAGCAGGATCGCCTCAACGAGATTTCGCACATCTGGGATGTCACCTCGGGCGTCCAGGGCTATGCCGGTGGCGTCGGCGCCTTCAAGACCGCTATGAACCTCATGGGTATCTTCGACAGCCCGACCATGCCGCGCCCGGTGAAGGCCATGACCGGCGAGAACGTCGAGGCGATTAAGAAGGTCCTCCAGGACAACGGTCTCCTGTAAAGCTTCCCCAGGCACCCGATCTTGGGGCTCAAGTGGTCGGGCGTGACCCATTAGGTCAACGCCCGACCACTTTCACCCCAACCTCGGGCACCTGGGAAACCTTTACTGAGTTGCGGCGATAACACCGCCTTCATTTCCTGTAGTTGTTTTTATCTCCTAAGGAGAGCGACATGGAGAACAAGTACGTCTGCTCTGTCGATATCGGCGGAACTAAGATCGCGACTGCCATCATGGAGTACCCGGCTGACGGCAGCGTGCCCCATCCCGTTTTTGAGGCCGAGGTTCCTACCGAGGCCCAGGAGGGCGGCGAGGCCGTCTTCCAGCGTATCGAGGCGTCCATCAAGGCTGCTCTCGAGGCGAATCCCGATGTCGAGGTCCTTGGCGTCGGTATCGGTGCCGCCGGCGTCGTCGATCCCAAGACGGGCGCCATCGCGTATGCCAACGAGATCATGCCCGGCTGGTCCGGCGTTCAGTTGGGGCCGCGTCTGCGCGAGGACCTCGGTCTTCCCGTTGCCGTCGTAGGCGACGTGCAGGCTCATGCTCTGGGCGAGGCCCACTGGGGCGTCGGCAAGGGCAAGTTCTCCGTCTTGTGTCTTGGCATCGGTACGGGCATCGGCGGCGCATATGTCGAGAACGGCCGCGTGATGCAGGGCTTCCATGGTGCTGCTGGCCATATGGGCCACATCGAGTGCTCGGCTGCCGCCGGCATTCCGTGCGCCTGCGGGCGTTCCGGCCATCTGGAGTCGGTTGCTTCGGGCACATCCATTGGTCGAATGTACGATGAGCGTTTTGGCCGCGTCGACCCCAGCCGTCCTTCGGTCGGTCGCGATGTGAACGACCTGTGCCGTGCGGGCGACGCAAAGGCGACCGAGGTCATCCATGACGCCGGCTTTGCGCTGGGCGCCAGCTTGGGCTCGCTCGCTAACATCCTGGACCCTGAGGTCATCGTGCTTTCGGGCGGCGTGATTCACCAAGGTCCCGATTGGCGTTCGCAGACGTGGAAGGATTCGGTGCACGAGGGCTATGCCAGCCAGGCGCTCGATCCGCTTCAGAACACACCGATCCTCATCGGTTCTCTGGAGGGCGATGCTCCGCTCATCGGTGCTGCTGAGCATCTTCTTGCCTCGTTGAAGTAAACGTATCTGCTGTAGGAGCCTCCCGAGACAACACGCCTCGGGAGGCTGTTCTGAGAAAGGTTGCAGCCTTATGACCGTCGATCCTTTGATTCAATCCCTGAAGGGCAAGCTCGTCGTGAGCGTTCAGGCGTATATGGGCGAGCCGCTTCGTACGCCCGAGACCATGGCGCAAATGTCTCGCGCTTGCGAGCTCGGCGGCGCTGCCGCCATTCGCTGCCAGGGCCTTGCCGACATTGCCGCCATTAAGGGTCGCTGTGAGGTTCCCGTCATCGGCCTGTGGAAGGATGGGCACGAGGGCGTTTACATCACGCCGACGCTGCGTCACGCTCGCGCCTGCGTTGCTGCCGGTGCCGATATCGTGGCGATCGACGCCACCGATCGTCCGCGCCCCGATGGCAAGACGGTCGAGGATACCTTCCGCCCGCTGCACGAGGAGGGTGTGCTCCTGATGGCGGATTGTGCCACCATCGAGGATATTCGCCGTGCTGTTGATATGGGCTTTGACCTGGTATCCACCACGCTTTCTCATGGCGTCGCCGCCATCGACTGCACCATGGCCGATGGCCCCGACCTGCCGCTCCTGCGTCAGGCGACTGAGGAATTCCCCGGCCTTCCCATCATTTGCGAGGGTCGCGTGCATACGCCCGAGGAGGCTCGCGCCGCGATCGATGCTGGCGCCTGGGCCGTTGTCGTCGGCACCGCCATCACGCACCCCACGAGTATTACGAGTTGGTTCAAGGCGGCGCTTGAGGCGTAAGACAGGCCTCGTATCCGCTCTGGGCGCTATACTCAATATAGGCAATTGACCGCGCGGGATCCGGGTTGCTGGGTCCCGCGCTTGTTTTCTGGAGGCAGCACATGCAAAAGGGAGATGCCATGGATGCGGCGGAGCGCTCGGAGCGTATCCCCGATATCGTCATCATCACCGGAATGTCTGGATCGGGCCGCACACAGGCCATGCACGTGTTCGAGGACATGGGCTATTTTTGCATTGATAACCTGCCTCCGCGTCTCATCGCCCAGCTTGCCGAGCTCGTCGGCATCAATACGGGCGTGGGCAGGCATCTCGCCGTCACCTGCGATTTGCGTAGCCAGGGACTGTTTGACGAGTTGCTCGATGCGGTCGCCGCGCTCGAAGAGCGCGAGATGAGCTGCGACATCGTGTTCCTGGAGGCTTCTGACGAGGTGCTGATTCGTCGCTACAGCGAAAATCGCCGCCGTCATCCCATTGCCAAGCCGGGGGAGACTACGGCCGATGCCATTCAGCGCGAGCGCCTTCAGCTGCAGGGCGTGCGCGACCGAGCCGATATGATTATCGACACGAGCCGCCTGCGCACCTCTGCGCTGCGCAACAAGCTACGTATGGCATTTTCCGAGCTGTCCGACCAGCAGCTTATGGATGTCCACGTGTTCTCGTTTGGCTTTAAGCACGGCATGCCCGTCGAGGCGGACATTATGATCGATGTCCGCTTCCTGCCCAATCCGTTCTACGATCCCGAGATGCGCACGATGACCGGTCTCGATAAAAAGGTCTCAGATTTTGTTCTGGACCATCCCAAGACGCAGGAGTTTTGGAAGGCTTGGACACAGCTGCTCGATACGGTGATGCCGGGCTATATCGCGGAGGGCAAGCCGCAGCTTTCTATCGCCATCGGCTGTACAGGCGGCCAGCACCGCAGCGTTGCCATTGCCGAAGCCACGGCACGTTATTTGGAAGGTGCCCAATATCACGTGAGCATTTCCCATCGCGACCTGTCGCGCGCCAACACGAAAGCATAGGCCTGCATGTCGTTTACCGCCGAGGTGCGTGACGAGCTCGCGCGCTGCGAACCCGAATGTGAATACTGCGATTTGTCGACGCTTGCCGCCCTGACGCGTGTGAGCGGTACACTTTCGCTGGCCGGCTCCGGGCGGTATCGTTTGACGGTCGCGACCGAGACGGGCGCCGTCGCGCGCACGATGCTCACACTGACGCATCGCATCCTTAAGCTCAAAACGGAATTCACCGTTCGTAAATCGGTCTTGCATAAGGTCCGTAACTATCTCATTACCCTGCCCGATCAACCCGACCTGGACAAGGCTCTTGTGCTGCTGGGCATTCTCGACCGCAGGGGAGGGCTCGTCGCCGGTGTTCCCCGGCACATCGTTGCCCGTCCCTGCTGCAGGCTTGCCTACATCCGCGGCGCGCTCATCGCCGGCGGTTTCGTGGCCGATCCCCGCGGCGATTTTCATTTGGAGATCGCGGTGCAGGGCGAGCAATATGCCAAGGGGCTTTGCGATCTGTTGGAGCAGATTGGGGTCCATGCTCGTGTTAATGCGCGGCGGGGGTCATATGCCGTGTACATTAAGAGCGCCGAGGAAATCGAGCATCTATTAAAGCTGATTGGTGCCAAGCGCAGCGTTGCCGAGATTGAGGAGGCGCGCGCGGTCAAGTTGGTTAAGAACGATGTGAACCGTCGCGTGAACGCCGAGCTCGCCAACCAGACCAGAAGCGCCGGTGCTGCCCAGCATCAGCTTGCGCTTATCGATGAGCTCGAGCAGCGAGGCCTTCGCGATGCGCTTCCGGATGCCTTGGCGGTCTTTTGCGACCTGCGCGAGCGCTATCCCGATCTTTCGCTGCGTGATTTAGGGGAGATGGCTGACCCTCCCTTGTCGAAGTCGGCCCTCTACCATCGTGTTTTACGGCTTGAAAAGCTCATTGAAGCAAACAGGTAGGTTAAAGTATCGACTTATATACGGATTTAGCTGCTATTTTATTCTTTAAAGCGTTTTAACGCAAATTTGATTTTCAATTTCGAGCATTCTCGTGAAATTCAAGTCAAAAAAAAGGTATATTAGGCGAGTGGTTAGTTTGTGGGCCTCAACGGCGGGCGCTGTAGCTCGCGGGGGCCTTACGAAAGGAGACACAATGGCAGTAAAGGTTGCTATTAACGGCTTCGGTCGCATCGGTCGTCTGGCTTTCCGTCAGATGTTCGGTCATGAGGGCTCCGAGATCGTCGCTATCAACGACCTCACCTCTCCCGATATGCTCGCTTACCTGCTGAAGTACGACTCCACGCAGGGCAACTACGCTCGCGATCACGAGGTCGTTGCTGGCGAGGATTCCATCACCGTTGACGGCAAGGAGATCAAGATCTACAAGGAGGCCGACGCCAACAACCTGCCTTGGGGCGACCTCGACGTCGACGTCGTTCTCGAGTGCACCGGCTTCTACACCAGCAAGGCTAAGGCTCAGGCCCACATCAACGCTGGCGCCAAGAAGGTCGTCATCTCCGCTCCGGCCGGCAGCGATCTGCCCACCATCGTGTACAACGTCAACCATGAGACGCTGACCGCTGAGGACAACATCATCTCCGCTGCTTCCTGCACCACCAACTGCCTCGCCCCGATGGCCAAGGGTCTGAACGACTTCGCTCCCATCGTGTCCGGCATCATGACCACCATTCACGCCTGGACTGGCGACCAGATGCCGCTCGACGGCCCGCAGCGCAAGGGCAACAAGCGTCGTAGCCGCGCCTGCGCCGTCAACATCGTCCCCAACACCACCGGTGCTGCCAAGGCTATCGGCCTGGTTCTCCCCGAGCTCAACGGTAAGCTCATCGGTGCCGCCCAGCGCGTCCCGACGCCGACCGGCTCCATCACCAACCTCTACGCTGTCGTTGACAAGAAGGTCACCGTCGACGAGGTCAACGCTGCTATGAAGGCCTACGCTGCCACCATCTCCGAGACCTTCGGTTACAACGAGGACGACATCGTCTCCACCGACATCATCGGCGAGACCCACGGCTCCATCTTCGACGCCACTCAGACCATGTGCTCTGACCTCGGCAACGGCCAGACCCTCGTTCAGGTCACCTCTTGGTACGACAACGAGAACTCCTACACCTCTCAGATGGTCCGCACCATCAAGTACTTCGAGAAGTTCGTTGCTTAATTTAGCTTTTAGCGAATAGCTCGTTGAGCGTCTAAAGAAGGGCGCGGCCTTATAGGGCTTACACCCTAGGGTCGCGCCCTTTTTATAAGAAATCGTCTGCCGTAATGGGAGGCAGACACGTACGAAAGGTAGAAGCAAACATGGCCTTTACCAAGAAGACCGTCCGCGACATCGATGTCGACGGAAAGCGCGTTCTCGTCCGCGTTGACTTTAACGTGCCTATCAAGGATGGCGTCGTTGGCGACACCACCCGTATCAAGGCTGCCCTGCCCACCATCAACTACCTCGTTGAGCACAACGCTCGCGTCATCCTCATGAGCCACCTCGGCCGTCCCGAGGGCACTGGCTTCCAGCCCGAGCTGTCCCTTGAGCCCGTCGCCAAGAAGCTCGCTGAGCTCTCTGGTCTCGACGTTGCCTTTGTCGCCGACACCTACGGCGAGAAGGCTGCTGAGGCTGTCGCCGCCGTCGAGCCGGGCAAGGTCCTCGTTCTCGAGAACGTCCGTTTTGACAAGCGTGAGAAGAAGAACGATCCCGAGATCGCCAAGAAGCTCGCTTCCTATGGTGACGTCTTCGTTCTCGATGCCTTCGGCACCGCTCACCGCGCCCAGGGTTCCGTCGTGGGCCCCGCCGCTTACCTGCCTGCCGTCGCCGGCTTCCTGCTCGAGAAGGAGGTCGACACGCTGACCGGCATCTTCGCCGAGCCCGAGCGCCCCTTCGTCGCCATCGTCGGCGGTTCCAAGGTTTCCTCCAAGATCGGCGTTCTCGATCACCTCATCGACTCTGCTGACACCCTGATTATCGGTGGCGGTATGGCCTACACCTTCTTCCTGGCTCAGGGCCTGTCCGTCGGTCAGTCCCTCAAGGAAGAGGACTGGGTCGAGCGCGCTGGCGAGATGCTCAAGAAGGCCGAGGAGAAGGGCGTCAAGATCCTGCTCCCCATCGACAACCGCGTTGCCGATCACTTTGGCGAGGACGCTGTCCCCGAGGTTGTCGCTTCCGACGCTATCCCCGACGATCGTGAGGGTATGGACATCGGCCCCAAGACCGAGGAACTTTACGCCGAGGCCGTCAAGGGCGCCAAGACCGTGTTCTGGAATGGCCCCATGGGCGTCTTCGAGTTCGATAACTTCGCTCACGGCACCCAGGCTATCGCCGAGGCTGTTGCTGAGGCCGACTGCACCTCGATTATCGGCGGTGGTGACTCCGTCGCAGCTGTCAACAAGTTCAACCTGGCCGACAAGATGAGCTGGATCTCCACCGGTGGTGGCGCTTCCATGGAGCTCGTCGAGGGTAAGGCCCTGCCCGGAGTGGAGGCGCTTCTCGATGCCTAATCGCACCCTTCTTATCGCTGGTAACTGGAAGATGAACAACGACGTCGCCGAGGCCGCCAAGCTCGCCGACGAGCTGGCTCAGGCTCTGCCCGAGGTTCCGGCTGGCGTCGAGGTGCTCGTCTGCCCTCCGACCATCGACATCACCACGGTTCATGACCGCATTCAGGCTGCCCCCATCGCCCTCGGTGCACAGAACGTGTACTGGGAGGCCAAGGGTGCCTTCACCGGTGAGTCCTCTTGCGACATGCTCAAGTCCGCTGGCTGCACCTACTGCATCATCGGCCACTCCGAGCGTCGTGACTACTTCCACGAGACTGACGAGGACCAGAACAAGAAGGCCAAGGCCCTCGTTGCCGCCGGTCTTGTTCCCGTCTTCTGCTGCGGCGAGTCCCTCGAGGTCCGCGAGGCCGGCACCTATGTCGAGCACGTCGTGAACCAGGTCAAGGCTGGCCTTGCTGGTCTTGAGATCACCTGCCCCAAGCAGGTCGTCGTCGCCTACGAGCCCATCTGGGCCATCGGCACCGGCAAGACCGCTACCGCCGAGGACGCTCAGGAGGTCTGCGGCGCTATCCGTGAGACCCTCAAGGAGATGTTCGGCGAGGAGCTCGCTAACGGCATCCGCGTGCTGTATGGCGGTTCCGCCAAGCCCGGCAACATCGCCGAGCTCGTCGCCAAGCCCGACGTTGACGGCGCCCTCGTGGGCGGCGCTTCGCTCAAGGCTGCCGACTTCGCCTCTATGGTCGTCAAGGCAGGCGAGTAGGACATATGGCACAGCGTCATCTTCCTGCACTCCTGATCATCATGGACGGCTGCGGCCTGGCTCCGGCCGATGGCGAGAACGCCGTCGCCGCTGCCAAGACGCCCTTCCTTGATAGCCTGTACGAGAAGTATCCTCACACCACGCTCGGTGCTTCGGGCGAGGACGTGGGCCTTCCCGACGGTCAGATGGGCAACTCCGAGGTGGGTCACCTCAACATCGGTGCCGGCCGCATCGTGTTCCAGGAGCTTTCGCGCATCAACAACGCCATCAAGGATGGCTCCATCGCCAAGAACGAGGTCTTCGTCAAGGCTATGGACGACGTCAAGGCTGACGGCAAGACTCTCCACCTCATGGGTCTTATGAGCCCTGGCGGTGTTCATTCTCACATGAACCACGTCGAGGCTCTGGTCAAGATGGCTGCCGAGCATGGTGTCAAGACCGTTCGCGTCCACGCCTTCATGGATGGCCGTGACGTTGACCCGCAGTCCGGTGCCGGTTACATGAGTGAGTTCTGCGCCTTCCTGGCTAAGATCTCTGAGGAGACCGGTTGCGACGCTCGCGTTGCCACCGTCTCGGGCCGTTATTGGGCCATGGACCGCGATAATCGTTGGGAGCGCATCCAGCGCGCCTACGACGTCATGGTCAACGCGTCCGATGCTGATACCGACCCCGTTGCCGGTATCAAGGCCTACTACGAGAAGGATCCGCGCGGCGACGAGTTCGTCGAGCCCTTCGCTGCCCACAACGAGGGCATCCACGAGGGCGACGCGGCCATCTTCTTCAACTTCCGTCCCGACCGCGCCCGTCAGATGACCCGCGTGTTCACGGACAAGGAGTTCGACGGCTTTGAGCGCGAGCAGATCAAGCTTTCGCACTTTGTGACGATGACTGAGTACGATCCGACGTTTGACGTCGAGGTCGCCTTCCCCAAGACGTTCCCCGAGAACGTCCTGGCCGACGTTATCGCCGCCAATGGCCTGAAGCAGCTGCACACCGCCGAGACCGAGAAGTACGCCCACGTGACGTTCTTCCTCAACGGCGGCATCGAGGAGCCCAAGGAGGGCGAGGAGCGCGTACTCGTCGCTTCCCCCAAGGTCGCTACCTACGATCTGCAGCCCGAGATGAGCGCTCCCGAGGTTACCGAGAAGCTTGTCGCTGCCATCAACGAGGATCGCGCTGATTTCTACATCGTGAACTTCGCGAATTGCGACATGGTTGGTCACACCGGTGTCTTCGACGCCGCCGTTAAGGCCGTCGAGGCTGTTGACGACGCCCTGTCCAAGGTTGTCCCGGCGATTCTCGCCAAGGGCGGCTTTGCGCTGATTACCGCCGACCACGGCAACGCCGATCACATGTTTGACGTTGCTTCCGACGGTTCCAAGCATCCGTTTACGGCTCACACCACCAACCGCGTGCCGTTCATCATCGTTGATGAGAAGGCCAAGCTCACCGGTATCGAGGACGGCCGTCTTTCCGATATCGCTCCGACCATGCTCACCATGGCTGGTATTGAGCCTTCCGCCGAGATGACGGGCCGCGTGCTCGCTACCGAGGCCTAATAGAAAACAAATACCGTTTTCTAGCAAGGGGGTTGTCCACAACCGGACAACCCCCTTTTTGGTATTTCTGCCATTTCCACCCCGTCCTTGAGTGGCAGGTAGGGGAGAGCGGGGGATTGTGGTACAGTACTGGAGTTTGAACTGTTCTATTAAGGAGCTTATCTATGGGTCCGTTCCAGATTCTTCTGTTTGTCGTTTGGGCTGTTTCTGCCGTGGCGCTGACGATTCTCGTCCTGATGCATTCCGGTAAGGGTACCGGCGTTTCGGATATGATTGCCAGCTCGCTGTATAACTCCAGCTCTGCCACGGGCGTTATGGAGCAGAACCTTGACCGCCTGACCGTCATCATGGCTGTCGTGTTTGCCGTGTGCGTCGTGCTGTGCATGTTCTTCTTCCCGCAGGGCATCGTGGGCTACTAATCACGAGCCGCATAAATACTTGAAAAGGGTCCCGCAAGTGCGGGACCCTTTTTGTTTACATATTTGTAACAGAGTCAAAATATCCTCATATACTTCGCCCAACTAAAGAAAATCTCGACCGTTAACCGGAATTAGCCCCAAATCGTGCATAAAATGCGCTACTATATTGCAATACGTTGGTCCGCTTTGTATAACCAGCCAAAACGGCGGACCGCGTTTGAATGGTTCGATTGGGCTGTCTTGACGTTGCCCGACCGAACTTACTTTGTCCTATCTCATAAGGAGGATGGCATGGCTGATTCTATGTTCCACCAGCCCGTTATGGGTCGTCGCGCCTTTGTCGGCGGTACCCTTGCTGCGAGCTCCATGGCTTTTCTTGCCGCATGCGGCAAGAAGGGCGGCGACGCTTCCGGTTCTGAGTCCGGTTCGACGCTGAACTTCTACATCAACAACCCGGTCTGCATCGACCCCTATAACGTCCAGGAGGACCAGGGCACTCAGGTCGAGTACCAGCTCTTTGATGCTCTGACCTCTTATGACGCCGAGAAGGGCGAGATCGTTCCGCTGGCTTGCGAGTCCTTTGAGGCCAACGAGGACGCCACCGAGTTCACCTTCAAGATCAAGAAGGCCAAGTTCCACAACGGTGACGACGTTACCTCCAAGTCCTTCAAGCTCGGTTGGGAGCGTCTGGTCAACACCAAGTCGGCCATCGCTACCGAGTACGGCCCTTCCGAGGTCTCCTATCACCTTTCTATGGTCGAGGGCTATGACGACCTGCTTGCCGGTAACGCTACCGAGCTCAGCGGTGTTACTTGCCCCGACGATGAGACCCTCGTCGTCAAGCTGTCTTCCGCTTACGCCGACTTCCCCTTCGTCGCCTCTCACCCGGCTCTGGCCCCGGTTCCCGAGTGCGCCGAGTCCGATGTCAAGAGCTTCTATCTTGCACCGGTCGGTAACGGCCCGTTCATGATGGACGGCAAGTGGGAGGATGGTCAGGAGATCAACCTCAAGAAGTTCGACGATTACTATGGCGACAAGGCCAAGATCGATGGCATCCACTTCCAGGTCATCAAGGACATGGAGACTGCTTACAAGGAGTTCCAGGCCGGTAACCTCGATGTCTGCGACGTTCCCGTTGCTCAGATCGATGCCGCCAAGAAGGATCGCGGCGTGTCCAAGGACGGCTACACCATGGGTGACGGCGAGCGCATGCTGCTCGGCGCCGAGCCTTCCACGTACTATCTGACCTGCAATACCACGGCCGAGCCGTTCAACAACGCCGACCTGCGTAGGGGCATCTCCCTGGCCATCAACCGTGAGGCCATCTGCAAGACCATCTTCAAGGGTACCCGTACCCCTGCCGACGGCATTGTTCCTCCGGGCATCGATGGCTACAAGGAGGGCGCATGGGAGTTCTGCGCCTACGATGTCGACAAGGCTAACGAGTACCTCGACAAGGTTGCTCCCGCTGGCGCTAACGGGGATCGTGGCATTAGCGTGACCCTTTCCTACAACCAGGACGGCGGTCACAAGGAGATCATGGAGTCCATCATCGGCGACCTCGCCAAGGTTGGCGTTACCGCTGTCTCCGATACCCCCGAGTGGTCTGCCCTGCTCGAGCAGTATCAGAACTTTAACTATCAGTTCGGTCGTCTGGGTTGGATTGCCGACTACCCGATCATGGACAACTTCCTGTATCCGCTGTTCCACTCCGACTCCCTCGGTGGCGACAACCGCTCTGGTTACAGCAACCCCGAGTTCGACGCCAAGGTCGACGAGGCTCGTACTATTGTTGACGACGAGGAGCGCGTCGCTAAGATGCAGGAGGCCGATGCAATGGTCGCTGCCGACTGCCCGGTCATCCCGGTGATGTTCTACACGCACACCATCGTCGGCTCCGATCGCATCAAGCACCTCTATGTCGATCCGCAGAAGCATGCCGAGCTGGGTACCGCTGAGCTCGCCTAAGAGTTTGCAGCTTCCGTGAGGGTCAAGTATTTACGTAGACCTCATGGGAAACATACAGTTCTCCCTAACCTGGGGTAAACTGGCTGATGGTAATTTTGGGATGCCGGTCTGGCGATCGGCATCCCATTTAGGTTAATCCCTAGATAGGGGAGTGGTATGGGTAAGTACATCGTTAAACGTGTGCTTCAGTTCATCCCGGTGTTTTTGGGCGTTACGCTGATTCTGTTCGCCCTCCAGAATATCGTGCCGGGAGATCCGATCAAGCTGATCGGTGGAGACAAGGCTCTGTCCCCCGAGGTGGAGCTTCAGCTTCGCGTCCGCTATCACCTAGTCCAGTCGGACGAGGACGGCAACGCGATCCTTGACGAGAACGGCGATCCCGTTCAAACGTCGCTCGTGGACCGTTACTTGTATTACATGAACGGCCTGCTTCATGGCGATCTGGGCAATTCGTATCAGCGCAAGCTGCCGGTTACGGATATCTTTGCCCAGAAGTATCCGTATACGATCAAACTTGCCGCGTGCGCCATCGTGCTCGAGGCAATCATGGGTATCGGTGCGGGTATCATTTCGGCGGTAAAGCGTTATTCCTTCTGGGATATTTTGGTAACGCTCACCACGTCGATCCTCGTTGCGGTCCCGGCCTTCTGGCTCGGTATGTTGCTGCAGCTGTTCTTTGGCGTCATCCTCAAGGATGCCACGGGCGGTGCAATCTCCATGCCGATCTCGGGTGCCGGCGGTTCCAGCTCTCAGTATCAGGATTGGATGCACTATGTGCTTCCGACCATTACGCTGGCTTCGGTTTCGACCGCTTACGCCGCCCGCATTATGCGCTCGCAGCTGCTTGACGTCATGAACCAGGATTACATCCGTACGGCAAAGGCCAAGGGTCTCTCCAATCGCGCGATCATCGTCAAGCATGCGCTTAAGAATGCACTCATCCCCGTCGTTACCTATATTGGTGTCGACTTTGGCGGCATGCTTTCGGGCGCCATCCTGACCGAGACGGTCTTTAACTGGCCCGGTATCGGCTATGAGGTCTATCGCGCCATTAGCATGCGTGACTGGCCCATCGTTATGGGCGGCGTTACGCTCATCGTTGTCGTCGTCATGGTGATCAACCTGCTCGTCGACATTAGCTATGCATTCCTCGACCCGCGCATCCGCCTTGGCGGTCCGTCGGATAAGGCCTAAGGGAGGTACGTCTCATGCAGGAAACTGATTCTCAGTCTCAGGAGCAGGCTACCGCCACCAAGGCCGCATCTGCTCCCGCGAAGTCCCGCACGCTGTGGGGCGACGCTTTTAAGCGTCTTCGTAAGAACAAACTCGCCGTTATCGGTGTCTGTTGGATCATCATCGTCGTTGTGGTTGCCCTGACCGCAGATCTGTGGGCTAAGCCCTGGCTCGGTTCTCCGACGGCTTCCGACTCGACCACCATGGCCGAGACGTCGCTGCTGGCTCCGTGTGCAGAGCACCCGTTTGGCACCGACGCCCTTGGTCGTGACATTCTCGTCCGCGTTATCTACGGTGCGCGCGTTTCGCTGTCTGTCGGAATTATGGCCACCGCGATTTCCACGCTGATCGGTCTGGTCATGGGTGCTCTGGCCGGTTTCTACGGCGGCATCTGGGATACGATCATCATGCGCTGTGCGGACATCTTCCTGGCGTTCCCGTACGTGCTGTTCGTTGTCGCCATGATCGCCGTTATCGGCCGCGGTCTTCAGAACGTCTTTATCGCCATTGGTATTCTCGGCTGGCCTTCGATTGCGCGCGTCTTCCGCTCTGCGATCTTGACCGTCAAGGAAAACGACTATGTTGATGCTGCGCGCGCGATGGGTGCATCTGATGCTCGTATCGTCGTGCGTCACATCTTCCCGAACTCCGTCGCCTCCATCGTGGTCTACGCGACCATGAACATCGGTGGCGCCATTCTGACCGAGTCCGCTCTGTCCTTCCTCGGCATGGGCGTTATCCCGCCTACGCCTTCGTGGGGCTCCATGATTCAGGACGGTCAGCAGTATCTTCTGACTGCTCCCTGGATGATGATCATGCCCGGTCTGGCAATTCTCTCGACGGTGCTCGCCTTCACCCTGCTGGGTGACGGTCTGCGCGACGCCCTCGACGTCAAGATGAAGGACGCATAAGGATGAAGAAGAACAAGAACTATGTGGACCTGAAGGACCAGCCGGTTCCCGAGGGCCAGCATCTGCTCGAGGTCGATGACCTAAAGATGTATTTCCACACCGAGGATGGCGTCGTTCGCGCTGTCGACGGTGTCTCCTACACGCTCGATCGCGGCGAGACCCTGGGCGTCGTCGGTGAGTCCGGCTCCGGTAAGTCCGTGACCGCCATGACCATCATGGGCCTTATCTCGATGCCTCCGGGAAAGATCGAGGGCGGCGACGTTCGCTATCGCGGTCGTTCTATTCTCGAGATGACCGAGGAAGAGATGCAGCACATTCGCGGTAACGATATCGCGATGATCTTCCAGGATCCTATGACCTCCTTGAACCCGGTCTATAAGATCGGCAAGCAGGTGGGCGAGGGTCTTCGTCTGCACCGTGGCTACTCCAAGCAGGAGGCGCTCAAGCGCGCTACCGAGCTTTTGGACCTTGTGGGTATCCCCGAGCCCGAGAAGCGCGTCAATGAGTATCCGCACCAGTTCTCTGGCGGTATGCGTCAGCGCGTCATGATTGCTATGGCTCTTGCCTGTGATCCCGATATTCTGATTGCTGACGAACCCACGACTGCCCTGGACGTTACCATTCAGGCTCAGATTATTGAGCTTATGCAGGAAATGCAGGAGAAGAACGGCAACGCCATCATCATGATTACCCATGACCTGGGCGTTGTCGCCGATATGGCTGACAAGATTATGGTTATGTACGCCGGCCGTCCCGTCGAGTTCGGTACTGCTGAGGAAATCTTCTACGAGAGCCGCCACCCCTACACCTGGGGCCTTATCCGCTCCATCCCGGAGCAGGCCATCGAAGAGAAGAAGCCTCTTACGCCGATTCACGGCAACCCGCCTTCGCTCATGAACCTGCCTGAGGGCTGCGTCTTCTCTCCTCGCTGCCCCTATGCGACGGACAAGTGCCGCAAGCAGCGCCCCGAGCGCGTTGTCACCGAGTCTGGTCATTACTCTGCGTGCCACTACTCCGGTGACCCCGAGTTCCTCAAGAACGCTCCTGAGACGTCCCGTACGCGCAAGGATTCCAAGAAGGGAGGCGAGGCGTAATGGCAGATACCAACGAGCGCACTCCGCTGCTGAAGGTCGAGCACCTCTCTAAGGAGTTTCCCGCTGAGTCCGGCATGTTCGCCAAGCGCTTCTCCAAGCGTGTCGTCTCTGCTGTAAATGACATCTCTTTTGAGATTTATCCTGGCGAGACCTTTGGTCTGGTTGGCGAGTCTGGTTGCGGCAAGTCCACGACGGGCCGCACCATCATGCGTCTGACCAAGCCGACCGCCGGTAAGGTGTTCTTCCAGGGCAAAGATGTTGCAGAGATGAGCAAGCATGAGATTAAGGACATGCGTCGCGAGATGCAGTTCATCTTCCAGGATCCCTATGCTTCGCTGAACCCTCGTATGACCATCGGCGAGATCGTCTCCGAGCCCATGACCATTCACGGCGTGGGCACCAAGGAGGAGCGTATCGAGCGTGTCCGTGAGCTGCTTGACGTTGTCGGTTTGAACCCCGAGCACATCAACCGCTATCCGCATGAGTTCTCCGGCGGTCAGCGTCAGCGTGTCGGCATTGCCCGCGCTTTTGCGCTGAAGCCCAAGCTGATTATCTGCGACGAGCCGGTTTCCGCTCTGGATGTTTCCATTCAGGCCCAGGTTCTGAACCTGCTCAAGGAACTGCAGGACAAGTTCGGTACCGCGTATCTGTTTATCGCCCACGACCTGTCTGTCGTGCAGCACATTTCCGATCGCGTTGCCGTTATGTATCTGGGCAAGATGGTTGAGGTTTCGGACTGGAAGACGCTCTATAGTGAGCCTCACCATCCGTACACGCAGTCGCTGCTGTCTGCCGTGCCGGTGCCCGATCCTGATATACAGAAGACCCGCAAGCGCATCATCCTCGCTGGCGACCCGCCGTCGCCGCTGGATCCGCCGACCGGCTGCCGTTTCCACACGCGCTGCCCGATCGCGCAGGGTATCTGCTCCGAGAAGCTTCCTGAGTTTAAGGAAGTTGCCCCGGGCCACTGCTGCGCCTGCCACTTCGCGGAGCCGTTCCCGATCAAGGAATCGCACATCGACCTGTAGTCGGTTGTTCTCGTCCGGGCCCGTGCTGGACTTAGTTTTCAGAACGTCCTCGACCATGGAAACCCCCTTATCCTGCTCCTTCGGAGCTGCGGATAAGGGGGTTTCCTGGTCTGCGGAATGTTCTGAAAACTAAGTCCAGCACGGGCCCTGTGTTACCACTGCAGAGGGGTGCGATTCCTTGATCGCTCACTTTATCTAATAAGAAATTGAGTGAGGCCGGAGCTTTGGCTCCGGCCTCCCCATATAAGGGCTCGGCTTTGCCGAGCCACCAAATTTGCATCAGCCCCCAGAACATGTTTGAGAACTGTGTCCGGAGTACATACTCCTAGGGCCGGAATGAGGTCGCTTTCCAACGCATTCCGCAGGGGGCGGCATTATTTTGTAGCGCGAAGCGCGGAGCAAAATAATGCCGCATGCCCGAGGACGCGTTGGAAAGCGACCTCATTCCGGCCCGAACAGGTCCGTCTACCTGCACATTTACAAATTCGTAAACTTTTTTGAAAAAAGTGCTTGCACAGTTCTCGAATCATAGGTTATTATCTTCCTCGTTGAACGCGCGGGTCCAACAAAACGAACCGTGAATCAACAACATAGCATGTCGGAGTGGCGGAATTGGCAGACGCGCTAGCTTGAGGTGCTAGTGACCGCTTTTTGGTCATGCGGGTTCAAGTCCCGCCTCCGACACCATCGCATTTGAGAAGCCTCTTCGGAGGCTTTTTTGTTACCGATAGACGGTGGGGTCCACGATGGAAACGCTTGAACGCAACGAGTGGGCAGACGTTGCCCAACTAGTCGAGATCACGAGCGATGCTGTCATCATCTGCGAGCTCGACGGAACCATTCTGCATGTGAATAATCGCTTACTTGGTTTGATGTGCGAGGAACGCGCCGACGTCATCGGTGGAGATGTTAAAGACGTCCTGTACTCGTCCGCTTTTGAACGTGCGACGGAACATCGTCTGCCATTTGAAACTGATGGCTCCGAGAACGAACTGATGCTCAAGCTGAGTGACGGCTCCTTTTTCCCCGTCTTGGTTCGTGCAGGCTCCGTAACGCCTCCACGCATCTTTGGGCGCCGCGCGCCACGTGTTCTGGTGGCGCTCCATAGCATCGAAGAACAGTATTCGCACGACCGTCAGCTCAAGCGTGCGCTTTCGGAGCTTAGAGTGGCGAACAAGCGCCTCTCTGGCACGCTCTCGGTCATTATGAGCACTGTGGGCTCCGATGAGTTACCCAGCCTGCTTGATACCGTTTTGAACCAGCTTGTAGGAACACTCGATGCTTCGGGTGCCGCTATCTATTTTTCTGAGAGCGGCGGTTTTAAGCTACGCGGTGTTTCCAAGGAGCTGTACGATAGCTACCTGCCCGAGTTTTTGCCGTATGGCGCTGGCATTCCGACGTATGTTCTTCGCGAGTCGCGTGCCTGTCGCTTGTCGATTCAACAGGACCTTGAGGGCGATAGGGCCGCCTCCGGTATGTTCATGGACTTGGACAATCGTTCTAAGCACCTGTTGCGCGTGCAGGATATGCCTCCGTACCGCAGCGAGATCTGTCTTCCCGTTTTTTACGGTACGCAGATCCTTGGCGTGCTGGAAGTTGGTTGGAAACGCCCCCAGGCACCGCTCGCCTATGACGTTAATGTACTCGAGGTCATTTGCGATTACCTGTCTATCCAGCTGGTCGGCATGGCATCGAGCCTTCGCTCTCGTCGTACGGCCGAGCTTGGCCGCTCGCTCAATGTCTTACGTGATGAGTTGTTTACCTTTCTAGACGATTCCGCCGCGGCTACCCAGGCGGTATCGTCCGAGATCTGCAATATGCTCAACTGCCATTTTTGCCCTGTTGAGTATGACGCCAGTCTGGACTCCTACGTCATAGATTTTGAAGGCGGCAGTCGCGTTGCTTTGCCGGACGATCCCGAGAAGCTTTTCTTTTCCACGACGGCGCCGGCGGCACGTCTGGGGGCTGGCCCTGATGGCTTTGAGGCATCTGTTTTGGGCGGCACGAGTGCCGAGGACCTTAAACACGTCCGTATAACTCGCGTTGACGAATCGATGCCTATGGGAGGCTGGCTTAGGGCGCATGGTCTGCCTTGTCAAGGTCTCTACGTCGACTCCGGCATCGAGGCGGGGCGCCCGCGCTCTGAGGGTGATGGCAAACACAGTAACGACGCGATTGTTCCTGCTTCTGTTGCGAAGAGCCCGACTACGCGCGCGCTGCTGCTTCGTGATGGTAGCCAAGAGCCGATTGATGACCTTGAATATGACTACTTGGTGCACTTGGCGCATGACTTTGAACTGATCTATGAAGGCGAATCTCAAAAGCGCGAGGAGCGCCATATCGCTCAGACCCTCCAGATCGGCATGAGAAATTCCCTGGGGGATGTTCCGGGTATCGCAACCGATTCGGTGTACCTGTCGGCCACGAACTCGGCGTTGGTCGGCGGCGATTTCTATACGCTCATCCGTCTTCCCGACGACTGCGCCGTCATGATTCTGGGTGATGTGTCTGGCAAAGGCATTGAGGCCGCATCGATGTCCGCGCTCGTCAAGACGGCCCTGACGGCATATGCCTGGGAGGGCGCTGGACCGGCCCGCATGGCACGCTCCCTTAACAGCATGCTCATGGGCTTTTCGAGGGTCGAGACGTTCGTGACAGCCTTTATCGCCAAGATTGACCTTAAAGCCGGACGCGCAACGTATTGTTCGGCGGGCCATCCTCCGACCATGGTCATCAGGCCAGAGTCGATGCCGCTGGGTGGCGGCGAGTCCCGTGGGGGAGAGGTCGAGCTGCTTGGATGCCAATCGGGCGTAATCGGTGCCTTTGAGAGCATGGTGTACGAGACAGGCGTGTTTACGTTCGCCCCCGGCGACATGCTCTTCATGTATACGGATGGAACGATTGAGGCCCGCGACCGCACCGGAGCGTTCTTTGGCGAGCAGCGCTTGCGCGACCTTCTGCTTTCTGTTTCGGGGGAGGGCGTGTCGGGCATTTGCGGCAAGGTCTTGGGCGAGCTTGACCGATTTACCGAATCGGCGCTGGACGATGACATTGCATTGGTGTCCCTTGAGTTTTTACGGGGTCGTTCATAGACGACGCTGGGCGGGCTGAATCCGTACGGTTGGGGAAACGAATGCATCGAGTGGGCTTTTTTGGGGAACCATGGTCGTATGAATGAGTGGAATGACATAGCGGTTTTGACGCCACCAGGCGATATCGACATCGCCACGGTGCCTGCGTTGCGTCGGCGGTTGGATGCTTTGATTGGCCGCGGCGTGCGTCGTGTCGTCATCAACTGTCAGACTGTTAGCTTTATCGATTCGACGGGCTTGGCATTCCTGCTTGCGCGCGCTCGTGAGCTCATGAGGCGAGAAGGCCTGCTTTCGCTCGTCAATGCATCAGGTGAAGTTGTTCGCTTTTTGGAGATTGCTCGTCTTGTCGATATCCTTCATGTCGCGGGGCCGGCACGGGAGTCTATTCCCGCCATTCCGGTGGGGGAGCTGCCTCGCTGGAGTAAGAGCGTCGAGGTCCGTCAGGGTATCGAGAATCTTCCATACTACCGACATCGCATCGCCGAACTCCTTGAATCGCTTCCGTTGCGCCGCGACGAGCGCTACGATGTCGCATTGGCGTCGGGGGAGGCGCTGGGTAATGCCTATGACCATGCGGGCGGTATCGGGTGCGTCCTGACGGTTCAGGCCTATGGCGATCGCGTCGTGGTTGAGGTGCTTGATCGAGGTGCTGGCTATTCTATCGATGAAACGAGCGAACCGGTCGCATCTGAGGAGCGCGGCCGTGGTATCAAGCTTATGCGTTTGCTCGTCGATAACGTGGATGTTGCTCGTCGTACAGACGGCGCTGGCACGCGCGTGCAGATGGTGAAGCTGTTTAGCGGAGCGCTGGAATCGTGTGCCTAGCCAATCGCTTTGGCGCGTTTAGCTACCAAGAACATGCGGCAGGCAACTTTTTTGAAAAAAGTACTTGCGTCTTTTGGACAACTCGCGTAAATTAATAACCCGCAAGCGGACATGGCTCAGTTGGTAGAGCACAACCTTGCCAAGGTTGGGGTCGCGGGTTCGAGCCCCGTTGTCCGCTCCA
>NZ_SPFO01000003.1:0-127789 GCF_005845035.1 Collinsella aerofaciens | reverse complement strand
CAAGCGGACATGGCTCAGTTGGTAGAGCACAACCTTGCCAAGGTTGGGGTCGCGGGTTCGAGCCCCGTTGTCCGCTCCATTGCATTTCCGGACCGTTTAGGCGGTCCTTTTTCGGCGAAGTGGCCAAGTGGTAAGGCAGAGGCCTGCAAAGCCTTTACCCCCGGTTCGAATCCGGGCTTCGCCTCCAGGCAACATCCGGGCGCTCCGGCGCCCGTTTTGTTTTACATATGCGGACATGGCTCAGTTGGTAGAGCACAACCTTGCCAAGGTTGGGGTCGCGGGTTCGAGCCCCGTTGTCCGCTCCAAGCACAACAGCCCGACTACTACGGTAGCCGGGCTTTTTCGTATCCATCGCCTGGGCTCGAACCCGAGAGGGGGCGAGTGTTTTGGGGCGTGGCTGTGGTGTTATTTGCCGCGAATGTTAGCTTTGAGCGTATCATCGTGGACATCTCGCAAAACCTCGTTGCAAGGGAGGCGCACCCCATGGCTACAGAAAAGTCCTCTTCTCGCTCATGGATGTCCGATGCCGCGATCTATCAGATCTACCCGCGCTCGTTTAAGGATTCGACTGGTTCGGGTCTGGGCGATATCGCGGGCATTACCCAGCAGATGGACTATCTTGAGCGGCTGGGTATCGAGGCCATCTGGCTGAGCCCGTTTTACCCATCGCCTCTTGTCGATGGTGGCTATGATGTGGCGGACTACTGCGATGTCGATCCACGTCTCGGCTCGCTTGACGACTTCGATGACATGATCGCTGCGGCTCACGCGTGCGGCATCAAGGTCATCGTCGACATCGTGCCTAACCATTCATCCAACCAGCACCCCTGGTTCAAAGCCGCTCTTGCCGCCGGCCCCGGATCGCCCGAGCGCGCCCGTTATATCTTTCGCGATGGTCGCGGCGAACATGGCGAGCTGCCTCCCACCAATTGGAATGCCAACTTTGGCGGCCCCGCCTGGACGCGTGTTGCGGACGGTCAGTGGTATCTGCACATGTTTACGCCCGAGCAGCCGGACTTTGACTGGTCGTGCCCCGAGGTTCATGCGTTCTTTTGCGACGTCCTGGCGTTTTGGAGCGATCGAGGCGTCGATGGCTTTCGCATTGATGTGGCGCACGGTCTCGCCAAGGATCTCGACCGCGATGACCTCGACCGGTGGCATCTTGCCGAGGGCGATGACATGGTTGACGACGGCACCCATCCGCTGTGGGACCGCAACGAGGTCCACGAGATCTATCGCGAGTGGCGTCGCGTGTTCGACCGCTATGATCCGCCGCGCAGCGCCGTTGCCGAGGCGTGGGTGCTGCCCGAGCGTCAGTATCTCTACGCGCGTCCCAGCGAGCTTGGTCAGACATTTAACTTTGAGTTCGCCAAGGCCACTTGGACCTATGATGACATGCACGCTGCAATCGAGGAGGGCTTGAAGGCGGCCATCGAATCCGATTCCGCCTCGACCTGGGTACTCTCCAACCACGACGTGCCGCGCGTGGCGACACGCTATGCCCTGCCGCAAATCAAGGCGACGCGCTACCACCAGATTGCGCTCGACTGGCTCTTACGCGACGGGTCGTCTTATGACGAGGACCGTGAACTCGGCGAGCGCCGCGCGCGGGCGGCCCTTTTGCTTGAGCTGGCGCTTCCGGGCTCGGCATACGTGTATCAGGGTGAGGAGCTCGGCCTTTTTGAGGTGGCTGACATCCCGTGGGCTGCACTCGAAGATCCTACTGCGACCAATACGCGCGGACCGAAGCGTGAGAAGGGGCGCGACGGCTGCCGTGTGCCCCTGCCGTGGGTGGCGGCGGACGATCCCGCGCAGGGCGGATCGTTTGGGTTTTCGCTGGCGGACGCCGATGCGGCGCCCCATCTGCCGCAACCTGCATGGTTTTCCGATTATGCTGCCGATAGGGAAGAAGCGGACCCGACATCGATGCTTGCGCTCTATCGTGACGCCCTCTGGCTGCGGCGCAAGCTGCGCGGGTGCGCCAACGATCTTGCGTGGCTCGATCTTGACGGGCGCACCGGTCTTGCGGATGGTGCCGAGGGCGCTGAGGGCGGCGTCATCGCCTATCGCCGCGACAACGGCTGGGCGTGTGTGACGAACTTCGGTGCAACACCCGTGGAGCTGCCGGCGGGCAGGGTCCTGCTCACCTCATCACCGCTTGCAGACGGCAGGCTCGCGCAGGACAGCTCCGCCTGGATCATGCTCGGTGAGATATAGGAGCCTCTTGCGGCGAGTTTGCGTTTGTCTGCGCCTTCCGTGGCGGCTGATGTCTTCGCGAGGTTCGCGAGGGCGTCGCAAAACTTTTCAAAAAAAGTTCTTGCATAGGATGCGGGTATCACGTAAGATTAATCCTCGTAAGCGGACATGGCTCAGTTGGTAGAGCACAACCTTGCCAAGGTTGGGGTCGCGGGTTCGAGCCCCGTTGTCCGCTCCATTTGGGCGTTTAGCTCAGGGGGAGAGCGCTTCCCTGACACGGAAGAGGTCAGAAGTTCAAATCTTCTAACGCCCACCAAATGTTCGCAGCCCAGAGGCTTTGCCTCTGGGCTGTTTTGTTTTACGTCGCCAAATCGCCGGCAAAAGGTATCTCGATTCAGGAAAGAGCGGTTCTAAGCGTCTGTTTAGCCTTGTCATCTCAATCGAGTGGGGGTTGACCATTTTGAACATAACCGTGCATCTCGTTGACGTTTCTGCGATCGATCCCGGCGAGACCGTTGATATGGCATTAATCGCGGGACGCTATGCCTTACGTGCTTCCAACGGTGATCTCCCAATTGCGTCTCGGAGGGAAGCTGCAGGCGTGGGTCTGCTGCTTCGCGACGCCCTGGGTGTCTTCGACGACACCCAGCTTGCGCGTTCTGCTTTCGGCAAGATCGAGCTTGCGGATGGGGAGGCACCTTCTATTTCCATTTCACATGGCGGAAGCGTGGCCGTCCTCGCTGTTTCCGATGTTGCTCGGTCGGTCGGAGGACCTATTGGCGTGGATATCGAGGCGATCGATGAGATTGCTCCCGTTGCGGTTGGGCGTATGGCAAACGACGACGAGCGCGCGTGGATTAACGCTGCCCCCAATTTGCAAGAACGCAATCTTCGCATGAGTCAGACGTGGACGCGCATCGAGGCCATCCTCAAGGCTGAAGGCGTCGGGTTTTCGATTGACCCTCGCAAAGATGGCATGCCCGGCGGATGGAATACTTCGTCGATGACATACGGTCGCTGCGTCATCTCTTGTGCGGCACGCTCTATACCTCGTATCGTCGTCAAGGAGCATGCCTTTCGGGTAGCATAGGAGCCAATCGCCAATAGGGGAGGCCGCCATGTCACTGAACGCTCAAAACGATATTGCTTCACGGATCGAGGATGCCGTCTTTGAACTTATGGCGACAACTCCGGTGCAGTCGATTAAGGTGGCCGAGGTACTTCGCCTTGCCCATACATCCAAATCGACGTTCTATCGCTGTTATCGCTCTGTCGATGATGTGGTTAAACGTTTTGAAGATGAGCTGCTCCAGAATATGCAGGACATCAATGATGTTGCGTTGGAGGCTCGTTTTGGCGATGCGCAGCTGGACCCTACGCCCACGATGATCAAGCGCATGGAGATCCTCAAGGCTAATCGCTCGAAAGTTTTGGCACTTAACAGCGATAACGGCGATCCCGTGTTTGCTCACAAGGCAACGATCTTTATGCATGACTATTTTCGCAATCGGCTTCGCTCGACTTTTTCCGATGAAACGGACCTCGATCTGTATCTAGCATTTGCGCTTGCGGGCCACCATAACCTCATTCAGTATTGGCTCGAGGCCCGGCCCGACCTTGAGGCGCGCACCGTTGCCGCCGCCCTCAATCGCATGTTCTACGCACCGCTCTTTGTCGACGATGCATCGCGCCACTGGCACCCACGCATCCCCGATTTTGAAAAGCCGCTCGGGTGAACGGCTGATTTTTAGGGATGAACGGTTGCAAGGTTTGCGGATTCAGAGCAATCCGGCCCTATGAATCGATTTAAGTATGGCCATTTATCTGCTATTTGGAACGCCTAGCCCCGATGTGCCCCATATGATGGGACACATCGGGGCTTTTTGTCTCACGTGTCTCGTTTAACCCCTCATAAACTAAAGCTACGTTCAAAAGAACCACTGCAGTAGTTCAACGTGTGACGGCACAGAAAAGCCGCGAGCGCTCTCTCACCTTCGCTCGCGGCCGGACTGCGCCATCACTCCGTACACCTTCACATGATTAGGATGTGATATTCAGTGGTTACGCTCGGAAAGAACATGCGCAGCGTCTCGATTGTAGGCGTGGGCTGCACCCCGTTCAAGGATTTTGAGGAGCATCCCGAGACCCAGGGTATTGGCGAGGGCGAGGCGTTTGGCTATGCGGCCCTCGAGGCAATTGCCGATGCCGGTCTTGAGCCCCGCGATATCGACTTTTTCTATCACGGCAGCGCCAATCCGTATCTCGTTGGCGATTGCATTACCCCCAACATGCAGGTTGCCGATTGGTTTGGCGTTCGTGCCAAGGGCTCCGTCCATCATTCCGAGGCTTGCTGCACGGGCTACGTCGCCCTTGAGCAGGCCGTGATGGCAGTCGCCTCCGGTGCCTACGATGTTGTCCTTACGGGTGCCTGCGATTTGGCTTCGACGCTTCCCGTTGAGCATATGCCCTCCCATATTCGTCAGGACTTTACGCTCGACGTTATGATTCCCTCGCTCGATAAGATCTATGACCGCGCTTATGGTCGTCCACTCGACGGCGCGTTTGGCGTGTCGTTCGACAACTGGATCAACGAGTATTCGATGCAGTACGACCTTACTGCCGAACAGATTGATGACGCCCTGAACGGCCTTACCAAGAGCCTTCGCCGCGGTGCCGTCCTGAATCCCCTTGCCTGGTACGAGACCACGGTCGAGGAGGATGCGAAGGCAGCCGGTTTCGATACCGCCGACGAGTATCTCAAGAGCATGTACAACCCGCGCGTCACGCAGTACCTGCGCGTTACCGGCTTTGAGAAGAAATGCGACGGTGCCGCAGCTGTTGTCGTGATGCCCACGGAGAAGGCCAAGGCCATGGGTGTCCCGTATGCACCTATCGAGGTTCTGGGCACGGGGGCCTCTGCCGTCGAAGCCGGCCTGCTTCACAACGAGCATTGGGCTACCGAGCTTGCCGCCAAGCAGGTCTACGACCTTACCGGCGTGAGCCCCGACGAGATCGACCTGTTCATGTGCAATGACTTCTTCCTGGCTTCCGAGATCGTCTCGGCTGAGGAGTGCGGCTATATTCCGCGCGGCGAGGCTTGGAAGTACGCGATCGATGGCCGCACCGCTTTTGACGGCGATAAGCCCATCAACCCGCACGGTGGCCGCTGCAACTTTGGTCACGCACATGGCGCATCGGGCATCGCCGATATCGTCGAGGCCGTTAAGCAAATGCGCGGCGTCGCCGGTGCCACCCAGATGAAGAAGGTTCCCGAGACGGCGTTCCTGCGCGGTTTTGGCGGTTCTCAGAACGTGCGCTGCCAGATCCTTCGTACCGTCGCCTAAGCGACCGCGGTTTTCGATTTCCCATAAGGAGTATTCTCATGCAACTCAAAGATATGGAGCCCGTGGTCAAGAAGTTCTACACGGGTCTTGAAGAGGGCATCTATTGGGCACGCCAGTGCCCCGAGTGCGGAGCCGTTGAGTTTCCGCCCCACCTTGCCTGCAATGCCTGCGGCTACCACAAGACCGACTGGGTCCAGGTTTCCGGTCACGGCCACCTGATCGATTTTACCCTGCCTGGTCCGCAGAATGACAAGCCCTACCTCAAGGAGTTTGGCAAGTACGCCTACGGCGCTGTCGATATCGACGAAGGTTCTCAGTATACCTACGTCATCTACGGCATTACCAAGAAGAAGGCCCCCGAGATCCGCGCCAAGCTCATGGCGGGCGAGACCGTTGGCATCCATGCCAAGGTCATCGACCGACCGGGCTACAAAGAGCTCACGTTCGAGCTTGACGACTAGGCTTTCACCCCTTTTAACAATTCGATTCCTCTCTTAGGCCACGGCGGGATACCTGTCTCCTGCCCGCCGCGGCCGTCCCTCTTTTTAATCAGAAAGGCACCATCATGAACGAAGAACTCACTCAGCAGATCTGCGATTTCGCCAAGTCCGCTTACAACTATGACGGCGATGTGACCCCCGAGACGACGTTTGAGACCCTGGGCAAGGGCTCGATGAAGATGATCGCTCTGACCTCCATGATCGAGAACGAGCTCGATGCCGAGGTTCCCGTTCGCGAGGTCATGGTCATGAAGACCATCGGCGAGCTTATCGAGCGCACTGCCGAAGAGATGGAGTAACTGCCATGGACCTGATGCAGACCCTGCGCGAGCAGGCTGCCGCCAAGCCTATGCGCGTTGCTTTTCCCGAGGGCGAAAACGAGACCATGATGCAGGCGGTCGCAAAGATCGCCGCCGAGCATCTTGCCGAATGTGTGCTGGTCGGAGACGGCGCTAAGCTCAAGGAGCTTGCCGATGAGCGCGGCATCTCCCTTGACGGCATCGAGATTGTCGATGTGACCGACGAGGGGGCGAACGCCGCTTGTTGCGAGCGCTACCTTTCGCATCCGGATTGCAAGTTTAAGCCCAAGGGCGCTGCGCGCCGTATGACGCGTCCGCTTGAGCGCGCCCTGATTTTGCAGGTGCTCGGCGATGTCGACGTTATGTTCGCCGGTATCGATAACGCTACGGGCGATATCATCCTGGCGGGTCAGACCATCGTCGGTCTTGCTGACGGGGTGGACACTGTGAGCTCGTGCGGTATCGCCGACATTCCCAACTGGAACGGCGGCGAAGGTGGCCTTTTGGCTTTTGGCGATTCTGCCGTTTGCGTTGACCCCACGAGCGAGGAGCTTGCCTCGATCGCGATTTCGTCGAGTGAAACGGTGCGCTCGCTGACCGGATGGGATATCCGTTGCGCGCTGCTTTCGCATTCGACTGACGGTTCGATGGATAACGAACTCGTCGATAAGGTACGTCGTGCTCGCGAGATTGCCAACGATCGCCGTCCCGACCTTGCCATCGACGGTGAGTTCCAGTTTGATTCGGCGATTAACCCCAAGGTCGCGGCCAAGAAGGTGCATCGTGAGTCTGCTGTTGCGGGCCAAGCCAACGTGGTCATCTGGCCCGATATCAACGTGGGCAATATCGGCGTCAAGATCATCCAGAATCTGACCGGCGCCAATGCTTACGGTCCCATGCTTCAGGGCTTCAAGAAGATCGTGTGCGATTGCTCGCGCTCTGCGCCCGTCGATGAGATCGTCGGCAACGTGGTGATGAGCTGCGTGCGCGCTCAGGCGCTTAAGGAGGCTTAAGGTATGTCCGATAAAAAGACTCCCCGGCGCATCCTGGTAATCAACCCGGGTTCCACTTCCACGAAGGTGGGCGTTTTTGAGGGCGATGAGTGCAAGCTCAGTAAGAACGTTGCGCACGATGCGAAGGACCTTGCCCAGTTCGACGGGGTTTCGGCTCAGATGCCGTATCGCTGCGATCTGATTCTTGGAGCACTGGAGGAGGCGGGCCTGAAGCTCGAGGACTTTGATGCATTTGTCGGTCGTGGCGGCGGCTTGCTTTCGCTGCCCGGCGGCACGTATGCCATCAATGAGGTCATGCTCGAGCATGCTCGCGTTGGCGCAAATGGCATTCAACACCCGGCGCAGCTGGGACCCCAGATTGCCCATGAGTTTGCCTCAAAGACGGGAAAGCCCTCTTTTGTGGTGAATCCTCCCGATACCGACGAGCTGTGCGACCTCGCACGTATGACGGGCATTAAGGGCGTGTATCGAAACGTGCACCTGCACGCCCTTAATCTTAAAGAGACCGCCATCCGCCATGCGGCAAAGCTCGGTCGCCCCTATGATGAGTGCAACTTCATCGTTTGCCATATCGGCGGCGGCATCTCTATCTCGGCTCATCTTAAGGGCAAGATGGTGGACGGCAACGACATCGTTGGCGGCGAGGGTCCCATGGCGCCGACGCGCTGCGGATCGGTTCCCGCGATCGAGATTGCGAAGTATACGGCAGAGCATGGTCTCGACGTTGCCCGCGCCCATTGCATGAAGACCGGTGGCTTCGTTGACCTTTTGGGTACGTCCGATGCCATCGAGGTGTGCGATCGCGCCGCTGCGGGCGATAAGGCTGCGGCTCGCGCCTGGGATGCAATGGTCTACCAAATCTGCAAGTGGATTGGCGAGATGGCTTGCGTGCTGAAGGGCGACGTCGACGGCATCTTGCTCGGAGGCGGCATGGTCCACAGCAAGGAGCTCGTTGCCTCAATTGAGGAGTGCTGCTCTTGGATCGCCCCCGTATCGGCTTATCCCGGCGAGTTTGAACTCGAGGCAATGGCGTCTGGCGCCTGCCGCGTGCTCGATGGTGTCGAGGAAGCGCTCGTGTACAGCGGAGAGCCCGTGTTCACCGGATTCAACGACTGATAGTGCTGTGTTTGGGGCGGCCGATGATGACGTCCGGCCGCCCCGACCCTTTTTCTAAGTGTAAGGATGGATCATGGATAAAACCAAGATCAAGTACCTGGTGGGCATTTATGCTGCCGCCATGTGCATTATGGGCATGTTGGTGCCCGTCCCCATCGTGGCCTCTGTTGCGGCGGCATTTCCCAACGAAAACATCGCTGCCGTCCAGATGATCATCGGCATCATCCCGTTGATGATGGCACTGTCCGCCATGCTCGTCTCTTCACAGCTTGCCTCTCGCGTGTCCAAGAAGAAGACGACGCTTGTCGGTCACGTTATCGTGATGCTGGCAGGCGCCTCGGTGCTGGTGTTCCACGACTCGCTCGGCCAGGTCTTAGCGGCTTCTGCTGTCATGGGCCTTGGTCTCGGCGCCGTGCAGAATTCAACGGACGCTCTTATCGCGGATTACTTTGGCGGAAAGCAGCGCTCGTTTGTCATGGGCATCTACTCCACTTTTGTTGCACTTGGCGGCATTATCTGGACGATGGTTTCCGGCATCTTGGGTTCTGCCGAGTGGTTCCACAGCTATGCGGCGTACTTCATCATGATCGTGTTTATTGTCATTGAGGCTGTTTGCCTTCCCGAGGGTCATTTTGAGCCCAAGCGCAAGGTCAACGTGTTCGCCAATATGCCTAAAGAGGTCGCGATTATCACGCTCATGAGCTTTGTGTTCGTACTCACGTTCCAGCTCTTCAGCTCTAACGTCTCGCTGCTTGTTGTGGGTCGCGGCTTTGGCGGTACCGTGGAGGCCGGTCTTGCCTCTACTGTTATGACCGTTGCTGGTATTGCGGCTGGTCTTTTGGTCGGTCCGCTGTTTGCCAAGTTTAAGAACCTGGCCATGCCGATCGCGTGGGGCGTGACGCTCATTGGCCTGGGCCTGACGCTGATTGCGCCCGCCTTTATGGTGCTGTGCGTTGCGGGCTTTGTCGTCGCGCTGGGCAAGGAGACCTACGTGCCGCTGGAGGGCAATTTTGCCGCCGGCAACTCTGCCCCCGAGGGACGTGCGTTTAACCTCGCCATTGGCATGGCGGGCATCAACTTTGGCATGGCGCTGTCTCCCATTGTGTTTGAGGCCGTAACGTCGCCGTTTGGTGCAACGATTGACCAGAAGTTCATCGCCGGCATGATCGTCTGTGCGGCGTGTGTCGTCTTTGGCGCCATTAAGTATCGCAAGCTCACCCCGGCCCAGCTTGCCGAGGCCGAGAAGATGGCGGCCGGCGGCGAGGCAGAGTAGCCGTTCTAGTAGTTGCTTTGCCGTACATCATGTTTTATCGGGGCCGCCGACATATGCCGGCGGCCCTCTTTCTATCAATGACTTTGAAAGGCTTACGGCTATGAAGTTACCTGTCAGGCGCGTTATCGGTATTCTCAACGGCTTCTTTAACCCGCTATTGCTCTGCGCGTTTCTCCCCATCATCGAAGGGGCGCCTGGCTTGGATCTGACGAGCCCCACGGGCTTTTGGGGACAACTCATCGTGGCCACGGTAATCGCCGAGGTTCTGAGCGCACTTCCGATGTTTGGCAAAACGGTCGGTATGTGCCTGAACTTTTTTGGTTTTGAGCAGGGGAGTACATCGCACAAGATCGCCGGTACGGTCATCGGTGCCACGCTCCTTTTTATGGTGATCGTTTTTGGCGAGATTGCCTTCCGGGGAGGATTCGGAACGATTGAAGGCCGTACGTTCTTCGCGCGTTGGGCAGGCCTTGTCACAAAGGGGTGGGCTTTTGTGGTTATCGCCGGCGTGCTGCTCGATCCCTTTACAGCGGCTCTCGGCCGCATGATAGCTCGCGAAGAGAAGTAATAGCTCCTCGCCTATCGAATGCCGGCGGACGGGGCGCCGGGGCTGTAGTCTTCCGAGCGTTTACAGTCCTGTCGCTCCGTCCGCCGGCATTCGACCGCAACATGTTGGTCAAGCATAATCTTTTGGATTCTTTTGGCGTGAGCGGCTTGGTTTTGGTAGGATTTGTCAGCGGCTTGACTAAGGGGGTTTATAACTGCCATGCAGGTAGCCGTGTTGGTAACGTTTTGCCGACTTGCCAAGAACCCCTCATAATTAATGCGTCTGCAAAATGACTAATTGCTTTGACCTGCTGAAACACTATATGTTGTGTTTGACCTAAAAAAAGAATACAGGATATAGATGCCTCTTTGTCGTATGATAGATGGCGGACAGAGAACGAGGACCTTATTCGCCCCATTTGGATGGATCTTCGAGCCCCTTGATTGGCTGCGAGGATTGTCCGCATGAGGGCCTATGGTTTTCGAAAACACAGATTGCGCGACGGCGCCGCAAGACAGGGGCAAGCCCTGCCGGGCATCGTTTGGCTCTGAAGCGCAATACGATTTCGACGCGAAAGAGGCAAGAGGATGAAGATCATCAAGCGCAGCGGCACCGAGGTTGTCTTTGACATCGATAAGATTGTCAATGCCATCCGCGCCGCAAACTTGGAGGTCGAGGAGAGCTCTCGTCTTACCGACCGCCAGGTGGTTTACGCGGCACAAAACGTCGCCGAGGCATGCGAGAACGCGGGCCACACCGTGTCGGTCGAGGAGATTCAGGATCTGGTCGAGGACGAGATTATGCGTCTCGACTGCTACGAGGTCGCTCGCCATTACATCATCTATCGCTATGTTCAGAGCCTGAAGCGCCAGAAGAACACGACCGACGACAAGATTCTGTCGCTGATTGAGTGCAACAACGAAGAGGTCAAGCAGGAGAACTCCAACAAGAACCCGACCGTCAATTCCGTTCAGCGTGACTACATGGCCGGCGAGATCTCCAAGGACCTGACCCAGCGTGTGCTGCTGCCCCAGGAGATTGTGGATGCTCACAATGAGGGTCTGATTCACTTCCATGATTCGGACTACTTTGCCCAGCACATGCATAACTGCGACCTGGTGAACCTGGAGGATATGCTCCAGAACGGTACTGTTATTTCGGGCACGCTGATCGAGAAGCCGCACAGCTTCTCGACTGCCTGCAACATCGCGACGCAGATCATCGCTCAGGTTGCTTCCTCCCAGTACGGTGGCCAGTCGATTTCGCTGACCCATCTTGCCCCGTTCGTCGAGGTGAGCCGTCAAAAGATTCGCGGCGAGGTCGCCCGCGAGCTCGAGGAGCTCGGCGTTTCCGCATCTCCCGAAAAGGTCCGCGAGGTTGTTGAGGACCGCCTGCGTGACGAGATCCGTCGCGGCGTTCAGACGATTCAGTATCAGGTCGTGACCCTTATGACCACGAATGGCCAGGCGCCGTTCGTGACGGTCTTTATGTATCTCAATGAGGCCCGTACGCCCCAGGAGAAGCATGACCTTGCCATGATTGTGGAGGAGACGCTTCGTCAGCGCTATGAGGGCGTTAAGAACGAAGCCGGCGTGTGGATCACCCCGGCGTTCCCCAAGCTCATCTACGTGCTCGAGGACGATAACGTTCACGAGGATTCCCCGTACTTCTACCTGACTCAGCTGGCTGCGAAGTGCACCGCCAAGCGCATGGTGCCCGACTACATCTCCGAGAAGAAGATGCGCGAGCTCAAGCTGTCGAAGGGCGAGACCGCGGGCAACGGCGACTGCTATACCTGCATGGGTTGTCGCAGCTTCCTGACGCCCGACCGCTCCGGTAACGGATTTAACAACGTGGCCAACGCGCTGAACTATGACCCGAACAAGCCCAAGTACTACGGTCGCTTTAACCAGGGCGTTGTGACCATCAACCTGCCCGATGTCGCGCTGAGCTCGCATCAGGACATGGACAAGTTCTGGAAGATCTTCGACGAGCGCCTTGAGCTGTGCCACCGCGCCCTGCTGTGCCGTCATGAGCGTCTGATGGGTACGCTTTCGGATGCCGCACCGATTCTTTGGCAGTACGGTGCCCTGGCTCGCCTTAAGAAGGGCGAGACGATCGACAAGTTGCTCGTGGGCGGTTACTCCACCATTAGTCTGGGTTATGCCGGCCTGTATGAGTGCGTTAAGTACATGACGGGCCACAGCCACACCGAGAAGGAGGGTACGCCCTTTGCCATGGCCGTCATGCAGCGCATGAACGACAAGTGCGCGGAGTGGAAGGCCGAAAGCGATATTGACTTCTCGCTGTACGGTACCCCGCTTGAGTCGACGACCTACAAGTTCGCCAAGTGCCTGCAGCGTCGTTTTGGCATCATCCCGGGCGTGACGGACAAGGGCTACATCACCAACAGCTACCACGTCCACGTGTCCGAGGAGATCGACGCATTCGACAAGCTCAAGTTCGAGGGTATGTTCCAGCAGCTTTCGCCGGGCGGTGCTATCTCCTACGTTGAGGTCCCCAACATGCAGGACAACCTCAAGGCTGTCATTCGCGTGATGCAGTACATCTACGACAACATCATGTACGCCGAGCTCAACACCAAGAGCGACTACTGCCAGGTGTGCGGTTACGACGGCGAGATCAAGATTGTCGAGGATGACGGCAAGCTGGTGTGGGAGTGCCCCAATTGCGGCAATCGTGACCAGGAGAAGATGAATGTCGCTCGTCGTACGTGCGGCTACATCGGTACCCAGTTCTGGAACCAGGGCCGAACCGAGGAGATCCGCGACCGCGTGCTGCATCTCTAATACCGCTCCGGGGCTGATCCGAGAGGGCCGCTTGGGCATTTGCTCGCTATTTCGGACAGTCCTGCGCAAGACGAAGGCCACATTAAGTGGCCTTCTTTGCGTGCGGAACTCATATCGAGCAAAAGCCCAAGCGGCCCTCTCGGTTCAGCCAAGTTGACGTAGCTGAGATGCAGCTCGTGGTCTGCTCACTCCTCGAAGTTCTTAGCGGAAATGAGTTGACTTGCAACAACGCTTTGCTTGCGAAGTCGGTTGAGCTGCAACTCAGTATTTATTAGACCTCGAACCCTATACTCGATGTTCGCTTTGTTCACCGAGCATCGCTCGCGAGGGGTCTGGAGTATATCGTCCCGCCCGCAGTTCTGCAGCGAGCGCAGCGAGCGAAGCTGTTTGAGGACGGGATGATATACTCCAGACCCCCAGAAAGGTTGCCTATGAACTACGCGAACATTAAGTATTTCGACATTGCTGATGGGGAAGGCGTTCGTACTTCTCTGTTTGTGAGCGGGTGCCGTCGTGGGTGCAAGAATTGCTTTAACTCTGTCGCGTGGGACTTTGCTGCGGGCGAGCCGTTCGATCGCGCCGTCGAGGATAAGATTATCGAGAGTCTTGACCATCCCTTTATCGATGGCCTGACGATTCTGGGCGGCGAGCCCATGGAGCCCGAGAATCAGGCGGGGCTTGTTGACTTTATCGAACGCGTGCGTGCGGCCTATCCTGCGGGGTCGGGCAAGACCATTTGGTGCTTTACCGGCGACGTGCTCGAGGAGCTTATGCCGGGTGGTCGCCACCACACCGAGGTGACGGACCGTATCCTTGCCTGCCTCGATATGTTGGTGGATGGCCCGTTTGTTCAGGATCTGTACGATATCTCATTGCGCTTTAGGGGCTCGAGTAACCAGCGTGTGATCGATATGAACGCTACGCGCGACCGTGCTGAGCGCGAGGGCGTTGCGCTTTGTGATGCGGTTGAACTTTGGCGTGATGATCCGGTCTATTCGACCCATACTATGTAGCTTGTGGTCGATGCCAAAGGGCGTGGTACCATAGCGCGAACGTGAAATCGGAAAAGTGAGGCCCAGATGGTCGATCAGGAAAAAGTCGAGGCCGCCATTAAGCTGTTGCTTGAGGGCATAGGCGAGGACCCAACTCGTGAGGGCCTGCTGGAGACCCCGGCGCGCGTTGCCCGTATGTATGGCGAGATCGCCGGCGGTATGGAGCAGAGTGCCGAGGAGCACCTGTCCAAAACCTTTGCCGTCGCTTCGAACGATTTGGTTATCGAGCGCGACATCACGTTTTACTCGCTGTGCGAGCATCATCTGCTGCCGTTTTATGGCAAGGCTGCGATCGGCTATATCCCTAACGGTCGCGTGGCGGGTCTGTCTAAGCTCGCTCGCACGGTTGAAGTCTATGCCCGTCGTCTGCAGCTGCAGGAGCAGCTGTGTGCGCAGGTTGCCGACGCCCTCATGGATTATCTCGCTCCCCAGGGAGCGATTGTGCTCATGGAGGCTGAGCATATGTGCATGACCATGCGCGGCGTGCAAAAGCCCGGCACCAAGACCGTGACGCTCGCTCGCCGCGGCGTCTTTGAGACCGATCCCGCGCTCGAGGAGCGGTTCTTTAGGATGCTGGGCCGTTAGCATGAGGGTCGTCAACGACTTTACATCGAAGACCGATGAGGGGACGTCGCGTCGCGGCTTTATGGCTTCGGGCCTGACTCCCTTTGGTGCCATGCCTCGCATTGATTACATTTGTGCCAACGGGCTGTTCCGTCGGCACCTGGGCAACATTGCACAGTTGGAATCGGGGCGCATCTTCTGCCGCCACGGTATTGACCATCTTCTCGATGTCGCTCGCATTATGTGGATCAAGAATCTCGAGGAACAGCTCGAATTTGACCGCGAGGTCATCTACGCCACGGCACTTCTTCACGATATCGGCAAAGATGAACAGTATGAATCGGGTATATCCCATGATGTTGCAAGCGAACGCGTCGCTGATGCGATCCTCGGCGGCATGTCCGATGATGTGGCGTTTGAGCCGGCCGATGCCGCAGCCATTAAGACGGCCATTCTGGGCCATCGAAAGCTGCGCGTGAACAGCCAACCGCTTGAGCGTCTGCTCTATGCAGCCGACAAAGCGTCGCGCGCCTGCTTTGCATGCCCCGCGCGCAATGCTTGCAACTGGAGCGATGATAAAAAGAACCTGTCGATTCGCGTGTAGTTAGTTGTGCGGTCGGGGTTCTAAACGAAGGAGACGATCGCGATGAGTAACAAGAAACTGCCCGAGAATGCAACCAAGACTGAAGGCGCCGAGCTCGCCCGCCGTGGAAGGGGCGAAATATCCACTGCAACGGCGGTGCCCCACGTGAGCTATGACGATCTTCGCCATGCCGATCGCATTACTATCGACGGTCTCGAGGTCTTTGCCAACCACGGCGTGTATCCCGAAGAGAACGCGCTGGGCCAGAAATTCATCGTGTCCTTGGTGCTCTATGCCGACTTGCGTGCAGCGGGAGAGCACGATGACTTGGACGCCTCGATTGACTATGGCTCGGTGTGCCACGATGTCGATGGCTATCTGCGCGAGCATACGTTTAAGCTCATCGAGGCTGCAGCCGAGGGTGTGGCCCAGATGCTGCTACGTCGTTACCCCCTGCTGCTTGGCGTGCGCGTTAAGCTCGATAAGCCTTGGGCGCCCGTCGGTCTTCCCCTGGCAAGCTGCGGTGTCGAGATCGAGCGCGTGCGCTAACCGGTTCTAATACATCTCTATGGGTGGCTGCTTGAGCCGTTGCGACAGCGCTCTATTGTTGGGGCAGTACGCGTCGAGCAGGGCGTGGAACCGATGATTGTGGCTTGGCTCGAGCAAGTGGACGAGCTCGTGGGCGACAACCATGTCGAGGCATTCGATGGGATAGGCGGCAAGTTCGCGTGCGATGCGAATGGCTCCGGTCTTGGGCGTGCATGATCCCCAGCGCGTTTTCATGCCGCGCACGGAAACGCGGGATACGGCGACACCCATTGCGATTTCGTATGCGTGCACCATATCACGCAGCGCCGATGTGACTTCGGACGTATAGAGCTGGTCGATATGGACTTGGAGTTCGTTAGGCGTTAGGCCGTCGAGGATTGCGCACCGCTTGGCCTGTGGGCCTTCGTCCGATTCGTCGGTACCCATAAAACTTGCGAAGGTAGCCTGCTTGGGCCGCGGCGCGGGGGGTTCAAAGTTGTGGTCGAGTGCATCCTGAACGGTGATGGGTTTGCCCCAAAGCGCAATGATGGACGAGGGACTGAGCGGCTCTCGCGTCGTCGCCTGACGTTGCTCGCGTTGGGCAAGTCGGCTGATAATCCAGGCGCTGTTGCGCTTTACAAACGCTTCGATACGCTCGCGGCTGGCGCCGAGCGGTGCGCTGGCGTGGACCTCGCCGCTCGATGTGACGCGTAGGTTGAAGTTCTTGACGCGCTTTTTGGTAACGACGACGGGGATGGGCGTCCCATCCGGTCGGGATACGGAAATCGTAAACTGCTGCGTCAAAAGCGGTCCTTCAGATTGGGGACGGGCCGGCATGTCGACCGTTCGGCATGCCGGCCCGCTCAAGGGATGTGAAATTAATAACGCTCGAAGAAGGCAAGCGCGTTGTCGCTGCAGAGCTTTTGCATCACGGTCTTGCCAAAATGCTTGGAAAGCATGTTCTGGAACTCGGGCATCTTGCTGGCATCGGAGAGGAAAGCGGGCACAGTGGCGCCGTCCCAGTCGCCGCCGAGCGCGATGACGTCCTCGCCGCCCAGGTCGAGCCAGTGCTCGATATGTGCCGCCAGCTGGTCGAAGGTGACGTCTGCGGCGGTCTTGTCGGTTGCGTCGTTGGAAAGGAACTCGCTGCAGTAGTTGAGGCCGACGATGCCACCCATGTCGCGAATGGTGCGGAACTGGTCGTCGGTAAGGTTGCGTTTGGCGCCGCAAACCGCACGGGAGTTGGAGTGGCTGGCGACGAAGGGACGCGTGGCGTGGGCGACAACCTCGTCAAAGCACTCATCGTTGAGGTGGGAGACGTCAAGTACCATGCCGGCGTGCTCCATCTGCGTAAGCGCCTCGATGCCGGCGGCGGTGAGGCCGGCGTGGGTGTCGTGGCCGCTCGCGAGCGGTCCCTGCGCGTTCCAGCTGAGTGACGACATAAGCACGCCCAAGCTCTTGAGCACCTCGATCAGTGCGGGGTCCTCGGCAAAGAACGTGGCGTTTTCGATGGTGTGGATGCAGGCGACCTTGCCGTCCTTGAGTGCGGGGCGAATGTCTGCGGCGCTGCGCACGTTGACCATACGGTCGTGGTTGAGCATTGCCTGGCCGCTCATGTGCGCCATGATCTGCGCCTGGAAGCGCGCGGCGTGGGCGGTGGGAATCTCATCGGGGACAAACGTGGCGAAGCACTGTGCCCACGGCGTGTTGCCGATCTTTGCGAGCGAGATGGCGCAGGCGTTGCCCTCGATGAGGTCGAAATCTTGCGGATGCGTTTCGTCGCCGGGGAAATAACCGTCGGTGCCGGCGGTAAAGCGCAGGTCGAGATCGAGCGTGGCCCAGCCGATGCGGTCGGCGGTGTCGCAGTGTAGGTCAAATACGGGATATGCCATGGTTCCTCCGGTTGCAGCGTTTCTTTGCAAACTGTCTTTGAATTGTATGACTAGGGTATAGTTAGCGCCATATGTTCACGGCGGCCCGCGTTGTGCGCCGCCCTTATCACGGAGGTTGCCATGTCCAACCAGGGCAAGAAGGTCAAGACTCATTATCGCGGCACGCTCGACGACGGCACGCAGTTCGATAGCTCCTACGATCGCGGCGAGCCGCTGGAGTTCACGTGCGGCGCCGGTCAGATGATCAAGGGCTTCGACGCCGCTGTTGTCGACATGCAGGTGGGCGAGAAGAAGACCGTGCACATTCCTGCTGCCGATGCCTACGGCGAGCACAACCCCGAGATGGTTATTACCTTCCCGGCCGAACAGGTTCCCAACATCGAGCAGATCGAGAAGGGCATGAAGCTTTTCCTGTCCACGCCGAGCGGCATGCCCGTCCCCGCCGTGGTCATCGACGTAACGCCTGAGGCCGTGACGCTCGACGCCAACCACGAGCTGGCCGGCAAGGACCTCAACTTTGATATCGAGCTCGTTGAGGTCGAGGGTTAGAGTATGCCTGAACGCTTGGTTTCGACGACATGCTTGGGAAATCTCAACGATCCGTCCTATGAACTCCTGCTCCGCCGGAATTTGGGCGGCGTCTTTGAAGTTGACGAGCTACTGCTCGATTGGGACCAGGCTGATACGCGCGCGTTTGTGGGCGTGACGGAGCTGGGGCGCACGATCGATGTTCGGCTGGATACTGCCGACGGCGGTCGTCTTGCCGACGGCGACGTGCTCGCCATCGACCGCTCGGGCATGGTGCCCGTGGCGGTTGTCGTGCGCCTGCGCAGCGCCGAGGTTTATTTGGTCGAAGTTGACCGAATGGATCCGATTGCGCTCGCGCATGCGTGCTGGGAAATCGGCAATATGCACGCGCCGCTTTTCCGAGGCGATTCGGACGAGCATACCGTGCGCATGTATACGCCGGTGCAGCCTGTTTTGGGCCGCATGCTCCGGGGCGTCGAGGGCGTACGGCTCTCGGTGGTTACCCGTGAACTCGATGCGGACCGGCGCTTTGCGTCGAGTGCGGCGGATGCCGTTGTGAGTATGGCTCCAGACTTTACGATCGTAAAGAAGGCGCGCGGTTAACGTGCGTATGAGTAAGACGGACTTTGAGAGGCAGCTATTCAAAGTCCGTCTTTCTGTTGATGAGATGCTGTGGGGGAAAGCATATGGGTCTTGAAGGAATCAAGCTGATTGCATGCGATTTGGACGGCACGTTGCTGCATCCGGGGGAGCACGAGCCGCGTTCCGAGGCCTTTGAGCTCATCGATGAGCTGCATCGTCGCGGTATCGTGTTTATGCCGGCGAGCGGTCGCCAATATGCGAGCTTGCGTTACCTCTTTGCGCCGGTGGCAGACGAGCTCGCCTATGTATGCGAAAACGGTGCCCTGGTCATGAGCGAGGGTCGCGCCGTCGTCAAGCGCTCCATGGAGCGTAGTCTTGCTATGGATATCGCGAATGCCGTGGTTGCGTATCCCCATGCCGACGTGACCCTTTCGTGTGAGGGACACCTCTACACCATGAGCGGCAACGATGCGTTCGTCGATCATTTGCGCTATGAGGTCCACTGCGATGTGGCGGTGGTCGACCGCCCCGAGGACATCGACGAGGACGTCATTAAGATCGCCTTCCAGACGCCCGAGGTGGATCAGCCGGCGGCCCTGGAGTATTTCGAGCGCCTCTTTAGCGACCGTGTTGACGTGATGACGTCGGGAACCGAATGGACGGACTTTATCGGTTTCGGTTCGGGCAAGGGCTCCGCGCTTGCCGATTATGGTCGTGCCCTGGGTATTTCGCCCGATGAGATGATGGCGTTTGGCGATAACGAAAACGACCGCGACATGCTCAACGTAGTGGGCCATCCTTATCTAATGGAGAGCTGCAATCCCTCTATGCGTGGCATCAACGACCACGTCCGTTACGTGCGCACGGTCGAAGAAGAACTGCGCCGTCTGCTCGCCGAGTAGGTTTTCGCGACATGCCTAGAAATGTACTGTTTGCTGTAGCGGATGGGCAAGTAGATTTGCGGGCACGCCTCAAAGACTACCGGCAGTCGGGGCAGAGACCCTCGAAGATGGTGTAGTGCGACGTGACGTGCCAGCCGATTTGCTCGGACGCTTTGGCGTCGAGCTGGGCATCGAAGGGGAGCGGTACGTCGATGACGCGGCTGCATGAGGTGCAGATGATATGCGCATGCGGCTCGATCGTGCGATCGAAGCGGCTGCCGCCCGGCGTCTTGATGGAGAGAATCTCGCCGGCGTCGGCCAAGAGATTGAGATTGCGGTAGACCGTGCCGCGGCTGATCTTGTCATCCTGTTCGCGCACGGCGTTGTAGATTTCGTCGGCGGTGGGATGGTTATAGCTTTGGCGCACGGCGTCAAGAACCAGCTTTCGCTGCCTGGTATTCCTTCTTTGCACCGCCATGCGCCTCGCCTCTTTTCTATCAACGGTCGTAGGTAAATGATACCGTATTTAGCACACAATACTAATAACGAGGCGTGAAACCGTCTTCATTGGTAAGTGGGGTTCGGGCCTGGGCGTCTACGAGGCGAAAACGCGTTCCCATGCGCTCGTAGGAGGCATGAAGCGCCTCGAGATGAGATAGGATATTTGCCGGAGCTCCCTGTATCTCCATCTCGACTGAGCCGTCTTCCATGTTGCGCACCCAGCCGGTGAGTGCACGTGCCTGCGCGAGGTTGGTGTTGGTAAAGCGAAAACCAACGCCTTGGACTTGCCCCGTCCAGTGCAGGAAATAGCGCAGGGGAGTGTCTTGAGTGGCCTCGTCGCTTGCGAGTACGGTAAGCCTGCGGCGCAGCTCGAGCTCGACGTTTGATGGTTTTTGAGGCTCTCGACTGCCGCCGGTGACGCTGGAGAAGAACGTATCGAAGAGGCCCATCGCTATGCCTGCTTGCCTGCGTCGGCCGGGAAGGTAATGCCGGCCTGCTGGCGCACGGCATCCATGATGCGCAGTGAGACGAGCGTGACATCGCGGTAGTGGCCAAGCTCGTGGCGTCCTGCCGGGGTCTCCCAAATCTCTTCCTTAATGTTATCGATGCCGCCGATGGCGGTGATAAAGTCTGTGAGTTCGTATTCCATAGTGTTGCTCGATTTGGGCAGGTCGAGCACGCGGCCGTTGTCTCCCTGTTCGCGCGGTGCCTCGGTCGCCGAGCCGCGTACGACGTCGCCGCGATAGTCGATGCGGACGTTGCGGGGCGTGGACAGATGGTCGATCTGGATAGTGCCACGCTCGCCTTCGATCTGCGAGGGCAGCAGGTCATTCGTAATTTTGGAGTGCGCGAGCTCGACGGAGATCCGGCCACCGCCGTAGCTGGCGAGGATGGAACCGCAGCCGTCGATGGGGCCGTGCGTGAGCTGTCGCGTGGTGGGGTCGAGCAGAGTAGTCATGCTCGTAAGGCCGGAGGGCATGCCGAAAATCTCGACCATGGGCTCGACGGCGTAGACGCCAATGTCCATGAGGGAACCCGATGCCATATTGCAGTCGAAGATATTGGTGGCGCGTCCCGCGAGAATCTCGTTGTAGCGCGAGGAATACTTGCCAAAGCGCAATGAGGCGCGGCGGATGGGGGCGATCTCGCCCAGGGCGTCCTCGATGGCGTGGAAGGCGGGGTCGTGGAGGGGACGCATGGCCTCGAGGGCCACGACACCTGCTGCCTCGGCAGCGCGGAAGACTTCCAGCGCCTGCGCTTCGGTGGCGCAGAAGGGTTTCTCGACGATGACGTGCTTGCCACCGGCGATGCAGGCAAGGGCCTGCTCGTAGTGGAGCGCATTGGGGCTGCCGATGTAGACGGCGTCGACGTCGTCGGCGGACGCAAGCTCGTCAAGTGCGGTGAAGTTACGCTCGCCGCCGTGTTCGGCGGTAAAGGCGGCGCCGCGCTCGGCATCGCGCGAGAGCGTGCCCACAAACGCGGCTTGGTCGTTGGCGTTGACGACCTGGATAAAGTCGTCGGTAATCATGGATGTGCCGATGGTCGCTATACGCAGCATGTATCCCCCTCGTGCCGTTCGGTTTACAGGATGAGTGTAGCGCGAGGGGGCAGGAAATAGCGTGCGAAAACGCCGTTACAGGTCGCTCTCGTTAAAGCCGGTGTCGATATCGAGGTTACTGCCGTCGGCCGCCGTGGTGGCGAGCTCATCGCAGCGCTCATTGAGCTCGTGACCGGCGTGACCCTTAACCCAGATGAACTCAACCTTGTGCTTGCTTTTGGCGGTGAGTAGGCGCTCCCACAGGTCGCGGTTCTTGACGGGCTGCTTGTTGGCGGTTTTCCATCCGCGCTTTTTCCAGCCGTCGATCCAGTGCTTGTTAAAGGCGTTGACGACGTACTGCGAATCGGAATGGACCTCGACCTCGCAGGGGCGGTTAAGTGCCTCGAGCGCCACGATGACCGCCATGAGCTCCATGCGGTTGTTGGTGGTCTTGGCGTAACCGCGCGAAAGCTCGGAGGTGAAGGTCTTGCCGGCGGGGTTGGTGTATTTGAGCACGGCGCCGTAGCCGCCGCGTCCCGGATTTGATCGGGCCGAGCCGTCGGTATAGATGATGACCTTCACGGGCTTCCTTTCGTTGGGTACGTTTCGTGTGAGTGACCATTGTAGCGCCATGCCCGCCGGGGGCTAGCATTCTACGATTTCTACCCCGTCTTCCGACAGTTAGTTGGCATGGATGATGCGGTTGAGCTCGTCGAGGTATTGCTGCAGGAGGGGAGAGGGCTTGCGCTCGTCGTGCATGATATAGCCTACGTGCATCGTTGGGGCGTCTGCTAACGGGATCGATGCCATACCCCATTGCATTTCATTGGAGAGGACACCGGTCGACAGGGTGTAGCCGTTCGACGTGATAAGTAAGTTAGTAAGTGTTCCGCGGTCCGAGATTCGTATGTTGCGGTCGCAAGGGATATAGCTAAAAGGTTCCTCGGCGTAATAGAAGGAGTTTGAGGTTCCCTGCTCAAAGCTATAACGCGTATAGGGTGTGAGGTCGGCAAGGGACAGCTGCGGGCGGCGGGCAAGCGGGTGGCGCTCGCTAACGAAGACGTGGACCGTCGCGTCGAATAGGGGATGGAAGCTCGCGCGCGCATCGGCAAAAGCCTTCTGCAGAACGCGGGCGTTAAAGTCGTCCAGATAGAGGATGCCGATGTCGCTGCGAAACGCGCGGACGTCATCGATGATCTGCGATGTGGTGGTCTCGCGCATGACGAACTCGAACTTGCTGTCGCGGCAGCGCTCGACCACGTTGACAAAGGCCTCGACCGAAAAGGCGTAGTGCTGGGCGGAAATGGCGAGGCGGGCTTGCGGGGTGCCGCCGTCCTCGTAGCGCGCCTCGAGCATGTCGGCCTGCTCTACGACCTGGCGCGCATAGCCCAAAAGCTCGGTGCCGTCGTTGGTGAGTGCAACACCACGGCTAGAGCGCGTAAAGATTTCGATATGAAGTTCCTGTTCCAGGCTTTTGACGGCGTTTGAGATGTTGGACTGAGCGGTATAGAGGCGCTGAGCTGCGGCGTTGATTGAGCCGGACTCTGCCACGGCGATCAGAAAACGAAGCTGCTGAAGGGTCATCGGTGCCCGTCCTTTCGATAGCTATCTAAAAAACCGATAACAGGTTAGCGCTTTTAAGTGATTGACCGAGCGAAACAATGCTCGTACTATTCAAAACACACAAAGGCGGTAGGTAATTAAGCCGACCACGGAACCGGGATGCGAAAGGAGGCCCGCATATGAATTGCTTACCAAGACGAATGCCGGGCTCCTGTTTGCGTCCGTCGGCGTGATCAGGAGACAGCGACTTACTTCTCTTACTCTTATTACTTTTATTCGATCAAGGAGATCATCATGAGCCAGTTCATCAACAACCCCGAGCACACCTTTGGTTTCGATACCCTGCAGCTTCACGTTGGCCAGGAGAGCGCCGATCCCGCATCCGACTCCCGCGCCGTGCCTATCTACCAGACCACGAGCTATGTGTTCCGCAATTCCCAGCACGCCGCCGACCGCTTTGGTCTTGCCGACGCCGGCAACATCTACGGCCGTCTGACCAACTCCACCCAGGGCGTCTTCGAGGACCGTATCGCCGCACTCGAGGGTGGCGTGGCAGGTCTTGCCGTCGCCTCCGGTGCCGCTGCCATCACCTATACCCTGCAGGCTCTCGCCCAGGCCGGTGACCACGTGGTCGCCCAGAAGACCATCTACGGCGGTTCCTACAACCTGCTGGAGCATACGCTCTCCCAGTTTGGCGTCGAGACCACGTTTGTCGATGCCCATAACCTGGAAGAGGTTGAGGGTGCCATCAGGGACAACACCACGGTCATCTATCTCGAGACGCTCGGCAACCCCAACTCCGACATCCCCAACATCGACGCCATCTCCGAGATCGCTAAGAAGCACGGTCTGCCGGTTGTCGTCGACAACACCTTCGGCACCCCGTATCTGTTCCGTCCGCTGGAGCATGGTGCCAACATCGTCGTTCACTCCGCAACCAAGTTCATCGGCGGCCACGGCACCTCGCTGGGCGGTGTGATCGTCGACGGCGGTAACTTTGATTGGAAGGCGAGCGGCAAGTATGCGCAGATCGCCGAGCCCAACCCCTCCTACCATGGCGTCTCGTTTGCCGAGGCTGCCGGTCCCGCCGCCTTCGCAACCTATGTCCGCGCTATCTTGCTGCGTGACGAGGGCGCCTGCATCAGCCCGTTCAACGCCTGGATCCTGCTCCAGGGCACCGAGACTCTGTCGCTGCGCGTTGACCGTCATGTCGAGAACACCAAGAAGGTCGTTGAGTTCCTGGTTGGTGACAGCCATGTCGCCAAGGTGAACCACCCGAGCCTGTCTGAGCACCCCGATCACGAGCTCTATCAGAAGTACTTCCCCCGTGGCGGTGCCTCGATCTTTACCTTTGAGATTAAGGGTGGCCAGGAGGCAGCTTGGAAGTTCATCGATCATCTGCAGGTCTTCTCGCTGCTCGCCAACGTGGCCGACGTCAAGTCGCTCGTCGTGCACCCGGCTACCACCACGCACTCCCAGCTCTCTGCCGAGGAGCTCGCCGAGCAGAACATCACGCCCTCCACGATCCGTCTTTCCATCGGTACCGAGAACGCCGAGGATATCATTTGGGATCTGAAGCAGGCCTTCGCCGCGCTGGACGAGTAAGGCGACTTGTGCAAGGACCCCATGCGACTCGATAGGTATAACTGCATAAAATGCCTGCTCAAGGCGCCTATGCGAACAATGGTTGCACAGGTGCCTTTTTTGCATAGAGCGGGTGCAAAAACAGGGTTTTTGACACGCTTTATGCATTCGAGTTGTGGAAAACTCCTGTTGAGAGGATGTGAGTTTTACGCAATTGACGTGCACCTTTTAAGTAAAACCGCAGGTCGCGATGTGCTCGGGGTACTATGCAGCGCGATCGAATCACACGCAGCTCAAACGCAGCAAAAACGCACTACGGAGGTTTCCAGCTACATGAGGATCGATTCACGAAAACCGAAAGCCGCCGCCCTTTCCGCCGCTCTGACCGTGGCACTTTTGGCGGGCGCCGGTGCAACTGATGCCCACGCCGCAACACTGTCCGATACGGTTGGATCTACGCCGTCCGAGACGACGCTGGTACAGCCCGTTGACTATCGCGGCGACGGTTATGGTTCCATGCAGGAGTGGAACGCCTCGATGGAGGCCAAGCGCGATTCCCTGGAGATGCGCGCTCAGATCATCATGAACATGTACGGTGACTATGCCACCGATGACGAGCGCGCTGTACTGCAGGGTTGTATCGACGGTGCGGGTAGCCTGTTGACGATGGGGGAGGTCGACGCGAAGTCGACCGAGCTCGATGAGCTGCGCACTGCGCTTGAGGATGCCAAGCGCGAAGCGCTCGAGGCTGCTGCCGCCGAGGCGGAGGCTGCCGAGGCCGCCCAGGCTTCGTACTACAACGCCGGTTACACTCCGTCCTACGCGTCTGCCGCGTCCTACGCGAACGGATCGGGCCTGACGCGCTCTGCGGGTGTCAATAACTACAACGGGCGCCGCGAGACCTATTACAGCAGCAATGTGCTTTATCACTATCGCACGGGCGAATGGACTCAGGATTCTGAGGGCTTCTGGCGCGATTCCGACGGCTATTACGTTGTTGCCGCGGGCGATATGGCCCAGGGCTCGACCTTTACGGGCTCCAAGGGTGATTGCAAGGTCTATGACTCCGGCTGCGCTGCCGGAACCACCGACTACTACACCGGTTGGTAATCTTCCATAAGCAAAATGGGCACATGATGGGCGGGCGTCTTTACTGAGCCTTTGGGCACAACGTAGAGGCGTCCGTTTTTTGTGCGTGCTTGAGTTAACAGAGCGCTTACCGTGGCAGTACGCCGCGCATATGGGCGCGGGGCACACTAGTTCATGAGAAATAAGGTCTTTCTCGTGGAGGAAGTGGTCTTGTGAACGCTCGAGATATCGCCGTTGCCGCCGTTGCATTGACGCTTGGTTGCCTTGGTCCTACGGCCGCGCTCGTCGCGGGTATGCAAGGGTCTTGTGGGGCTGCCTCTATCGTGGTCGGCGCGCTGATCGCGGCCGCACTGCTGGGAAGTGCGGGTGTAGTCCTTTGTCGCGACGATGAGGGCCAGGCGTCGGAGTCGCAGCTCTAACCGTTGTGAAGCTGATTTTTGGCCAAAGATGAAAAAGGAAGCCGCCGCGAGGGGAGTGCCCCTTGCGGCGGCTTTGCCATTGGATCTGTTGGCTGCAGTATGCCGAGCACTACCAGCTGCTTTCTATTTCGCGAATCCTCTGGTAGAGCCAATCGTTTTGCGGCACTTGGATATCGTGTTTGGCGGCCAGGCGGCAAATGGTGCCCGCGAACTCCTCGACTTCGGTTTTTCGTTGTGCGATGCGGTCCTGCGCCATCGAGGGCATACCGGTGGGGTCGATTCCCTCGATGAGGTGCACCATTTGCGTCAGGTCTGCCTCGGTCAGCTCAACGCCCTCGGCGTTGGCAACCGCAAGCGTCTCGCGCATGGCGGAGACAAAACAGCGGCGCTGCTCGGAGCCCGGCTCCGTGGCGCTTCCGTAGGTCCCGCCGTAGGCCATGCAGGTCTGGTTGATGCCGTCGTTGAGCATGAGTTTGGCCCACATGCGGTGCGCAATGTCGCTCTCGACGGTATGGGCGATGCCGCAGCGCGTATAGAGCTCGTCGATGGCGGTAACGGTTGCGGGCTTGGTGCCCGCTGCCGCGCCAAAGCGAATCTCGCCCGCATTGGTAAAGGTGAGCTCTCCGTTGAGGAACACGGCGTCCATGCCTTGGCAGATACCAAGAACGGTATGCTCCCAGCCAAAGCGTTCGGCAATCTTTTGCTCGCTCGTAATGCCGTTGCACAGCGAGGCGATGAGCGTGTTGGGTCCTACGGCGCGCTCCATAGTCTTGAGTGCTTGGTCGAGACCGGTGGTCTTGACCGTCAGGATGACCAGATCGGCGGGTGTCGCCTCGCTGGCACGGACGGACGTGAGATCGCAGGGTTCGCCGTTGACGGTGAGCGCGTCGTTCGCATGACGCTCAAAACGAGCGTCATCCATGACGTATTCGACGGCGTCATTGCCGAGGGCCTTGGCAATCATGCTGCCGTAGAGCAGGCCGACGCCGCCCTTGCCGACAAAGGTGACCTTGTTGATCTGCATGTGAATCATCTCCTCACAGAAAGGCGCCCGCGTGCGGGGCGCCTGATGGATTGTATGCCGCCGGAGCATGTAGCGTGCACCGGAGGCTGAATTTAGAAGAACAAACGCATGGGAACTTATGCCGCGGGGCAGATGGCAAAAACGCGTGCGGGATATCCAACGCCATCGCGCACCTTGGGGAAGGTGCAGAAGATGACGGCACCCGTGGCGGGAAGCTCGTCCAGATGGTCCATGACCTCGATCTGATAGCGGTCGACCGAGAGGATGTATTGCTCGCCGGGGTAGGGGTAGGCGGTCATGCCCGGCTCCTTTCATCGGGCTTTTTGCTGATGTTAAAGCGGTGCCGTGACGGCCTGATTTCTGCTGCGTTACGATACGTTCTCAATTGCGATTCCGATGTGTTTCGATGACGTGACGGGTTTGTTTCGCCTTGTCAGGGCTTCGATGGGAGGGGAGGGGCCGTGCAATATCGCGTTGACCCCAAAAGCGGCAACCGTATCTCGGCGTTGGGGCTGGGCTGCATGAGGTTTCCCGGTGCGCCGGGACGCCCGGATGCGAAGGCAGCCGACGCCATCATCTCCCGTGCGGTGGAGCAGGGGATTAACTACCTGGACACGGCCTATCTCTATCCCGGCAACGAGGCTTGTGTGGGCGCTTCGCTTGAGCGCCTAGGCCTACGCGACCAGGTTTTGCTCGCGACCAAGCTGCCACATGCTTCGTGCAAATGCGCGGAGGATTTCGACCGGTTCTTCGACGAGCAACTGCGCCGCCTGCAGACCGACCATATCGACTATTACCTCATGCACAACATTACCTCGCCCGCCCAGTGGGAACGTGTGGTGGCGTTGGGCATCGAGGACTGGATCGCGCATCAAAAGGCGGCGGGGCGCATTCGCCAGATTGGTTTTTCGTACCACGGCAGCGCGGCGGACTTCCTTACGATGCTTGACGCATATGACTGGGATTTTTGCCAGATCCAGTACAACTATGCCGGCGAGCATTACCAAGCGGGAACGGCGGGACTCATGGCCGCCGCCGAGCGAGGCCTCGCGGTGTTTGTGATGGAGCCGCTGCTGGGCGGGCGTTTAGCGGGCAAGCTGCCGCCACGGGCCCGCGCTGTGCTCGATAGTGCCCGTGACCCGCATTTGAGCACTCCTGCCGCCTGGGGTCTTTCGTGGGTGTGGAATCATCCTCAGGTGACGATGCTGCTTTCGGGTATGACCGATACCGCGCAGGTGGACGAGAATTCGTCACTGGCAGACCTCGTGTTGCCGAATTCGATGACTGCCAACCAGCTCGACACGATTGCGCGCGTGTTGATGGAGTTTGAGAAATCGAACCGTGTGCCCTGCACGGGATGCGGCTACTGCATGCCATGTCCCAAGGGTATCAACATTCCCGGCTGCTTTGCCGCCTACAACGCGAGTTATGCGCACAGCTGGTTTACGGGTCTATCGCAGTACTTTACGGCGAGCGCGGTGCGTACAAGCGAGGCCAAGCTGGTGAGCAATTGCGTCAAGTGCGGCAAATGCGCGCGCCACTGCCCACAGCATATCGATATCCCCGAGCGTCTCGATGACGTGCGCCGACGCTTCCAGCCGGGCCCCGTAACGGCCATGCTTAAAGTCTTCAGCAAAACTCGCTCCTCATGACCCTTTTATATCTTGTGATGGAATAGTTCCTGTTTGCGGCAGAATAGGGCGATAGCAGGAACTATTTTGCCGCAACTGATGGGAGGCTATCGTGGGTGACCGAGGTTTACGTAATGATTCGCGTGAGGTTCGTTGGGGCATTTTGGGCGCTGGGCACATTTCTCATCGATTTGCATCGTCGCTCAAGAAGGTCGACGGGGCACGGCTGGTGGCTGCGGCCGGTCGCACTCCTGCACATGTCGAGGAATTTTGCCGAGCGTTTTCGATCGATGCTGCGCATGGCCATGCCTCGGCCGACGATAGCGGCGATGCGGCTTATGACGCGCTGATTGCCGACCCCGATGTCGACGCAATCTACTTGGCTCTTCCGCATGGCATGCATACGCGTTGGGCCTGTCGCGCGCTGCGCGTCGGAAAGGCCGTGCTGTGCGAAAAGCCGGCCGTTTTGAGTGAGGAAGAGGCTCTCTCGATCGCCTCCACCTCTCGCGAGCGCGGCGTGCTGTTTATGGAGGCGATGAAGAATCGGTTTTGCCCGATGCGCACTCGCGTGAAAGACTTGCTTGCGTCGGGTGAGCTTGGCCGTATTGTCTCGATTGAAAGCGTGCAAAAGCTCGATTACGGCGAGTCTCCTTCGGGCTATCTGCTTGATCCGTTGCAGGGCGGCTGTCTATATGACATGGGCTGTTATGCGGTCGGTTGGTTTGAGGATTTGCTCGCGGGCGCGTGCGAGGTTTCGTCCCGTGAAGTTCGCTGGCGTGACGTATCGGGCGGTCGCGTCGATTGGGCCGACGAGATCCATATGAGCGTCGGCGGTACACCCATTCATATGGTGTGCGACGGCGAAGCAACATATGAAAGCCGCTTAACGATTGCCTGTGAGCGGGGCTCGTTGGAAATCGAGCGGCTCCATCGCCCCGAGCTCGCTCATGTGAAGTATTCCGACGGTCGAACGCTAGAAATAAATGCTCCGTTTGAGATCGATGATTTCTATGGCGAAATCCAGCATGCGACTCAGCTCATCCGGGCGGGGAAACTCGAGAGTCCCGTCATGCCCCTTGCCGCCACGCAGCGCTGCGCACGCATCATCGATGCGATTCGTTTGAAACTTTAGGGCGTGGGGGGCATGGCACCAGCGCTTGGAATGCCTGGAGGCCTTTGTCCCTGATGCCCCTTTTATAACTTGCGGTGGAATACGGTCTGTTTGCGCCAAAATAGGGCACCAATAGACCGTATTTCACCGCAACTGATGAGGAGGGAGCTGGAGATGCTGACGATCGGGTGTCATCTTTCGACGACGAAGGGCTATCGGGCAATGGGGGAGACGGCGTTGTCCATTGGCGCCAATACCTTTGCGTTCTTTACGCGCAACCCGCGCGGTGGCAAGGCAAAAGACCTTGACATGGATGACGTGGCGGCCCTGCGCGAGCTTATGGCGCAAAACGACTTTGGACCGCTCGTGGCTCATGCCCCGTATACCTATAACCCCTGCTCAACCAAAGAGCGGGCGCGCGAGTTTGCCCTGGAGGCCATGGCAGAGGACCTGCGGCGCATGGAGGCGCTGCCCGGCAACTACTACAACTTCCATCCCGGTGCGCATGTGGGGCAGGGCTCCGACGCCGGCATTCAGATGATTGTCGACACCCTGTGCCAGGTGATGTTTGAGGGCCAGCAGACGACGGTGTTGCTCGAGACCATGGCCGGCAAGGGTACCGAGGTGGGCCGCAGCTTTGAGGAACTGGCGTGCATTATCGAGGGCGTTGCCGCCAAGTGCCCAGAGCTGTCCGATAAGCTGGGCGTTTGTTTGGACACCTGCCATGTGAGCGATGCCGGCTACGACATCATCCATGATCTGGACGGCGTACTCGACGAGTTCGACCGCGTGGTGGGTATCGATCGCTTGCACGCCGTACACATCAACGATTCGAAGAACCCTTGTGGCGCCCATAAAGATCGTCACGAGTGCATCGGCAAGGGATACCTTGGCAGCGAGGAATTTGGTGGCGGTATGCAGGTTATGCAGAATATTGTATCGAATGGCCACTTGCGTTCGCTTCCGTTTATTTTGGAGACTCCGAACGAACTTGCAGGTTATGCAGCTGAAATTAGACTATTAAGGTCATTGCAGCAGTAATGACTGTCACAAAGTGGAGTATTCCATTCACGTTATGGGTTTGTTTCAATCAGTTTTCTCATTGCAGATTCGTAATTCCGGGTGCATAATAGCCAACAGTTTTTGCAGACCTCTGAATCAAACGAGGTCACCGGAAGGAGACTGATTATGAAGCTGAAGAAGCTTGGCGCATTTGCCGCCACGGGTGCTATGGCGCTCGCCCTTGCTCTGACGGGCTGCGGTTCGTCCAACGCCACCTCTGGTTCTGATGCCGGTTCCAGCAGCTCTGACGACGCTAAGGTCGAGAAGGTCGACGGCTCCAAGGAGTACGCGCTCGTCAAGGACGGCACGCTGACCGTCGGCACCTCTGCCGAGTACGCGCCGTTTGAGTATAAGGATGACAACGGCGACTACCAGGGCTTTGACCTTGAGCTCATCAAGGCTATCGGTGACAAGCTGGGTCTGGATGTCGAGTACGTCAACAACGACTTCGACACGCTGGTTCCGGGCGTCGCTTCGGGCGCCAAGTATGACGTCGCCATCGCGGCTATCACCGACACGCCCGAGCGTGAGAAGGAAGTCACTTTCTCTGATTCCTACTACATGGACGATCAGGCTATCGTGACCAAGGTCGATAACACCGACATCACGGCCGACAACTACAGCGAGAAGCTCAACAACGCCGACGCTACCATCATCGTCCAGTCTGGCTCAACCGCCGAGGCTTTTGCCCAGGAGAACTTCCCCAAGGCCAAGATCGTCCCCTACAAGGACGCCACCGAGTGCTTCAGCGCCCTGCAGTCCGATAAGGGCGACGCCGTAGTCACCAACCGCTCCGTTGCCAGCCAGCTGACCGCCGAGCAGTTCAACACCTGCCAGACCATCAAGCAGATCAGCACCGGCGAGGAGTACGCCATCGCCATCAACCAGGGCAACACCAAGCTCAAGGACGACGTCAACCATGCCATCAAGGACCTGACCGACGACGGTACCGTCGACGCCCTCATGGCTAAGTACAACATCAAGTAAAATAGCTACTTGATTGCGCGCGGGCCCTTTCCGTTTTGGCGGGAAGGGCCTTTGCGCTTCTCTTGACGGAGAGCGTTTCCGTCTCGTTTTGCCGGCAACTTCTACGATAGGAACCACCTTGTCTCGACTGAACAAAGGGGCCGCGGAGCAGCGTTTTCCACTGCCCTCGATGCTCCAAAAGCTGGCCTGTGCCCTGGCTGTGGCGCTCGCCCTGGTATGCGCGGGGGCCTGCGTGCCCACGACCGCCCAGGCGCTTGAGACCGCAAAGATTACCGCCCGACCCAATACCGGTTCGGGTAGCGATGTGGTCGGCGGCACCGAGACGCGCATCACTTGGGAAGTTCAGGCCGATGCCGACGAGGAGCTGAGCGGTCTTTCGCTGACATTTGCCGATGGCACGACCTTTGGCGCGGACGACACGCGCCTGACGATGCTTTCGGGCGATGACCTCATGGACCGTACGCCCATGAAGCCTACGTGTAAGGTCGACGGCCAGACGCTCAAGATCGACTTTGGCGAGACGGCGCCCGCTGGCGGCTATTTCCGCGTCGAGGTCTACGGCGTGACCTTCCCCGTCGAGGGCGGCGACGAGGCCTTTAGCGGTACCTATACGCTCGCTGACGGGTCGACCAAGAAGATCTCCAAGATTCCGCCGGTGGAGATCAAGGGCGTGACGGCCTTCGATAACTTCCTGGCCGACCTTAAAGAGCAGCCGTGGGTCGAGGCGTGGAACTCCAATATGTTCCTGCGCCTGTTCCTGAACCCGGTCATTTTGGTCCAGAGCCTGCCGATCGTCTTCAAGGGCTTCCTCATGTCGCTTTCGATCGTGCTTGTGGCGTTTCCGCTGGCAATTCCCTTCGGTTTCGCCCTGTCGCTCATGCGCATCTCCAAGTCGCGCATCCTGCGCTGCCTCGCCGGCATCTACGTGAATATCATTCGCGGTACGCCGGCGTTCCTGCAGATCTATATCGCGTTCTTCGGTCTGCCGCTCGCCGGCGTCAAGGTAGACGATTATGTCCTGGGCGTCATCGTCATGGCCATGAACTCGTCTGCCTACCTGTGTGAGATCTTCCGCGCCGGTATTCAGTCGATCCCCAAGGGCCAAAACGAGGCCGCTCGTTCTCTGGGCATGAACGCGTTCCAGACGCTGCTCTACGTTATGATTCCGCAGACGTTCCGTAATGTCCTGCCTACGTTGACCAGTGAGTTCATCCTGCTTTACAAGGATACGTCGCTGCTTGCGGCCGTGGGCGTGGTCGAGATCGTCATGAACGCCCGTACCATCGTGGCCACGACGGGCTCCATTACACCGTACGTGGTTGCCGCCCTGTTCTATCTGGTCATCACCCTGCCGCTCGCTCGCTTGGTGAGCGGTCTTGAGGCGAGGCTTTTGGGCACGACCGAGACCAAGAAGAAGCGTCCCGCCAAGAGCGCCGGACAGGTTGTCGCGACGCCTGCCGATCACATCGCCGGTCTGTAAGGAGGTCCTATCATGAGCGAAACCAATAACTCGAACGAGGTCGTCGTCAGTATCAAGAACCTCCAGAAGGCCTTTGGCGACAACGTGGTCCTGCGCGATATCGATCTGGATGTGCACAAGGGCGAGGTCGTCGTAGTTCTGGGTCCCTCGGGCTCGGGTAAGTCGACGATGCTTCGCTGCATTAATCGTCTGGAGCATCCCACGAGCGGCTCGATTATCGTTGAGGGCGTGGATGTGTGCGCCAAGGGTGTCGACCTCAACAAAGTGCGCACGCACCTGGGCATGGTTTTTCAGCAGTTCAACCTGTTCCCGCACCTGTCGGTCAAAAAGAACGTCATGCTTGCGCAGCAAAAGGTGCTCAAGCGCAGCAAGGAAGAGGCCGAGAAGATCGCCGTCGAGGAGCTCACCAAGGTCGGTCTGGCCGAGCGCATCGATTTTATGCCGAGTCAGCTTTCGGGCGGCCAGCAGCAGCGCGTTGCCATCGCCCGCGCCCTGTCGATGAACCCGCACGTCATGCTCTTTGACGAGGCCACGTCGGCGCTTGACCCCGAGCTTGTCCGCGACGTTCTGGGCGTCATGCGCGACCTGGCACGCGATGGCATGACCATGATCGTCGTGACGCACGAGATGGGCTTTGCCCGCGACGTCGCCGACCGCGTCGTCTTTATGGACGGTGGCGTTATCGTGGAAGAGGGCACGCCGAGCGAGGTCTTCGACCATCCCAAGAGCGAACGCACCAAGGCGTTCTTGGGCAATATCTCGTAGCCGGTTGATGTAACTGCCGTTACTAAAGAGCGGGGGCTGGACTTGAATCCAGCCCCCGCTCTTTTGTAGGGATGAGGATGCGCTTTGATGCAGGCTCTTTTGGAGGTCCTGGGTTCGTTACGCGAGCTCGGCTCCGAGGGCCTTGCAAGCGGTCTCGCCCTCATCATCGGGCGCATCGTAGCAAATGACGGAATCGACGACGTTGACGCCCGCCTCGTCGGCATCGGCCTTCCAGTTGTCCATCCACTCGCCCTCGGCCCACGAATAAGAGCCAAAGAGGACGACCTTCTTGTCGCCGAGGGTCTCCTTGACCTCGTCCCACATAGGCTGGAACTCGTCATACTCAAGCTCCTCGGAACCCATGGCGGGGCAGCCGAAGGCAATGGCGTCATAGCTGGCGGCCTTGTCTGCGGAGAAGTCGGCGCAGGAAATGACCTCTGCCTCGGCGCCGGCACCGGTTGCGCCCTCGGCAACGAAGTTTGCCATGGCCTCGGTGTTGCCTGTACCGCTCCAGTAGACGACGGCGATCTTGCTCATATGTTTTCCTTTCGGTTGTGCGGCGTGCGGCCGCGTCTTGTATGCTCTATCGGGTTGCCTGGACAAGTTGTCCCAGGGTGCAGCCCTGTTGATAGATGTAGGTAAGGTATTGCGTGCATGCGCGATAGGAATCGAAGGTCGTGAGCGCCTGCTCAACGTTTGTGTATACCTTCCATGCGCCAAAGACCTTATAGTTTTCGCCGTGCTGGACGATAAACTGATGGACATCTTCGTAGGGATAGCCCAAAAAATAGCCAATTTCGTGGGGGAACTCGCATATGCACCCCGTATCGCAGTGCCTATTTCGCGCGAGTGCGCAGACGCTGCCGTCATAGGCGCTTTCTGCGGCATTGCTGCTTGCCAACGTGATGCGCGCGGCGAGATGCACCAGGGATGCGGGCAGGTTGTGGACATCGTAACCTTCGGCGGCTAGCGCCGTCGTGGCACGGGGGTCGGAGAGGTATCGCATGAGGTCCGCAGGGCGATACACATAGATGAGCGCTCCGCAGGGGCGCCAGACCAAAACGCTCATATGGATTCCGAGTGGCTGGAGCTCGCGGTTGCATTGGGCTATGACGGCGAGCAGGCGAGAGCGTCGCTCTTCGATATGGGCGGCGCCGGGTTTTCCGTTTTGGTTGGCGTAAACGCCGGGATAGGTAAAGAGCGAAGCCGGCTTGATACCTGCGAGCGTAGGGGAGCAGTTGCGCACGACAGCCGTTTGGTATGTTGGGATGTCAATGGTTCGAGTCACGATGCTCCTTTCGGGTCCTCAGTTGTTAGCCTAGGAAAACTTATACACGAAAGTAAGCCATGGTCAACAAAAAAGTTTGAAGAGGGAAACTAATTGACCGAACGGACACGATTTTGGGTTAAGATGGGGACACCCCGTGGGGGTATCTAGATAGTGCTACTTGAAAGGGGAACGCATGAGCGACTTGCTCAACCCTGCGAATCTCATCGTGTTGGCCGTCATTGCCGTCGGCATGTTTTTTGGACTGCGTCGCATTGTCGCTTCGACACACGGAAAGAGCTGCTGCAGCGATGGCGCGAGCGGTAAGAAGGCCAAAAAGGTTGTTGTGGTGGATACCGATGCATCGCACTATCCCTATAGCGATGAGCTGCTCATCGGCGGCATGAGCTGTGACGGCTGCGCTCAGAACGTAGCCAATGCTCTCAATGCGCTGGATGGTGTGTGGGCTACGGTAACGTACGCGAACCACACAGCGCGCGTGCGCTCCAAGCGGCCGATCGATCGCGGTGTCCTTGAGACGGCCGTGAGAGATGCGGGTTACTACGTCATGACGCTGTAGACCTTGCCTTGGATGCGCGTCCTTGTCTAGGCTCGTCCGCGTAGCTCAATGTTTTGGATGTCGTCGAAGTCGATGGCGATGTCTCGGAGCTTGAGTAGCTTGAAGGCGGGGAGCACCTCGTCAAGGATACCGGTGCGGGAGCGATAGCCGTACGTATCGTAATAGGTGACGCGGACCAGGTCGCCGCGTTTGAGGCCCTCGAGCTTTTTCGAAAGTTCGAGGGCTTTTTCTTCTGTGAGTTCGCATTTTGGCTCGGCGGTGATCTCTTGTTTACGCACGAGCTCGTAGTATCCCGTGAGGGCGGCAAAGGGCATAAACTGCGCGGCACGGCCGGCACGGACGGTGCCGTTGGCGGTGAGCTTTGGGTCGGCGGAGCGACGTCTTCCCTCGGGGTCCGCTAGGCGTTCAAAAGGTGTCGGTGGCCGCATCGGCTGTTGTCGGGACTTAGGCACGATGTCCTCCTACCTGATCGTTGCGTTCGCGCGCGGTGGCGCCGGCGGTAAAGCTCAGCCCCTTAACCAGCGCGTTCTTGCCGTATTTGCCTTTCACGGCCAGCACGGCGCGTGCCAGGTCGCGCTCGCGCTCATCGGCCTCGATATCGCTGAACAGATCGATGGTGGCAAATTCCTCGGGCATGAGGTTGCCAAATCCCAGATTGATGCGCTTGACCGGTCGTTTGGGATCGACAGTCTGCGCCCAGAGCTCATCGAAATAGCCCATGATCTTCTTGAACGAATTGGTACGCTCGGGCAGCTTTCGCGAGGCGTTGGAGTGCGCAAAGAGTGCGGCATAGCCACCGCGCGGTTTGCCGCCATGCTCTCCCACAAAGATGCCGTCGATTGCCTGCGCTTCGCGCACCAGGCGACGCCGTTCATCATCGCGCTGGACGGGCTTGGGCGCACGGGGCGCGAGCTCGGGACCGGCGGTTGCGGTGGGTTCGATACTCGACGTGCTCGAGCGCAGGTGTCCGCATCCGTCCACATATTGTGCTGTACCGCTGGCGTCGAGGCGGCGTATGTCGGCGCGTTCGCTTGCATAGCCCACAAAGAGCGAGATGCTGTCGCACACCACGTGTTTGTCGATCAAATCCAGCACGGCGGCATCGACCATCTCGCGCAAGACGGTGTAGGCCTGTTCGTAGGCATAGCCCTTCGAGAGCACCTGTCCTGTGGTAGTTGAGGTTGCTTGCGGGCGATAGGCTTGGATATCGGCGATGGTTGTTGGCTCGCGCCCGAAGGCGTGGTCGATAAGATATTCGGCATTGACGCCGAGCTCGTCGTAAAGCAGGTTTTCATCGAGCGCGGCGACGCCCATCAGGTCGTAGACGCCGTACTTTTCGAGGCGGGCCGCCACGCCGGGACCGATACCCCAGATATCGGTGATGGGACGATGGGGCCAGATCTCCTCGTGAAAGGTCTCGTCGTCGAGTATGCCGATGCGGCTGGGTACGTGCTTGGCGGTGATATCGAGCGCTACCTTGGCCTGGAATAGGTTGGGGCCGATGCCGACCGTCGCCGTGATGCCGGTGCGCGCGAGGACCTCGTCGCGCAACATGCAGGCGAAGCCTTCCGCATCGGTGTGATAGAGGTCCAGATAGGGTGTCACGTCGATAAAGCACTCGTCAATTGAGTAGACGTGAACGTCTTGCGGACTCACGTATTCCAGATAGATACCGTAGATTTGCGCCGACACCTCCATGTAGTGCTGCATGCGCGGTACGGCCTTGATGTAGTCGATGCCGTCGGGAATTTCGAACAGACGGCAGCGATTGCGTATCCCGAGGTCCTTCATGGCCTGTGTGATGGCGAGGCAGATGGTCGTGCGTCCGCGCGATTCGTCGGCAACGACCAGGCACGTAGTGAGTGGGTCGAGTCCGCGGTCGACGCACTCGACGCTGGCGTAAAACGTCTTAAGGTCGATGCAGATATAGGTGTGACGCTCGTGCCCCACGCGTCCTCCCATCAAACACATGTTCTTATCGAATACATGTTCGATAATAGCCGCTCATCCGGACATCGTCAAAACCTGTCCCTTTTTAGCAGGTATGGTCGTGCGGCTGCATCGTGTTTTAACGCAGCTCTAAAGAGCGCGAAACAGCTCGGAAAACCTCGCTTCGTAGCATGAGCCTAACGATTGATACCGCCTATACGCACGGAAGGGTTGTGGGAAAGATGGTCAATTATGGGTTTGGTATGCCGACGCGCCTTGTTGCGGATGGAGACGTGGCTCGCTGGTGTGGACGATTGGTCGCTCACTACGGCGGCACCAAGGCGCTGGTCGTGCTGGGCGGTGACAGGCATACGCGTGATGAGCTCGTCTCGGCGGCGCTCGGCTCGCTTGATCGAGCTCTGCTCGAGCGCGTGCTTTTTCGCCGCGGCTCGGTTGAGGGCGACGGGGGAGACGAGCTGATCGACGAAGCCGTGGCCCTGGCGACCGACGAAGGCGTGGACTTTGTCCTTGCGATCGGCGATGCCGATACTGCCGGCTTTGCACGCGAACTCGCGCGTCGCATGGCGGCGCTCGATGCCGGCGAAGACGGTTTTGTCCCTTATGGATGTATTGTCTCGGCGGGCAAGGTGCCTGCCGTCGTGGGAGCCGGCGAAGTTCCCGTTTTTGCCATTATCGCTCCTGAACTGCTTGAGGGCATTGGGTCTCCTCTGCGCGAGTTGCTCGGCAGCGTGTGCGCCGCGGCCTAATATCTGCCATAAATGGATGGGTTATTTTTGGTAGGTAAAGCGTTTGACCTGCCAAAATAAACCTGTCCCTTTTTGGTCGGTCGCCGTTTGGGGGCGGATTGGCAACGCTCGCTGATTACGGTCTTGACCTGCGCTAGAATAGGATTATCTGATTATCCGGGCGCATGGAGGTATGCGCCCGTATGTTGAGGAGGACTTTATGGCAACTGTTGCCGCACCTATCGACGCTACGTCGACCGCCGCTTGGAAGGCGCTCGAGGCCCATCAGGAGAAGCTCGAGGCCGAGGGTATCGACCTTAAGGCATGGTTCGCTGCCGATGCGGAGCGCGTGAACAAGCTGAGCTTTGACGCCGGTGACCTGCACTTCGACCTGTCCAAGAACCTGGTGACCGATGAGACCGTCAAGCTGCTGTGCGATCTTGCCCGCGAGGTGAAGCTCGAGGAGCGCCGCGACGCCATGTTCTCCGGCGAGCACATCAACACCACCGAGGACCGCGCCGTCCTGCACACCGCGCTGCGCCGCCCGGCAAGCGAGAAGGGCCAGCTCATCGTCGACGGCCAGGATGTCGTCGCCGACGTGCACGAGGTCCTCGACCGCATGTACGCCTTTGCCGAGCGCGTGCGCTCCGGTGAGTGGAAGGGCGTTACCGGCAAAAAGATCGAGCACCTGGTGTCCATCGGCATTGGCGGCTCCGACCTGGGCCCGGTCATGGCTTACGAGGCCCTGCGCCCCTATGCCGACGCCGGTATCGATTGCCGCTATATCTCCAACATCGACCCCAACGACCAGGCCGAGAAGCTCAAGGGTTTGGATCCCGAGACCACGCTCGTGATCATCGTCTCCAAGACCTTCACCACGCTCGAGACCCTCACCAACGCTCGTGAGGTCAAGACCTGGATGCTCGAGCAGCTCAAGGCTCAGGGCGCCATCGACGGCTCCGATGAGCAGAACGCCGAGGCCGTGGCCAAGCACTTCGTCGCTGTCTCCACCGCACTCGAGAAGGTCGAGGCCTTTGGCATTGACCCCGCTAACGCTTTTGGTTTCTGGAACTGGGTCGGCGGCCGCTACTCCGTCGACTCCGCCGTGGGCTTGTCGCTGATCGTCGTGCTCGGCCCCGAGCGCTTCCAGCAGTTCCTCGAGGGCTTCCACGCCATCGACGAGTACTTCTGCAATACCCCGCTCGAGAACAACGCCGTCGCGCTGATGGGCCTGCTCAACGTCTGGTACGTCAACTTCTTCGGTTCCAAGAGCCACGCCGTGCTGCCGTATTGCCAGTACCTGCACCGTTTCCCGGCCTACCTGCAGCAGCTCACCATGGAGTCCAACGGCAAGCATGTCCGCTGGGACGGTAGCGCTGTGACCTCCGACACCGGTGAGATCTTCTGGGGCGAGCCCGGCACCAACGGTCAGCACGCCTTCTACCAGCTGCTGCACCAGGGCACCGTGGTGGTCCCGGCCGACTTTATCGCTTTCGCCAACACTGCCAACCCCGCAACCGACAGCGGCCAGGATGTCCACGAGCTGTTCCTGGGCAACTTCCTGGCCCAGACCAAGGCGCTCGCCTTTGGCAAGACGGCCGATGAGGTGCGCGCCGAGGGCACGCTCGAGCAGATCGTCCCGGCTCGTTGCTTTGAGGGCAACCGTCCGACGACCTCGATTTTCGGCGACACGCTGACCCCGTTTGCCCTTGGTGAGCTCATTGCCCTGTACGAGCACATCACGTTTGTCGAGGGTACGGTCTGGGGCATCGATTCCTACGACCAGTGGGGCGTCGAGCTGGGCAAGCAGCTTGCCAAGCAGATTACCCCTGCCTTCCACGACGACGCCGCCAAGGCCGAGCAGGACGCTTCGACCCAGGCGCTCATCGAGTTCTATCGCGCGCATCGCAAGTAGTCGCTGCTGTTAACGCATCGCGCCTTATAGTCAGGGGCCCGTATCCTATCGGATGCGGGCCCCTTTGCTTTGCCGTGGTCCCGGGGCGCACGGCCTTTGTGGAACATCGCCGGGGCGTCGCGCGCTGCGAGAACCCTGCGTCTAGATCTCGGCCTCCGCATGGCCTCGCTGCGCCTCGGGCAGCTCCCCGTAGAGCGGATGGTCTTCGAGCCTAAAGCGCTCGACCTGTTCGGGAGTGCGACCGCGTACAAAGAGCCACGAGCGATCAATCGGCGTCGCCATGAGCGTGCTGGGCAGCGCGTCGGCGCGGTCGGAAAACACCCGGGCGCTCTCGGGATCCTGGAACGCCAGCACCAGATGCGTGTCGCAGTTGCCCATGATGGAGCGTGCGCGTGCCTCGCCATAGAGCGCATCGAGCTGATTGGTCGACTGCAATAGCAGCGTTGCCCAGATGTTGCGGCTTCGGATAATCGAGAGCACGTTGTCGATCTGGGGGATCTGCAGATTTGCGAAGTCATCGAGCATAAAGCGCACGGGCACGGGCAGGCTGCCGTCGGGCTGCCTATCGGCCTCACGAATGAGGCCCATAAACGCCTGCGAAATAAAGAGGCCGGTCAGCGGATCGAGATTGCGGTCAATATCGCTTACGGTTACAAACAGGGCGCAGGGGGTGTGTCCCATGGAAGCGAAGTCCACCTGATGGCACTCACGATAGAGCTGTGCCGCACCGTCGAATCCCAGACACATGACCTTTTCGGCAAGGATGCCGACGATGCTCGCGTGCATGCGCTCGGCATTTTGCGTAATGGCGTAGCGCCGCCATAGCGAGAGGGCATAGCTTTGGGGGTCGGTCGTGATCAGATCGTCAAACAATCGGGCCGTGGCACCGTCCTGCAGGTGCTCGATCAGCTTGATGACCGAGCTGATCGTCTGCTCGTCGGCGGGTAGCTGTTCGGTGACGTAGGCGATAAGACACGACAGCAGGTTTGCCGCCGCATGATCCCAAAAAGGCTGGTTGTTGTCCTCGATGGGGCAGATGGCCTTTGCCACCGAGAGGATGTCCTGCTGGTTGGGCCTGCCGTCCGCCTTGCGGCGAATGTGCCTCAGGGGGTTGTAGCCGCAGCGCTCGATGCCGGGCGCAAGGGCCGGGACGGTGTTGAGGTCGGCGAAGTTGAGACATTGCACGCGGTAACCGTGGGCTGCCAGCACGGGCCCCACTTCGCGACAGAGCGTGCCTTTGGTGTCGAGCACGATGTAGCTTGCGTTCATTTGCAGCAGGTTGGGCTTGAGGACGTTTCGGGTCTTGCCGGCTCCCGAGGGGCCGATCACAAGTGCATTGTTGTTGAGTCCCGTTTGGCGGGTGTCGCAGGAAAGCGTTCGATCTTTGGCGAGGATGGTGGACGATGCGGACTCAGATGCGGCGAGGCGGCTGGCGAGGTTAGACATGGGCGACCTCCTTGGTGGTCGAGAGGATTTCGTGGGCAAAGCCGAGCTCGACGGCGCGCTCGGCCGAAAGGTAGGTGTCTTTTGCAGTGAGGGACTGGATGCGCTTGGGCGTGAGGCCGCTGCGGTCCGAGAGGATTTGCGTGAGGGTCTTGCGGGTCTGCATGAGACGCCGGCTGGTTTCCTGCAGCGCAAGTGCCGAGCCGCCTGCCCCCTGGGGGATCAGCGGGTCGTGAATCATGAGCTCTGCATGGGGCGCCATACGGCGATCGTCGCCGCCCATAAAGATCACGGCGCCCATGGATGCGGCGAATTCCAGGCAGACGGTGCGGATGGGGCACGATGCGAGGCGCATGGCGTCATAGATCGCAAGACCCGATCGCACGCTTCCGCCGGCGCTGGCGACAAATATGGTGATGGGACGGCTGGGGTCGGTGGCATCGAGCAGGCGGATCTGCTGGCATAGGTCGTGGGCCATCGGGGTTTCGATGTTTCCCATGACGGAGAGCTCGCGACGGGCGAGCATCTCATCGTAAATGCTGGTGAGCGTGATACCTCGGGCGGATTCACGCATGGTGAGGGGGCTGATGATGGGGGAATGATTGGTGTCCATGAGGACTCCTTTCTGTTGGTGGTGTTGTGGAATAGAGTCGCTGCCCGCGGAGGGGCTGGCGGGCTACAGGGTTCGTCCGAGCCTGAAATCGAGCTCGGTTGTGGGGCAGGCTGCCTGTTCGTGCGGCTCGCAAGCGCCAAGGGCTCCAAAGCGATGGAGCGTTGCGACGGGCGTGGTGTAGGCGAGCCGCAGCTGATGCTCGACAGGGGCACATCCGTCATTTTTGTAATGAGCCGCGTAGTACTGCGCGATGCTGGCGTTCATCTCGCTGCCATTGCGATGGCGCTCAAACTGGCGTCTGCAGGTTTCGATGATCTTTGCTACCGACTTGGGTGCCGTCGCGGGAACAAGGGCGAGATAGCCCTCAAATAGCTCGTTGATGCTCAGGAGGCACAGCAGGTCGATCAGCGTCCTTATGGCTACTCCCTCGGCAGAAAAGTGCGCGGTCATGCGGTTATATCGGTTGCGGTCGACGATGGCCGCATGGGGTCTTGGAGTTTTCTGCCCCGTGGTCCCGGGCTTTTGCCGCGCCTGTGTATTGAGCTCGACGTTGCAGCGCTTGAGGCCGTCCAACGGAAGGAACAGTGCGGTGCGCAGGGTGTTCCGCTTGCTTTCGAGTTCATGACGCTCGTCGGGTTCCCATTCGAGCTTGAGTTTCGTGTCGAGCGCCGTAAGCATATGGGCTAGGCAGCCTACGGTAAGAACGTACGAATCGTTGTCGCGTTTTGGGGCATAGGGGTCTGTCAGCTTGCGAATGTCGGGGTCGCCCATGATCTTTGTGCAGCGCTTCAGCAGTTGAGGGTGGTCGGCCAAGATCGTCGCGAGCGGTAGCGACGCGTAGTTCTTGATGGTCGCGGCGGCAAAGGCGGCGTCATATTCGTTTGCATATGCTCGCTCAATGCGGGCATCCAGAATGCTTTTCTTATCGCCGTCTTCAGCGTGGTGGTTTGTCATAGCTTCTCCAATCGGTTGATGTTCGTGCTGTTTGTTGATGTGTTGGTTGTCGTGAGTGATGTGCTTGCCGTGGGTGATGTGCTGACGTTGGGGTGCTATGCGGTTTTCAATGAGCCCGTGAGGCAGTTGCTGCAGGGGCGGGATGGAACGGCCCATGCAAGGCGGAAGGCATCGTGCTCAAAATCGAGACAGCAATGCCCTGGGTGCCTCACATGTGGCAGTTACCTCATTAAGTTGTCATTGCGTTTGGGGTTGTACTTTGCCGATCTTCCTTCTCTTACACGCTAAAACTCAAACTTCATATGCTCGATCTACTTAAAACCGCAACGGCGGTCTTTTATCAACTTATATGTCGGAACGCGTCTTTGCAAGTACTTTTTTTCCTTTGTTTCAAATGGAGTGGTTTTGCAACCGTCACGCGCCACGCTATGCGAACGTGCCCCGGCTCGGATAAGATGGTGCGATCGAGTTCTACCGCGCTCACCGCAAGTAGCCTTTGTTGCTGAGATGGGTCATGGCCGAAAGGGGCCCGTATCCCAACAGATACGGGCCCCTTGCTATTTAAATGGGCATGAGGGTGTATTGAGGGGGGGATGTCTTGCTGTCGGCATCCGCGTGCGGTGCCATTCGCTGTCCGTAAATATACGTTTACGGCTAATTTCATACCACTTGTCGGAATGCGGACGCTGTCCTTGCATGTCGGGCGTACATTGAACGTGGTTTTTCGCGTGAACCCACGGATTGGTTGTCGGTCCTGAACAAGGAGGCCCAGCATGACGTTTGCCAAACCCATCAGTAAATACATCGACTATATCGATGCCCCCGAGGACACGTTTGAGCAGTATGTCGAGAAGGCGTTAAGGTACAACTTCCGCTGCGTATTTGCGAACCTGCAGGAGTACGAGACGGGTCGCGCCATGCTCGAGGACTCTGACATCATCCTTGCCGGCGCTATCGACTTTCCCCAGGGCACTATGACGCTTGAGGAGAAGCTTGCGAGGTTTGAGGAATACGCTGCGCGCGGCTTTACCGAGATTGACTACGTTTTGAATCAGGAGTCGGTCGAGAACCGCGATTTTGTTGCCATCGAGCGCGAGATGACTGCCGTCGCTGATTTTTGTCGCGCACATGGCATCACTGACAAGGTGATCGTCGAGATGTGCAAGCTGGACGGCGACGATGTCGCCAAGCGTCGCGTCTGTGAGATTGCGCTGGAGGCTAAGCCGGGATTCCTTAAGACATCGACCGGCAGAAGCTATGGCGGTGCTAAGCTCGAGGACGTGCGGCTGATGCACGAGGTGCTCGGCGATGCCGTGGCAATCAAGGCTGCGGGCGGTATCCATAATTATGAAGAGGCTTGCGCATTCATCGAGGCCGGCGCCAGCGCGTTGGGTGCATCGGCGGGCATCGCGATCGTCGAGGGCGCACCGACGGATGAGCGTCGCTAGCAGACGTATTTGACCTGAGCGATAAAGCTTCACGACCACGCGCCGTTCATGTTCGGGACAATATGACATTTTTCCCGTTGCAAACAGCGCCGCCGCGGGTGTTCTGTATGATGGCTCAGACAAGGCTGTTCAATGACAGGGAGGCATATATGGCAATCAAAGCCATCGCAATGGATATCGACGGTACGCTTACCAACGACCAAAAGGTCATCAGCCCGCGTACGCGCGAGAAGCTGCTCGCGGCACAGGAATCGGGCATCAAGCTCATTCTGGCTTCGGGCCGTCCTGCATGGGGCCTTCGCGCCCTTGGTCAGGAGCTCGACCTACACAATCATGATGGCCTGCTCGTGGCCTTTAACGGTGCACACGTAGTCGATGCCCAGACCGACGAGGTACTGTTTGACCAGGCCATGCCGGTCGACGAATTGCATCGTCTGCTCGATCACCTGCGCAACTTTGACGTGATTCCCATGATCTCGCTCGGTCGGGACCTGCACGTCGTGGACTCGTATCGCTGCATGATCACACTGCCGGACGGTTCGCAGAAGAATATCGTCAAATACGAGCGCGATGCGTGCGACCTTAAGATCCGTGAGGTCGAGAGCCTCCATGAGGTTGTAGATGCCTATCCGGTGGACAAATTGCTCACCGCGGGAGACCCGGCCTATCTGCAAGCGCATCACGAGGAGATGTACGCGCCCTTTACTCAGACGCTTTCGGGTATGTTTACGGCCGACTGGTACTTTGAGTTTACGGCGCCCGGCATCGATAAGGCTCGCGCGCTCGAGGGCTCCCTGTCCAAGTTGGGTATCGATGCCAGCGAGGTCGTATCGTTTGGTGACGGCCAGAACGACAAGTCCATGATTGAGTGGGCCGGCACTGGTGTTGCCATGGGCAACGCGGTCGACGAGGTTAAGGCCGTGGCCCAGATGGTGACCGCCAATAACAACGAAGACGGCATTGCGGTGGCGCTGGATAAGCTGCTGGGTTAGAATCGCCGATTAATGCATGGTTCGGGCGCCTGCTCGCGGGCGTCCTTTTGTTAGGGAGGGTGCCGTGTCCGCATTTCCGTTTGACGCCGTTATCTTTGACATGGACGGCGTTTTGGTCGACACCGAGTTTTACTATCAAAAGGAACTCGAGAAGTTTATCGATTACCTGCAGATTTCTGTGACGCGCGACGAGCTTAATGCGATTGTTGGTTCATCGCACCGTGATTTTCAGCAGGTGCTCGTCGATTGGCATGAGCGTGCGGGTTTGGGCAAGCTCAGCGTCGAGGCTGCCGAGGCACGCTATGAGGTATGGGCGAGCGCGTATTCCTGCGACTATAGAAAACTGCTCAACCCCGGCGTTGCCGAGACGCTGGCGGGGCTGAAAGAACGTGGGGTTCGCGTTGCGCTGGCATCGTCGTCTCCTCTCAACAATATCGAAGAGGTGCTGGGTACCTGCGGCATTCGTGATTACTTTGAGTTTTTGGTCTCGGGCGAGCAGTTCAAGCGCAGCAAGCCCGATCCTGATATCTATCTGCATGCTATAGATCGTTTGGGATTGCCCGCGGATCGCTGTTGCTGTGTGGAGGACTCTCTGTATGGCATTACCGCAGGTAAGCGTGCCGGTCTGACGGTAATCGCCAAGCGCGAGGAGCGCTTTGGCTTTAGCCAGGATGCCGCGGACAAGATCATCGATCGGCTGCCGGACCTGCTGGAACTCGCGTAGATCCTGGGCGGTACCGTTGTCACAACAATGGTTCCGTTGGCACAAGAGAGGGGCGGTGCTATGACATTCAACGTTAATGCTCTTGGGTTTGGCGACAACGTCGTCGACCGCTACGAGCATATTCACACGATGTATCCGGGTGGCAATGCGGTGAACTTTGCCGTGTATGCCAAGAAATGCGGAGCCGCGCGCTCCGCGTATATGGGCATCTTTGGTAATGATGCTGCTGCCGAGCATGTGATTGCGAGTCTTGAGGATGAGGACGTTGAACTAGCCAAATGCAAGCAGCTCATCGGTGAGAATGGTGCTGCGCGCGTGACCGTCGTTAACGGCGACCGTGTTTTCCTTGGCTCCAATGAGGGCGGCATCCGTGGTGATGCGCGCTATGTGCTCGATCGTTTTGATTTGGCGTATATGAAACAGTTTGATGTGGTCCATTCGGGTAACTACTGCTTTACCGAGCGCGAGCTGCCTAAGCTGAAGGCAGCGGGTATTACCGTTTCGTTTGACTTCTCGGACGATTCGACCGACGAGTACTACGAGCAGATTGCTCCCTACGTTGACTTCGCATTCTTTAGCGCGGCAGACGCCGCGAGCGAGGATGAGATTCGCGAGCGCCTGGCATGGGTGAAGAGCCTGGGTCCGCGTTTTGTATCGGCCACGGCTGGCGCTGAGGGCTGTATTGCCTATGACGGCGAGCGTTACTATCGGCAGCATGCCAAACCCGTGGCAGACATGAAGGACACCATGGGTGCGGGTGACTCGTTCCTTACCTCGTTCCTGATGTGCTATCTCGATTCCGCCAAGCGTGGCGAGGATGGTGCCGAGGCCATCGAGCGCGCACTCGACTTTGCGGCGGGGTTTGCCTCGACCGTATGCGGCATGGAAGGCTCTTGGGGCCATGGAGCGCCGATTTGCGAATAGCCGAGCGGGCTCAGGGAGCTGCATTAGCGCCTCCCTGTGACTCGGTGGTCAAAAAATGCCAAATATGAGTACTGTGACTAATTTAGTCGCAGCATAATTAACCCCTTCAGACGTGATTTAAGCGTTTGGAGGGGTTTAAACTTGCGAAAATGCAGGAGGAATGACTGTAAAAGTGTTAGTTAATGGACAATCGTAGATTATTCTGGTGGTCGTAAAGCTCAAAGTAATGTATCCATTTCGCTAGCAGTACTCATATTTGACATTTTTTGACCACAGGGGTCAGCGAAGGCTAAAAACAGAGCGTGAATTTGCCAAAACTGCCGACTCGATGTGCTTTGCGCCACAGTTTTTGAGTGAGGCGATGCGTTCTGAGGTCCATGCGAGCGATCTGATGAGCGACTGTGCGCTTGTTTCTGTGTTTGGTTCGGCTGGTGAATCGGTCTCGAGCAGTAGGCGGTCGAGTGGGATCTGTCGTGCGTATTCGCGACCGCGCTTGGTCGCGAGCATGCGTTCGTTGACGGAAAAATAGCAGCCTGCATCGCGCGCGCGGACGAGTTCGTCCGAAGTACCGCTAAACCAGTGGAAGATGATAACGGGGGAGTCGGGGTTTGGGATGAGTAGTCCATGCGATTCGAGGACGTCCAGTACGGCTCCTGCCGAACGAACGGCATGAATTGATATCACGCGTCCGGTAAGAGGATGCTGCACGAGCGTATCGCAGAGCCGGTCAAGTGCCTGTATTTGCAGCGGCTCGCTTCCAGCAAAACGAGTGGAAAAGTCGAGTCCCACCTCGCCGATGTAGCGCCCTTGGGCAGCAACTTCGCAAAGCAGATTGACTTCGGCAGGACCGCAGCGGCCGTCGGCGAGCCACCAGGGATGGAGGCCGACGCCCGCGATAATGTTTGGGTAACGGCTGGCCCGCTTTTTTGCTGCCTCGAAGTCGCATGGGTCGATGCCACAGTCAAAGAGCCCCAGACCCAATGCCGCCGACTCATTGGCCGTAGCATCGGGGCTGAGCATCAAATCAAGGTGACAATGCGTGTCAAAGAATCGCGGTTCCATCGCAGGGCATCCTGCTAGTCCAGGCGCTGGCCATCGGCGCGCACGCGCTCGGTGCCGCGCCCACTGATCTGGCGGATAACCTCGCCGGCAATCATCTGACCCATGATGGGCGGCATAAAGCTGGCGGTTCCCAGCTCGGTACGCTCGTGGATATTGGAAGGGTCGCGGGGCTGTGTCTTAACCGATTCCTCACAGCTAAACAGTACATGCAGGCTCTTGATTCCGCGTTTCTTGCATTCTTTGCGCATAATGCGGCTCATGGGGTCACGCACTGTATCGAAGATGTCGGCAAAGCGGAGGCACTCGGGATGGAGCTTGTTGGCCCCGCCCATGGAGCTAACCAAACGAATGTCGTGGTCCTGAGCATATTTGGCAATGGTGAGCTTGGCCGAGATGGTGTCGATGGCGTCGACGACGTAGTCGAGCTTGCCGTCCGTCTGCTCCAAAACGCTCGCGAAGAAATCATCGATGTTGTCGCTCAGCAAGTATTCAGTTCGCTTGATGACGGCAGCGGCGGGATTGATGTCGTGGATCATGGCTTCCATCACGTCAACCTTGCGCTTTCCGATGGTGCTGTGAAAGGCGATGGCCTGGCGATTGATATTGCTGGGCGCGATGACGTCCTTATCCAGAATGACGAAATGTCCGATGCCGCCGCGGGCGAGTGCCTCGCAGCAGTTGGAGCCCACGCCTCCGCAGCCGAGCACCAGCACCGTAGCATCGGCGAGCTTATCGAGTGCCTCGCGGCCCATGATGATCTCGAGCTTGGTGTCGCGTGTCTCGATGGCGGCTGCGGCAGCGGTTTCGGTCATAAATATCCTCCGATGGGGAAGCAGGTCGTGTTTTAGCTATCGCCATTATAGGTAATCGCCCATAGGTTGCGATGGCGTTTGCTTTGATGTGGTTTGAAGCAATGCGGTTAGATAGTTAGACAAACATCTAAATATTGAGTATAGTGTGCACGTCATGAGAGATGATGAAAGGAGGTCTTATGCCGGGAGAGGGTTTTAAGGCGCTTGCCGATCCAACGCGACGGCGCATTTTGGAGTTGCTGCGCGAGGGCAATTGCACGGCGGGGGAGCTTGCCGAGCATTTCGATATCAGTAAGCCGTCGCTGAGCCATCACTTGGCGACGCTCAAAAACGCCGGGTTGGTGACCGACGAGCGCCATGGCCAAAACATCGTATACAGCTTAAACACCACCGTCATGCAGGACTTGATCGGTTGGTTTATGGGCTTTACAAACACGGAAGGTGATAAGGATGAATAACGAAAACAAGGGCATTCACGCCACGGGGGTATCGCGGCGTGTGTGGATTGTGCTGATCGCTCTGTGCGTCGCCAATGTCGTAGCGCACCTCATGGTGATGCCGAGCTTGCCTGCGCAGATTCCCACGCATTGGGGCGCGAACGGCGCCGTCGACGGTTGGGGTCCTAGCTGGATGGCCTCTGCGCTCGGTGTGCTGCCTCTGGCGCTTCTCGCAATGTTCTGCGTGGTGCCGCGCATCGACCCCAAAGGTGAGGCATATCGAACCTCGGGCAAGTTCTACCAGGGCTTCGTAATCGCCTTCACCTTGTTCATGTGCGCCATAAGCTGGCTGGGAGAGCTTACGGTCTGGGGCGTGGTGCCGGCGGTCGGTTCGGTTAACGTGCTGATTTCCGGTGTTGTCGGTTTGCTATTCATCGGCGTAGGCAACTACTTGCCGCGTGTGAAGCAGAACTATACGCTCGGTATCAAGACGCCTTGGGCGCTTGCCGATCCCGAGAACTGGCGCCGTACTCAGCGTTTTGGCGGCGCCTGCTTTATGGTGCTGGGTATTGGCCTGATTGTGATGGGCGTGGCAGGCAGCGTGCTTTCGAGTGAAGTCGTCGCCGCGGTGATTGCGGTTCTGGCGTTTGGTTCGGTTGGAGCCGTCTACGTCTACTCGTATCTGTTGTGGCGCAAATCGCAGCGAGCCGCTCGTTAAGGTTGCGGAAAACTAGCGTACGCAGTTCATAGTGTGTTAAGGGGGACTTTTCCCAGGTAGTATTAGGGGGTGTGGGCAACCATGCCCCTTTTTCGTTAAGTTTCAGAGCTGGTTTTCTCATTTCGTTTCCACTAAAGCGAAACAAGAATAGGGAAACAGCAGGTAGAAAGGATAAAACAGGCAAATGGCAGAGTTTATCTACCAGATGTATCAGGCTCGTAAAGCCCATGGCGACAAGGTGATCCTTGACGACGTGACCCTGAGCTTCTACCCCGGTGCCAAGATCGGCGTCGTGGGCCCCAACGGTATGGGCAAGTCGACCCTGCTCAAGATCATGGCCGGCATCGAGGAGGTCTCCAACGGCGATGCCAGGCTCACCCCCGGCTACACTGTGGGCATCCTGCAGCAGGAGCCGCCGCTCGACGACGACAAGACCGTCATCGAGAACGTGCGCATGGCGTTTGGCGATATGATCGCCAAGGTCGATCGCTTCAATAAGATCGGCGAGGAGATGTGCGACCCGGATTGCGACATGGACGCCCTCATGGCCGAGATGGGCAAGCTTCAGGACGAGATCGACGCCGCCGACGGCTGGGATATCGATTCCAAGCTCGGCCAGGCCATGGACGCACTGCAGCTGCCCGATTCCGACATGCCAGTCAACGTGCTTTCCGGCGGCGAGCGCCGCCGCGTGGCCCTGTGCAAGCTGCTGCTCGAGGCTCCCGACCTGCTGCTGCTCGACGAGCCCACGAACCACCTGGATGCCGAGTCGATCCTGTGGCTCGAGCACTTCCTGCACAACTACCAGGGCGCGGTGCTTGCCGTCACACACGATCGCTACTTCCTGGATAACGTCGCCGAGTGGATCTGCGAGGTCGACCGCGGTCACCTTTATCCCTACAAGGGCAACTACTCCACGTATCTGGAGACCAAGGCCGCCCGTATCGAGGCGCAGGGCAACCGCGACGCCAAGCTCGCCAAGCGCATGGAGGCCGAGCTCGAGTGGGTACGCAGCTCGCCCAAGGCTCGCCAGGCCAAGAACAAGGCTCGTCTGGCTCGCTACGAGGAGATGGAGGCCGAGGCCCGCGCAAGCCAGAAGCTCGACTGGACCGACATCCGCATCCCTGTGGGCCCGCGTCTGGGCAACAAGGTTCTCGAGGCCCATCACCTGCACAAGGAGTTCGATGGCCGTGTGCTCATCGACGACCTTTCTTTCACCCTGCCGCGTAACGGCATCGTGGGCGTCATCGGCCCCAACGGTGTGGGCAAGACTACGCTCTTCAAGACCATCGTGGGCCTGGAGCCGCTGACTTCGGGCGAGCTCGAGGTGGGCGAGACCGTCAAGATCTCCTACGTCGACCAGAACCGTTCTGGCATCGACCCCGACAAGAACCTGTGGGAGGTCGTCTCGGATGGCCTGGACCACATGATGGTGGGCGAGACCGAGGTCCCCAGCCGCGCGTACGTGGCGAGCTTTGGCTTTAAGGGCCAGGACCAGCAGAAGCGCGCTGGCGTGCTCTCCGGTGGCGAGCGCAACCGTCTGAACCTGGCGCTCACGCTCAAGCAGGGCGGCAACCTGCTGCTCCTTGACGAGCCCACGAACGACCTCGACGTCGAGACGCTGTCCTCGCTCGAAGCGGCGCTGCTCGAGTTCCCGGGCTGCTCGGTGGTCATTAGCCACGACCGTATGTTCCTGGACCGTGTCGCCACGCACATTCTGGCGTGGGAGGGCACCGATGAGAACCCGGGCAACTGGTATTGGTTCGAGGGCAACTTCGAGGCCTATCAGGCCAACCGCATCGAGCGCCTGGGCGAGGATGCAGCCCAGCCGCATCGTATTCACCGCAAGCTGACGCGCGACTAGATCGTTACGCGGTTTTCCAAACCGCGTAACTGCTCGACGCTGCGCGGGTCGCAAGCACCCCATCTTGCCGTTCAGGCCGTCGCTCGCGTACCGAAGTACGCGTCGCTCCTCTTTCACGGCAACCTGGGGCACTTGCGGCCCGCTCGCTGTTGGTTACGCAACATCAACAAATAAAAACGGCTCAAATCCTGATTTGGATTTGAGCCGTTTGTCGTTACTGCTCGGGTTCTTCGACTTTATCGATGGCCCAGGTGGATCCGAGGCCACCGGTGGTGTTGCGGCGGATGCGCACGGTAACCTCGCGGCGCTCGCCGGCCTGCGTGTAGCGCAGGGGGAAGTCTGCGCGGTTTCGCGCGGCCTCGATGGTACCGCGCTCGCGGGCGATCCAGTAGTACTCGCCGACGATGCCGAGGGTATCGGCGCCGTAGGGGAGATAGGTCGACAACTGGTGCAGAAGCGGGCCGGGGCAGAAGACCTCGGTTGCGAAATCGACGGGGAAGTCCTCGGGGATGGCGGGCGCTGCAGGTGCGGGGGTTGGGGCCGCTGCGGGTGCCGGAGCCGGTGCCGGTGCGGGAATTTGGTCGCAAGCAGAGGTGGGCACGGATTCGATGACGGGTGCGGGCTCCGGCGTCGCTTCCGGCTTGATTGTGGAATCTGCGGGCTTCACGGTGACGGGCGCGTCTGCAGCTGCAGTTTCAATCTCAACCTGCGTTGCGTTCTCGTTCTCGATGCTCGGCTTTGTCTCGACCGGCGTGGAAGCCATGGTGGTGATGCCGGCGTTGGCGTTCTCGGGGTCATAGACGACCGTGAGCGAGATGGCGGGCTGCGGCGTCTCGGGCTCCGGCGCCGACTCGGTAACGCCTTGATCGGCGGGCTCGTCGGACTGGTCGTCCTCGGCCTCGTTGCCAAAGACATCGCTGTTTTGGAACGCAGACGTCTCGGGTTGGTCAGCAGCTTCTTCGGTTGTCGACTTGGGAGCCTCGTTGAGCTCCGCAGTGGCGTCCTGCTCGGATATGACTTCGGAATCGGTCGTGGCGGCGATTTCGGTTCCTGCTGTTACCTCAATAGCGACTTCGATCTCTGTCTCGGGCTCGGGTTCCGGCGCGGCTTCAACCATGGCTTCTGGCTCGGGACGCTTAACGTGCTTGGGGCGCACGGCCTTGAGGTCCTTCTCACCGCGTTTCTTCTTTTTGTAGGACTGCTTAGCGCCCTTGACTGCCTTGGGCTTGTCATCGCCCTTGGCAAGGGCGGCATCCCAGGCATCGTTGGCGATGACGGTGGCATACAGGCGACCGCCCTTAAAGACGGTCAGCTTAATGCAGTCGTCGAGCTCCTCGAGCAGCTCACGCGTGGACTCAAAGCCTAGGTCGTAAGCGGTCATGTCGCCGGCGGCGAGTGCCTCCTCGACCTGCGTCATAAACGTTTGCTTGCCACACCCAATCGCGTCGCGCAGCAGGCGATATAGATAGATGTGGTTGCCCAGCGAAAGCGTGGGCGTAACTATTGTCTTGCTCATGGCAAATCTCCTCTTTACACACCAAAGCATCTTACCATCGCACGGGGCGTGCCACCTCGGCGTCCAAGGCAAACGGGCGCGACCGTTGCCGGTTCGCGCCCGTTATACAGGTCGGTTATCTATGAGAGGCAAACGTGCTTAGTTGCCTGATGCCGTGCCTTGGCTCGAGTTGTCAGATGCCGTGCCGGAAGCGGTTCCGCTCGGGCTGTTGGTGTTGCTACTGTCTGCTGAGCCCGTTCCCGACGTGGTGTCGCTCGTCTGGCCTCCCGTGTTCGGCTGTGAACCGTCAGTCGTTTGGCTTGAGTCGGTCGTGCCGGACGGCGTGCCACTGTTGGCCGTAGAGGAATCGGTGCCCTGCGATTGGTTTTGGGTGTTCGAGGACGAATCGGTAGAGGTAGAACTGTCTTGCGTGCCGTCCGCCTGTGCCTGCTGATCTTGCGACTGGGTGTCGCCATTTACATCGCTCTCGGTCGTGCGCGACGAAAGGATTGGCTCGGGGCGCTCGCCCAGACCCTCACCGGCGGTGGTTATAAGGATGGCGCCGGTACAGGCGATGACCGCGACGATGGCGATGGCGATCGAGAAGATGATTACCTTCTTTTGCGTCTGGCTGCGCTCTGCCGCCGCCTTGGCACGCAAGCTGTTGGGGGCAACGCGCGCCGTGGTCGCGCGCCCAGCAACCTGGCGCATCTCCTGCGTAGTCGCGGCGCCACCCAGGTGCTCCTCGGCATTAAGCTCAACGGGCTCATAGGCGCCGGCGGGGTAGTCGACGTCGGCGTGCGTACCTTTGAGGGCTTTGGCGCTGGCAGAGATAAAGTGGCGGTAGACCTGCGAGGACACAACGGTGATGACCGAGCTCACGGCGGCGCCGATCACCGATCCGGCGATACCGATCTTGGAGGCAAGCGCGACGCTCGTGGCGGCGGCTGCGGCGCCGGCAATGATCTGAGGAATGGAAATGTCATCGAACAGGCCCTTTTTGGGCGCGATGGCCATGGTCTGTCCGATGGAATGGTTTTCGTGAACGCCGTTGTTGAGCGATGCCGGTGTCATGACGCGCGTGCGCGGCGCGTCGGTGTACTTGGTTGTCATACGGGGTCCTCCCGGTGTAAATCTGCTTCGTTTCATGCAGCCATCAGGGTACCCACCAGATGTGAATCGTACGTGACATTTAACAGATATCATCAACTCATCAATAGCTCACCAAGTTGGTGGGATGCGGTTACACCCGGCGGTTGAACTACAATAGGGCTTGCTAATTGTTGTGAATGGCGTCTACGCACGGGAGCATTCTTATGAATCTTCACCTTTCTCAGTCTGATGGCTTTTTGCGTGTGGCGGCGGCGTCGCCACGGATTCGCGTGGCCGATGTCGAGGGCAATGCCGAGGTTGCGCTGGCGGCTGTTCGCGAGGCTGCCGAGCGCGGCGTTCGCGCGCTGGTGCTGCCCGAGCTTAACTTGTGCGGCTATACCGCGGCCGACCTGTTCCATAATCGCACGCTGCTGCATGCCTGCGAGGCTGCTCTGGTGCATATCCTCGACGAGACTCGTGAGCTGCCGATTGTCTTTACCATCGGTCTTCCCGTTGCAGTTGCCGAGAATATCTACAACTGCGCCGCCGTGTGCTGCGCGGGCGAGCTTTTGGGCCTCACGGCCAAGAAGTATCTGCCCAACTATGGCGAGTTCTACGAGTGCCGCTGGTTTGCTCCGGCGCCCGCAGATCCTGTGTGGGTCGAGTTTGCCGGTCAGGGTCCGGTTCCGCTGGGTTCGGGGCTTGTCTACCGCTGCTGTGATGAAGATGCCGAGGATATGGTGCTGGGCGTTGAGGTCTGCGAGGACCTGTGGGTGCCAGCGCCCCCTTCGACCGAGATGGCGCTTGCCGGTGCGACGGTGATCCTCAATCCGTCGGCTTCGGACGAGATTATCGGTAAGGCGGATTACCGCCGCAGCCTCATTTCCAACCAGAGCGCGCGCCTGTACTGCGCCTATGCCTACGCGGACGCGAGCGAGGGCGAGTCCACGACCGACATGGTCTTTGCGGGCGAGAACCTCGTCTACGAAAACGGCTCCAAGCTCGCCGCGACCAAACTGCTTACCTGCGATATGGCCATCGCCGACGTTGACCTTGACCGCCTGGTTGCCGAGCGCCGTCGCTCGACGACGTGGGCGCGCACCGACGATGCGCCGGAGGCCACGACCGTTGAGTTTTCGTTTGAGGGCGTACTGGCCGAAGAACCTGTCCTGCGCGATGCCTGCGATATCGACCGCGTTTTCCCGCGCGCGCCCTTTGTGCCGGCCGACCACGGCGACTTGGCCGAGCGCTGCGAGACGATCCTCGACCTGCAGACCGCCGGCCTCAAGACCCGCCTTGCCCATACGGGCACCAAGGCGGCCGTCATCGGCCTTTCGGGCGGCTTGGACTCCACGCTGGCACTGCTTGTGACCGTGCGTGCCTTCGATGCGCTGGGGCTGCCGCGTACGGGTATCACGGCGGTCTCCATGCCCGGCTTTGGCACGACGCACCGCACCAAGTCGAATGCCGAGTCGCTCGCTCGTGACTTGGGTGTGAGTTTCCGCGAGGTCTCAATCCATGCTGCCGTGGAGCAGCACTTTAAGGATATCGAGCATGATCCGACCGTGCAGGACGTGACCTACGAGAACAGCCAGGCGCGCGAGCGCACGCAGATTCTCATGGATTTGGCCAACCAAGCCGGCGGCTTTGTCATCGGCACGGGCGACCTCAGTGAGCTGGCGCTCGGCTGGGCTACCTATAACGGCGACCACATGAGCATGTACGCCGTCAACGCGAGCGTGCCCAAGACGCTTGTGCGCCATCTGGTGCGTTATGCGGCTGATGTCTTTGGCGGGCGTATTGCCGAGGTTTTGCTCGATATCCTCGATACGCCGGTGTCCCCCGAGCTTCTGCCGCCCACGGGCGACGGCGAGATTGCGCAGAAGACCGAGGATTTGGTGGGCCCGTACGAGTTGCACGACTACTTCCTCTACTACCTGCTGCGTTTTGGCTTTGAGCCGGGCAAGATCTACCGCATGGCGCTCAAGAGTTTCGAGGGTGTCTACGACGCCAAGACCGTCCACACGTGGTTGCGTACGTTCTACCGTCGCTTCTTTGCCCAGCAGTTTAAGCGCAGCTGCCTGCCCGATGGCCCCAAGGTGGGCTCGGTGACGCTCAGCCCGCGTGGCGATTGGCGTCTGCCGAGTGACGCCAGCTCACGTCTGTGGCTCGCACAGATCGACGCGCTCAATGCAATTGACTAAGGTTGGCTAAATTGAACCAATACGGGGGTTGCAAGCGTTACACTTTTGCAATCTGATGGCCCGTATCGCGCGGCGCTCTTGTCGGAGCGCCGCGTTTTTTATATCGAAAGGTGGCACCATGCAGGCATCGCAGCGTCTCGACCGCTTTGGCGCGGAGGTTTTCGCCTCGCTCAACAACAAACTGCTCGCGCTGAAGGCCCAGGGCAAGACCATTTATAACATGAGCGTGGGCACGCCCGACTTTAAGCCGTACAACCACGTGGTCGAGGCGCTCACGCAGGCAGCTCAAGATCCCGAGATGTGGAAGTATGCCCTGCGCGACCTGCCCGAACTCAAGCAGGCCGTGTGCGATTACTATGAGCGCCGCTTTGGCGTTTCGGGCATTACGCCGTCCATGGTGCAGTCGTGCAACGGCACGCAGGAGGGCGTGGGTCATTTGGGCCTGGCCCTGCTCGATCCGGGCGACACCATTCTGGTTCCCGATCCGTGCTACCCGGTCTTTGAGGCGGGTGCCAAGATCGCCGATGCCAAGCTCGAATACTATCCGCTGGTTGCCGAGCACAATTACCTGCCCTATGTGGCGGGTATCGATCCCGAGGTGGCCGATCGTGCCAAGTATATGATCGTGTCGCTGCCCGCGAACCCGGTCGGCTCGGTGGGCACGCCCGAGGTCTACGAGGAGATCATCGCTTTCGCCCGCGAGCACGACCTGCTCATCGTCCATGACAACGCATACTCCGACATCGTGTTCGACGGCGAGCCGGGCGGCAGCTTCTTGCAGTATCCCGGCGCGCTCGAGGTGGGCGTTGAGTTCTTCTCGCTCTCCAAGTCGTTTAACGTCACCGGTGCGCGTATCGGCTTTTTGGTCGGCCGCGAGGACGTGGTCTCTGCCTTTGCCAAGCTGCGCAGCCAGATCGACTTTGGTATGTTCTTCCCGATCCAGAAGGCCGCCATCGCGTGCCTTAATGGCCCGCGCGATGAGGTCGAGGCGCAGCGTCTGAAGTACCAGGAGCGCCGCGATGCCCTGTGCGACGGTCTTGAGGGCCTGGGCTGGGAGCGTCCCAACGCACATGGCTCTATGTTTGTGTGGGCCAAGCTTCCCGGTGGTCGCACCGATTCCATGGCGTTTTGCGAGGAGCTCATGGAGAAGGCCGGCGTTGTGGTGACGCCGGGCGCGAGCTTTGGTCCTTCGGGCGAGGGACACGTGCGCATGGCGCTGGTCCTGCCGCCCGATCAGATCGCTTTGGCTGTCGAGGCCATTCGCGAGGCGGGCCTGTATTAGAAAGTTATTTCGACTCGTCAATAGCTCGAAATCGATTTCGTGCAGTTATTTTACGAATACTGCAAACAATTTCGGTAAACGGTCGATTTTTGGCTGCGAATAGGGGCATAATCAAAGTCCCGATTGGATGTATTGGGATTACGGCAAGCCGCTCGGGTCGTTCCCGGGCGGCTTGTTTGTGGAGAGAGATGGGAGTTTCTAATGGTTAACGAGAAGAAGGTCGCTATTGTCGGCTGCGGTTTCGTCGGTTCGTCTTCGGCGTTCGCACTGATGCAGAGTGGTCTGTTCTCCGAGATGGTCCTCATCGACGTGGACAAGAACCGTGCCGAGGGTGAGGCCCTGGATATCGCGCACGGCATGACGTTTGCCGAGCCGATGAAGATCTACGCCGGCGATTATTCCGATGTCGCCGACGCCGCCATGATCGTCGTCACTGCTGGCGCTGCCCAGAAGCCCGGTGAGACCCGCCTGGACCTGGTCAACAAGAACGTCAGCATCTTCAAGTCCATTATTCCCGAGATTAAGAAGTCCGGCTTCGACGGCATTCTGTTAATCGTCTCCAACCCGGTCGATGTTCTGACCTACGCCGCCATCAAGATGTCCGGCCTGCCCGAGGGCCACGTCATCGGTTCCGGTACCGTGCTCGACACCGGCCGCCTGCAGCAGATGCTTGGTGCCCACGTCGAGGTTGACCCGCGCGATGTCCAGGCCTATGTCATGGGCGAGCACGGCGACTCCGAGTTTGTCGCTTGGTCCAGCGCTCAGGTTGCCGGCGTTCCGCTGAACACTTTCTGTGAGCTTCACGGCCACTTGGAGCATGAGGCTGCCGAGAAGCGCATCGCCGAGGACGTCAAGAACTCCGCCTACACCATCATCGAGAAGAAGCACGCCACCTACTATGGCGTCGCCATGGCCGTCAAGCGCATCTGCACCGCCGTCATGCGCGATGAGCAGACCGTTCTGCCCGTCTCTTCGCTCATGGTGGGCGAGTATGGCCTGTCCGATCTTGCCATCTCCATGCCGACCGTCGTTGGCCGCGACGGCGTTGTCTGCCGCGTCCCCGTGCCGCTGAACGACGACGAGCAGCATGAGCTCACCGTCTCCGCCAAGGCCCTCAAGGACATCATCGACAGCGTCGATTTCTCCTGCTAAATCAAGCTCGCTAGAGCGAAAAGCTACAATGAAGGCGTCCGGGCCCACACGGTCCGGGCGCCTTTTTGGTGCAAAGTAACCTGACCCCAATGCACCATCCCAATGCACCATAGTTGATGGGAGGGCCATGTCGGATTCGCCTAATTTTTTGACCTATGCTCAGACGGCGTTTGATCCGTTTGAGGAGCGGCCGTTCTGCGCGGTGGACAGCCTGGTCTTTGCGTGGTTGTCCTATTTGCGTTTGCCGGGTGATATGGCGGAGCTGACGAACTGGCAGGGCCTAGACGTACGCGAGCTGCTGCGTGCCGAGTGCTATCGGGACATGATTGACGACTTGTGGGATCCAGAGGGGAGCAGGGCCTTGTTGGAGGCCGTGGCAGCAAATCCCAGATACCGCGGCGTGCACGTTTGCGGCTATCGTGCCGTGAGCGATGTGGTGGCGACGGAGCAGTTTGCAGCCATGGCGTTCCGGTTTCCGGCGGGGTTTAGCTATCTTTCCTTCCGGGGGACCGACAGCACGATTGTGGGCTGGAAAGAGGATTTTAACATGGCGTTCCGGTGTCCTGTGCCGGCCCAGGAATCCGCGGCGCGTTATGTGGACGAGGCGGCGGATGCGATTGACGGGCCGCTTTTGTGCGGAGGTCATTCCAAGGGCGGAAACCTTGCGGTGTACGGTGCGGCGATGTGCTCCGATGTCGCCCGTGAGCGAATCGAACGGGCGTATTCCCATGATGGTCCGGGCTTCGTCGAGGAGTTTCTGAACGGCAACGCCTTTGCCGATCTTTCCGGTCGAATCGACAAGACGCTACCTCGATCGTCGATCTTTGGCATGATGCTCGAGACACAGGAGGACTATGCCATCGTTGAGAGCACCGAGTTCAGCCTGCTGCAGCACAATCCCTTTAGCTGGGTGGTTGATGGTCACGACTTCGTGTACTGTGAGCGCCTGTCCGCCGGTGCTCGATACGTTGATGGTTCCATTCGCGAGATGCTGCTTGCAGTGTCGCCTAGCGAACGCGAGCGTTTTGTAGATGCGTTGTTCTCCGTGTTTGAGGCTACGGGTGCTGAGCGGTTTGCGGATATCGCTGGGAATCTGCGCGAGAGCCTGCCCGTGATGCTCCAGGCTGCGCAAGGCTTTGACAAGGATACACGACGCTTTGTCTCGCAGACCATCGTGGCAATCCTTAAATGCGCACTGTTGCCCAAACGACCCCAGATCGACGTGCCCGCTGCCGGCAAGAGTTTGGCAGAACAGCTCGAGGCTTGGCAGTCCGAGCTCCTGCGCTAGCCATTGATACAAAGCAACCTGTCCCCGATGCGCCAATCTTCGATGCGCCTGGGGCGGGCTCGACCGCTATACTGATTCGTGCCGAAATCAATCTAGAACGGAATGCCGTATATGAAAATCAATCACGCGATTCTGCATATCCTGGACTTTGACTCTGCCGTCAACGTCATGAGCCAACGCGAGCTCGATATCGAGAGCCGTACCGTGCGCAACTTCGTGACCACGCATCTGCGCCGCGCACGTACCTCGGCCGACAATAAACGCGCCACGTTTGCCGAGAACTCTGCGTTTGGCGGCGAGCTCAAGGGCTATTTCTTTGGCGAGCGCGAGTTCGTGGACCTGTCGCAGCAGATTGCGGAGTTTATCTCTTCCGAACTCACTAAGGCTGAGAAAGCCGAGTCCACCGACGTGCTTGTGGCGGACTTTGACGACGATGAGGATGCCCGCTGGTTTGCCGTGATGCTGCTGGGCTCCAAGCAGGCATTCATGCACGAGGTGGGTCGCGAAGAGGGCGAGGTGCGTAACGACATCGCGCGCCACTATGCCATTCTGCCGAACCCTTCGCAAAAGGTGCCGAGCTATGCAATCGTGCGTGCAAGCACCATGGAGATCGGCTATGTGGACAAGAAACGCAAGATCGCCGGCGAGGACCGTATGCTTATCCCCGATGGCCTGCTGCAGTGCGACACGGGCGTATCGGGCAAGGAGGTCATCGACACCGTGACGCGTGTGGTCGAGGAAGTCGCCGAGGAGCACGGTGCCAATACGGCCGTAGCGCTCGCCAAGGTTAAGGCTGCTGTTGCCGAGAAGGTCGAGGATGACGAGGAGCTGCCGCCTTGGGATATCGTCGACGAGGTCTTTGAGGACGAACCGGTCATCAAGGAGAGCGTGCGCGCGGCACTGACCGAGGAGAAGGTGCCTGAGCGTGTGCCCGTGGAGCGCAAGCAGGTCGAACGCGCGGCGGTGCGCAATCACAAGATTCGTACCGACACGGGTATCGAGATCAGCTTCCCGGCAGAGATGGGTTCGAATTCCGAGTACATTGAGTTCGTCAATGAGCCCAACGGCCTCATCTCTATCGAGCTCAAGAACATCGGAAGTATTGAGAATCGATAAGCTGCGCTTGGACGTTGCAGAAAAACAAAGGCCGAAGCCCTTCGGGACTTCGGTCTTTTTTGTTTTCGGCTTGGTTGCTGACATTGCGCCGCAGGTTGAGCATACGTCAGCGAAAACGCGGTTTGTCAAAACCGCGTAACTATTAAAGTTGACGTAAGCCCTCTTCCAGACCGGTCTTGCTGTCGGTCTTCTCGTCGCGCATCTTGATGACGCGGGCGGGGACACCGGCCACGACGGCGCCGGCGGGGACGTCCTCGACGCACACGGCGCCGGCGGCAACGACAGCACCCTTGCCCACGTGCACGCCCTCCAGGACCACAGCATTGGCGCCGATCATGACATCGTCCTCGATGATGACGGGCGTGGCGCTGGCGGGCTCCACGACGCCTGCCAGCACGGTGCCAGCGCCGATGTGGCAGTTCTTACCCACGGTGGCGCGGCCGCCCAGCACGGCGCCCATGTCGATCATGGAGCCTTCGCCAATGACGGAGCCGATGTTGATGATGGCACCCATCATGATGACGGCGCGATCGCCGATCTCGACGCGGTCACGGATGATCGCGCCCGGCTCGATGCGGGCGTTGATGCCCTTGAGGTCGAGCATGGGCACGGCGGAGTTGCGGCAGTCGTTCTCGACGTCGTAGTAGTCGATGGAGTCGGCGTTGGCGCCGAGGATTGCCTTGAGCTCATCCCAGTCACCAAAGACGGTCTTGCCACGACGACCGCCGTAGACGTGTGCATTGCCCCAGGCAACCTTCATGCCGGGCTTCTCGCGCACGTATAGCTTGACAGGTGTCTTTTTGGGCGCGGTGGCGATGTAGTTGATAATCTCCTGGGCATCCATCTCGGCTGCATTGCTCATTTGCTGTCTCTCCTTTGGGTGGATTCGGTTGATACCTGGTTAGGCAAACATGACCTGGTCGAAGGTGTAGAAGCCGGGTTCGCGGGCGACGAGCTTCTGCGCGGCTGCCAGGGCGCCGTTGACGAAGATCTGACGGCTCGTGGCGCGATGCGTGAGCGTGACTTCCTCGTCCTGGCCAAAGAATCTCACTTCGTGCACGCCGGCGACAGTGCCACCGCGCAGCGAGTGCATGCCGATTTCCTTGGGGTCGCGCGCTCCGCACATGCCCTCGCGGCCATAGACGGGGTGGTAGCCTGCCTCGGGCTCGGCTTCGACGACGGCATCGAGCAACAACTTGGCAGTGCCGCTGGGGGCATCGACCTTTTGGTTATGGTGCGTCTCGACGATTTCGCAGTCAAAGCCGGGCAACTCGCGCGTGGCCTGGGCCACTAGATGACGCAGGGCTGCGATGCCGATGGAGTAATTGCCCGAGTGCATAACGCGGGTGTTCTGGCTCAGCTCACGCAGACGGTCCATCTGCTCGGGGGTGTAGCCTGTGGTGCCCGAGACCAACGCCGCGCCCGTGCGCTCGACATAGGCGACGACGGCATCGAAGGTCACGACGTTCGAGAAGTCGATAATCACATCGGCAGCCGGTGCGTTCTCGAGCTTGCTCAAATCGAAGCCAATCTGGGCCACGATATCAAAAACGGGTTGACCGGCGGCGTCGACAACGCCCTCGGCGGTGGTGCGGATGAGCGAGCCCATGCGGCCCGTTCCCATAATGACGGTCTTAATCAAGCAGACCAGCCCCCTTCAGAGCATCGGTAAGTGCAGAGCGCGTGTCGTCTGCCATGGGGCACAGCGGCATGCGGTAGTTTGCCTCGATCATACCCATCTGGGCGAGCGCCTCTTTGACGGGGATGGGGCTGACCTCACTAAAGAGGGCATTGATGAGCGGCTGGCCGGCAATTTGGATATCGCGGGCACGCGCCACGTCACCGTCCAAATAGGCGCGGCACATGTCATGCACGAGCTGCGGCTGCACGTCTGCCCACACGCTGATGGTGCCCGAGGCGCCCAGGCTCATGAGCGGCACGGTAAGCGCGTCCTCGCCCGAGTACATGCGGAAGTCGTCTGACAGCAGGTGGGCGATCTTGGCCGCGTAGGCGACGTTGCCCGAGGCCTCCTTAATACCCATGATGTTGGGGTGCGCGGCCAGGCGCTCTACGTTGCGCTCGCTGATACCGCAGCCGCAGCGGCCGGGGATGTTGTACAGGATGCAGGGGATGTCCACGGCATCGGCGACGGTCTTAAAGTGCTGATAGATACCCTCTTCGTTGGACTTGTTGTAGTAGGGGGTAATGAGCAGCAGGCCGTCGGCTCCCAAGCCCTGGTAAGTAAGCGACTTGGTGAGCATGGTCTGCGTGGAGTTGGAGCCCGAGCCGGCAATGACGGGGACGCGTCCTGCAACATGCTTGACCACGGCGGCGACGACGGAGTTGTCCTCGTCGTCGGTCATCGTGGCGCTCTCGCCGGTGGTGCCCAGGGTGAGGATGGCGTCGGTGCCGTTTTGCAGGTGGAAATCGATAAGGCGCTCGAGTGCGTCAAAGTCGACACTGCCATCCTTTTTAAACGGCGTGACGAGGGCGACGATTGAGCCCTCGAGATTGCGGATGTCCATGTTCTTCTCCTTCGCGTCCGCGATCTGGATGCGTTTGTTCCATTGGGCGGCGACTGCCAGGCGCTCGTCTTGGGCGCGACGGCGGGCACTTTCGGCGCGCGACTTGGCCAGCAGCTCTCGGCCGCTCGGCAGCACGTCGAGCGTGGCAAAGTAATCGCCCGGGCGCTCGGCGCGGCGGATGAGGTCGGCCGAGCCATCGGGGCGCAACAGGACCTCGGCGGAGCGCAGGCGTCCATTGTAGTTGTAGCCCATGGAGTAGCCATGCGCGCCGGTATCGTGGATCACAAGCAGGTCGCCCATGTCGATATGCGGCAGCTCGCGATCGATGGCGAACTTGTCGTTGTTCTCGCACAGATTGCCCGTGATGTCGTAGGTGTCCGTGACGGGCGCTGTGGTCTTGTCGTCGCCACCCAGCTGGCCCATCACCGTAATGTGGTGGTAAGCGCCATACATGGCAGGACGAATCAGATCGACGGCACTGGCGTCCACGCCGATATAGTCCTTGTAGATCTGCTTCTCGTGGATGGCCTTGGTGACCAGGCATCCGTAGGGGCCCATCATAAAGCGACCCATCTCGGTGCAGATCGCCACATCGCCCATGCCGGCGGGGACCAGAATCTCGTCGTAGGCTGCGTGTACGCCCTCACCGATGGCGTGAATGTCGTTAGCCTGCTGCTCGGGCAGGTAGGGGATACCCACACCGCCGGACAGATTGATAAAGGCGACATGTGCGCCGGTCTCGCGCTCCAGGCGCACGGCAAGTTTAAAGAGGATGCGTGCGAGCTTGGGATAGTAGTCGTTAGTGACGGTGTTACTGGCAAGGAAGGCATGGATGCCATAATTCTCGGCGCCCTTGGCCTTGAGCATGCGGAAGGCCTCAAAGAGCTGCTCGGTGGTCATGCCATATTTGGAGTCGCCCGGGTTGTCCATGATGCCGTTGGAGAGCTGGAACAGACCGCCTGGATTAAAGCGGCAGCTGACCGTCTTGGGGATGGGCCCCGCAACGCGCTCAAAGAACTCGATGTGGCTGATGTCGTCAAAGTTGACGATGGCACCCAGCTTGTCGGCGAGCTCAAAGTCGGCAGCCGGCGTGTCGTTGGACGAGAACATGATGTCGTGTCCCGTGATACCCAGTGAGCGGGCGATCATAAGCTCGGTATAGCTCGAGCAATCGCAGCCGCAGCCGTATTCGTTGAGAATGGAGATGAGCGCCGGGTTGGGATTGGCCTTGACGGCAAAGTATTCCTTAAAGCCCGGGTTCCATGCGAAGGCGCCGCGCACTTCTTGCATGTTGCGGCGGATGCCTGCCTCGTCGTATAGATGAAACGGCGTGGGGAACTGCTCGACGATATGCTCGAGTGTCTCCTTGTCCACAAACGGCTGCTTGGCCGCATATGCCTCGTTGGGGGTCAATGCCATGTCCCGTAAACCTCGCTATCCAGACGGCGCCATCTGCGCATCGAATCCGCATAGCGTGGACCCAATGTCCGGATAGCGCTCCCGCATTGCTGCAGACAGTCCTGTGGGTGTTTCCCACAGGCCCACCAGGTTGTTCGTGCCCGAAAAACCCAGTTCGGCGGGTTTCGCCTCCCCACGGGGTCAAAGCCTGCCGGCTCGCCCGCGGTTCTTCGTGCCCGCGCCTCTATCAAGTGGTAAAGACCCTATCACGTTGCACTTTACCAAACAAGAGTATTTGTATATAACGTTTAAAAAATGCAGCAATATGCTGGAAACATGTGTGCCACAATCCTGTATCACAATAAGTTGCAACAGATGTGCCTTACGAAGGGATTCTCTATGACCGAGCTCCAAGAACTCCGTCGCTATCGCCGCGATCTCCATCGCATTCCGGAGCTCGATTTCGATCTTCCGCAAACCATTGCCTATATCGAGGGCGTGTTGGCACCGCTCGCTTGCGAGGTGACCCATCCGTGCCCCAGCTGCGTCTGCGCTTTCTTCGACGCCGGCGTTGGTGCCGCGCATGCCACAGCGATTCGCGCCGATATGGATGCGCTGCCCATCGCGGAGGCGACGGGAGCGGCCTTTGCCTCGACCCATCCCGGCAAGATGCACGCTTGCGGACATGATGGACACATGGCCATGGCACTTGCCGCCGCGACGTATGTCGACCGTACGATTCGCGAGCAGCCGGGCGTCATTAGGCGCAACGTTCTCTTTGTGTTCCAGCCGGCCGAGGAAACGACCGGTGGTGCTAAGACGGTATGTGAGAGCGGTGTGTTCGAATGCTACGGGGTCGACCGCATTTTTGGCTTCCATGTGTGGCCCGATCTGCCCGCCGGCACGTTGGCGAGCTGTTCCGGCCCGCTGCTGGCGCGTTCGAGTGAGACACACATTCATATTCACGGGACGAGCATCCATATCGCTAAGACCTATGGCGTTCCGGTCGAGGAGTCGCACGATGCGGCGCTGGCGGCTGCCAAGTTCTTGGTTGCCGAGCGCGAACTGATGGACGAGCTGGGCACCGACGAGCCCTGTATCGGCAAGTTTGGTCTGCTGCAGGCCGGTACCGTCTGCAATGCGGTGGCGGGGGAGGCCCATGTTGCCGGCAGCCTGCGTGTGTTTACGGACGACATGTTCGACCGGGCGCGCGAAGGCGTGCGCCGCGTGCTGGACGATGCCTGTGCCGCAACAGGCTGTACGTACGATCTCGACTTTGCCGAGGGCTATCCGCCAGTCGATAACGACCCCGAGCTGTTTGCCTGCATTGCGCTTGCCTTGTCCGAACTACAGCTTGTAGATGAGCCTTTGCTGATCGCCGAGGATTTCGCGTTCTATCAACGCCATCTGCCGGGCGTGTTCTTCTTGCTGGGCACGGGCGTGCCAGAAGGACAAGAAAACCCGATCGACGCTGATGACTGCCCAGCCTATGCGATGAGCGCTCTGCATACCGATAGCATGCTCTTCGACGAGGAAATCCTACTCAAAGGCCTCGATGTCTACAAACGATTGCTTGGCTTGGAGTGACGATGGAACGACGCCGACAGACTGCCGTTTATAGTCCCGGTGGGTGTGGATGTGGCTTGTTGTTGCTTCCGGTTATTGCTGTGAGCATTGGCGTGATGTTTGCGCTTGCTGGGCTGGCTGCGGCGGCACTCGTACTGTTTATCACTGCCATCGGCGTGACGATTTGGCTCTGCCGCAATCGCGAGCGACGCCGTGCCGGCGGTAAAACCAATGTCGGCTGGGTTGTATTCCTGGTCATTGCGTACCCGCTGAGTGTCAGCTACCTGGTGTTCTTTGTCCTGTTGATGGTCAGTGCCTTTACCGGGGAATCCGTCACGGTGGGTTGATGCACTGCCAGCAGACGGTTGCGCAAAGTGCGTTTGCTCGGCGTTTGGATAACTGCATTGGCCGTTTACCGCAGCCTTAGCTCTCAGCTAATGAATTCAAGTTTAATCCTTCCTACGATGTGCTGTGTGCCGGCACGGTAGCCGGATCGTAGGAAGGATGCATGATGAAAAAGCTTGAAAACGAAGTGCTGCTGAGCCGTCGCGCTGCACTGGGCGCATTCGCCACCGTCGCCTTGGGGACTGCCGGTCTTCTTACCGGTTGTGGTAGCGATAAGGCGACCGTCACCGAGGACGCTGGCGATGGCGACAAGAAGGAAGAGGCGAAGAAGGAAGAGCAGTCTACGACTGACCTGGCGGTTGGTGCGACGGTGACCACGGCTGCCGGTCTTTCCGTCGTTGTCGATTCCGTCCAGCCCGGCCTCACAAATTATGACGGTTCGACCATGACGGGCATTCACGTCACGTACGTCAACAATGGTGATGAGGGCGCAGATTACAACATCTACGACTGGAAGGGCGAGGACGCCAACGGCGCTCAGCAGAATCAGGGTTACTACAGCGAGGGCTCCGATGAGCTGCAGTCTGGTACCCTTGCCGCTGGTGGCTCTGTGGCGGGCAATATCTACTTTGATGGCGATATCAAGAAGGCACTGTATTTTGCCAACATGTTTGATAAGTCTGCCACTGCAAGCTGGGTGTTGGCCTAGCATGTCGCTACCGTTGCGCCGTATGGGAGGTGAAGTCGTATGCCCGATAAAAAGCTGACTGACGAGTTGCTCAATGAGCTTCTCGACGCGCCAAACATCGATGGCTATATCAAAGAACACGACTTTGCCGCCCCGTCGCTTTCGAACTACCTGAAGCAGCTACTGCAGGAAAAGGGCTTGGAGCGCTCGCGCGTGGTTCGTATGGCTGATCTCAATGAGACCTTTGGCTATCAGATCTTTACCGGTGCGCGGCATCCGAGCCGCAATAAGGTGCTGCAGATTGCCTTTGCGATGGCGCTGACGCTCAAAGAAACCAACCGTGCGCTGACGGCTGCCGGGGTAAGCGTCCTTAACTGCAAGGACCGCCGCGATGCGATTATCATTTTTTGCATCGATCGCGGGTGCAGCCTCCAAAAGGTCAACGAGGAGCTGTATCGCTTTGGCGAGGAGACGGTGAGTTAGCGGCTGATATCTGAGCCGGCGGAGCTGCCGAACAACGATGCAAACGAACGGGGCGCAGATGCCATGGGGTGTCTGCGCCCTGCGCTATGATGGAGGCTATGGATACTCAGAGCCCAACATATTCCGATGACGAGCTGACCGCAGCGCTTGCCGAGCACCTGGCGTCGCTCGATCGCGACGACAGCTATCGCGTGGAGCGTGTACTTAAGCGCTCGTCCGTTGAAACAACCGAGCTCGTGTACTTTGAAGGAACCGGCGGTGGTTCGCTCGGCCCCTTTGTCCGTAAACGTATCGATGCTTCGGCTCAAATCGGCGGGGCATACGAGCGCCTGTTTGCCGCTCAGCGGGCAGGCAGGCGTTTTGAGCACCTGCCCAGAATCGTCGATTGTCGTCGTGTGGGCGACGAGCTCAACGTGGTTATGGAATACATCGAAGGGGAGACGCTCGGGGCGCTGGTGGACCGTCTGGGAGCCACCCCCGATTATGCACGTGAATTGTATCCTGTCCTTTGCGACGCCGTGGGCGAGCTCCATGCCGGTTTTGCAATGGCGGGGGAGGCTTCGGCGCCAGTGATCCATCGCGACCTCAAGCCGTCGAATATCATCGCGACAGGTGCCAACTATACGCCTGATGACGGCCTGACGTTTTCATCGCTGGTGATTATCGACCTGGGGATCGCGCGCGTATGGCGCGATGGCGCCGATGCCGATACCGTCAAGTTTGGGACACGGCCCTATGCGCCGCCCGAGCAGTATGGGTTTGGGCAGACGAGCGTACGAAGCGACGTCTACGCACTTGGCGCCCTGTTGTTCTTCTGCTTGACGGGAGTCGACCCTAAACCAGGGCTCGACATGCGCGAGCAATGCGAGGCGCGCGGCATTCCTACTCCACTTGCCGATGCCGTCTGCATGTCGATGGCGCTCGACCCGGCCAAGCGTTTTGCGAGCGCGGAAGCGTTGGGACGGGCGACGCGCGCGGCATACGATCTAAGTCGCCCCGTGCGGCCTCCTGCGCCTGCGCCTGTCCGTACTCCGGCCTCGGAGACGGTGTTGACGCCCCAAGGGCTCCAGAACCCCACAGGGCTTCCTAGGCCTGCCGCCTCCGCTGCATGCGGTCTGCTCTCTCGCGTTCCGGAGTCTCTGGGGCGTATTTGGAATACGCTCGTCTGCTTCTCGCTGCTTGTGTTCTTTGCCGGAAGTCACTTTGCCGTCTTTCACCCCACGGGAGCAAATCAAGGCTACCCGACGTGGCTTCTCATAATCGAGTATTTTTTCTTTGTCGATGGCCTTATGGTGCTTATGCATTTTGCGCTGCTCGATAAGCGCCGTCTTCGTCGGCGATTCGCACTGCTCGACAGCTATCGCGGCAAGAAACTCGCGAAACTCTGGCTCAAGGTATTGGGTGTGCTGCTCCTATGCATGATCGTCATAGTCGCGGTTGTCAATGCGACCGGCGTCGTCGATACCTCCGCTACCTAAAAGAAAAGGGCCCCATTGGGGCCCTTTGCAGTTGCACTTAGATGCGGTTCATCTGAGCGGCGACTTTGTTGTACCAGTCCTGCCACGTGGGCGGGCAGTACTTTTTGGCCGCTGCCGGGGTAAGGGTGGAGCCGTAGTTGGCGCCCAGATAGGCAACGTGAGCGGAGATGCCCTCGCTCCAGCTGCCAAAGCTGCGCCAACCGCCGCCACGTGCACTCCAGCCCCAGGCGTTGTAAGAATTGGCGCAATAAGCACCCTTGGTGCTCTCGATGCAGGCGATGGCGGGGGACCAACGGGGGTCGACACCGGTATTCCAAGCGGCGACGGCAAAGTTATAGCCCTGGCCTGCCATGGGGGAGCCGGCGAGATAATTGTCGATGCGGCCTGTCCACTCATTAATGAACGAATCGTAATCGGAGTTACCAGTATTGGAGCTGTTCACCGTGGTGTCGATGGTGGTGTTGGTGTTGGTGGCCTGGCTGCTGGAATTGCTGCCGCTTACGCCCTCGCCCGAGAGCTTCTCGGCGGCAGCGGCCTTATCGGCCTCAAGCTTGGCAAGCTCGGCGGCATTTTCCTGCTCGGCTTTTGCCTGCGCCTCGCTGCGGAGCTGCTGGGCCTGCGCCAGCGCGTCCTCGGCGTTTTTCTGCTCTGCCTCAAGTTGAGACTTGGCCTGCTGGAGCTCAGCCTTGTTCTGCTCGAGTTCGGTTTGCATGTTATTGAGCTCTTCGATCTCGTCGACGCTCGAGCTCGTGATCTGGTTGGTGTATTTGCAGGTCGTGATGAACTCACCCAGGCTCTGCGCGTTGACCAGGAAGCTCACGATGGGATTGGTGCCCTTCTGATACTTGTACAGATCGCGCATGGCGGAGCTTGCCTTGGCCTGCTGCTCGGGAAGCTTGGCCTCGATTTCCTCGATGCTTGCCTCATTGGAGTCAATCTGCTTTTGCAGGTCATCGAGTTTGGTGCGGGCGTCGTTGTAGGCGCTCGTGGCGGCTTCGATCTTCTGCTGGGCTGCGGAAAGCTGGTCCTGCGTTGCCTGCGAGGCGGCATACGCCGCAACGGGGGAGAGCATCGGCGTGGCCGTCAGCGCAACGGCGAGCGCGGCGCTCGTGATGATACGAGCCGGCTTCGACGCAATGAGCGCTGCGGTGCGATGATTCGAATGCTGCATCCAGTCCCTCTGCAATCAATCGTAGGTTATGGTTCGAACGGTATTCTACTACTGCTTTCGACCTCAACTTGAACCTTAAAGGTTCCAAAGGGTCAAGTTGAACTTGAGGCTTTGGCTTTGACCTGCAGTTATGATGAATTGTTGAGAAACCATAGAGTTCAACTTTAACGTTACAGAGCCCTGTTTGAGAGGAGTTTTGGGCTGTAAAAGCTATCTCAACGTGGGGTTTCATAACTACAGCGTGCCCTTCTGGCGAGCCTGCTCAATCTCTTCGAGGGCCTCGGCGGGGGTGAACGAACAGGTGCCGTCGCCGAGTTTGACTACCCGGATATCGTCGCCGGTATGGACCTCTCCGCCCTTTAGTACCACGCCAAAAACGCCCTCGTGGGGAAAGATACAGTCGCCGGCGAGATAGTAGATGGCACAGCGGGTGTGGCAGACCTTGCCGATCTGACTGATTTCGACCAGGACATCGTTGCCAATCTTGAGCTGCGTTCCCAGGGGGAGCGAGAGCAGGTTGATGCCCTGGGTTGTGAAGTTCTCGCCAAAGTCGCCCTCGTGCACATCGAGCCCGCGCGCCTGCGCCGTCTGGATAGACTCTGCAGCTAAAAAGGAAACCTGGCGGTGCCAATGCCCGGCGTGCGCATCGGAGGCGAGGCCAAACTGCTCGATGACGGTGTCGTGCCCGTCGGCGACGGGTGACTTACGCGTGCCTTTGTGCTCCGACGTGTTGATTGAGACGATACGGGCAGGCCCGTTGTAAGCATCGTTTGCGGTGCGTAGGGGAGCTGCCGTTTGTGCGCGTTCCGCCAGCTCGTGCTTCGCGGCATTGAGGATGGGATTATCGGTCGGATGGTCTTGGGGCACGTGCGCGCCTTTCGCTCGAGGATGTCAATACACTGAATCCTACAACAATGGTAGGTTCATTGCCCATTGTCATACAACGGTGAGCGCCGTCTTCGTGCTGGCCTTCGTGCTGGACGATTACGTCGATTGCCATAGATACGGTGGAGCTTTGGGCGCCGGCGGCTTGGCACGCTAGAATAAATCAGTTGCGCAAAGACCGCCCGTTGTGTGGGCAGTTCATGATAGGAAGTTTCCATGGCATTGCAGTTTACAGAGCGCGAGTTCATCCCCGTGCTGCTCGGTGGCGACATCAACGCCTACTCGGTGGCGCGCGCCTTCTACGAGGAGTACCAGGTCAAGAGTCTGGTCTTTGGCAAGTACCAGACGGGCCCTGCGTACCGCAGCCAGATTATCGACTACACGCCCAACGTGGATATCGATACCATGCCCGTGATGCTCAAAACCGTCAACGGCATTGCCCAAGCGCATGCCGACAAGACGATTGTCCTTGTGGGCTGTGGCGATAACTATGTTGCCCTCGTGGCTCAGGCCAAGGATGCCCATGAGTTGGCGGATAACATCGTCGCGCCTTACGCTCCCTATAGCATGCTTGAACAGTGTCAGAAGAAGGAGATCTTCTACGAGCTGTGCGAGAAGCATGGCGTGCCCTATCCGCACACGTTTACCTTTACCAAGGCGATGCTCAATGCCCAGGGTGAGGCGCCTGCCGAAGTGCTCGACCAGATCGATTTTCCTTACCCGATGATTCTGAAGCCTTCTGACGGCATCATGTGGTGGCAGCACGAGTTCGAGGGCCAGAAGAAGGCCTATGATATTGCCGACCGCGCCGAGCTGGAACAGGTTATTCGCGATTCGTATGCCAGCGGCTACACCGACGATCTGATCTTGCAGGATCGCGTGCCCGGCAACGACGAGTACATGCGCGTGCTCACCAGCTATTCCGACCGCAACGGCAAGGTGCGCATGATGTGCCTGGGCCATGTGCTGCTCGAGGAGCATCAGCCCCACGGTGTCGGCAACCATGCCTGTATCATTACCGAGCCCAACGACGAGCTCATGGGCGGCGTGCGCAAGCTGCTCGAGGACCTTCACTTTGTGGGCTATTCCAACTTTGACGTTAAGTACGACGAGCGCGACGGCTCGTTTAAGTTCTTCGATTTCAACACGCGCCAGGGCCGCAGCAACTACTACGTTACCAACAGCGGCTTTAACGTTGCCAAGTATGTGGTGGACGAGTATGTGTTCAACCGTCCGTTTGAGCCGGAGTTTGTGACGGCTCAGGACGAGGCCCTGTGGATGGTCGTCCCCATGGGCGTCGTCGACAAGTACGTCAAGGATCCCGAGCTGCGCGCTAAGGTGCATCGCCTGGACAAGGAAGGCAAGGGCGCCGACCCTTCGTTTATGAAGGGCGACTTTGTCTTTAACCGCTGGCTGCGCATGTGGCACACCAAGCTGCGCCACTTTAAGCTGTTCAAGACGTATTACAAGTAGATGAGCGCGGCGCCCGTCCGGTTTGCATCGGGCGGGCGCGGGTATGATACGCGCAATTGCGCAAGCGTCACCAAGGAGGCGGCGATGGAAAAGCTGGGAGTTATCGGCGGCATGGGCGCCGAGGCCACGTCGTATTACTACGACCAAGTGGTGCGTCATACGGCTGCTGCCTGCGATCAGGAACATATCGACATGGTGGTGCTCTCCAAGTCGACCATGCCCGACCGCACGCTGGCCATTAAGACCGGCGAGCATGCCAAGCTGCTGGCGACCATGAAAGAGTGTGCCCGGGCACTCGAGTCGCTGGGCTGTGCGCACATTGCCATTCCCTGCAACACGTCGCACTACTTCTACGACCAGATCCAGTCGTTTACGAAGGTGCCGATTATCCACATGCCGCGTGAGTCGGTTCGTTATGCCCTTGCGGGTGCGGTGATGGGGGAGTGCGAGTTCGACCCCAACCTGAGTGTGCCGGCCGAGCCGGTGCATAAGATCGGCATCATGGGCACCGATGGCACCGTGGGCGCGGGCGTCTACGGCCGCGAATGTAAGGCTGCGGGTGTTGAGGTCGTCTATCCCAGCGAGAAACGTCAGAACGATGTGATGTCGCTTATCTACGATGATGTGAAGGCCGGACGTGAGCCCGATATGGATAAGTTCGACCGCGTGATGTGGGAGTTCGCCCGTAGCGGCTGCGACCGCGTCATTCTGGCCTGCACCGAGCTCTCGGTGCTGCAGAAGTACCGAGAGATGCCCGAGATCACCCTCGACGCCATGGATGTCCTGGTGCGCGAATCCATCATCCGTAGCGGTGCCCCCTACCGCCTCTAGCTTCCGACCTGTCAAAAAGGGACAGGTTAATTTTGGTAGGTTTTATCTGGTGAAACAGTAAGGCCTCGGCTCGTTTGGTGCGAGCCGAGGCCTTTTGCGTTGGGCGGTTGCTGTCAGTGGTGAACTAGAACAGGAAGCCGATGGCGATGAGCGCGATGCTGACGATGAGCACGGCGATGTCTAGGCCCTTGATGGGGTAGCGCTTGTACGAGCTGGCGCGCGTACGCAGATAGAAGCCGCGCTGTTCTGCCGCCAAGGCTGTGGCATCGGTCTTGCCCACGCTCGAGATGAGCAGCGGCACGCACAGTGGCAGCATGAGCTTAAGCTTCTTGATGGGGTTCTTGGTGTCGTACTCGACGCCGCGTGCGGTCTGCGCCTCCATGATGGCGTTCATCTCTTGACCAAACACCGGCACGAAGCGCAGCGCCGTGGTAAAAGTGAAAGCATAGCGATACGGCACGTGCAGCACCTCGACGCAGGCGTTGGCAAGGTCGTTGAGCTTGGTCACCATGAGCATGAGGATGAGTGGTAACGCCACACCCAGCAGGCGCAGGCAGGCCTTCGATCCTGTGATGAGGCCCGTGTCGGTGATAAAACCCCATACCACGTTGCCATCACGCATAAAGGCCAGCTGGAGCACCAGCATGATAAGCGCGAGCGGAATCAGCAACTTGAGCAGCGAGAACAGACGGTCGACGACGCCGGCATAGGCAGCCAGCGCAAGGGTGAGTGCCAAAAAGCCCAGTAGCGCCACGTAGGTGTCGGACAAGAAGATGCCGACGATGATGGCGGCAGCGAGGCCCAGTTTGACGACGGGATTCAGGCGATGCAGCAGCGTATCGCCCGGCATGTAGTCGATGATGTTAACCACGGTGGACCATCTCCTTGGTAATTCGAACGACATCGGTGACCTCGCTCACCTGCGCAAAAGCGGGCGAGACGGAAGATGCCAGACGGCGCGAGAGTTCAATAACCTGAGGAGGCTCCACGTAGGCACGCCGCATGAGATCGATGTTCGAGAATAGCTCGTGCGTGCGGCCGCGGTCGAGGATGCGACCGTCGGCCATTACCACAATGCGCTCGGCAAAGTCGGAGACGACTTCCATATCGTGGCAGACCATGATAACGGCGCAACCGCGCTCGGCCATGGTACGCACCGTTTCCATGACGGTCATGCACTCGCGGTAATCAAGGCCGCTCGTGGGCTCGTCGAGCACGACGATCTTGGGCTCAACCACTACGACGGAGGCAAGCGCCACCATTTGTCGCTGGCCGCGCGAGAGCGAGAAGGGCGCCTCGTCGGCCGGCAAGCCAAAGCGGTCGATGACGAGCTGGGCGCGACGCAGGGCTTCGGCGCGGTCGATGCCGGCAAGTTCTAGACCAAAGGCGACCTCGTCGAGCACGGTGTCTTTGCAGATTTGGCGGTCGGGGTTCTGGAAAAGCGTTGCCACTTCGCGTGCGATGCGGCTCGTGGGAACCGATGCCGTGTCCAAGCCCGTAACGCGTACGCTGCCCGATGCGGGCTTGAGCAAACCCGTGAGCAGTTTGGTGAGCGTGGTTTTGCCGGCTCCGTTTTGGCCGACAATGCCCACGAGCTCGCCGGGGTAGAGCGTCAAGTTGAGGTCGTGAACGGCGGCGCCTCCATGGGGGTAGGAAAATTCGACATGGTCAAAGGTGAGCACCGGCTCGGCGTCTTTCGCATGCGGGCGCAGCGATGGCGCGTGCGGGGAGCCTGCGGGCGCCCGGGTGTCGCTTGTCGCACGGTCGGGGTCGACGATTTCCGTGATTAGGCGTTCTGCCTCGTCGACATCCAGACAGGGCGTGCCGCTTACCAAGCCATCGGTCTCGAGGCTGTTGAAGATGCGCGTGACGCGCGGACAATCGACGCCGATGGTGCGAAGCTCGTCGGTGCGTGCGAAGACCTCGTGTGGCTCGCCCTGCAGCGCGATTTCGCCATGGTTGAGCACGAGCACGCGGTTGCAGTACTCCGAGAGCAGGGCGACCTTTTGCTCAACAACGACGATGGTGATTTCAAGTGCGCGGTTTGCCTCACGCAGCGTCTCGAAGACCAATGTGGAGCTGGCGGGGTCGAGTGCCGCGGTGGGCTCGTCGAGAACCAAGACGCGCGGACGCATGGCGAGGATGGCGGCGATGGCTACCTTTTGCTTCTGTCCGCCCGAGAGGGTGGCGATCTCGCGGTCGCGCAGGTCGCTGATGCCGACGGTCTCGAGCGTTTCGCTCACGCGCTGCTCGATCTGGTCGTGGGGAACGCCAAAGTTCTCGAGGCCAAAGAGCATCTCGTCCTCGACGACCGAGGCGACCATCTGCGTGTCGATATCCTGCAGCACGCTGCCGACGATCTGTGACACGTCGGTCAGCGAGACCTCGCAGGTGTCATGGCCGTCAACCATGACGGACCCAAAGAACGCGCCGGTGTAGTGGTGGGGCACGGCACCTGACAGGCAGGCGGCAAGCGTGGACTTGCCGGCGCCCGAGGGCCCGATGATGCCGATGAAATCTCCCTTGTTCACGCTGAGCGAGATGTGGCTGAGCGCCTGCTCGGTCTGCGTGCCATAGGAGAACGAGACATCGTCGACGTTGATGATCGTTTCCATGGATACCTTTCATAGTCATTGGGGACGTTCTTTAATGACTAGTCGTTTAAGAACGTCCCCAAAAGCTAGTCGTTTGGGACAGTTTTTGGTGGTGAAGCACGGAGACGGCTTTACGAGGGGCCCCAGGTTGGCGCGAGAAAGAGGAGCGAAGCGTACTTGGGTACGCGAGCGACGAATGAACGCCAAGATGGGGTGGCTCGTAAAGCCGAGCGGGTTAGTTGAGTCTAAGAGCCTTCTGGATGGGCAGGTAGAGGGCGCCGACCAGAATGGCGTTAAAGACGGCGGTCATGGCAACGACGGGCAGCATGGCGGCGGCGAGCTCGCCTACCACGCCGAGCATGGCCATCTTGATGACCATGAAGATGACGCCGGAGACAAAGGTGGTCAGGAAGGTTGCAACAATGGCGATGGCGGGCTTGACCTGACCGTTCTTGCCGGCGGCGTTGACGATGCCGGCCATGAGCATGGCGGCGATGCCCTCGGCGGCAAAATCGACGAACGGCGAAGTGGTGGTGATCTGGATCACGGCAGCCGAGATGAGGCCAATGACGAGTGCCTGACCGATGTTGGGGCGAACGACCAGAATGGTGAGGCAGAAGGCCGAGATGATGAACTCGGGGCTGATCATACCGCCCGAAATGCTCGAGACTGCCTTGCCGACGGTGAAGTTGAGGATGAAGCCGGCGGCGAGCAGGATGGCGAGCAGGACGAGGGCACGGACATCGAGTTTGCCGCGGTCGGCGGTCTGGACGGTGCGGGGCTGGGCGGTGGCGGTGGTGTTCTGAGACATGGTGAAAATCCTTTCAAAAAGGGGAGTGTAAGAGAAAAACGGAGGCGCGTGATGCGAATGCGATCGGGCTCGAGATAGAAAAAGGCCCCCGGTCGAAACCGGAGGCCTTCCAATCACCTAGAGCGCAAAAGCAGGCGTGAGGGACTCACTGTCGACCGATCGTATTCGCATCACGCCACCACCAGTTGTTGAGAGACTTCATCGTGTTCTTCATGTCGGTGGCTCCTTTCATGATGCCGTGGCGCGGTCGCACCTTGTTGCTGTTGCGCTGCACTATAGCACAGCAAAGTGTGTGCGGGGAAATCTTTTTTAAAAAGATTTCAGGCGGGTTTCCCGCCGGTCAAAAGAGCGGGCTGAGCGGGCGAGGCTGCCATTGCTGCCTTGTCCGCTCAGCTAAGACGTTACTCCTTATTGCGACGGTAGAGGAAGTAACCGCCCGCGGAGATGACGGCAACGCCAGCGATGGCGAATGCGGCCACCATGCGGCCATCAAAACGATCACCGGTGGTGGGCAGGCCGCCCTTGGTGTTCGTCTTGTTGGTGGTTACCGTGGTCGTGGTGTCCGACTTGCCAGGCTTCTCGGGCTTGGTGGTGGGCTGCTCGGGCTTAGCGGGCTGCTCGGGGGTACCGGGCTGCTCAGGAGTACCAGGCTGATCCGGGGTTACCGGGTCGGTGGCAAGAGCGTCCTTGGCGTAGGTGATGGACACCTTGAGGCCGTTGGTCTCGGTGTTCAGGTCGCTCGGGGTGAAGGGCTGGTCGAAGTTTTCGGCCTTCTGATAGGCGCGCATCTCCTGGAGCAGGGCCTTGCACTTCTTGTAGGTGTTCTCGGTAGCAGCCTTGCCGGCCTTGTTGGCCAGGGCAGTGCGGCCCTCGGTGGTCGTCTCGGCTAGCATGGCGGCGTCAACTTCCTTGTTCTGCTCGATGAGCTCGTTCTGGAGCGCATCGAGGTAGGCACGGACGCTGATACCAAGGGTGTCAGGGTTCTCAAAGCAGAGCGAGCTGATGTCCATGAGGACGTAGTTGATTGAGTTCTCGGGCTCCTCGTTGTACACGACGTCAGTCTGTTTGCAGTGATCGAAGGAGACGGTCTGATCGCTGAAGTACGGGCTGACCTCAGTTATCAGAGCGGAGTACAACGGGATGGCGACGGAGTACGCGGCGCGGGAGAGCATTTCCCACTGGATGGTAGCGACTTCGGGGTCATACCCGCGACGAATCTGGAAGAGGTTGATCTCGGTGTTGCGCTCGCTGCCGATGCAATAAACACCATCAGTGTTCGCGTTGAGGCCAGGGACGTTCTCGCCGCGGTTGCCGAAGGCGCGAATCAACTCGAAAGTGCTCCAACCAGACTTGCCAGGCTTGAAGAACAGGGGCTGGATTTCGCTGACCATGGCTCCCTTTTGGTCAGGTTTTCCTTTCTCCTTTACTGTGATAATGTCGTAATCTGTGCCTTCGGTCAGCTGACTACCAAAATAATCGCGGCCTTGTACATAGCGGGACCACTGGTTTACGCCGGAATCGGCGAGGCTTTCGCCATACGTTTGGGCGACATCGAATTTGCCGTCAGCGGAGTATTTGGCGAAACCCTTTTCTTCGGGCATGGATTGGATCTTTTCAGAGTGGAGGCAATTCTCGGTGTCATTGAGGTCGACATCGTAGTTGAGGCTCCCGATATTAGGGTTGAGCGACGCGACGTCGTCAGCGAGCTTCATGGCGATCCACTGATGGGCGGAAAGTGTGGCGAACAGCCAGGTCTCGTTGTTGTCGGCGATGATGATCTGGTCGTTGGTGCAGACGCCTTGATCATCGATCAGGCTGCCGAGGAGCTCGACGCCCTCGCGGGCCGTGGCGCTCTCGCCCAGGATGATGCTGCCGTAACTGTACTCGCCCAGACCCACTTCCTCATCGATGAGGTCTGCTGCAGCGGCCTCCTCGTTATAGGAGGTGCTTAGCGTGGCGGAGCAGGAGACGCCCTTCTCGTTGATGCCGGCCTCGGAGTAGGCGTCGGTGCGACCCATCCAGTTGGAGGGGTGGTCGCGTACATAGCTGTAGCGATAGGTAGGCTTGTTCGAAGTGTATTCAAAAGCAGATTCAATCGAGCTGTACTTAAAGCCAGGTTCGTGGGCAGGTTCGATGCCGTAGTGCTTAAGATAGCGCTTGCCAAAGTCCTCGGCGCGGCCGTAGTACGTGTTGCCGTCCGCCGTGAGCTTGCCGCCCATGTAGATCTGCGTGCAGGCGAGCGCAGACGTCGGCATGGACATGATGGTTGCAGCTCCAAAGGCGAGGCCTATGCCAAGCTTTTTGAGCGCGTTGACGGGGTGAGTTTTCCTCATTTTCCCTCCCAGCGTGCGAAAGCTCTCCGTTGCCAGAGAGCTTCAGCCAATAAAGACACCCCATTAGCGTAACGAACTGGAAACAATATTCATCTATGAAAGAAACTTACTCGATAAGCGTAATGAAATATGCGATGAGTGGTTAATTATACTCGGTTTGTAGCTTTACTTTAATAAAGACGTCCTGCAATTACATTACCTGAATAAAGCGCCTTGCACGGGGCGCAAAGAAAATCCCCCGCTGTTTGGCAAATGCATAAACAGCAGGGGAGACGATAATTGGATGAATATCATACCAATGTGGAATTACTTCTTCCGGCGGTGGATCACGTTGATCGCATAGCCGACGAGCATGGCCAAAACGATGATGATAAAGCCGAGCAGGGGATTGTCGTTCATAGGGTCCTCCTATTTTCCGAGCGGGGAGAATTCGTCGACGATGAGGTCGAGGCATTGCGGAAGCGCGCGGGCTCCAAAGACGCCCGAATTGCTGGAGATAATCTCGCCATCGAACTGCATGCCCAGCGACGGGGTGCAGGTGATCTTGGCTTCCTTGGTCTGGATGATCTTGAACTGCGGGCGGCCGAGTACCTTGCCGGCGGGGTCGAGTGCGGCGGTGATCACAGTCGGTAGAAGCTGCACAGTTTTTACGGGTTCGATGACCGCAATGTCGACCATGCCATCGTTCATACGGCAGTCGGGGAACAGGTTGATGTCGTTTTGGATGACCGAGGTGTTGCCGGCCATGCAGCAGATGCCGTCGAGCTCCTCGACAATGCCGTCATGCTCAATCGTAAAGTGCGCCACCGTGGGATTGGGCGTGGCGAGCGCGGAGAGGAAGTAAGCGATCTCGCCGATGTCGTTTTTGGTGGGGGCGGCCTTCATCATGATCTCGGCGTCGAAGCCCGAGCCGGCGATGATGATGAAGCCGTGGCGCTTCTCGTTGCCGTTCTCGTCGAGCCAAAAGAGCTCGCCCATGTCGACTTTGACCGTGCGACCGGCACGGCAGGCCTTGGCGAGCGCCGCCGCCTCGGGGGCATTGCCGATGTTGTTGAAGAACAGGCAGGCCGTACCGGAGGGGAAGACGAGCGTGGGGACACCGCATCCGCGCATCTGGTCGAGCACGTTGGAGACAGTGCCGTCGCCGCCCGAAACGACCACGCGGTCAAACTCGCGCACGTCTGCCACGGCGTCCTCGGGTTCCATGCCATCGCCGATAAAGCGCATCACGACCTCGTCGCCGCCCTGTGCAAGGGCGTGCGTGAATGCGAAGATTTCATCTGAGCTGGGGCCCGATGCCGGGTTGTGGATGATAAGGCAGCGCATACTTACGTTCCCGTTCTGTGACTAACCGAGTATAGTTGTAAGGCAATGCCGATATCCTACCCGTGTTTTTCGGGCCTAACCTTATTCGATGGGTTGATATGTACATTTCCACACATCCGGCTCTACTCGACTTTTGCCAGCGCGCCCGTGAGTTCGACGCGATTGCCGTCGATACCGAGTTTTTGCGCGAGCGCACGTTCCATCCGCGTCTATGTTTGGTTCAGATTGCCACCCCTGCTGAGAGCGTCGCGGTCGATCCCCTGGTAATCGACGACCTATCGCCGCTGGCCGAGCTTATGGCCGACGAGAGCGTGACCAAGGTCTTCCACGCGTGCTCGCAGGATATGGAGGTCATGCTCCATACCGTGGGCGTGCTGCCACGACCGATTTTCGATACGCAGGTCGCCGCCGCCTTTTTGGGCGAGCGCCAGCAGATTTCGTATGGCGCGCTTGTTCAGACGTTCTGCGGCGTATCGCTGCCCAAGACCGAGTCACTGACCGACTGGTCGCGCCGCCCGCTGACCGATAAGCAGATTGAGTATGCGATCGATGACGTCAAGTACCTGATCGTCGCCTATACCGAGATGATGAGCCGCCTGCGCGAGCTGGGCCGTGTGGACTGGGTGCTCGACGAGCTGCGCCCGCTGGCTGACGAGTCGCACTATCGCGCCGATCGCCACGAGGCGTTCCGCAAGGTCAAGCGCATCAATTCGTGCAGCCGTCATCAGCTGGGTATCGCGCGCGAGCTCGCCGCCTGGCGCGAGGACCGCGCCGAGCGGCGCAACATCCCACGCAAGTGGGTCATGTCCGACGACACGCTGCTAGCGCTCGTTAAGCGCAATCCCGTGCGCGTTGAGGAGTTCCGTAGCATTCGCGGTACCGATCAATTGGGGGAGCGCGACGTGGACGGTGCGCTCATGGCCATCAAGCGCGGTGCGAGCTGTCCGCACGATCGCCTGCCGCTCTTGGTGCGCGGACATCGTCAGATTTCGCCGGAGCTGGAGAGCGTGACTGACCTTATGTATGCGCTTATCCGCCTGGTTGCCGAGCGCTCAGGCGTTGCGACCTCGGTCATTGCCTCGCGCGATGACCTGGCCGACTACATTGAGCATCCCGAGCAGAGCCGCCTGCGCGAAGGTTGGCGCTTTGAGCTTGTGGGCTCGCGCCTGGACGATCTGCTTTCCGGCAATATGGGGTTGACGGTGAAGGACGGCAAAATCGAGCTCCTGTAGGGAAGCCTAGCCGGTTGAGTGGGTAAAATGCCTCCAACGTGTAACTCGACTCGGAGGAATTCGCATGCCTTATTACTATGGATACGGCTTTGGCATCGACCCGCTGTACCTGCTGGTTGTTCTTGTCTGCACGGTGCTTGGCCTTGCCGCACAGAACTATATCAACTCGACGTACAAAACCTGGTCCAAGGTTCGCTCGGACGGCGATACGGGTGCCACAGTCGCTCGCCGCATGCTCGATGCCAACGGTTGTAGCGCCGTGGGTATCAAGGGTGTCGCTGGCGAGCTCACCGACCATTACAACCCGCAGGACAACAACCTGTATCTGTCGGATGCCAACCGTTCGGGCGGTTCGGTCGCAAGCGTTGCCGTCGCCTGCCACGAGGCGGGCCATGCCGCCCAGCGTCAAAGCGGCTATGCCATGATGAAAGTGCGTACCGCCCTCGTGCCGGTCGTCAACTTTACCCAGAACACCTGGACCATCGTGTTACTCTTGGGCCTGTTTATGAACATTGCCGGGCTCACGACCCTCGCGTTGATCTTCTTCTCGTTTAGTGTGCTGTTCCAACTCGTTACGTTGCCTGTCGAGATTGACGCCAGCCGACGTGCTGTGGCGTACATCGAGCAGTCGGACATGAGCTCCAAGCAGGTCAACGGCGCCAAGAAGGTACTGACGGCAGCCGCGCTTACCTATGTGGCTGCAGCGCTCACTTCGATCATTCAGTTGCTCTACCTTATGGCTCGCTACAACAGAAACTCCAACCGATAACAAATGGGACAGGCAGGCGCCGCGGGGATTCGTGTCCTCGCGGCGCTGTACTATGTGTTGGACTTAATTTCGCACGGGGCCGGAGCCTCTGTGCTCGATAACGAAAGGAGGCTGCGTGGCAGGCTGGAACCTAACCGGTAATGCCGTTTCCGCCGAGTTCGACGGTTCGGACGAGCAAGAGCGCAAGGAGCTCAGCGTGAGCCAGGCGGTGGAGATCGCCGCCGGTGCGCTCGATGCCATTCCGCAGCTGAGCGTCTTGGGCGAGGTCACGGGTTTTCGTGGTCCTAACGCCCGAAGCGGCCACTGCTATTTCCAGATCAAGGACGATTCGGCCGCCGTTGACTGCATCATTTGGAAGGGTGCCTATCTCAAGCGCACGTTCGATCTGCGCGACGGTATGCAGGTGAGCTTTAAGGGCAGCTTCAATCTCTATAAGGCTACGGGCCGCATGAGCTTTGTCGCTCGCTCGTTTTCGCTGGCGGGGGAGGGTCTGCTGCGTCAACAAGTGGCGCAACTGGCCGAAAAGCTACGCCGTGAGGGTCTGATGGACGAAGCGCGCAAGCGCCGCATCCCGGTGTTCTGCTCCCGCGTGGCGGTCGTCACCTCGCTTTCGGGTGCCGTAATCGACGACGTCAAGCGCACATTGCGTCGTCGCAACCCGCTCGTCGAGCTCGTCTGCGTGGGTGCCAAGGTACAAGGCGAGGGTGCGCCGACAGAGCTCATTGAGGGCCTGCGCCGCGCCGCTTCCATTACGCCGGCGCCCGACTGTATTTTGTTGGTGCGCGGCGGCGGCTCCTTTGAGGACCTCATGACCTTTAATGACGAGGAGCTTGCCCGCGCGGTGGCGGCTTGTCCCGTGCCCGTGGTGACCGGCATTGGCCATGAGCCCGATACCTCGATTTGCGACATGGTGAGCGACCGTCGCGCCTCCACGCCTACGGCGGCGGCCGAATCGGTGGCGCCGGCTATGACGGAGTTGGCCGATGTGCTCGAGGCGCGCTATCAACGTCTGGGTGCTGCGATGGCATCGATGATTGGGTCGGCCCAGGTCGACCTGGAGATGCTCGATCAGCGCGGTCGCCGTGCCTGGGATACCTATACGGCTCGCTTGGGCGATGCGCTCGATGCGGCTGCGTGCCGCCCGTGCCTCAACGACCCAACGTTTATGGTTGAGCGTCGCGAGTCTGAGCTTGCCCTGACGGCCGATCGTTTGTCCGGCGCCATAACGCGTTCGGTTGGGGCATTCCGCTCCAACTTTGAGCGTCTGCCCGAGCGCTTGATCGCAAGCACCTCAGGACTCGATGGCAAGCGCCATGCGCTCACGCTCGCAAGCTCCCGCCTGGAGCATCAGGGGCGCACGATGCTCAACAAGCCAGCATCCGACCTGGGCCGTGCGGCAGCCTCGCTCGATGCCCTGTCGCCGCTCAAGGTGCTTGCCCGTGGTTATTCCATCGCGTACAGCGATGATGGGGTGGCCACGAGCGCCAAGACCTTTAAGCCCGGTGACGCCATTCGCGTGCGCATGGCAGACGGCAACGTGGCGGCAACGGTCGATACGGTCGAGTAGGCCGCGTTTCATAGCGATAAACCTTTAGGAAAGGAAACAGATATGGCAGAGAAGACCCCGGTCGAGCAGCTTACGTACAAGCAGGCTTCACAGGAGTTGGAGCTCATCATCCGCAGCTTGGAGTCGGGTGATATGGAGCTCGAGGAGTCGCTTGAGAGCTATACCCGCGGCGTCGAGCTCCTCAAGAGCCTGCGTACCCGCTTGTCCGATGCCGAGCAGAAGGTCTCGGTGCTCCTGAAGGACGTCGACGGCAACGACGTGCTCGCCGACGGCGAAGCCGCCAACACCGACGACAACCTTTCGTTCTAACCATCCCGACCAAATATAATTACCTTGGTCTGTGAGAAAGGAACCAACCATGTGTGATTGCATCTTCTGCAAAATTGCCAACCACGAGATCCCCTCGACCGTCGTCTACGAGGATGACCAGGTCATCGCGTTCGACGACCTCAATCCCCAGGCGCCGGTCCACACGCTCGTGATCCCCAAGAAGCACTACAGTGACATCGCCGATAACGTGCCCGCCGAGACCATGGGCGCCATGGCCCACGCCATCCAGGAGGTCGCCAAGGCCAAGGGTCTGGAGGACGGTTTCCGCGTCATCTCCAACAAGGGCGTCAACGCCGGTCAGACCGTCATGCACTTCCACATGCACGTCCTCGGCGGCAAGAACCTGGGCGAGAACCTCATCTGAGGACGCACGGCCCGTCGCCTTGGCTGCCTTTGGAGTAACCTATGCAGTTTTCTCAACTCGAATACCTTCAAGCGGTAGCGAACTACGGCGGCGTGCGCAAAGCGGCTCGCGCCGTTCACGTGAGCCCACAGGCTGTCTCGTCGGCAATTAAGAAACTGAAGTCTGAGTATCAGATCGTTTTGCTCAATCGATCGGCGGGGGAGGCTGTTTTGTCTCCGGCGGGCAGAGAATTTGCGCGTCGTGCACGCGTGATCCTGGCACAAGTCGACGATCTCAAAAAGTACACCCAATCGGGGAACGGTGGCGTTTCGCCCGACGGCCACTTTCGTCTTTACGTCCCCTGTCTTCACGGGCGGGGGCGTCTTTTTTCCGAAAACTGGTACGACTCGTTTGAAAGCTCGCACCCTCAGATTCACCTTGATGTGTGGCATCAGCCAACGGCTACATGCTTTGAATCACTTGTGCTTGGCATTTCGGATGCGGCCATCTCATTTGAGGAACCAAGGGACAGTGTCCTTTCTTCGAAATACTTGGGTGAAAAGGAGCTCAAGGTTCTTTCGTGCCCAGCGGGTCATCAATCTGTGGGTGCTATGACCGTTCGTGAGTTACTGGGCGGCAGGTTAGCTGTTCCCATTAATTTGTCGCCCTGTCTCAATGCGATCAATCAATGCCCCGAAGCTCAGCTGGTTAATTTCCGCTTCCGCGACGTCGAATACGGAAACAGAGCGCAGGCTGAGTTTCTTCAAGCCGGGGGATTGATATTGGGTTTTTCTGGCTCTTCTCTCGCATCAGATGGGTCGGAAGTGAGCGAGTACTCTATTGAAGGTTCGCATGACGTAGCCTTGCCCATCTACTTTTGCTATCGACAAAATGCCTGGACCGATCGACACCAGACGGTATTTCTTCACCTATTGCGTCATCTTGCTTCGTGAGGCCATTTGGCCTCGTGTCGTCAAGTGAATGTTGACGCCTTGTAACACATGACTGACGGCTTTGCCCTCATGCTTTTCCAAGATTCCGATTTAGATTGTTGACTCTTGGAGGGCGGAGCATGAAAAACCGTACGGTTTTGCTTTATATGACGTTTGTTTTTCTGTCGAACTTCAGCACCATTTTGTATTTTCTGACGGTTTACCTTGAATTCGTCGGATTCTCGATGGTGGCGATTTCTAGCATGATGATTGCATATCAAGTGAGCAAGTTCATCCTTGAAGTTCCCACTGGCTATATTGCCGATAGGTTTGGACGAAAGACAAGTGGTCTCGTTGGCGTCGTGGGGATGCTTGGATACTACGCCGCCCTGCTTCTCGTCCGTTCTCCTCTGCTTTTAATCGGCGCGTTTGCTCTCAAAGGTTTTGCCGCTGCATGTATGAGCGGGTCCATGGAAGCGATTTACATTGACAGCGTCTCTCTGGACCAGCTCGTAAGGCTTAATGTCGTTGAGCGATTTGTTTTCTATGCCTCTTATGCCCTCTCCGCTTGTGTGGGCGGTTTCATTTCGTCCGCTGGCGCGTATCTCATTGGTCTTTTGGCAGATATCATCGCAATGGTGTTGACGTTGGTTGTCGTTGTCTGCATTCCTGAGATGCGAAGAGGGGACACTACAGCGACACCTAAGCGTGGAATTAGCCCGAAGATGATCGGTGCCGCTATTGCGCGTAACGGCATTCTTCGTTCAGCGTTCATCATGGACTGCTCTCAGGCATTTGCTTTTGTCGCCCTGGAAGACTTTTTCTCACTGTTGCTTGCGGGTCGCGGAATGAATGCCGTCGCTTCGGGTGTGATCATTGCGGTCCAGCTTCTTGCCTCGGCCTCCATGGGGCTTATTGTGCCCAGTGTGATTGCTCATGTCGACAAGGGCCGTTTTGCGCGTATTTGCGGCATCGTGCGCCTTTCCCTGGCTGCTCTGTTTTTGATTCCCTTTACTCCGGTCTATTTGCTGCCCGTGTTCTATGTACTGCAGACGGTCGCGTACTCGTTATTTGCTCCAATTAAATACTCAATTTTTCAAAATGCTGTCGATTCTTCGATGCGCTGTTCCCTGATTTCGGTCCAAAGCCAGATGGTGGCGGTGGGTGCCATCCTTTTCTATCTGTTCAATGCTGCGTTGAGCAGCATCGCGGGCATTCGAGTCGTATTGCTTGTTGCGCTCGGGATTTCTTCCCTGGTGTATATCCCCGCGCTATTTCGTCTTACAAGTCAAAGGCCATGAGTATTTAGGCACCGATAACTTATATATCAACGCAATAAACCCGAGCGCGAGGGCGTTTGGGTTTATTATTGAAGCGTATGTAACCTGGCGGCGCCACACCGCCTGTTAGTAGGGAGACACATGAACGTTCTGGTCGTCAACGCGGGATCTTCGACCCTTAAGTATCAGGTCATCGACACCAAGTCCCATAAGGTGTCCGCAAAGGGCTCCTGCGAGCGCGTCTGCTTTACCGGTGGTACCTTCACCCATGCTGCCAATGGCTCCAAGAAGGTGACCGAGAACATCGAGTTCCCCGACCACAAGGTCGCCATCGAGGTCGTCCTGAAGGACCTTGAGGCCAACGGCGTCAAGATCGAGGGCATCGGCCACCGTATCGTTCAGGGCGGTTGGTACTTTGGTGATTCCTCCCTCGTCGACGAGGACGTCCTCGCCAAGATTCGCGAGGTCGCCCCGCTGGCGCCGCTGCACAACAACCCCGAGGCCAACGTTATCGAGTACTGCCTGGAGCAGTATCCCGATCTGCCCAACGTCACGGTCTACGACACCGCTTTCCACTTCAACATGCCCGAGGTCGCCAAGACCTACGCCCTTCCCAAGGATGTTTGCGACAAGCTGCACATCCGTAAGTACGGCGCCCACGGCACCAGCTATCGCTACATCTCCAAGAAGGTCGCCGAGATGACCAACGGCGAGGCCCGCAAGGTCGTCGTGTGCCATATCGGCTCCGGCGCTTCCCTGTGCGCCATCGAGGACGGCAAGTGCATGGACACCACCATGGGCTTGACGCCGCTCGACGGCGTCATGATGGGCACCCGCTGCGGCTCCATCGACCCGGCTACCGTGTGCTACCTGCAGCGCGAGGGTGGCTACACCTTCGACGAGGTCGACGAGATGATGAACAAGAAGTCTGGCCTTTTGGCTGTGACCGGTGGCAAGACCAACGACTGCCGCAACGTTGAGGAGCTCGCCGCTGCTGGTGACCCCGAGGCTCAGCTCGCCTTCGATATGTTCGTCTACAAGATTGCCGCTAAGGCCGCCGAGATGGCCACCTCCATGTGCGGCATGGACACCCTGGTCTTTACCGCCGGCATCGGCGAGCACGCTCCGGCCGTTCGCGCTGGCGTGGCCGATCGTCTGGCCTTTATGGGCGTCAAGATGGATCACGCCCGTAATGCCCTGCGTGGCGACGGCGCTTGGTGCCTGTCCGCCAAGGATTCCAAGGTCAAGATTTTCGTCATCCCTACGGACGAGGAGTTCATGATCGCTTCCGACGTCGAGCGCATCGTCAACGGCAAGTAATTGCAAGAGGGGAGGGGCTGGACGACCGAGCGCCGTTCGGCCCCTCTTTTGCGCTCGTTGGGCGATATGCTGATATCTATTTATCAAGATATGATAACTTCTTATTAAAATGCGGCCGCCTTAAGGGGCCTGCGTCGACCGTATTGCACTGCGAAGGAGTCTCATGAACGTACTTGTTGTCAACGCCGGCAGCTCAAGCCTTAAATATCAGCTTTTGGATACCGATACCCGCAAGGTTTTCGCCAAGGGCAACTGCGAGCGTATCGGATCGGACATGGGCATCTTTGGCCACTCCGAGAACGGTGGCGCTAAGCAGACCGAGGAGGTCCCTTTCCCCGATCATCGCTCTGCTATCGCTCGCGTGCTCGAGGAGCTCGAGAAGACCGACTTTACGATTGATGGCATTGGGCATCGTATCGTTCAGGGCGGCTGGCACTTCGATGATTCCGCGGTTGTCGACGACGAGGTTATGGCCAAGATTCTTGAGGTGGCACCGCTTGCTCCGCTGCACAACTACGGCGAGGCCGCAGCGATTGAGTATTGCCGTGAGAAGTATCCGGAGCTGCCCAACGTGGCGGTCTTCGACACCTCGTTCCACATGACCATGCCCGAGGTTGCCTACACCTACGCGCTGCCCAAGGACGTTTGCGACAAGTACCACGTGCGCAAGTACGGCGCCCACGGCACGAGCCACCGCTATGAGTGGATGATGGCCAAGGAGATCCTGGGTTCGCGCTGCCACCGCCTGCTTTCGTGCCATCTGGGCAACGGTGCTTCGCTCGCTGCTATCGAGGACGGCGTGTGCCGCGACACCACGATGGGTCTCACGCCGCTCGATGGCCTGATGATGGGCACCCGTTGTGGTTCCATCGACCCGGCCACCGTGTGCTACCTGCAGCGCGAGGGCGGCTACAGCTACCAGGAAGTCGATGACATGATGAACAAGCAGTCTGGTCTGCTTGCCATCTCGGGCATCTCCAACGACGCCCGCGACATCCGCACGCGCGCCTCCGAGGGCGACGAGCGCTGCCTGCTCGCCTTCGATATGTTCGCCTATAAGGCCATGCAGCAGGCCGGTTCCATGATCGCTTCCATGGCGGGCGTGGACACCATTACCTTTACCGCCGGCATCGGCGAGAACGACTGGTCGATCCGCAAGGCCTTCTGCGACTGCTTTGAGTGGTTGGGCGTGCGCATCGACAACAACAAGAACCGCGAGGCCGTGGGCAACGGCCCACAGGTCATCAGCGCCGCCGGCTCTTCCGTCACGGTTATGGTCATCCCCACCGACGAGGAATACATGATCGCCCACGACGTCGAGCGCCTGACCAAGAACAACTAACGCGCGCATTTGCAAGTAAACGAAAGGCCTCCAGAGCAACAGCTCCGGAGGCCTTTTTGCTAGCAGGTGGAAATTCCTGTCCCGAGGGGATATGTCCGCTACTCAGCCATCTGAGCCTGGACGGCGGTGATGGCCACGACACCCACGATGTCGTCAGCAGAGCAGCCGCGCGACAGATCGTTGACCGGCTTGGCGATGCCCTGCAGGATGGGGCCGTAGGCGTCGGCGCCGGCGAAGCGCTGGACCAGCTTGTAGCCGATGTTGCCGGCCTCGAGGTCGGGGAACACGAGCACGTTGGCCTTGCCGGCAACGGAGGAGCCGGGAGCCTTGAGCTGGGCGACGGTGGGGGCAATAGCGGCATCGAGCTGCAGGTCGCCGTCGATGGCGAGCTCGGGAGCCTTCTCCTTGCAGAACTTCACAGCCTCCTGGACCTTCTTGGCGACCTCGCCGCCAGCGGAGCCCATGGTGGAGTAGGAGAGCATGGCCACGTGCGGCTCAACGTTGCCCATGAAGGTGGACCAGGAGTGAGCGGAGGCGATGGCGATCTCGGAGAGCTCGTCGGAGGACGGGTTGATGTTGAGGCCGCAGTCGGCGAAGATCAGCGTGCCGTCAGTGCCGAACTGCGGGGTGTCGGTGCACATCACGAAGAAGGCCGAGACCAGCTTGGTGCCCGGGGCGGTCTTGAGGATCTGAAGCGCGGGGCGCAGGGTGTCGGCGGTGGAGTGGCAGGCGCCGGAGACCAGGCCGTCGGCATCGCCCATCTTGACCATCATGGTGCCAAAGTAGGTGGCGTCCATCACCTGGGCGCGAGCCTGCTCGATGGTAACGCCCTTCTTGGCGCGGAGCTCGGCAAACTTCTGCGCGTACTCCTCGTGCTTCTCGGCATTGCGCGGGTCGATGACGGTAGCGCCGGGAACGTTGATCTCGTCGGGGTTGCCCAGGATGACGATCTTTGCCAGGCCCTCCTCGATGATTTTGGTGGCCGCGACGATAGTGCGCGGATCCTCGCCCTCGGGCAGGACGATCGTCTTAAGGTCGGCCTTGGCGGCAGACTTCATACGGTTTAGGAAATCGCTCATGTTACTCCTTACAAGCGTTTCGCTAAGCTCCAGGCACCCGGCTGTTCACGAATAAACCCGCTGCTAGCGGGTTTACCTTTCAATTATGTACGCCGCGGTGCTTGAGCTTTCCTTGTGTGGCAAGCTCATTATAGGACGCATTAGCGCTATAATCGCTCTGATAAATATGTCTCGAAGAATGTTCGAGAAAAGCCCAGCTAACGAGCCCGTGGCTTTTGACAAGGAGTATCGATGCAGATTACCTCAGGCCTGCCTGAAGGCTTTAACGCCGGCGCGTACGACATGATTGTCGTCGGTGCTGGATATGCCGGTGCCGTTTGCGCCCGCCGTCTTGCCGAGACCATCGGCTATCGTGTTGCCGTTTTGGAGCGCCGTAGCCACATTGCGGGCAATGCCTATGACTGCACTGACGAGGCCGGAATCCTGATCCACGAGTACGGTCCGCATATCTATCACACTTTTAACGAGCGCGTGCACAATTTCCTGTCGCGCTTTACCAAGTGGACGGATTATCAGCACAAGGTGCTCGCCAACATCAACGGTACCCTTATGCCCGTGCCCTTCAACCATGCGAGTCTCAAGCTCGCCTTTGGTGACGAGCGCGGCGAGGAGCTGTATCAGAAGCTCGTGGAGACCTTTGGCAAGGATGTCAAGGTGCCCATTATGGAGCTGCGTAAGAAGAACGACCCGGATCTTGCCGAGGTCGCCGATTACGTCTACGAGAACGTCTTTTTGCATTACACCATGAAGCAGTGGGGCCAGACGCCCGATCAGATCGATCCCTCGATCACCGGCCGCGTTCCCGTCTTTGTGGGCGATGATGACCGCTACTTCCCGCAAGCTCCCTTCCAGGGCATGCCGCAGGAGGGCTACACGGCGCTCTTTGAGCACATGCTCGACCACGACCTGATCGACGTGTTCTGCGACGTGGACGCCCGTGACCTCTTTGAAATCGACGAGACTACCGTCAAGATCGACGGCAAGGTCTATGGTGGCGAGATCGTCTACACCGGTCCGCTCGATGAGCTGTTCAATCTCGATCTGGGCGCGCTACCGTACCGCACGCTCGACATGAAGTTCGAGACGCTCGATATGGACCAGTTCCAGCCCGTGGGCACCGTCAACTACACCACGAGCGAGGACTACACGCGCATTACCGAGTTCAAGAACATGACCGGTCAGATCCTGCCCGGCAAGACCACCATCATGAAGGAGTACTCCAAGGCCTATACGCCCGGCTCGGGCGAGACGCCGTACTACGCCATTCTTGAGCCCGAGAACCGTGAGCTCTATGAGCGCTATCTTGAGCGCGTCCAGAACCTGACGAACTTCCACCCGGTGGGTCGTCTGGCCGAGTATCGTTACTACGATATGGACGCCGTGACCAATTCCGCCCTCGATCTTTCGGATGAGATTATCGCCTGCCATGCATAAAGTCATAACATTCGGTATTCCCTCGTATAACGCCGCCAAGGACATGGACCATTGCATCACCTCCATCTTGGAGAGGAGCAATTACGCCACCGATATCGAGATTATCGTGGTGGACGACGGCTCCAAGGACGAGACGGCCGATAAGGCCGATGAGTGGGAGGCACGTTATCCCGGTATCATTCGCGCGGTACACCAGGAGAACGGTGGCCACGGTATTGCCGTCCTTTCGGGTCTGCGCGAGGCACAGGGCACCTACTACAAGGTTGTCGACTCGGATGACTGGCTCGACGCTGCGGCTCTTTCGACCATGCTGTCGATTCTGCGTGGCTTTGAAGAGCGCGATCAGCGCGTTGACCTGTTTATCTCGAACTACGTGTACGAGAAGGTTTACGAGGGCACGCATACCGCTATTGGCTACAAATTTGCCCTGCCGCGCAAAAAGATCTTTTCCTGGGATCAGATCGGTCATTTCCGCCTGGACCAGAACCTACTCATGCACAGCCTGTGCTATCGCACGGATGTGCTGCGCGAGTCCAACCTTCCCATGCCGCCGCACACGTTCTATGTGGACAACATCTACGCCTACGTGCCGCTGCCGCGTTGCAAGACCATGTACTACGCCGACATCGACCTCTATCGCTACTTTATCGGTCGCGAGGGCCAGAGTGTCAACGAGGCCACGATGGTCAAGCGTCTGGACCAGCAGTTCCGTGTGACGCGCATCATGATGGAGTCGTACCACCTGTACAGCGATGTTGAGTCGTCGCGTCTGCGCTCGTACATGATGGGCTATTTCACCATGATGATGGCGATCTGCTCGGTGCTCACCAAGCTTTCCGAGGAAGATTGCGCCGACGAGCGCCTAAAGACGCTGTGGAATGATTTGAAGGCCTACGACGAGCGCATGTATCGTCGTGCCCGCTACGGCGTGGTCGGGTTCTTCACCAATCTGCGCGGACGGGCCGGAGACAAAACCACACTCGGCCTATACCGTCTTGCCTCAAAGATCTTCAAATTCAACTAGCTGCCGAGTAATCGCTGCTGATAGGTTGACTGGGCCCCTTGGCCTTTAGTTTGCTACTGCGAACAGTCCTGCTCGCACGGAAAGCACATTAAGTGCTTTCCGGCTCGTGCGGAACTTGTATCAAACTAAAGGCCAAGGGGCCTCTGCTATAAGAATCGATTGTCAGGTTATTTGAATTTGAAGATCTTCGACGCGCGGTACACAGGGGCCTGGGCTGAAAAAATATTAGTTGGTAGTCGGTCGGAGGCGGGCGGGCATTACGTTTGTCGCGAGTTCCGCATGCAAAGAAGGCCACTTAATGTGGCCTTCGTCTTGCATAGGACTGTAGAGCAGCAAACGTAATGCCCGCCCGCCTCCGACCGACGGTCGAGTGAGATTACTTCGCAGCACCTGGGATTCCGTGGGAGGTTTTGGCGGTTTTGGCTCCGTTTGCGATGGCAGTTTCCAGGGCCCTTACTGCGAGCATGCCCAGCAGGTCTAGGGGAACGGCGGCGCTTGCCTGGGCGCCCAGTTTGCCGCTGGCGAGGGTGTAGATGGTGTCGCCGTCGTTGGTGGTGTGTGTGGGGCGGATGGCGTGTGCGTAGGCGTCTGCGGCCATCTGGGAGACCTTGGTGGCTTGTGCCTTAGTGAGTTCCACGTTGGTGACGATGCAGCTGATGGTGGTGTTGGTGCGGTCGAGCGGCATCTGCATGGATCCGGCGGCGGCAAAGGCTGCGAGTTCCATGTCGACGATCTGGTCGCTATCGGCTGCGGCGCGCATGCCGGAGACCCACTCGCCGGTGAAGGGGTCGACAACGTTGCCGCAGGCGTTGACCGAGACCACGGCGCCCACCTTGATGGGGCCGAGTGCCACGGCGGCAGCTCCAAGGCCGGCCTTCATGCAGGTGGCAGGCCCCATGAGCTTACCCACGGTAGCGCCCGTGCCGGCGCCTACGTTGCCCTGTTCGAGCTTGGTGGGGGTGTGGTCGAGTGCTTCGCGCACGGCGGCGATGCCGGCCTCAATGTCGGGGCGCACGGTGGGGTTACCAAAGGCAAGGTCGAAGATACAGCTGGAGCACACGATAGGCACCTGCGTGGGGCCGACGGGAAGGCCGATGCCGCGGCTCTCAAGCTCGCGAGCGACGCCGCTTGCAGCTTCGAGGCCAAAGGCCGATCCGCCCGAAAGGCAGACGGCGTGGACCTTGTCGACGGTGTTCTCGGGTCGTAGCAGGTCGGTCTCGCGCGAAGCGGGAGCGCCACCGCGTACGTCAACGCCGCCGGTGGCGCCCTCGGGTGCCACGATTACGGTGCAACCGGTGCCGGCCTCCTCGTCCGTATAGTTGCCATAGCAAAAGCCATCGACATCGCAGACGTCAATGGCCTCGAGCAGTGTATCCATGTTTAACTCCTATCGGTTTTCCGCCGCGCCTTGTGCCCGGTCGGGATCCGTACGGTACGCCAAAATTGTAGGCGCTGGGGAATACCCAGCGCCAGATGCAATTACGAGAGTTTTTGAATCGCGCGCGCGACGCGGGCGATGGGTAGGCCCACTACGTTATAGAAGTCGCCCGAAATATCGTGCACGAGCATGCGGCCGCCTGTGCCCTGGATGCCGTAGGCGCCTGCCTTATCCATGGGCTCACCCGAGGCAACGTAGTGCTCGATCTGCTCGTCGGTGAGCTCGTAGAACGTCACGTCGGTCACATCGACAAACGACAGGCTCTCGGCGGCATGCGGGGCGGCCGTATCGCCTGCCTTAACGATGCAGACGCCGGTTGCGACCTGGTGCGTGCGGCCCGAAAGCTCACGGAGCATGGTGCGCGCCTCGTCCTCGGTAGCCGGCTTGCCCAAAATCTTGCCGTCGAAGGTGACGATGGTGTCGGCCGCGACGGTCAACTCATTGGGCTCGGCATACTCGGCAGCAACGGCAGCCGCCTTGGCGCGTGCCAAGCGCTCGACAAGCGTGAGCGGGGGCTCGCCATCAAAGGGCGTTTCGTCGATATCCGCGGGAATCACGCGAATGTTGTAGCCTGCCTCGCGCATCAGCTCTATGCGGCGCGGCGATTGGGAAGCCAAAATCATAGTTGGATGCCCTCGGCGACCTTCTCGACGGCCTTGTCGCCGGCGAGCGTGCGCAGCAGCTCCAATGCAAAGGGGAGTGACTGTGCCATGCCGCTGGCAGTGATGATGTTGCCGTCTTGCGTGACCTTCTCGCCAGTATAGGCGCCTTCGGGGAAGCTTTTCTCAAAGCCAGGGAAGCACGTGGCGTGGCGCCCCTCGAGTAGGTCGAGCTCGCCCAGGATAAACGGGGCGGCGCAGATGGCGGCGACGTGCTTGGTCGCGGCGAACTCGCAGACCACGTCGCAGACACGCTGATCGGCGCGCAGGTTGGTGGCACCGGGCAGGCCGCCGGGCAGCACGACGCAGTCGTACTCGTCAAAGTTGATCTCATCAAAGAGCGCATCGCAGGTCACGGGGATCTGCAGCGAGCTTACGACCTCACGCGTGGGCATAATCGAGACGAGCGTGGCACGCACGCCGCCGCGACGCATGACATCGACCATGGTCAAGCATTCAATAGTTTCAAAGCCATCGGCGGCGAGAACGGCAACGCTGGGCATGAGGGTTCCTTTCATAGGCGGCATACAATTAGCCGTCTTATACCCCGAAGACCTCCGCTTGCCACGCTCGATTTCCCAATGATTTTTCTGAGCAATGATTAAGTGGCTAGTTGCGCCTAAGGTGGACGACGGTCTCGCAGTGGAAGGTTTGTGGGAACAGGTCGACTGGCGTGATCTTTACGGGGGAGAAGGTGCCTTCTTCGACAAAGCGTTTGAGATCGCGCGCCAGGGTGGCCGGGTCGCAGCTCACGTAGGCGACATCGTGGGCACTCGTGCTGGCGATAAGGTCGATCGCTTCGGGGGCGAGGCCTGCGCGCGGCGGGTCGACCACCAAGACGTCGGCATCCTGGTCGGGGAACTCGCGCACCGCGTCTCCGCCAATGACGTCGACGTTATCAAGCTTGTTGATCTCCAGGTTACGGCGCAGGTCGCGCACGGCGGGGCCGTAGGCCTCGACGGCGGCGACAAAGTCGCAGCGGCGGGCGAGCGGCAGGGTAAAGGTGCCGGCACCGCAGTACAGGTCCACGGCAAGCTCGTCTTCCTGCGGATCGAGCGTTTCCATGACAAGCTCGATCAAAATCTCGGCACCCTTGGTGTTGACCTGGAAAAAAGACGGGGCAGACAAGCGCATCTGACCCTCGGCGATATTCTCGGTCCATGAGCCCTCTCCGGCGAGCATTTCGACCTTGGAAACACGGCGGGCCTTCTTTTCGCCCTTGCTCATCACGCGTACGACACTTGTGGGGTGCGCGGCGTCTGCCAACACGCGCGAGACTTGCGAGCGCGGGAAAGAGCCCGTAGGCGTCCAGAGCGCCACCTCGAGTGCCTTGGTGCGACGCGAGGCGCGAATGCCCACGCGCTCAAGGCCCAGGTCGTGGCTGCCGCTCAGATAATTGAGCGCGCCGACGACCGATTTGAGTGCCTTGGGGAAGCGTTTGTCGAACAACGGGCACGAATCGACGGTCACGATCTTGCGAGGATCGACACCGTGCATGCCAAGACGCACGCGGCCGTTTACAACGGTCGGCTCGAGTTCGATTTTATTGCGGTAGCCCCAATCATCCTTGGTGTGGCGGATGGGTTGCACCAGTTCATCGACTTGATCGGGGCTGAACTTGCCGATACGCTCGAGCGTGGAGCGCAGATTTTGCTCCTTGGCGGCGAGCTGTGCCGTGCGTGAGAGATTGCCCCACGAGCAGCCGCCGCAGATGCCCACGAAGGGGCAGGGAGACTGAATGCGATCGGGGCTTGGCTCCAGAATCTCGGTGGTGCGGGCACGCATGAACGACTTGCCGTCCTGTACGACCTCGGCCTCGACGGTGTCGCCTGCCACGGCGCCCTGCACAAAGACGGCCTTGCCGTTGTCGGCGTGCGCCAGCCCGTCGGCGCCGTAGGTCATCGATTCTATAGTGAGCTTCATATTCCTGCCTGTCATTCGCGTTGTTGTTCGCACCATGGTAGCAGGGAAAAGCGCCCCGCATCCGAGGCTTTCCTCAAATGCGGGGCGCTTCTACAAACTGCTTCTACAAACGACTATTTCGTCTTGCCGGTAATGAGCGTCTTAAGACCCAGGCCGATCAGACCCAGGCCCATGCGCACGCGGCCGGGGCGATGGCGCTCGATGGCCTTGGTCTTGCCGGCGGGCTTATCGCGACGGGCGCTCGTCTCGGGTGCGGGCTTGATGACCTGCGGATCGGGCTGAGGTGCAGGTGCAGGCTCGGGCTCAATGACGGTCGCCTGGACCTCTTGGACCTTGGGTGTGGCCGGCTGCGGCTCAGGAGCAGGGGCGGGCTTTGCCTCGGCGGCGGGCTCCGGAGTCGCAGTAGCGGGCTCGGGCGCTTTCTCCACGGCGGGCTCTGCGGCAGCCTCGGGCTCATTCACCGGGGGAGCTGCAACCGCTTCCGGTTTGGCAGCTGCCCCGTGTTCAACATCGGCCTGAATGGCCTCCTCGGCCACACGTTCCTTCTCCTGTGCGCGCTGCTGCGCGGCGGCCTCGGCGTTGCGATAGGCACGCTCCAGCAGGGCTTCCTGCGAGTTGAAGGGTTTCTCACCCTCTGCACGCTCCACGGGGACCCAGGTGCCGTCGCTCGTGAGGCTGCGGGCCTTCACGTTGTCGCGCAGCTGCATGCCCATGTACTCGTGCACTAGGGCGCGGCAGGTGGGGTCGAGCACGGGGAAGGCAATCTCCACGCGGTGCTCGGTGTTGCGCGTCATCATGTCTGCCGAGCTCAGGTAAATCATGTCCGAGTCCACGCCGAAAGCATAGACGCGCGCGTGCTCCAAAAAGCGTCCGACGATGGAGCGGACATGCACGTTCTCGGTCTTGCCCGGAACACCGGGCTTGAGGCACGAGATGCCGCGGATGATCATGTCTACGCGCACGCCGGCACACGATGCCTCGGCGATCTTGTCGATAACCTCGCGGTCGGTCAGCGAGTTGAGCTTAAAGAACACGCGGGCGGGCTCGCCGGCAAGGGCGCGCTGGATCTCGCGGTCAAGCCCGCGCATGATGAGCGGTTTCAGTCCGACGGGCGCCACACCCAGGAAGCGGTAGTCGCCGCGCAGGTTGCCCAGCGACAGATTGCGGAAGAACAGGTTGGCGTCCTCGCCGATGCCGGGATGGGCTGTCATGAGCATAAAGTCGCTGTAGAGTTTGGCCGTCTTCTCGTTAAAGTTGCCGGTGCCCAAAAGCGTGAGGCGCGTTAGCGCCATGCCCTCGCGATAGGTGAGCTGGCAGATCTTTGAGTGGCATTTAAAGCCCTCGGAACCATAGATGACGGTGCAGCCGGCCTCTTCCAGGCGCTCGGCCCACTCGATGTTGTTCTGCTCGTCAAAGCGGGCACGAAGTTCCATGAGCACCGTGACCTCTTTGCCGTTCTCGGCAGCATCGATCAGCGACTCGCACAGGCGGCTCTGCTTGGCCACGCGGTAGAGCGTGATGCGCAGCGAGATGCACTCGGGGTCGTAGGCGGCCTCGTGCACCAGATCCAGGAAGGGGTTCATGGCCTCGTAGGGATAAAAGAGCAGCTTGTCGTGCTGCAGCACCTGCTCGCGGATGGAGCGGGTCATGTCGATGGTGGGATTGGGCTGCGGCCTAAACGGCGTAAAGAGCAGCTCGTTGCGCAGGTGCTCGGGAATCTTGCCCTCAATGCCAAAGACGTAGCCCAGGTCGAGCGGGATATCGCAGGTAAAGACAGAGCGGCGCGAAAGCTCGAGCGCCTTGCGGATGGTCTTGAGCGTTGCCTTCTCGAGCGACCCCGAGACCGCGAGCACTACCGGCTGCAGACGCAGGCGCTTCTTGAGGATGCGCTTCATGTGCTGGCGGTAGTCCTCTTCCTCTTCGACGCCCTCGCCGTCCGGATCGATGTCGGCGTTGCGGGTGACGCGGATCAGCGCACGATCCAGCGGCTTATAGGAGCCAAAGCAGCTGTCCAGGCAGGCGAGGATGACGTCCTCGAGCAAGATGTAGGAGTAGGTGCCGGTGGGCGAGGGGATCTCGACCACGCGGTTCATCGAGGCGGGAATCTCGATAAGGCCCAGCAGGCTCTCCTCGTCGGTGGCGCCGTCCAGACCACAGGCCAGATAGAGCGCGCCATTGCGTAGGTTGGGGAAGGGGTGGCGAGGATCGATGACCAGCGGCGAGATGACCGGCGACACGTAGGCCTGGAAGTAGCGGGTTACAAAGGTGCGCTCCTCGGGCGTAAGCGAATCGATGCGGGCGCGGTGAACGCCCAAGGTGTCGAGCTTGCCCTCGATGCTCTTAAAGATGGACTCCCAACGGGTAAGGAGCCCGGGCATTTCGGCCATGACAGCATCGACCTGTTCGGAGGCGGTCATATTGCTCTTGTTGTCGACAGGTTGTTTTTTGAGCTCTGCCAGATCGGACAGGCCGCCCACGCGCACCATGAGAAACTCGTCGAGGTTAGACTCGAAAATCGACACGAACTTTAGACGCTCGAACAGCGGAACGGTCTCATCGAAGGCTTCGTCAAGCACACGGTTGTCAAAGCGTAGCCAGCTGAGCTCTCGGTTCTGCGTGTACGAGAAGTCGCGAGGCGGTTTGCGCAGCTTTGCGGCGGCTTGCTTTTTTTCGATTTTGCTCGGCATATGCATCTGTCCGTTCAGTCCCCGCAGGGGACGGTAGCCTAACCCTATTCACTATTGTCTCAATTTAGTCGACTTGTGGCACGGACGTATTGTGCGAACGGTATCTTTACCTACTTCTTACGCTGACAAGGCATGCAACTAACTGTCCAACTCGTTTGGAAACAATCTATATCCATACTCAACTGGTGAGGATGTATGAATAAGAATGATTGCGAGCTGAATATAATCGAATCCAAATTGAATCATGGACAAACGACATATATATGCAGAAAACCGTTTTAGCTATGCAATTCCTAAACATGAAAATATTTGTGCAATCTAGCTTAATTCCTTAGAAAAAAGAACATTTACCTTTGAAAACCTGCTTTAGAGAACCGAAGTGCATCATGGGAGAATCATATGCGATATACCGTTCATCGCACTTTGCTGACCGTTCGGGGGCGAGGTGGAATTGCAGGTGGTTTTTGGATATAACTAGAGCTGTCAGCAAGCAGCGTCCCATACAGAGGGGCGCTGATACATTCGGCCAGTAAGGCCCGAAAGAAAGGTAGGAGGCCATGACGAAAGGTCTGCACGTGCCTTCCGAGATCGGCAAGCTCAGGAAGGTCTGCCTGCACCGTCCCGGCGACGAGCTCCTCAACCTGCCGCCCGACGAGCTCGAGCGACTCCTGTTCGACGACGTCCCGTTCCTGGAGGTCGCGCAGCAGGAGCACGACACCTTCGCCCAGATCCTGAGGGACCAGGGCGTGGAGGTCCTCTATCTCGAGAACCTCGTCGCCGAGGTGTTCGACCAGGTCCCCGGCGCCCGCGCCGAGTTCACCGACCAGTACATCGCCGAGGCCGGCATCCGCGGCCAGCACATGCCGCAGATCGTCCGCGAGAAGCTGGACTCCATCGAGGACAACCTCGAGTTCGTCAAGAAGACCATGGCCGGCATGACCAAGTCCGAGATCGACATGCCCCTCACGGCGTCCACGACCCTCGACTCCCTGGTCAACTCCGAGTCCGAGTCCGACCTGATCATCGACCCGATGCCCAACCTCTACTTCACCCGCGACCCGTTCGCGGTCATCGGCGAGGGCGTCAACCTCAACCGCATGTACTCGGTCACCCGCAACCGCGAGACCCTGTACGGCAAGTACATCTTCAAGTACCACCCCGACTACAAGGACGTCTCGCTGTACTTCCGCCGCGACTGCCAGTTCCACACCGAGGGCGGCGACGTGCTGAACATCAACGAGAAGACCCTCGCCGTCGGCATCTCCCAGCGCACCCAGGCCGCCGCGATCGACGTCATGGCCCAGAACATCTTCTGGAACTCCGACTCCAAGGTCGAGCGCATCCTGGCCTTCGACATCCCGGTCTCGCGCGCCTTCATGCACCTCGACACGGTCTTCACCCAGATCGACGTCGATAAGTTCACGATCCACCCCGCCATCATGGGCACCCTGCGCGTCTACGAGCTGACCGCCGGCAAGAACCCGGGCGACGTGAACATCCGCCTGATCGAGGACACCCTCGAGCACGTCCTGGAGGACGCCACCGGCGTCGACCAGGTCAAGCTGATCCCCTGCGGCGGCGGCGACCCGATCGCGGCCTCCCGCGAGCAGTGGAACGACGGCTCCAACACCCTGTGCGTCGAGCCCGGCAAGATCTGCGTCTACGCCCGCAACACCGTCACCAACGACGTGCTGTACAAGGAGGGCCTGGACCTTCTCGTCGTGCCCTCCGCCGAGCTCTCCCGCGGCCGCGGCGGCCCGCGCTGCATGAGCATGCCCTTCTGGCGCGAGGACCTCTAAGTCTTTCCGTTTCCGGTGCGGTCCCCCTACAACCGCACCGGCTTCGCCCGTTAAACGGGCAACACTAATACTTACGTAATTCATTTCTTCGAAAGGAATCGAACCATGGGTGTTAACCTCTCCGGCCGTAGCTTCCTCAAGCTTCTCGACCTCACCACCGAGGAGATCGAGTACCTGCTCAAGCTCTCCAAGAACTTCAAGGATATGAAGCGCGCTGGCGTTCCGCACCGCTATCTCGAGGGCAAGAATATCGTTCTGCTCTTCCAGAAGACCTCCACTCGTACCCGCTGCGCCTTCGAGGTCGGCGGCATGGATCTGGGCATGGGCGTCACCTACCTCGATCCGGGTTCGTCGCAGATGGGCAAGAAGGAGTCCATCGAGGACACCGCCCGCGTTCTCGGCCGCATGTATGACGGCATCGAGTTCCGTGGCTTTGCCCAGGACGACGTCGAGGAGCTCGCTGCTAAGTCCGGCGTGCCCGTGTGGAACGGCCTGACCACCGAGTGGCACCCCACCCAGATGCTCGCCGACATCCTGACCGTCCAGGAGAACTTCAACTACGACATCAAGGGCAAGACCCTCGTCTTCATGGGCGACTGCAAGAACAATGTCGCTCGCTCCCTCATGGTCGTCTGCTCCAAGCTCGGCATGAACTTTGTGGCCTGCGGCCCCGAGGAGTGCATGCCCGCTGACGACGTCATCGAGGCCTGCAAGCCCATCGCCGAGGCTAACGGCTGCACCATCAAGCTGACCACCGACGTCAAGGACGGCGTCACCGGTGCCGACGTTATCTACACCGACGTGTGGGTCTCCATGGGCGAGCCCGACGAGGTCTGGGCCGAGCGCATCGCTCAGCTCACCCCGTATCGTGTCACCTCCGAGGTCATGGCTATGGCCAACCCGGGTGCTATCTTCCTGCACTGCCTGCCCAGCTTCCACGACACCAACACCACCATTGGCGCCGAGAAGTGCGAGCAGTTCGGCATCACCGAGCAGGAGGTCACCGACGAGGTCTTCGAGAGCCCCGCTTCCAAGGTCTTCGACGAGGCCGAGAACCGCATGCACACCATTAAGGCTGTCATGTACGCCACGCTCAAGTAAGAGCATCTAGCATCTCGCTCGGGGTGTATTGCTGCACACCCCGAGCGGTTTTATCTCGTAATAATCTCGCATCAAGCGGCAGGCACGGCACGGAAGAGCCGCTTCTGGCGAGATCAGTAAATGATTTATGAAGGGGGGATGAGAACTATGACTGAGACCGCTAAGAAAAAGCGCGGTATGCCTTCATCGTTCACCATTCTTCTTGCTCTGCTGGCAATTGTCGCAGTGATTACCGTTATCGTCTCCGGCACGTCCGGCGGCGCGGTTACTGCCGCCCGTCTGAGCGATTTCTGCACCGCCCCGATTAAGGGCTTCGCTGACGCTCTGCCCGTCTGCCTCTTCGTTATGATCCTGGGCGGCTTCCTCGGCATGATGACCGAGACCGGCGCTCTGGACAACGGCATCGCCGTTCTGGTGCAGAAGCTTAAGGGCAACGAGATTATGCTCATTCCCGTGCTGATGTTCATCTTCTCCCTCGGTGGTACCACTTATGGTATGTGCGAGGAGACCGTTCCCTTCTACGCCCTGCTCGCCGCTACCATGATGGCCGCTGGCTTCGACCCGATGGTCGGCGCCGCTACCGTCCTGCTCGGCGCTGGCTGCGGCTGCCTGGGCTCCACGGTTAACCCGTTCGCCGTCGGCGCTGCCGTCGACGCTCTGACCGGCGTTGGCATTGAGGTCAACCAGTCCATCATCATCGGCCTCGGTGCCGTCCTGTGGATTGTCACTACCGCTATGTCCATCGTCTTCGTGATGAGCTATGCCAAGAAGGTCAAGGCTGACAAGGGTTCTACCATCCTGTCGATGCAGGAGCTCAAGGACGCCGAAGAAGCTCACGGCAAGGCTGCTTCCGAGGTCCACAAGGAGGTCAAGCTCACCGGTCGTCAGAAGGGTGTTCTGATCGCCTTCGCCTTCACCTTCGTCGTCATGATCGTCGGCTTCATCCCGCTGGCCGACCTCAACGAGGGCGTCGCCAACTTCTTCGACGCTGGCGCTGTCTACGACGCCGACGGTAACGCCGTCGTCCAGGGCTGGTCTGCCCTGATCACCGGCCTGCCCATTGGCCAGTGGTACTTCGACGAGGCTTCCACCTGGTTCTTCCTCATGGCCGTCCTGATCGGTATCATCGGTGGCCTGTCCGAGAAGCAGATTGTTAACACCTTCATCACCGGCGCTGCCGACATGATGTCCGTTGTTCTCGTCATCGCCCTCGCCCGTGGTATCTCCGTCCTCATGGCTAACACCGGCCTCGACGTCTACGTCCTCGACGCTGCCGCCAATGCCCTGGCTGGCCTGTCCGGCGTGATCTTCGCTCCCATGAGCTTCCTGGTCTACTTCGGCCTGTCCTTCCTGATCCCCTCGACCTCCGGTATGGCTACCGTCTCCATGCCCATCATGGGACCGCTGGCTGTTAAGCTCGGCTTCTCGCCCGAGGTCATGGTCATGATCTTCTCCGCCGCCATCGGTGTCGTGAACCTGTTCACCCCGACCTCCGGCGCCATCATGGGCGGTCTCGCCCTGGCCAAGATCGAGTGGACGACCTGGCTCAAGTTTGCCCTTAAGCTCATCGTCGCGCTCTCTGTCGTCTGCGCCATCATCCTGACCGTCGCCTGCGTGTTGATCTAAGTACCCAACGGGTACCCCACGGAAACCTTGACGATCCTGTAGAGGATCACCTGGTCATCGTCTGTCCGGTGGGGTAAACCCACCGGTAGACTCCTACCTTTAGCCCCCTTCCGTTCCGTGCGCGGGAGGGGGCGCTCTCATGTTGCGCGGTTCTACGAACCGCGCAACCAGTCGACGCTGCGCGCCGCCCAGGACGACAATTTGTCATTCAAAAGGCAAGGCATGACCAAAAGGTCTATGCCTTGCCTTTTTCATGCCAACTTGTACGTCCTGGACGTCGCTCACTGACTTATGCTCAACCTGCGGCGCTGCCATTATTGATGCAAAGGGGTCAGGTTAGTTTGCGCCAAAAAGGGGAAGTTGCGGTGGAATAGTTCCTGTTTGGCCGTCTTGAGGGGTTAAACGGGAACTATTTCACCGCAACTTATCGATGGCGTGTTTGGTTGGTGCCAGTTGATTGCTTGGGCGTTGGGGAGGGTCTGCTCCGTTATAATCGCCTAGAACATTAAATGGAAACGGGACGGGAGCCATATATGCGCCAGGGTTTCGACAACGCGAAGTATATCGAGCTGCAGGCTGCTCACATTAAGGAGCGCATCTCGCAGTTTGGTGGCAAGCTGTATTTGGAGTTTGGCGGTAAGCTGTTCGATGACTATCATGCGAGCCGCGTGCTGCCGGGTTTTGAACCGGACAGCAAGTTCCGCATGCTCAAGAGCATCGCCGACGATGTCGAGGTTATCATCGCGATCAACGCGAACCACATCGAGAAAAACAAGGCTCGTGGTGACCTCGGCATTACCTATGACGAGGATGTGCTGCGCCTGGTTGACCTGTTCCGCGGCAACGGCTTTGCTGTCGCGGCTGTGGTCATCACCCAGTACGCCGGCCAGCCTGCTGCCGATGTGTTCCGCAACCGCCTGAACGCGCTCGGTATTCCCGCCAAGCTGCACTATCCCATCGAGGGGTATCCGCACGATGTCGATCTGATCGTGTCCGACGATGGCTACGGCAAGAACGAGTTTGTTGAGACCACCCGACCGCTCGTCGTGGTCACTGCCCCCGGTCCTGGCTCGGGCAAGCTTGCCACCTGCCTGTCTCAGCTCCATCACGAGCACAAGCATGGCACGGCCGCCGGCTATGCCAAATTCGAGACCTTCCCGGTTTGGAATCTGCCCCTTACGCATCCGGTCAACATTGCCTACGAGGCCGCCACGGCAGACCTCGATGACGCCAATATCATCGACTCCTTCCACCTGGAGGCCTACAACAAAACCACGGTCAACTACAACCGCGACGTCGAGGCCTTCCCGGTAGTCCGTGCCCTGATGGAAAAGATTTTGGGCAAGAGCCCCTACCAGAGCCCTACGGACATGGGCGTCAATATGGTCGGCTTTGCCATCACCGATGACGATGCCTGCCGCGATGCTTCCAAGATGGAGATCGTCCGCCGCTACTTTACCGCGGTCGAAAATGTGCGCCGTACCGGCGTGGGCGATGAGCAAGTCGACCGTCTCAAGATTATTATGAAGAAAGCCGGCATCGATAAGAACTACTCACCGGCGCGCTCGGCGGCCCTCACCAGGGAGCAGCTGACGGGTGGTCCCGTGGGTGCCATGGTCATGCCCGATGGCTCCGTGGTGACCGGCAAGACTTCCACGCGCCTGGGCGCCGCAAGTTCGCTCATTATGAACGCCCTCAAGCATGTCTCGGGCGTCGGCCTTGAGCTCGAGGTCATTAGCGATGAGGCGATCGAGCCCATCAGCAAGCTCAAGACGCATTTCCTGGGCAGCAAAAACCCGCGCCTCCACACCGACGAGACGCTTATGGCGCTGTCGATCACCTCGGCCACGAGTGAGACGGCCGCTCGCGTCCTTTCGGGCCTGGAGCAGCTGCGCGGTTGCGATGCCTTCTTCAGCGTGATCATCTCGCCGACGGACGAGACGGTACTGCGCAAACTGGGTATCAACGTGTGCTGCGAGCCCAAGTTTGAGCGCCGCGGTTTCTTCCATCGCTAAGTTTGAAGCACCGCGGTAATTGCATTGCATTTTGGCCGTATCGGGTTAGCGCCCGGTACGGCTTTTTGATCAATAAAGCGCCTATTTCGGCGAAAAATAGCCGTTTACCTGCCTAGAAACAATTTGAGCGGTATACAATAACTGTAACTGTTTCATCCTTAGCGGGATGCCGCATGATGGATATTACCTGCCATCGTGAGGTGTGTCGGTCGCGCACGGCGCGTTAGATGCTCGTGCTCGGTTTGAGGAGGCTGCTATGGCGGGCAAGGGTCGTGCGAGTGTCAACGATATGAAGCGTGTCGAGGTGCTGGTGTTGATGGAGATCGACCAGCAAACCGAAGACAATGGCGGGCCGTATGGTTTCTCGCGCAAAACGCTTGCCGAGCGCGTGGGGGTTTCGCCGTATCGTGCCCGCGCCGCAATCGATCGCTTGGATTCCGAAGGCATGATTGATGTCGTCTCGCGTTATAGCGACGACGGCGGTCAGCTTGCAAATGGCATTTGCCTCACCGAACGTGGCGAGTGGTATCTTGAGGGCGTCCGTACCGGCATGCTCGTTCAAGAAATGCTTGAGGACGAGGCTGCTGATCGATAGCAGCATGTAACCCTTGCCATAGCGACGCCGCCTGGGAAACCGGGCGGCGTTTTGTTTCAAGATTGAGAAATGCAATCGCACGCGAGAAAAATTGCGAACGGTCCGCGGCGCGAGTATTACAATGAAGACCCGTAAGATGTGGATAAACAACTTCTACGGGAAGCGCAGGTAACTCAATATGACCAAGCATGTGTTCGTAACCGGTGGCGTGGTTTCGTCCCTGGGCAAGGGTATCACCGCGGCCTCGCTGGGCCGTCTGCTCAAGTCGCGTGGCTACAAAGTAACGATGCAGAAGGCCGATCCGTATCTGAACGTCGACCCCGGTACCATGAGCCCCTTCCAGCATGGTGAGGTCTTCGTTACCGAGGATGGTTACGAGTCCGACCTGGACCTGGGTCATTACGAGCGCTTTATTGATGAGAACCTGACCCGCGATTCCAACTTTACGACCGGCGCCATCTATAAGAGCTTGATCGCCCGCGAGCGTCGCGGCGACTTTTTGGGCGGTACCGTGCAGGTGATTCCTCACGTCACCAATGCCATTAAGGACAAGTTCCGCCGCATCGAGGAGCAGACCGGCTCCGATGTAGTCATCACCGAGCTGGGCGGCACGATCGGCGACATCGAGTCCCAACCGTTTGTCGAGGCCATCCGTCAGTACCGCAAGGAGGCCGGCCCCGAGAACGTCTGCTATATCCACGTGTCGCTCGTTCCCTATATCGCCGCCGCCCACGAGGTCAAGACCAAGCCCACGCAGCATTCCGTCAAGGAGCTCCGCAGCTTTGGCATCCAGCCCGATATCATCGTGCTGCGCTCCGACCACCATATCGATGACGCTATCCGCGGAAAGATCGCAAGCTTCTGCGACGTCGACACCGATTGCGTCTTTACCAACGAGGACTGCGCGAGCATTTACGATGTTCCGCAGCTGCTTGCCGAGCAGGATTTTGACCTGCGCATTTGCGAGCGTCTGGGTCTGGACCCGCGTGAGCGCGACATGAGCGAGTGGAACGAGTTCCTGCGCAAACAGAACCACGCCAACCATCACGCCGACAAGGTGAAGATCGCCGTCGTGGGCAAGTACACGCAGCTGCCCGATGCGTACCTGTCGGTTATCGAGGCCCTGCACCATGCGGGCGTCTTCTACGATCGCCATGTGGACGTCCAGCTGGTCGACGGCGAGAGCCTCGACGAGCAGAATGTCTCCGAGGTTCTGGGCGACGCCTCGGGCATCCTGGTCCCCGGCGGCTTTGGCAAGCGCGCCCTGGAGGGCAAGATCCTCGCGGCCGAGTTTGCCCGTGAGCACAAGATTCCGTATCTGGGCATTTGCCTGGGTATGCAGGTGGCCGTGTGCGAATTTGCGCGCAACGTCGTCGGCCTTGCCGGCGCCAGCTCCTCCGAGTTCGATCCGGATGGCCCGTATAGCGTCATCGATCTGATGAGCTCGCAGGAGGACGTGACCGAGAAGGGCGGCACCATGCGCCTGGGCGCCTATCCGTGCAAGCTCGCCGCCGATACCCTCGCTCGCGAGGCATATGGCGAGGAACTCGTCTACGAGCGTCACCGTCATCGCTTTGAGTTCAACAACGCCTTCCGCGACCAGCTCGAGGACGCCGGTTTGGTTATCTCGGGCCTGTCGCCCGACGAGCGCCTGGTCGAGATGGTCGAGCTGCCGCGCGACGTGCATCCGTGGTATGTGGCAACCCAGGCTCATCCCGAGTTCAAGAGCCGCCCGACCAACCCGCAGCCGCTGTTCCGCGAGTTCGTGCGCGCTTCGATCGGCCAGCACGAGGGTGTCGACCGTCTGCAGGTGACGCCCATGAACCTCGCTACGGACTAAGGGTGCCGGCGAATAAGGAACATACCGAAGCTACTCCCTCGTCGCTCGCCGTGGCGGCGGGGGAGTATCTCGATTACCTCGCGGTCGAGCGGGGTTTGGCGCGCAACACGATTGCGGCCTATCGTCGTGACCTGACGACGTACTGCGCCTATCTGGAGCGGGCGGGTATTGTGTCTTTTGAAGAGGTGACTCGTCAGGTCGTGGAGGGCTTTGTTGCCGATCGCCGCGATGGGGGCTATTCCGATGCCTCAGTGGAGCGTGCGCTTGCGGCCGTGAAGGGCCTGCATGCCTTTTTGGTGCGCGATGGGGCTGTGGCCCAAAATCCAACGGCGGCGTTGCGCCTGCCTAAAAAGGCTGAGCGTTTGCCGGAGTATCTATCGGTGGAGGATGTCTCGGCGCTGCTCGATCAAGACTTTCCCGAGGGCGAGATGGGCTTGCGCGACCATGCCATCTTGGAAGTGCTCTACGGATGCGGTTTACGTGTGAGCGAGTTGGTGGGGCTCGATGTGGGCGATATCCATATCGACGATGGCTTTGTGCTCGTTCGCGGTAAGGGCTCAAAGGAACGCCTGTCACCGCTGGTGGGAAGCGCGGCGCGAGCTCTGACGCTCTATGTAACTGAGGGGCGTTCCCGCTTGGCGGCCCATGCCCGCGGAACCGAGACCTCGGCGGTCTTTTTAAATAAGAACGGCCGCCGTCTGTCACGCCAGGGCATCCATGCCATCTGTGAGCGCTATGGGCGCCAGGTGGGGCTGGTGGGACTCCATCCCCATACGCTGCGTCACTCCTTTGCCACCCATATGCTTGCGGGCGGCGCAGACCTCCGTGTGCTACAGGAGATCTTGGGACATGCCGATATATCGACCACGCAGGTCTACACGCATGTCGATCGTACGCAACTGACCGAGGTCTATCTGGCGGCGCACCCGCTGGCGCATCGTTAACTCATCGCTGACCTGCAAATTTATAGGTATTTGGGGACGGGCCCCAGATTGCCACGGCGTGCTTTTGCGCGCGCATGGGCAATCTGGGGCCCGTCCCATTTTTCGCCACTTGGCGTCGCGGTGGTGGGCCGCACGTGCCTTGGGTGGGGGAGTTTGGGGACGATGTGAACGGTGTGTAAAGGGACGTAAAAATCGCCTCAAGGTCAACTTGAAGGTTGAGGTTCGCGGGCGTGGTTCTACAGGTGGCATCCCGCCTTTGCTGCAAACACAACATATTGTGTTTTCGAACATATGCTCGGGGGTGTTTTACAACATATTGGGGGTGTAGTGGTGGGGTGGGGTGGGGGAAGGGGTGGGGAAAGGTGTTGAAAAATGGGGCGGTTCCCCATATTATTGATGACGTCGACAGGCGGGGTGGTTCCCCGCGTACGTGCCATCTGAGTAACCGAGGGGAGGGCGCACATGGGAATGACGGGTGCATACGAGCGCAATCTCGATGCAAAAGGTCGTCTATCCCTGCCTGCACCCCTTCGTGAGGAGCTTGGAGAGCACGTTCGCGTGTTTAAAGCCCTGGATGTCGATGCTCTGTACGTGTTCTCTGCCGAGGCCTTCGATAAGTGGGTCGAAGGACTCTTCGCGGGTCGTGAGGGCCACGAGGGTTTTAACCCGCGTGACATCAACGACCAGAAGCTCATGAGGGCGATCAACAAGCGCACCACGTCGATGGATGTGGACAGCGCGGGTCGTATCGGTCTTTCTGAGTCTCTCCGCAAGCAGGCGAACCTCGACCGCGAGGTCACGGTTGTGGGCAACTACGACCACCTTGAGGTTTGGGACCGCGCTACGGCCGATGAGGACGATGATGACGAGGCCCTGCTGGACCTCTTCTTCTCGTAAGGGCAAGGCACGAGTAACGGATGGAGCGTGGGATCTTGACACAAGAATATCGGCATGAACCTGTCATGCTCGGCGAAGTGCTTGAGTCGCTGCAGCTAAAGAGCGGTTCCGTCGTCTGCGACTGCACCCTTGGCGGTGCCGGCCATTCGGTAAAGATGGCCGCGCAGGTGGGGGAGACCGGCCTTTTGCTCGGCGTCGATCAGGACGACATGGCCCTCGAGGCCGCTGGCGCCCGTCTGGACCGCGAGGTTCCCGGCGTACCGCACCAGCTGCTGAAGGGCAACTTCGGCGACTTGGACGAGCTGCTTTGCTCGGCCGAGGTGCCCGGGGTCGATGGCTTCCTGTTCGACTTGGGCGTTTCGTCGCCGCAACTCGATATCCCTGGCAGGGGCTTTTCGTACAACGAGGACGCCCCATTGGACATGCGGATGGATCCGGGTAACAACACCTTAAACGCAGCTGAGGTCATCAACACCTATAACGAACACGACCTCGCCCGGATTCTACGCGTCTATGGCGAAGAGAAGTTCGCCTCGCAGATCGCGCGTGAGATCGTGCGCCGCCGCGAGCATGAGCCGATCGAAACCACCGGTCAGTTTGTCGAGATCATCAAGGCTGGTATCCCCGCTGCCGCTCGTCGGCATGGCGGACACCCAGCCAAGAAAAGTTTCCAGGCCATTCGCATCGAGGTCAATCACGAACTCGATGTGCTCGAGCGAGGGCTTGACGCCGCCACAAGGTGGCTCAACCCGGGTGGACGCATCTGCGTCATCTCGTATCACTCGCTCGAGGACCGTATCGTAAAGAACCACTTTAAGGAGATGAGCCAGGGGTGCACGTGTCCGCCGGAGATTCCGGTGTGCGTGTGCGGCAACGTGCCGATACTCAAGGTCATCACCCGCAAACCCTTGGTTGCCCAACCCGATGAGGTTGCGCGCAACCCTCGGGCGAGATCAGCCAAGATCCGCGTGGCGCAGCGTCTGTAGACGCGACCGCGCGATATTGGACCTCCCGCTCGTACCACAAACGAAGCTTAAACACACTACCAACGTACTCGGGATGGGAGGCGGCATATCATGGGCTACAACACCTCAAACGCAGCACTCGCCTATGATATGAACGCCATGCCCGCCTATCGTGAGGCACCGCAGGCTCCCGTTGCTCCCCGCGAGCAGCGCATGCCGCGCTTTGATGTCTACACCGGCGCGGGCCGTCAGGCAAACCAGGCGGTAAGCCCGGTTTTCATGAGCGTTCTTAAAACGTTTTGCATCATTGCGGCCATCTTCATGACGATCGGTGTCGCCCGTGTGGCGCTCGCCGGCGTTACGGCCCAGGTGCTCAACAGCAACGCCGCGCTTACCAACACGCTCGAGAAGGCGACCGATGAGAGCTCCGACCTGGAGGTCATGCATTCGGTCTATGGTGCCGACACGCGCATTCGCGACCTTGCGGGCGCTTATGGCATGGTGGAGCCCAGCGAGAGCGTTACACTTGACTTTTCGCAGGATGCAGCCGCGGGCGCCAACGCGACCGCGACCGCTCAGTAGCAAGACGGTAGCTGAGTATGACAAATGACTATCGCCGCGGTTCCGATGGGGGCCGCGGTTCTGGACGTCCCTCGTCGCGGGGACGTTCTGGTTATCAAGGAACGGGTCGGCAATCTTACAACGCCGAGCAGTCCCGTGGCAACGACCCGGCGTCGCGACTTCGCGGCTCGGGCGGCCCTCAAGTGCATAACACCAGGTCGCGCAAGAGTTCGTCGACCGAATGGCTCACAGGCGCGCCTCTGCCTCGCCGCAAAGCCGTCATGGGCTTCATCGGGCTTGGCTTGGGCTTGGGCGTCTTTCGCCTTGCCGACTATCAAATTGTCGAAGCCGATAAACTGCGCGAGCGTGCCGATGCGCGCCGCCTGCTTGCGCAGACCCTCTATGCCAAACGCGGCACCATCTACGACCGCAACGGCAACGTGTTGGCGTCGTCGGTCGAATGTCGCAACATCGCCGTGAACCCGCAGCTTGTCGAGGATGTTGACAAGACGGTGTCGGCGCTGGTCAAGGCAACTGGAATCGATAAAAAGACCTGCCGCAAGCTCGTTGAGTCCGATGGAACCTGGGTGTATATCAAGCGCCAGGTGGACGAAGACGATGTTGCGGCGCTGGAGAAGAAGAACCTGCCCGGCGTGCTTTTTGAGCAGGCCATGAAGCGCGTATATCCATACGGCAATCTGGCATCGCAGGTGCTGGGTGTAGTGAATGTAGACAACGACGGCTTGACGGGTCTCGAAAAGCAATACAACAAGCTTCTGACCGGCACGAACGGTTCTCTCGTACGCGAGCGCGCGAGGGACGGCAGCTATATCGCGGGCGGTGCCTATAAAAAGGTGGCTGCGGTCGACGGCGTTGATATCGTGACGACGCTCGACGTCAATATCCAGCGTGCGGCCGAGGATGCCCTGGCAGAGGCAGTTGAGAAGACTAAGGCCAAGAACGGCTCGGCGCTGGTCACCGATCCTACGACAGGCGAGATCTTGGCAGCCTGCTCGTACCCGACCTACGACCAGACCGATCTGGAGAATGCCAAGACCGAGGATATGAACTTGCGCCTGGTCACCGACGCCTACGAGCCCGGCTCGGTTTTTAAGACGCTCGTGGCGGGCGCCGGCTTCGACTTGGGCGTCGTGCGATCGAGTACGTCGTTTGAGGTGCCGGCGAGCATCAAGGTGGGCGACGATACCGTCACCGATGCCGACAAGCGCGACTATGCCATGACCATGGATGTGCGCGAGATGATGCGCCGTTCGTCCAACGTGGGCTTTGTCCTGGTGGGGCGCAAGATCGGTGCCGACGACTTTGCCACCTATGTGGACAAGTGGGGCATCGGTCACAGCTCGGGTGTCGATTTTCCGGGAGAGAGCCTGGGTATCGTCAAGGAGCGTGACCAGTATGACGGCGCCACGCTGGGCTCGATGAGCTTTGGACAGGCACTGTCCGTCTCGCCGATTGAGATCGCACGTGCCGTGGGCGGCATCGCCAACGGCGGCGTGATGATGACACCGCACTTCTATAAGTCCAGCAAAGGCGACGAGAAGGACTGGGGCGAAGGCGAGCGCGCGATTTCTGAGGACGCCGCATCCCAGGTGACATCGTGCATGCAGACGGTCGTGTCCGAGGGAACGGGCGTTGGCGGCGCGGTTGACGGCTATGACGTGGCGGGTAAGACCGGTACAGCCGAACGTGCCGACGAGAACGGCGGCTACCTCAAGGAGAACTACATGTCGTCCTTTATGGGCTTTGCACCGGCACAATCGCCCAAGGTGCTGTGCTATATCACGCTCGACGGAACGCCGAGCGGCTCAGATGCCGCTGCGGTGCCGTTCCAGTCCATTATGGCCAACGCGCTCGACGTGCTGGGTATCCCGCACACGAAGTAGGGGGTTACAATCTTTGGGGCGTGGTTTGTTGTCCCATATGAGGGTGTTCACATGCCCTGCACCACGCATGTGCGGCGCTGGGATACAATACGCCGATAGCATTATTAGGTTTACAGGGGAGCTGCAATGATAGAGATCGCCGTCAACAACCTCGCGGCCGCAACAGGGGCCCGAACCGTGACGGGAGAAGCCGATCGGGTATGCCGCGGGTGCGTTATCGACTCGCGCCAGGTCGAGGAAGGGACGATTTTCGTCGCCTTTCCCGGTGAAAACGTTGACGGCAATGATTTTGCTTCCCGTGCCGTCCAGTCGGGTGCCGGCGCCGTCGTGATGACGCGTGAGCCCGAGGCCGAGCTGGTCTCGCTGGCACAGGACAAGGAATGCGCCATCCTGCTGACCGATGATCCCGAGGAGTTTCTGCTGCGTTTGGCGCACACGTATCGCCTGGAGCTTGGCTGCCTGGTCGTTGGCATTACCGGTTCCATCGGCAAGACGACGACCAAGGACGTGCTCGCCGCCGTGCTCGCCAAGCGCTATCGTGTCTGGGCCACCAAGGGCAATTTCAATAACCTGATCGGCATGCCGCTCACGGTGCTTTCCGCTCCGGCCGATACCGAGGTCCTGGTGCTCGAGATGGGCATGAACCATTTCCACGAGATTGAGCGCCTGTCCCAGTCCGCCAATCCCAACCTTGCCATCGTGAGCAAGATCGGCACCTCTCATATCGGCATTATGGGCAGCCGCGAGAACATCGCCCGCGCTAAGGCCGAGATTGTCCAGGGTATGTGCGCCGCCGGCGACTTCTTGCCGCTGCTGGTTTTGGGCGGCGAGGACGACTTTACGCCGTTCATTCGCGATACGTTCGCCCAGCCTGCTGGTATCGACGTGATGCTGGCCGGCGTCTCGGACGATGATGAGGTCCGCGCCCGCGACATTCGTGTTGATGACGAGGGCCGTCCGGTCTTTACGCTCGATTTTGGCCAGGGTGAGACGATCGATACCATGCTTGCCATCCCCGGCGTGCAGTCCGTCCCAAATGCCGTTAAGGCCGCCGCAGTTGCCTATCGCCTGGGCGTGACGCCCGAGCAGGTCGATGCTGCCTTTAGGGGCCTCACGATCACCGGTCACCGCCAGGAGATCAAGCGCGCCAAGAGCGGTGCCCGCGTCATCGATGACTCCTATAACGCCAGCGCCGAATCCATGGCTGCTGGTCTCGATCTGCTGTGCTCGCTTTCGTGCACGGGGTCTCGCATGGCGATCCTGGGCGAGATGGGCGAGATGGGCGATGAGGCTCCTCGCATGCATGAGCTCGTGGGCGCCTATGCCGCCGCCAAGAAGCTCGACATGCTGGCGTGCGTGGGTGGTGAGCTGGCCCAGCTTATGGCCGATGCCGCGCGCATGATGGGTATGGACGAGGACCGCATCCAGGTGTTCTCCGATTATCAGCAGGTGCTCGACCGCATGGGCGGCGCGCTTGAAAAACATGATGTTGTACTGGTCAAGGGTTCCCGCTTTGTTGAGCTCGACCGCTTTGTGGAAGGTGTGTGCTAGCCCATGTTCGGCAATCCCTCGTATCCAACGTATCAGGCTTTTTTGGGGCTTGGCATCGCCGCTGCCATTGCGCTGCTGCTCATGCCGTGGTGGATCAAGCTGCTCAAGGTCGAGGGTATCGGCCAGCAGGTTCGTGCCGACGGCCCCAAGCGTCATTTGGTTAAGCAGGGAACGCCCACCATGGGTGGCGTTGTCATCCTCGTCGCGATCTCGCTGACCTGCCTGCTGATGGGCAAGCTCACCACCGAGCTCGTGCTCGTGCTGCTCGCCACGCTGGCGACCGGCGTGCTGGGCCTGATCGACGACCTGACCTCCGTTACGCATGGGCGCTCGCTCGGTCTGACGCCTCATGCCAAGATGATCGGCCTAACCATTATCTGTGTCACCTTTACGGTACTTGCCGTCAACTGGTGCGGCGTCGCCCCCGAGATTCGTTTTCCCGGCGGCCTGACGATTGACCTCGGTGTTCTTTCGACCACCATCTGCGGCCTTTCGTTCCCGTGGCTCTACATTGTCTTTTGCTGGCTGATGATCGCCGGTCTTTCTAATGCCGTGAACCTGACCGATGGCCTTGACGGTCTTGCTGGTGGCACCTCCATGATTGCCATGCTCGCCATGGCTGCCATGGCGTTTTTGCACGGAGACGTGAACCTGTCCATCTTCTGCACCGCGTGTGCCGGTGCCTGCTTGGGCTTTCTGTGGTTCAACTGCTATCCGGCGAGCATCTTTATGGGCGATACCGGCTCGCTTGCCCTGGGCGCCGCGTTTGCCTGCACGTCCATCATGACCAACACCGAGGTCGTCTCCCTCATCATCGGCGGCCTGTTTATCGTTGAGACCCTGTCGGTCATGATTCAGGTTGTCTACTTCCACTTTACGCACAAGCGCGTCTTCCTTATGGCGCCCATCCATCATCATTTCGAAAAGAAGGGCTGGGCCGAGACCAAGGTCGTCATCCGTTTTTGGATTATCGCTGCGGCCTTTGGTGCCGTTGGCCTTGCTTTGTTCTTCCAGTTGGGATAGTGGTCTTTCATGCCTCTTGCTGATGTCTTTAGCCTGCTCGTTTTGGGTCAGGGCAAATCCGGTCTCGATGTCGCCCGCTGGGCGCTGGCACATCCCGAGCGCGTAAGCGCCGTTACCGTGCATGGCGGCGGCACCTCTGAGCCCAATGACGCCACGCGTGCGCTCGAGGCTGCTGGTGCGTCGTTTGTCTATGGGACCGAACAGGTCGAGGGCGCCTATGACGTATGCGTGACGTGCCCGGGCATCTCGGAGTTCTCGGGCTTCTTTAAGGCCGGGCGCGAGCATGCCGCCCAGATTATGGGTGAGCCCGAGTTTGCCTATCGCCTGTCGCCCGATAACTGGATTGCCATTACGGGCACCAACGGCAAGACGACCACCACGTCGCTGACTGATTATCTGCTCAAGGCTGCCGGCGAGGCCAGCGTTGCTGTCGGCAACATAGGCGAGCCACCGGTCAACGAGATTGACGGCCGAGCCCACAACGAGTGGTTTGTGGCTGAGCTCTCGAGCTATCAGATTGCTACGACCACCGAGCTCCACCCTCGCGTGGCGGTGCTGCTCAACATCACTCCCGACCACTTGGGCTGGCATAAGAGCCATAAGAACTACGCGCTTGCCAAGATCAAACTGTTTGACAATATGGTCGATGACGATCTGGCGGTTGTCGACGTCGAAGACGCCGGCATTCACGAGTTCGATGAGTACATCTACACGCCGGGTCGTCGCATCTGCAAGGTTGCCTTTGACGAGCCTGAGGGCGAGGATGCCGCCTTTGTGCGCGATGGCAAGATGATCGTGCGTCTGAAGGGCGTCGAGACCCCGCTCATCGCTACATCCGAGCTCAAGATCTCGGGCCATCACAATGTTATCAATGCCCTGTGCGCTGCTACGGCTGCCTTGGCAGTCGGTGCCGATGTCGACGGTGTCTGCCGCGGTCTGGCCTCGTTCCAGCCGCTCGAGCACCGCGTGGAGCCGTGTGGCGAGATTGACGGCGTGCGCTACGTCAACGATTCCAAGGCGACCAACACCGATGCGGTCGAGAAGGCACTGACGGCATTTCCCGATGACGACGTGATCTTGCTGCTCGGCGGCCACGATAAGGGCACGCCGCTCACGGACTTCGCGCGCGTTGTTATGGATAACGTACGCTCGGTCGTCTGCTTTGGCGATGCGCGCGAGCGCTTCACCGCCGCTATGGACGAGGCCGATGTCGATGGCGATGTGGATATCGCCCAGGCGGATGGCCTACGCGACGCCGTGGACGTTGCCCGTTCGTTGTCGAGCCGTGGTGACGTGATCTTACTTTCTCCTGCCTGCTCTTCGTTCGATGAGTTCTCGGGCTATGAGGAGCGCGGCCGCGTGTTTAAGGACTATGTGGCTCAGCTTGCCGCTGCGGCGAAATCACAAATGGAATAGGGGTTGCCGGTGAGAGAGGAGAGCCCCCGACAAGGTATGAGGAGGCCCGACTCGGACCGTGCTTCCTCACGTCGCACCACACCGCGTTCCAGCCGCGGCGGGCAGTCGTTTAGCGAACGCTATATTGCCGGCGTTCCCGCCCGTATCATGCGCCCCCGTTTGATATTCATGGCCTGCTTGTTTACCTTGGTATGCTTTGGCCTGCTGATGGTGTACTCGGCGTCTTCGGTCGAGGCGCTGCACGAGAATGGCTCGGCGACGTTTTTTCTGGGTCGACAGGCCGCGTTTGCCGTGGTCGGTGTTCTGGCACTGATTGCCATCGTGCGCGTTTTGCCGGACAGCTGGTTTGGGGAGGACGTGCTCAGGATCTTCCTCATAGGCATGATAGGGCTACTGTTTCTGGTGTTCTTGGTGGGTAGCGGCAGCCGTGGCGCCACGCGCTGGCTCAACATTGCCGGCATTCAGTTCCAGCCTTCCGAGTTTTTAAAGCCATTTGCCATTGCGTATTCGGCCATCATGCTTGATCGTTTCTTTTCGCCCGGTGGCAACATCAACGAATTCCTTCGCAAGATGGGCATCTACTTGGGCATTTCGCTCTTTCTGATCTTTATCCAGCCCGATTTCGGTACTGTCCTGATCATCCTGTTGACCCTCATGTGCATGGCGTTGTTTGCGGGTCTCGACCCCAGATTTATCATCGGCGTGCTAATCTTCGGCATTCTCGTGATCGTGATTGCGCTTGTCGCAGAGCCGTACCGTATGGTGCGTATTCAGGTTGCCTTGAACCCTTGGGCCGACGAGTATGGTGACGGCTATCAGGCCACGCTTGCCATCATGGCCTTTGCCTCGGGCGGTCTGTTCGGCCGTGGCATCGGCAACTCAACCATGAAGTACTCGTATCTGCCCGAGGCGCACAATGACTACATCCTGGCTATCATTGGCGAGGAAGTCGGCTTTGTTGGAACCGTGCTGTTCTTCTTGGTGTTTGCGATGCTGATCTACTCGGCGTTTCGCATTGCCGAGCAGGCGACCGATCGTCGGGGCGCGCTCATGGCGTCTGGCTCCGCGGTCATTCTCGCGGTGCAGTTTTTGATTAACGCGCTGGGCATCCTCAACGTGTTTCCCATGACGGGCAAACCGTTGCCGTTTATTAGCTACGGCGGTTCGTCGATTATTGTGTCGCTCATGCTTGCCGGGTTGATCCTGCGCGTTTCGTACGAGAGCGCCCGCCGCGATGAGTATGACCGCCGACGTGAGAGCTTTGCCGTTATGGATGAGAGTACCGCCGGCGTGCCCCACGTGCGCGGCGAGCGTTCTTCGCGTAACGGTTTTACCGTCCTGGATGGCTCTGCGACCGAGCCGGCAGCCCGCCCGCGTCAGCGAACGGCGCCGCAAGGTCGTCCTCAGCGCCCCAGCCCTCGCAACGCGGGCGGCGGATATAATCGAATCGATTTGAACTCGGACCCGTCGGCGCGCTTGCGCACCGACGACCAGGGACCGCGTGTACGAAGGGACTACCATGACCGATAAGATGACCGTTGCTATTGCAGCCGGCGGTACGGCAGGACACATCAACCCCGCGCTCGCCTTGGCCGAAGAGCTGCGTGACCGTGGCCACCACGTTGTGTTCGTGGGCCAGTCGCGCAAGCTCGAGGGTCGTCTGGTCCCCGAGGCTGGGTTTGATTTTGTGCCCATTACGGTCACGGGCTTCGACCGCTCCCGTCCTTGGACGGCGCTGACCTCGCTGTGGCGTGTCAATAAGGCCAAGCGTGCGCTCGCCAATCATTTCTCAAAGGTCGGCAAGCCCGATGCCGCCATTGGTTTTGGTGCCTATGTCGAGGTTCCGCTGCTGGGGTGGTGCAAGGGCGCGGGCGTTCCGTATCTGCTGCATGAGCAGAACTCTGTTCCGGGCCTGGCCAACAAGATGATGAATTCCCACGCCGCTCGCGTGTGCATCTCGGTGCCGGCAGCGCGTTCGGTCTTTGAGCGCGAAGGTGACCCTGACCACGTGCTCATGACCGGCAACCCCGTACGTCGCTCGGTGATCGAGGGCGATCGCGCTCGCGGCCGCAAGGCACTTGGCGTTCCCGAGGACGCTACGCTGCTGCTCGTCTTTGGCGGTTCACTTGGCGCCCAGCACCTCAACGAGCGCGTGGCTTCGCTCAAAAACGAGCTGCTTTCGCGCAAGAACCTCTATGTGTTGCATTCGACGGGTGCCGACGGCTTTGAGGAGACCGAGCGCGCTTTGGCGCTGACGCCCGAGGAGGCGAAGCGTTACCGCGTCCAGCCTTACATCGACAACATGGGCGATATGCTGGCTGCTGCCGATTTGGTGCTCTCGCGTTCGGGCGCATCGAGCGTGGCCGAGATCGCTGCGCTCGCCGTGCCTTCGGTGCTCGTGCCGTACCCGCATGCGACTGCCGACCACCAAACCACCAATGCCCGTTATCTGGTCGACGCCGGGGCCGGCGTGCTCTGCGCCGATGCCGATATCGACGGTTCTGCCTTTGCCGATGAGCTGCTGCACCTGGTCGATGACGCGGCGGCACGCGACGCCATGCGTCAGGCGGCGCGTGGTCTGGCTCAGGATAGGGCCGCCGCTCTTCTGGCGGATGCGGTAGAGGGTTTGCGTTAGTTAGACGGGATATCGTCGGTCGCCCTCGCGCTGATGCGGTAGGTGCGGTACAGTTAACGGGTTACAGGCAGTGTTTACGCAAGGAGTACACGAGCACATGGCTGATTCCCAGACTGCAACCTCCGCGCCCGAGTTTAAGAGCGCCCACTTTATCGGTATCGGCGGCGCCGGCATGAGCGGCATCGCCCTCGTTCTGCACGAGCGCGGTTATGCCGTTACCGGCTCCGACCTTAAGACGTCACGCTATATCCGCCAGCTTACCCGCGCTGGTGTGAAGGTGCATGTGGGCCATGAGGCCGCCACGATCGACGAGGTCAAGCCCGACGTGGTTGTTGTCTCCACCGCTATTCCGGAGTCCAACCCTGAGCTCGTGCGCGCTCGCGAGCTGGGCATTCCCGTGTGGCCTCGTGCCAAGATGCTCTCTGCTTTGGGCCACGGCTACACCACCGTCGCTGTTGCCGGCACGCATGGCAAGACCACCACGTCTTCGATGTGCGCCACCATGCTCGACCGCATGGGTCTGGATCCGAGCTTCTTGATCGGCGGCATTGTCGAGGGCTATGACACGAACGGCAAGAACGGCTCGGGCGACTATTTTGTCGCCGAGGCCGACGAGTCCGACAGCTCCTTCCTGTTCCTGAACCCCAACGTGGTCATTGTGACCAACGTCGAGGCCGACCACCTCGATCACTACTCGGGTATCGAGGAGATCGAGGCGACTTTCGCCAAATTCATGAGCCTGGTGGGCGAGGACGGCACCGTCATCGTCTGCGGTGAGGACTCGCATCTGGTCGAGCTCGCCAAGTCGACGGGCCGTCACGTGCTTTCCTACGGCTTTGCCGAGAGCAACGACATCGTCTGCATGCACCCGGATGTCAAGGGCATCCAGAGCGACTTTATCGTTCGCTTTGAGGACGGCACTGAGCACGCTGTGGAGATCAAGAGCAATCCCGGTCGCCACAACATGCTCAACGCCACGGCGGTGCTCACCGTCGCCCATGTTCTGGGCCTTGACATCGACGCCGCCGCCAAGGCGCTCTCGAGCTTTGAGGGCGTCCGCCGTCGCTTTACCCACGTGGGCGATATCGATGGCATCACCGTGGTCGATGATTACGGCCATCACCCCACCGAGATCAAGGCGACGCTTGCTGCCGCTTCGTCGCTGGGCTACAAGCATGTCGACGTCGTGTTCCAGCCGCACCGTTATTCGCGTCTGCAGGCCCTGTGCGACGACTTTGCCGATGCATTTGCCAATGCCGATAAACTGCTGCTGATTGATGTGTTCTCGGCTGGCGAGATGCCCATTCCGGGTGTTACCTCTAAGATGCTCGCCGATACCGTGCGCGCCAAGCATCCTGGCAAGGAGGTCGTGTACTGCTCCAGCCGTCTTGAGCTCAATCAGGAGCTCGAGCAGATGGTGGGCGAGGGCGACCTGCTGCTCACCATGGGTGCCGGTGACGTTACGACCGTCGGTCCCGAGTTTATCGAGTATCTGACTGCCAAGAAAGACGCTTAAGTCTAATGGGTCTGTTTAACGCCGTCATGGCGCTCTCGGGCATGATCGACACGGATGTGATCGAGGACGAGCGCCTTGCGCGTCATACGAGTTATCGTATCGGCGGCAAGGCCGACCTCTTTGTGACGTGCCATAGCTATCATGCCCTTCGCCGCGCCGTGGCGGTGCTCGATCGCGAGCAGGTGCCGTGGGTCATCATCGGCAAGGGCTCCAATCTGCTGGTTGCCGATGGCGGTTATCGCGGCGCCGTCATTTCGCTCGGACGTGAGTTTCAGCGCACGGTTGTTGCCGATGACGGTTGTACGCTGACGGTCGGTGCGGGCGTGATGTTTGCGCGCCTGGTCAACGATGCCCTGTCGCGTAGCCTCTCGGGCCTTGAGTTTGCCGTTGGCATCCCTGGCTCGGTCGGCGGTGCGATATCTATGAATGCCGGCACACGGACCGAGTGGATTGGCTCGCTGGTTGAGGATGTCGTAACGTTTGACCCGGTATCCGGTATCAAACATTATGCGGGGTCCGAGATCACTTGGGGCTACCGCGAATGTAGCCTTCCCCGCAATGAGATCATCCTCGAGTGCGTGCTCAAGCTTAAACCGGCGCCCAAGGCCGACATTCGCGAGCGCATGGAGCGGTACCTGACGAGGCGCAAGCGTACGCAGCCCATGGGTCGCGCATCCTGCGGGTCGGTCTTTCGCAACCCGCCCGATGCGAGTGTGGGCAAGCTTATCGAGGATTGTGGATTAAAGGGTTTTTCGATTGGCGGCGCGGAAGTTTCGCCCGTTCACGCTAATTTTATCGTTAATAACGGAACTGCCTCGGCCGATGACGTTGCCGCGGTTATCAGACATGTGCACGGAAAGGTGAGGGAGGCGTATGGCATCGAGCTCAGACCGGAAGTTAAATTCCTCGGCTTCTAGAGCATCGAAACCCACCTTCCGCCGCGCCGGAGGGCGTTCCGGCGCGCCTGCCAAACCTCAACGCAATACCGTCGCGCATTCTAAGTCTGTCGGGCATGCTCGACAGGCCAGTCGTCCGGTCGTCGGCTCGCAGCTCGGTAATCGTCCGGCCGCAAAAAAGTCCTCGCGTCCCTCGGTGACGTCAAAGCCTGTTATGGGCGCCAAACCTGCCCGTCCCATGGCAACTCCTAAGCCCTCGACGGGAACTAAAGCGCCGCGTCCAGGTCGCACGCTGGGCGCATCGAAACCGCGCTCGCTGACATCGGTGCCGGCTACCGCCAAGAAGCCTTCGGGTAAAAAAAGCGTCAACCCGTTGTCTTCACTTGGGGCGATGGTAAATAAAACATCAGACGCCGCTTCTGTCGTTACAGGCAAAGGCAAAATCGTTGGCGGCGTTCTGGCCGTCTTGGCCGTGCTCGTCGTCGTTGCCATCGTGGTGATTAACTCTGGATTGTTTACCGCCACTGATATTCAGATTCAAGGCAGCGAGCATGTGACGAAGCACGATGCTATCCAGCTGATCGATTTGCCCGAGGGAACGTCGCTTTTTAACGTCGATCCCGACCAGATTACCGAGGACCTCAAGCAGAACCCGTGGGTCTCGGGCGTAGATGTCCAGCGTCAGTTCCCGCATACGCTCATCATTACGCCGATGGAGCGCAAGGTCATCGCAATTGCCTATATCAGCTCCGATGACCTTGCCTGGGCCATCGGGGATGATGACACCTGGATCGCCCCGCTGTCGACGTCGGTCGAAGTGGATGACCAGGGCAACGTCATCACGACGGGGCAGGGCTCAAATACCCTGACCGGCATTGATGCCGCGCTGGCGCTCGCTAAGCACTATGGCGCGGTGTTGTTGACTGATGTCTCGGCGGATGTCGCTCCGGTTTCCGGCCAGGCGGTGAGCTCCAAGGCCGTTAAGGCTGGCTTGGATTATGTGCGTGGTTTTTCGAGCGAGTTCTTGGGACAAGTCAAGGATATTTCCACGCCTTCGGTCGAAGCCATCTCGGCAAACCTCAATAACGGCATTGAGGTGTCGCTGGGCGATTCGGACGATATCGTCAAGAAGGAACGCGTAGTCACCAAGTTGCTTTCGCAGGTAGAGGGCGTAACGTATATCAATGTGCGCTCTCCGGGTAACTATACATTTAGGAACGCTCCGACCTCGTAGCGCTGGTTGATGCTTTGTTGAGGGGCCATACCACGCCGTTTATCTGGTTTGTTTGGTTTTCACGGTCAATTATTTGACTGATACGTTCATAATGTGCAAACATAATACGGTTTACCTTTGCATTTACTTTCAACCTGAAGGTTAATGTGCGCAGGGGTCGACCCATGCTATGGCTATAACCTTTGTTCGGAGGACCGACATGCACGAGACAGAGATCAACAACTACCTTGCCGTCATTAAGGTGGTCGGCGTCGGCGGCGGCGGTACCAACGCGGTCAATCGAATGATCGAAGAGGGCATCCGCGGCGTCGAGTTTGTTGCCATCAACACCGATGCTCAGGCACTCGCGATCTCTGATGCCGATATCAAGGTGCACATCGGCACCGACCTTACCCGCGGCCTGGGCGCCGGCGCCAACCCCGAGGTTGGCCGCAAGGCTGCCGATGAGTCCCGCGACGACATTGCCGAGGCGCTCGCTGGCGCCGACATGGTGTTCATCACCTGCGGCGAGGGCGGTGGCACCGGTACCGGCGCTGCTCCCATCGTTGCCGATATCGCGATGAACGAGGTCGGTGCGCTGACCGTCGCCGTCGTGACCAAGCCCTTCACCTTCGAGGGCCGCAAGCGCAAGAAGAGCGCCGAGGAGGGCATTAAGACCCTCTCCGATTGCGTCGACACCATGATCGTCATCCCTAACGATAAGCTGCTCGACATCGCCGAGAAGAAGACCACCATGCTCGAGGCCTTCGCGATTGCCGATGGCGTCCTTTCCCAGGGCACCCAGGGCATCACCGACCTCATCACCGTCCCCGGTATCATCAACCTGGACTTCGCCGATGTTAAGACCATCATGAAGCAGGCCGGTACCGCCATGATGGGTATCGGTACCTCTTCTGGGGACACCCGTGCCGTCGACGCTGCCCAGCAGGCCATCTCCAGCCCGCTGCTCGAGAGCTCCATCGATGGCGCCACGCGCGTGCTGCTCTCCATCGCCGGTTCCAAGGACCTGGGCATCCAGGAGATCAGCGACGCCGCCGACGTTGTCGCCAACGCCGTCGACCCCGAGGCCAACATCATCTTCGGTACCGTTGTCGACGAGTCCCTGGGCGATCAGGTGCGTATCACCGTCATCGCTACGGGCTTCTCCGACTCCAACGTCAACCGTCAGGACGAGCTCTTTGCTGCTCAGCAGTCTCAGAGCAAGGCCGCTGCCTCCGCTGAGCCGCAGCGCACCGCTCCTGCCACGAGCCCGGCTCAGGCCGCTCCGACCCGCAACGTCGGTGGCACCGAGCTTCCTAACTTCGGCAACGATCAGTTCGAGCTTCCCGACTTCCTGAAGCGCGGTAGCTTCTAAGTCGTTCTTTGCATTGTTGTGCGCAGGAGCGTGTCCGTATGGACGCGCCCTTTTTATTCAAGACTTTAGTCTGCTGGCCGCGCAGCGGCCAGCTTTAAACCACCCGCTACGCGGGTGGAGACAAACGGCTTTA
>NZ_SPFO01000038.1:2542-3220 GCF_005845035.1 Collinsella aerofaciens | reverse complement strand
CACTTTCCGTCTACGGCCAGACCAAGGCCGCCGGCGACATCGCCGTGGCCGGCTGCCCGCGCCACTACATCATGCGCAGCTCCTGGGTCATCGGCGAGGGGCATAACTTCGTCAAGACCATGAAGGGCCTGTCCGACCGCGTGGCCGACCCGGACGACAAGCTCACGCAGGTCACCGTCGTGGACGACCAGCTGGGACGCCTGACCTTCACGCGCGACATGGCGCAGGCCATCTTCCACGTGCTGGGGACGCACGCCCCCTACGGGACCTACAACTGCACGGGCTCGGGCGCCGTGAGGTCCTGGGCCGACATCGCCCGCTCCGTCTTCGAGGCCGCCAACGGCAACGGGGACAGGGTCGTGCCGGTATCGACGGCCGACTACTACGCCAGCGCAGCCGGCCCCATCGCCCCGCGCCCGGTCCGCTCCGCGCTCGACCTGTCCAGGCTCGAGTCGGTCGGCTTCCGCATGCCCGACTGGGAGGAAGAGCTGGGGGAGTACCTTAAGACGCTTGCAGAATGAAGCTGTCCCTCGGGGTGAGTTCCCCCAAGGGACAGTTCTTTGCTTTCAACAATCTTTACCTTGAGAGCAGCCACTTCTGGGCCGGCGTGCCGTTCGGCTCGTAGAGCCAGACCCTGTTGCCCTCGGAGGTGCGCCTCGCGTCGTCGTCGAGGGCGAG
>NZ_SPFO01000038.1:0-2443 GCF_005845035.1 Collinsella aerofaciens | reverse complement strand
GGCCGGCGTGCCGTTCGGCTCGTAGAGCCAGACCCTGTTGCCCTCGGAGGTGCGCCTCGCGTCGTCGTCGAGGGCGAGGCCGGACGCCGACGTCACGGTGTAGGCGCCCCCGCTGGCCGCGACGCGCCAGAGCTGGGATGCCGAGCCGTCCGGCTCGGCGAGCACCGCGGAGCTCCCCGCCTCGGTCAGCAGCCTCCCGCCCGAGGATATCCTGTACAGGCCCGTCGCCCCGTCGCGCTCGAAGGTGAGGGCGCCCGCCGACGCGGAGAGCTTGCAGCCCGAGCCCGATGCCGAGACGGCCATCCGGGCGTCGAGCGAGATGGACAGGCGGTAGTCGCCGTCGTCGACCGTGCGGGGGATCGCCGGGTCCGCGAGCAGCCACTTCTGCGCCGGCGTGCCGTTCGGCTCGTAGAGCCAGACCCTGTTGCCCTCGGAGGTGCGCCTCGCGTCGTCGTCGAGGGCGAGGCCGGACGCCGACGTCACGGTGTAGGCGCCCCCGCTGGCCGCGACGCGCCAGAGCTGGGATGCCGAGCCGTCCGGCTCGGCGAGCACCGCGGAGCTCCCCGCCTCGGTCAGCAGCCTCCCGCCCGAGGATATCCTGTACAGGCCCGTCGCCCCGTCGCGCTCGAAGGTGAGGGCGCCCGCCGACGCGGAGAGCTTGCAGCCCGAGCCCGATGCCGAGACGGCCATCCGGGCGTCGAGCGAGATGGACAGGCGGTAGTCGCCGTCGTCGATGACCTTTTCTAAAGCTGCTATTTTGTATTCAGCCTTTAGGTCGTACTTAGCGCTCCATTTGTTGTTCGATTCCTTGGTGACGTTTGATGTCACACTAAGCCCAACTTTGGCATTGTCGGACTTCCACTCCCTCTGATTCATCGCATAAGCAACAATTCCGTTCTGAATCCCCGAGATACTCGGCGGGAAAGACTGATTATCTGCATCAATGGAAAAGCTCTCTTCCCTGGCATCTAGATGCTGCTGAATGCGGTCGGCATATTTTTCGGCCCATTCGTCGGCCTTGCCATTTCGCACAAAGTAATTGTTGGACAGGTCGGTTGAGCGGTAGGCGTAGCCGTCCTTTTGGTAGTTTGCGGTGTGGTCGGAGTGGGCGATTGCCATGAGCTCGTCGGTCAGGCCAAAGTACAGATGGCGCTGGTCCAGGTCTCCGTACCAGTTGTCGCTGGTGTCGTCCCAGGTTAGGTCCATCTGGCACCATTTGCCGTCGATCTTTACGGCGTTCCAGGTGTGGCCGTTGCCGGTGATGCGGCCGTTGGCGATGCCCGCGGCGTCAAGGAGCTTGGAGTAGATGCGCTGGTAGCTCTCGCAGGTGCCCTGGTGGCGCGTGAGGCCGCTTTCGGCCGAGCACCAGTTGAGGCTGTGGTCGTACTCCAGCTGGTCGAGCGTCCAGTCGTGGAGCCACAGGGCGCGGGCGTAGTCGGACCCGTCGGTATCGGCGCTGCATTTGTCGACTGCGGACTTCACGATGGCGCTGACCGCCGGATAGGCGTCGTCGTTCGCGCTCGCAAACACGTTTGAGCGCAGATAGTACACGCCGGCCGCCTTATCCATCAGGTAAAAGCGCAGGTAATAGGTGCCGCTAGCGGTCATTTCGAACTGGTAGTCGTGCGATGTGCATTCGCCGGTGTATTGCTGCCACTGGTTACGGCTGGGGTCGGCAACGCTTTCGCTGCTACCGTCGGGATCCATATACGTCGGTGCGTCCATGCGGAATTGGTACGCACCGCTTCCGCCCGTCGCAGTCACATGGAACGTGGTCTCCTGGCCGAGCCTCGGGTCGTTCCATTGGACGGTGAGCGTGATGTCGCCGCTTTGCGCGGTGGTGCTGTGCTGGTAGTTCGCGGCCGCGTTCGCCGGTTTGATTTCAAATGGGATCGCGCAGGTGCCGCTGTAGTTCTGGTCGTCGGCGGTCACAACGGCGGTCGCCTGACCGATGGCTACGTTGTTCTCGTAGGCGACAGTGTACTGGTCGCTCGGCACGGTCGACGACGTGACGGTGGGCATCACGGGATTGCCCGTGTAGCGAATGTCGGTGTCCTCGATACTGAACATGCTGGCGTCGATCGGCTGCGTTGCGTTGGCCGTTACATTGGTGCCGGAGGCGGCGCTGATTTGATCGTTTGCCCGGGCTTGGCCCGACGTGGTTTCGGCTGGGCTCTCGTTAGGTTTGCCGGCGCTTTGCGCGGCGGGTTCTGGCGCACTGGCGATTTCGGCAAGCGCGGGTGACGGGATAAAACCAACCGTCATTACGAGCGAGAGCGCGATGGAAAGGACGCAGGAGGCAGGCTTACGCATGACGGCCCCTTTTCTGTAATCGGAACAGGTACGATTCTGCAAGCGTACCGGCATTTAATATGAGCAGGACATTGTCAAGAGGCAAAATCGGGCCTGGCCCCAACGATATGGGGTCAGGCCCTCTCCCTAT
>NZ_SPFO01000037.1 GCF_005845035.1 Collinsella aerofaciens | reverse complement strand
GCCTCCTGCCTATCCTCTACACGCGGGACCAGCGGCCAATGCCAAGCTGCAGTGAAGGTTCACGGGGTCTTTCCGTCCTTCCGCGGGTAAGTCGCATCTTCACGACCAGTGCAATTTCACCGGGTCCATGGTCGAGACAGCGCCCAAGTCGTTGCGCCTTTCGTGCAGGTCGGAACTTACCCGACAAGGAATTTCGCTACCTTAGGACCGTTATAGTTACGGCCGCCGTTTACCGGGGCTTGGCTTCGGGGCTTCGCGCGATGCGCTAACTCCTCCGCGTGACCTTCCGGCACCGGGCAGGCGTCAGACCCTATACGTCGCCTTGCGGCTTCTGCAGAGTCCTGTGTTTTTGGTAAACAGTCGCTTGGGCCTCTCCACTGCGGCCCGCCTCCGCTCCCGGAGCAAGTCCGTTCACGTACGCGCGGGCACCCCTTCTCCCGAAGTTACGGGGCCATTGTGCCGAGTTCCTTGACCATGGTTGACCCGATCGCCTCGGTATGTTCTACCCACCCACCTGTGTCGGTTTGCGGTACGGGCGCGCACGCGCCTGCCTAGGGGTTTTTCTAGGGACCTCGGGCTCACTCGCTTCGCTTAGTCGCTTCGTCCGGAGCCTCGCCCTGTGTGCGGACCGGATTTCCCTGGTCCGCGGGCCGCGCTCCATCACGGGGACGTCCAGAACCCCGCCGAGCCACCCCCATCCGTCGCCCCGTCGGTCGTAGCGCCGCGTGCGCGGTGCAGGAATGTCTGCCTGCTGCGCGTCGGCTACGCCTACCGGCCTCGCCTTAGCCCCCGACTGACCCTGGGAGGATTAGCCTTGCCCAGGAAACCTCGGGTTCACGGCGGACGAGTTACTCTCTCGTCTCTCGCTACTCATGCCAGCATTCTCACTCCCATGCGCTCCACCGTCGGTCGCCCTCCGGCTTCTCCGCCCATGGGAAGCTCCCCTACCGATTCTAATGAATTAAAATCCCGCCGCTTCGGTGTCCAGCTTAGCCCCGTGTATTGTCGGCGCATGTCCACTCGACCAGTGAGCTGTTACGCACTCTTTGAATGGATGGCTGCTTCTAAGCCAACATCCTGGTTGTCTGGGCGGACGCACATCCTTTGCCACTCGGCTGGAACTTGGGGACCTTAGCGGGCGGTCCGGGCTGTTTCCCTCTCGAGCACACAGCTTAGCCCACATGCTCTGACTGCCGCGCTCTGGGCCGCCGGCATTCGGAGTTCGGTTGGATTCGGTAGGCGGCGAAGCCCCCTCGTCCATCCGGTGCTCTACCTCCGGCGGTGAACGCGCGACGCTAGCCCTAAAGCTATTTCGGGGAGAACGAGATATCTCCGGGTTTGATTGGCCTTTCACCCCTATCCGCAGGTCATCGCCGCCGTTTTCAACCGACGTGCGTTCGGCCCTCCACGGGGTCTTACCCCCGCTTCAGCCTGCCCACGGATAGCTCACCCGGCTTCGCGTCCGCGGCGCGGGACTCAAGTCGCCCTGTTAAGGCTCGCTTTCGCTCCGGCTCCCTTTCGGTTAACCTCGCCCCGCGCCAGCGACTCGCTGGCTCATTCTACAAAAGGCACGCCGTCACACCCTTAAAGGGTGCTCCGACTGCTCGTGGGCGCACGGTTTCAGGTACTGTTTCACTCCCCTCCCGGGGTGCTTTTCACCTTTCCCTCACGGTACTGGTGCGCTATCGGTCACAGGGTAGTACTCAGGCTTGGATGGTGGTCCACCCAGGTTCGGACCGGGTTTCACGTGCCCGGCCCTACTCAGGGACCGCGTCGCGCCGTCCGGTCTGGGTTCGCGTACGGGGCTGTCACCCGCTGCGGCCGGCCCTCCCATGCCGTTCCGCTCCCCAGCCGGACCTGCGCCCGGGGGCGGCAGCCCCCGGATGCGCGGCCCTGCAACCCCGTCGGCGGAACCCCTGCCGGGTACGCCCGCTCGACGGTTTGGCCATCGGTCCCCTTTCGCTCGCCGCTACTCGGGGAGTCTCGAGATTGATTTCCTCTCCTCCGGGTACTTAGATGTTTCAGTTCCCCGGGTTGTCCTCCCCCCGCCTATGCGTTCAGCGGGGGGATATCCACACTGCTGTGGATGGGTTCGCCCATTCGGAGACCCCCGGGTCGAAGGATGTGTGCTCCTCGCCGGGGATTATCGCAGCTTGCCGCGTCCTTCATCGGCTCCCTGTGCCAAGGCATCCGCCGTGCGCCCGTGGTATCTTGCGGGACCGCATCGGGCCCGCGGGATATCCACGTGTCGCTAAAGTTAATTAATCGATATCATGAATAGCGCTCGTATGTCGCAATTCGGGTATCTCATACCGCGGCACAGTGTCTTCACTGTGCTCGCGATCAGATGCTCCTCACTCATTTATAAGTGAATTCTTCTTGTTTGGATCGGATGAATGATTGCTATCATTCTTACGTTTAATCGCAGAAAAGAATCGAGTCTGGAAGAGAATCTCTTCCATCTCTCTCCTATCGCTATGCGGCTCTCAAGGTACGCGGGTGCGACCCCGGGGACCGGGTGCTGCGGGGACATATCCTGGCGGACATCTACCGGACGGGCTCCTGCCCTCCATTCGAGTTAAAGTGTTTTCTCTCTAAGAACGTATCTCCCTAGAAAGGAGGTGATCCAGCCGCACCTTCCGGTACGGCTACCTTGTTACGACTTCACCCCCCTCACCCTCCACACCTTCGGCGCCTCCCCCCTCTCGGTTGGGCCGGCGACTTCGGGTGCAGACGACTCGGGTGGTGTGACGGGCGGTGTGTACAAGGCCCGGGAACGCATTCACCGCGGCATGCTGATCCGCGATTACTAGCAACTCCGACTTCATGGGGGCGGGTTGCAGCCCCCAATCCGAACTGGGGCCGGCTTTCCGGGATCCGCTCCCCCTCGCGGGGTGGCATCCCTCTGTACCGGCCATTGTAGCACGTGTGCAGCCCAGGGCATAAGGGGCATGATGACTTGACGTCGTCCCCGCCCTCCTCCGCCTTGACGGCGGCGGTCCCGCGTGGGTTCCCGGCATCACCCGATGGCAACACGCGGCGGGGGTTGCGCTCGTTGCGGGACTTAACCCAACATCTCACGACACGAGCTGACGACAGCCATGCACCACCTGTATGGGCTCCTCTCGGCCACGGGGTCTCCCCCGCTTCACCCATATGTCAAGCCCTGGTAAGGTTCTTCGCGTTGCTTCGAATTAAGCCACATGCTCCGCTGCTTGTGCGGGCCCCCGTCAATTCCTTTGAGTTTTAGCCTTGCGGCCGTACTCCCCAGGCGGGACGCTTAATGCGTTGGCTGCGGCACGGGGGGATCGTCCCCCCACACCTAGCGTCCATCGTTTACGGCTGGGACTACCAGGGTATCTAATCCTGTTCGCTCCCCCAGCTTTCGCGCCTCAGCGTCGGTCTCGGCCCAGAGGGCCGCCTTCGCCACCGGTGTTCCACCCGATATCTGCGCATTCCACCGCTACACCGGGTGTTCCACCCTCCCCTACCGGACCCAAGCCGCGGAGGTTCCGGGGGCTTCGGGGGGTTGAGCCCCCCGCTTCGACCCCCGGCCTGCCGGGCCGCCTACGCGCGCTTTACGCCCAATGAATCCGGATAACGCTCGCCCCCTACGTATTACCGCGGCTGCTGGCACGTAGTTAGCCGGGGCTTCTTCTGCAGGTACAGTCTTGACTCTTCCCTGCTGAAAGCGGTTTACGACCCGAAGGCCTCCGTCCCGCACGCGGCGTCGCTGCGTCAGGGTTCCCCCCATTGCGCAAGATTCCCCACTGCTGCCTCCCGTAGGAGTCTGGGCCGTGTCTCAGTCCCAATCTGGCCGGTCGGTCTCTCAACCCGGCTACCCGTTGTCGGCACGGTGGGCCGTCACCCCGCCGTCTACCTGATGGGCCGCGGAGCCATCCCCTCCCGTCGGGGCTTTAGCCGGGGTGCCATGCGGCACCCCGGGGTATCCGGTATTACCCGTCCTTTCGGGCGGCTATCCCGGGGGAGGGGGCAGGTTCTCCACGTGTTACTCAGCCGTTCGCCACTCGCTTCTATCCGAAGATAGGTGCCGTTCGACTTGCATGTGTTAGGCGCGCCGCCAGCGTTCATCCTGAGCCAGGATCGAACTCTCCGTCCAAAATATATGGGCTTCGAGCCCGTCCGGTCCTCTCAGTCCATCGCTGATCGGTTCCGTTCGATTCATATGGTTCTATTATAGGAAAAGGAATTTCTCGGGGCCGCCTCTCGGCGGCCTTGCGAAAAACAAATCCAAGTTAGACCATTTCAAATGGTTCGATGTCTGCCCGGATGCGACACTGAGTAGTGTCCATCCTCGCAGTATCCGGTTCTCAAGGTGCACGCCTGTGCGGCTGATCCGGTCCGACCGGGCCGCGCGGCAAGGAGATATATTGCCAGACC
>NZ_SPFO01000036.1 GCF_005845035.1 Collinsella aerofaciens | reverse complement strand
TCGTCAGGCCCCGCACAGGGGGACCGCGATGGTGGCCACCGCGCCGCCCGAGGGGCTGTTGGCGAGCGAGACGGAGCCCCCGTGGGCGCTCGCGGCCTCGGAGGCGGCGTGGAGGCCGAGCCCGTAGTGGCGGCCTCCGTCGCGCGAGGAGCGGGAGGAGTCGTCTGTGAAGAGGCGCTCGCAGCCGCGTTCGAGGGCGGCGGGAGAGAAGCCCGGTCCGTCGTCGGACACCTCGATGACGAGGTGTCCGCCCGCGACGTCGCAGGAGACCGCCACGCGCGAGCGCGCGTGCTCGGCGGCGTTGGCCACGAGGTTCGCGGCGGCTCGCGCCAGGGCGGTTCGGTCGAGCGGGGCCTCGGGCGCGCCCGCGACAGCGGGGCCCGTGGCCGCGTCGAGCGTCACGCCTCGCGCCCGGGCGATCTGGGCGGCCTCGGCGAGGACCTGCTCGCAGAGCTCGGCCGGCCGCATGGGGGCCCTCTCCGCCCCGCCGGACCCGCGCGAGGCCTCGATGAGCAGGCGCACGTAGCCGTCGAGCCTTTCGACACCGCCGGCTATGTCGCGCGCGGCGGCCGCGAGGTCGGCGTCTTTCTCGTCTTCCAGCTCCTCCGCCACGAAGTCGGCGTTGGCGCGCAGCACGGTGAGCGGCGTCTTGAGGTCGTGGGCGAGCGACGCCACCTGCTCGCGCTGCCCCCGCTCCGCGGCCCAGCGGGCCTCGAGCGACTCGGCGAGGGAGGTCCGCATGGCGTCCATCGCGGCGAGGACGTCGTTCACCTCGCGCACGTTGGTGCTGCCGACCGCGAAGTCGAGATCCCCCGCGCCGACGCGCCCCGCCGCCTCCGCGAGCGGCGCCATCTTGCGCGAGATCACGCGGCTCGCGCGGCGCGCCACGAGCGCGAGCGCGAGCGCGCTTCCCGCAGCGGCGCCGACGAGCATGAGGTTCTGCGGGTTGGGAAGCAGGCCGGCGAGGTCGCGCGAGACCCACTGCGGCAGGTACTCGCTGACGAGTGCGCAGGCCCCGCCGCCCTTGAGCGGGAACGCGGCGTAGGTGAGGCCCGAGCCCCCGCCCTCGATCTCCACTGTGCCCGGATCCGCGGCGAGTGCCGCACGGGCCATTTCCGTCGCGTCCTCGAGCCGCGTGCCCTCGAGGTCTGTCATCAGCGCGTATCCGTCCTTGTTCAGGATGAGGTAGCGGTACGCCGTCGGCACGTCCTGCTGCCCGCAGACGCCGTCGCGTGCCAGGCCCTCCGCGACCTCGCGCGCATTGGCCGGCCCCCAGCTTGCCTCGTAGACGAAGCCCGCGTCGATCGCCGCGGAGAGCGCCATGAACGAGGCGAGCCACGCCGTGGCGACCGCCGCGAACGCGTAGGCGAAGTAGCGCGCGATGACGAAGGAGAGCGGCATGCCCCCGCGACCTCGCGCCCCGGTCCTCAGAGCTGCCACTTGTACCCCATCCCCCAGACGGTCGCGATCGGATCGGCGCCGGCCTCGGAGAGTTTCCTCCGGGCGCGGCTGACCTGCATGGATATGGCCGCGTCGTCGGCGTCGCTCTCCCAGCCGAGCACCGCCTCGCGGATCTGCGCGCGGCTCATGACCTGCCCGGGGTGGCGGGCGAGGTACTCGCAGATGGCGTACTCGGTGGGCGTGAGCGGCACGGCCTCGCCGCCCACGGCGAGGCCGCGCGCCCCGAGGTCGATCCGCACCTCCCCGAAGGAGAGGGCGTGCGAGCGCGGCCGGCGCTCACGGCGTAGATGGGCCGCGACCTTGGCGCGCAGCTCCGCGGCCCCGAAGGGCTTGCGGACGTAGTCGTCGGCGCCCAGGCCGTAGCCGGCCACGGCGTCCTCCTCGGCCACGCGCGCGGTCAGGAAGACGATGGGCCCGTCGAAGTCCGGGCGGATCTGCCGCACGAGCTCGAAGCCGTCGAGCCCCGGCATCATGACGTCGCAGAGCACGAGGTCGAAGCGCGAGAGGTCCGTCCCCGGGACCGCCGTCGGGTCCGCCGCCCTGACGACCTCATGGCCGTCGCGGCCGAGGACGCGCGCGAGCGCGTCGAGGATCGCCCGTTCATCATCCACTGCCAGTATCCTCGCCATGTTCGACCTCCTGAAACTTCCGTCGGAATTGTACTAGCGCCGCGCTCAACGGTCCAGAGCCCCGCGCGCAGCCGCGGGCGCGGGCGCCCACATGTCGATCTCAGGGTTGGGCAGCACGCGGTCGGCGATCGAGCGCAGCACCGACCCCCAACCGGCGTCGAGCAGGGCATTCCCGCCCAGAACGAGCGCTGCGGAGAGGAGGACGAGCGCGACGGCGAACGGCCTCCTACGCATCTGCCCTCCCGTCCTCGAAGCGGCAGAACCAGGCGAGAAGGACGGCGTCGGCTGCCAGGGTGAGCACGAGGCTAGCGAGCGCAGTCGTGAGGAGAGGGCCCGCCGCGCGTGCGGCGTCGATGAAGGCCTCCACCCCGAGCGACCCCAGGCGCGCGGGCCAGGCGAGCGGCACCCAGCTCAGGGGCGTCGCCAGGGCACCGGTGAGCTCGCCGGTCATGAGGCCGTGCGCAAGTCCGCCCACCGAGAAGAACGCGAGGAGCACCCCCGCCGCGCCGGCGCCGATGGCGGCGTTGCGGCCGAGGCGCAGGGCCACGCCGAGCCCCAGCGCGTAGAGGGGCAGGCTGCCCAGCACGATGCCCGCCCAGGCGGCCGCAAGCGGAGCGGGCCCGAGCGGCAGGCGCCCGGCGACGGCGAGCGCGGCCCCGAACACGCCGAGCGCCACGGCCAGCGCCCCCGCGCCGAGCGCCGCAAGGGCGAGCAGCTTCGCCGCGACGGCGCGCCCGCGCGAGGGGACCGCCGTGAGGTTGGCGAGGCGCCCGGCAGCGCGCTCCTCGTCCACGGCGAGCCCGCAGACGATGGCGGACATGAGCGGCATGAGGGCGCCGAGGAACTGGGCGTAGGCGTCCGCGCCCAGCGCCGGGTCCCATCGGGCTACGGAGAAGTACTCGCCGCAGGCAAGACCGGCCGCCAGGCCGCAGACGAGGTGCACCGCCGTGAGCGGGGAGCGCGCCAGGCGCAGGGCCTCGGAGAGCAGGGCCCGCGGGAGAGTCAAGCGCGGCGTCGGGTCGGAGAGTCGTGTCATGGCCATCACCTCTCCTCGGAGCGCGCGAACCAGGCCGCGCCCGCCGCCGTGAGCGCGGCGAACGCGAGCGCGCAGACCGCAAGGCCCGCCAGCGTGAGCATGCCGTCCGCCGTAAGCGCCCCGCCGAGCGCCATGTCCGCCGCGAGTGGCTCGCCGCTCGGCAGCACGGGGATGAAGCTCGTGGGGATGACCATGCTCGCCGACGGCGGAAAGAGCTGCGGCAGCGGCACCAGCGACCAGGCGAACCCACCCACGAGCTGCGCGGCGAGCGGGCAGAAGATGCCCGCGAGCATGCCGAGCCGCGCCGTGAGGAAGAGCCCTGCGGGGATCATCCACGCCGCGGTCACCGTGTTGACGAGCGCGCAGAGGAGCATCGTGAGCGTGCCCGCGACCGTGAGGCCCTGCGAGGAGAACGCCGATCCCGCGAGGTAGATGCCGAAGACCACGAGGTTCGAGAGCATGCAGAGCGCGAGGCACCAGAGCGCCTTGGCCCACCAGGCGCGCCCGAGCGGGAAGCCCAGGCCCAGAAGCCCCCGCATCCGCGTGCGCGCGTCCGCCCGCGCGACGCACGCCACCACGAGCGAGAGAGACACGGGCAGGAAGAGCGCGTACCAGTAGTTCCACGCGCTGAAGATCTGCACGCCCCGGTAGGGCATCGCGCCGAGCAGCGGCATCGGCAGCGCCATGAGCACGGCCAGGCGAACCGGTGCCGCGTGGCGCGACTTCAGGGCCTCGGCGCGCAGGCCCGCGAGCAGGCCGCCTTTCTCGCCCGTCATGCCGCCACCTCCCCGCGCGCTCGACGCCCCTCCCGGCAGACGCTCATGAAGAGTTCCTCGAGGTCCTGCCCGGGCCGAAGCGCATCCTCGTAGGCGAGGCGCCCCCCGCAGATGATGCCGATGGTGTCCGCCATCTGCTGCACCTCGGAGAGGATGTGGCTCGAGACGATCACCGTCGTGCCCGCCGCCGCGAAGCCGCGGATCTGGTCGCGCAGCTCCTCGATGCCGATGGGGTCGAGGCCGTTGGTGGGCTCGTCGAGCACGAGCAGGCGTGGCCGGGCGATCAGCGCCAGCGCGAGCCCCAGGCGCTGCCGCATGCCCATCGAGAAGCGCCCGGCGCGCTTCTTCCCGGTGTCCGCGAGGTCCACGGCGGCGAGCACCTCATCTACGCGGCTCTCGGGAAGGCCCAGCAGCGTGGTGCGCACGCGCAGGTTCTCGCGCGCGGTGAGGTTGGGGTAGAGCGGCGCCTCCTCGATGAGGCTGCCGATTGCGTAGAGGTCCTCGCGGCGCCAGGCGTGCCCGGCAAAGAGGATCTCCCCGGCCGTCGGCCGCAGCATCCCGCAGATCATCTTGAGCGTTGTCGACTTGCCGGCGCCGTTGGGGCCGAGCAGCCCGTACACCTCGCCCTCGCGGATATGAAGGCTCACGTCGGCCACGGCGTCCTGCGCCTGGTCGCCGCGGCCGAAGCGCTTGGTGAGCCCGCGCGTCTCGAGCATGTAACCCATGGGTTCGTCCTTTCTCTTCCGGGCGCGCGGG
>NZ_SPFO01000035.1 GCF_005845035.1 Collinsella aerofaciens | reverse complement strand
ACCATTGTCGGCCTAATCCGCGGTCTTTCATGCAGCAGGGGCTCTCAATGTTTTTATGTCCTGCTCATATCGTCTGTACCGGCAGTTTGGGACACTCCTTGCGTTAAGAGGCTGGCGTGCGTCAACCTGTTCTCATTGCAGCAAAAAAAATCGCCCCGTTCTTGGTTGAGGACGGGGCGATTCGTCTTTTGGACTTGTGCAGCCAGGCTTATGCAAAGCGGGCGACGAGCTCCTGGAGCACGTCGGTCATCTTGACGAGCGAACTGACCGGGACGAACTCGTTGACGCCGTGGTAGCAATAGCCGCCGGTGGAAAGGTTGGGGCAGGGCAGACCGCGGAACGACAGCTGAGCGCCGTCGGTGCCGCCACGAATCGGCAGCACTTGGGGCTCAACGCCGCAGGCAAGGTAGGCTTCCTTGGCAACATCAATAAGCTCGGGATAGTCACGAACGATCTCGGCCATATTTCGATACTGCTGCTTAATCTCGACCGTCACGCGCTCCTCACCCAGACGCTGGTTGAGCATCGAGGCGGCGGCATCAATAAGGTCGAGTTTCTGCTGGAACTTGGCGGCGTCATGGTCGCGGACGATATAGCGCGCTGTGGCGTGATCGACGGTCGCAGATACACCCTCAAGGTGATAAAAGCCCTCGTAGCCTTCCGTATACTCCGGGCGCTGCGCGTAGGGGAGCAACGCGTTGAAGTCGCAGAACAGATTGCCTGCGTTGACCATACGGCCCTTAGCGTCGCCCGGGTGGATGGACTGGCCCTCAAAGCGGACGGTCGCCTCGGCGGCGTTAAAGCACTCCCACTCCAGTTCGCCGATGGGGCCGCCGTCGACCGTGTAGGCGTACTTGCAGCCAAAGGTATCGATATCCAACAGCTCGGCTCCGTGGCCGATCTCCTCGTCAGGGCAGAAGCAAATGCCGAGTGCGGGATGGGGCAGAGAAGGGTCCTGAGCGATACGCGCGACAAGCGACATGATCTCAGCGACGCCCGCCTTGTCGTCTGCGCCCAGCAGCGTGGTGCCATCGCTGCAGACCAAGTCCTCACCCGCGAGGTCGTTCAGGGCGGGAAGCTTGGCGGTACTCATGGCAACGGGCTTACCGTCAACCGTGCCACAGACCAGGTCGCCGCCTTCGTAGTGTACGATATGCGGCTTCACGCCGGCGCCCGGTGCAACTTCGGTGGTGTCGAGATGGGCAATCAGGCCCAGGGCGGGCTTGTCCTCAGCGCCCGCACTTGCGGGGATATGCGCGCAGACATAGGCGTGCTCGGTCACGTGGGCATCTTCCGCACCAAGCTCGCGCAGCTCTTCAGCCAGCACGTTGGCAAGGTCAAACTGAACGGCGCTCGAGGGTACCTGGTCGCAGTTTGCATCCTCGGACTGCGTGTTGATCTGGACGTAGCGCAAAAAGCGCTCGAGGACATCGGGGTTCGTGGTGGTGTTTTCCATAAAGACCGCTCCAATCTTGGTCGTCGTGTGCAACAAGAACTCTAGCACGGTATGCCACGGCATACCGCGACGCTTGGATGGGGTAGAATCAGCCATTGAATGCAGAAGGGACGGAAGATCATGGATACGACAAATAGCTCGCGCGAACTACATCTGACGGTGGCGAACGAAGACTACTTGGAGTGCATGGTTCGCATTGAAAGCGAAGAGGGGGAAACCAACGGCGTTCGATCGGTCGACATCGCGCAGCGCCTTGGCGTCTCCAAGGCATCGGTCAATAAAGCGGTTTCGGCGCTCAAGGCATCCGAGCTTGTCGAGCAATCGCACTACGGCAAGGTAGTCCTGACCGATCGCGGCCGCGAGGTTGGCACGGCTATCTGGTACCGTCATCGCCTCATCCGCACGTTTTTGGTTCAGGAGCTCGGTGTCGAATTTGAGCGAGCCGATTCCGAGGCCTGCATGATGGAGCATGCGCTATCCGAGGACACGATGAGCCGCTGGCTCGCCTATCTCGAAAAGCAGGGAATCAGCGTCGAGGAATAGCGGGATATATATGGATACGAGTTATTACAACCGCTTTGGTGCCGAGGAACTTGCGCGCCGCTTGTCGAGCGAGACCTTGTTGGCGCAGGGCCCCATGGGCAGTGTCTTGTTGAGTGAGTACGATGCCGCCGACATTCCACCGGCGTTTTGGAATCTGGCAGAGCCGCAGACCGTTTCTCGTATCCATCGCTTGTATGTCGCCGCCGGCGCGCAGGTGCTCATTACCAACACCTTTCAGGCATCGAGCTATGCCCTCAAGCACGACCAGATTGCGCCGTCCGTGGCGGAGGTCAATCGCGGGGCCGTCGACGATGCCCGCCAGGCGCACCCTCAGCTGCTGCTGGGCTCGATGGGCCCGATCGGTATTGAGTGGTTTGCCGAGGACTCTGCCGAGTATCGTGAAATCCGAGGCATTGCGCGCGAACAGGCGCACGCCTTGCTCAATGCCGGCGTTGACGGTCTGCTGATCGAGACGGTGACGTCTATCCGTAATTTGCAGCCCATGCTTGCCGGCGCTCGAGATGCCGCCGACGGCATGCCTGTTCTGGTGAGTTTTGTCGTTGACGAAAAAGGCGACCTGTTGGGCGATGGCCTCAACATCGAGGCAGCCGTTTTGTACGCCGAAAAACACGGCGCAAACTCGGTTGGTGTTAATTGCTGTTCGCTTTCGGCTGCGAACGCGGCGGTGCCCAGGATGGTTGCATCGGCGACTACTCCCGTCACGGTGCGTCCCAACGTAGGCGATCCGGTCCAGACTCAGGATGGCCCCGTATGGCACGAGAACCCCGAAGCTTTCGCGCGCGCATGCATCGAATGGAGGCATGCCGGTGCCGCAATGGTGGGCAGTTGCTGTGGAACCACGGCAATCACTACGGCAGCGATGGCCGAGGCGCTCGATATATAAAGGGCAAAACCGCTCCATACGGGGCGGTTTTTTTATTGCCTGCATGTTCTCGGCAGCATTTGCCCAAATGGTGAATGCTGGTGCCGGCAGGTTGCCGAGTGCATGTTGCGGGTATACCTCATGCGTACCATGATCCAAACACTGTGAGGTGTCTGCGCGTGTGCGCGATAATTCATTTTGGAACTGACGGTTGGCGCGCTCGCGTCGATGAGGACTTCACTGCCGATAACGTTGCCCGTATCGCCGATGCCGTCGGCGAGTTGTGGCAAAAGACCAATCCGGGCAAAACGGTATATATAGGGTTCGACACCCGGCCCCTGGCGCGCGAGTTCGCTGAGCTTGCGGCGGGCGTGCTAGCAGCGCACGGGCTGGACGCCGTGCTCGCTTCGCGACCTGTTCCGACCCCTGCCCTTACGTGGGCGGCGGCTTATGACGGTGAGGCGTGCGGCGCGCTCATGGTGACGGGGTCCCATCATCCGCAGGGTTATCTGTGCCTCAAGATTCGCATGGGTGACGGCTCGACCGCCAACCAGGATGTCATCGAAGAGCTCGAAGAGGCCATGGCTCCCGAGCCAATGGGGATCGAGGGGCAATATCGCACCGCGGATATCATTCCTGACTATATGCAGGCGGTGGCATCATTTGTCGATGCCGAAGCCATCCGCGCCGCGCACCTGCGCGTGGTTGTTGATCCCATGGGCGGCGCAGCCCAGGGCTATCTAGCTGACTTGCTGCGCGAGCTTGGCGTTGAGGTGCACGAGATTCACGCCGGGCAGGCGTCTGACCAAGAAGATATCTGCCCCGACCCCGTTGAGCCTTGGGTGGACGCTTGCGAGCGCACGGTTATCGAGGACGGAGCTTGCGCTGGCCTGGTGACCGACGGCGACGCCGACCGTATCGGCGCGGTTGACGAGCGCGGCAGATATATACATCCGCATCAGATCATGGCGCTCGTTTTGGGCGACTTAGTTCAATTTCGTAACTTGGAGGGGCGCGTCGTCGTCAACCTTTCATGCTCGACGCTCGTGCGTCGCATTGCCGAGGCGCTTGGCTGCCGCGTGACCGTCAAACCAGTCGGTTTCAAATATATAGCGGCGGAGATGAAGAAGGGCGGCGTCCTCATAGGCGGCGAAGAAGCCGGTGGTATCGGCATCGCCGCGCATATGCCCGAGCGCGATGGAATCCTCGCCTGTCTGATTCTGTGTGAGCTTATGGCAAAGACGGACGCGCCTTTGGGCGTTCTGGTCGACCAACTCGAGGACAGTTTTGGTAAGACGAGTTACGGTCGACGCGATTTACGCCTTGAGGCCGAAGATGCCGAAACGTTACGAACCCTGCTGCCGGGCGTAAACCCCAAGTCGATTTGTGGCAAGGTGCCGCAAAACGTTAGTCATATGGATGGATTGCGTTTGGCATTCGAGGATGACACATGGCTGCTGGTCCGTCCTAGCGGGACCGAACCAGTGGTGCGCGTCTACGCCGAGGGGTTCTCGGTGGAAGAACGTGATGAGTTGCTCGATGCTGGCTGTGCTTTAGCTAGGGGGACGTATCCGCTTTAACCATGAGACTGCCTTATATAAAGAGATGCTCGGCGAGCGGTAGGTAACGGCTGGCAAACGTTAGTCGGATCCCAAGATGTGTAGGAAATGTGTACGCCCAGATTCCCGCCCCGGACGCCCCTCCGGTCTGGCAATATATCTCCTTGCCGCGCGGCCCGGTCGGACCGGATCAGCCGCACAGGCGTGCACCTTGAGAACCGG
>NZ_SPFO01000034.1 GCF_005845035.1 Collinsella aerofaciens | reverse complement strand
TGGATGAGCGCGGGCGGCTCGCCTGCGTGCGCGACTTCTGCGCACTGTTCCCGACCAAGGCGTGCGACTGGGCGATTCACGACGACGGCCGCGGCGGCAACCCGCACGCCCACGTGCTGGTGTCTGCGCTCGACCTCGGTGCGGAGGGCTTCGTGCCCCGCACCAAAGCGCAGAAGGGCCAGAGCTGGTACCTCGTCCAGAACGACGGCGGCGAGCGCATCGCGGTCCCCGCGACGGGCTGGGCCGCGGCCAAGGCCGCGGGCTGGCAAAAGCTGTACAACTTCGAGGACGGCAAGCGCCGAACCATGAAGCAGGCGAGAGCGGAGGGCCTTGGCACCAAGGACCGCGTCAGCAAGAGCCCCGTCAAGATGCACCGCACGGAGGGACGCAGCGCCCGCGAGGTGGAGAAGGAGCAGCTGGTCGAGGTCCGCGCCGCCTGGGCGAGCATCGCGAACAGGCACCTCGCGGCGCACGCCGCGGCCACGGGTACCGCGGCTGTGGCCATAGACCATCGCTCTAATAGAGATAGGGGGCTGGACGAGCAGCCGACCGTCCACGAGGGCGGCGCGGGGCTGATCGGGCACGCCGACCGCGTGAAACTCAACAAGGAGATACGCGAGCGCAACGCCCGCCTGCGCGTCCTGCGCTCCGAGCTGCAGAACGAGGGCGCCGCCCTCGAGCAGCTGCAGCAGGAGATCGCCGACCTCGAGAGCAAGCGCCGCACGGCCGAGCATTCGTGGCAGTCGCGACCGCGCAAGGGCGAGCGCCAGCGCAAGGCGGCCTTAGCCAAGCGCCGCCGCGCGGCTATGGCCACCGCCGCGGCGGCCACCGCGGCAAGGAAGCGCGCGACCGCCGCGGCAGTGGACCAGACCGACACCCGTGCCGAGCTTATCGTTCAGCTCGACGAGCAGATCGCCGCGCTCGACCTCAAAATTAGGACGCTGCAGGGCGGCAATTCTGCCGCGATGCTGTCTGGTCCCCTGCGGGAGGCTGCGGCGCTGGGAGTCGAGCGCCGAAAGCTCGCCGACGAGCGGGCGCGTCTCGCGGGGGAGGACCCCGCGCCGCGCAGGTCCGCGCCGCCCCAGACTGAGCAGAAGCACCGCGGCCCCAAGCACTAGCCGCCGCGGTAGCTTCAGCTACATCGGCGCCGGCTATGGCCATGACCGTTCGCGGCGGCAATCCCGCCGCCCGCGGCCACCACTGGTGGTAGGCGTAAAAAAACGGTGGAGCGGCTGCAAAAGAGACGCCCCACCGGGTAAAATCAGGTTGTGCCGCGAAACCCGCTCCTCAGGTAGTCACACTTTCGGAACGCGGGCAACGCAGGTACAGTCGAATTGATAGCCCGGTGCCAGCCGGGCTATTTCTTTCTCCCTTCGCTATCCGTTCTGCTTATATTCCTTCCACCACCGGATCGCGTACAGGACGGACCGGGTGATGCTGGTCAGATAGGCCGTGGCACGCAGGATTTCAAGAAACAAGTTCATAGGCCGCTCCAATCGGGGATCGAAGCGTTGCCCGCAGACGGGTTTCGCGGCGGTCAAGATTCTACCCCACGTCCTGTAAAGGCAGGGCCTTAGCCATCGGCGTCGGCAAATAGCAAAAATTGGGCTTCCCGAACGGGAAGCCCCCTTGCGCTTCATTCTGTTTTGTTGTAGCGATTTGAACATATTTTGTACGGCAGCGTACGTGTATCTACCTGCAAAAATAGTCAAAAAAAAATAGCAGCCTGCCCGCCGTAGCGGGCGGGCTGCTGCTATTATTGGGCTGTGCGTTGGTGCTACCAACACCTTCGCACGAGTAGAGGCGAGCTACCAACTCGCGATTCTACAGCGCCAGGAAAGCTACTACCCCGCTTGCCTGACATGTCTATCATAGCAGCAACCCGCAGGTCACGCTATTAGCAAGCTGAGAATTCGCAAATGGGAGCCACCTCAATGGCTCCCATTTTTTGTGGAGCGACACATAGGCCGTTCCACGTCGGCACGGGTTGTATGCCCGTTCAAAAAGGTAGCCCTTAGCTCGAATAGCGTGAGACTGTGACATGCAGAAGAGCAGTCCATGCGGACTAGTCGGCCCCCAGGCATGGGTCGGCGGTGCGCCCCCAGGCGGCAATATCGGCCACCTTCTGGCGATCCACACCCCGATGACGGCGCGATGGCGTCAAGGCCAAGCAGACGCTCGACAACATGTCCGCGACGGTTAAGTGGCAGCTCAGCGCCCCCGCTCGCGTATGCTGGGCGCGAGGGGGGGGTTGGGCCGCCTCGCTAATCAAAAACAAATCTCTGGTAAAAGGGCTCATGCCCCGACAAACCGTGACACATGGCGGTTTGAGGACTCGGGAAAGCCCAGGATCGCCTAGAAGGTCGCCGTAAAACCCAAGGGAAGGCTGAGGGTTTCCGCATTTCATATGTGTTAGTCAGACTGGGGGGGGGGCGGCCGCAGTCTGTCTCGACCACGCATCCCAAAGAAACTAAGTCGTCACCAACCTGCGGCAAAGCCGCGCAGCATAACAACACTTCCAACCATCGGCATGGAGACCGATGGACGGTCAATCCATCCAGCCGACCCGCCGCCGCCCCTGCCAGGGCAACCCGCACGTCCATCGTCCAAGCACGCTCGCTGCGCTCGCTCTGATGAGGGCCTGCGCGGCCCTCATACACCCGCGTCCAAATGGGATGCACCCTGCCCGCCCTCGGAGAGGGACCCCCTCTCTCTGGATAACTTTTTGAAACTCTCCCAAAAAGTGAAACGACAAAACCCAGCGGAGACGGGTAGCCCGTAGGAAACCGCGGAGCGGTTTTCATGGGCGTTTTTAGCCCGTCGGAGCGGTGCGTGGCGCTTGTTGGAAGGGCGGTAAATCTTCGATTTTCCGCGCTTTCAATGGGCGCCCGAGTTGACTTAGGGATAGAGCTCGAGCAGTTAAACGGTACTTTTTGGTAGCAGGTGCTGCGCCTTGATGCGGTCGCGCGTCCAGGGCCAGTGGAACCCTTCCAAACGGCGGCTCAGCGCAAGGTCATCGCGGAGCTGGGCGTTCTCGCGCTTCAGGTCCTCGATGCGCTGCTCGGCCTGCGCTATGGCTTCGACCGCATCGGCATCGCGGTTGGCGATCTGGTCGGTCAGCCGCTCGACCTCGCGCTCGAGCGCGGCGATCTGGTCGCGGTACGGCTCGACCTGCGCCTCGAGCAGGTCGCGGGCGGCCTCGGGGTCCTCGGGCGCGGAGCCGTCGGTCGGCATCAGCGCCGCGGCGAGCGCCGACGCGGTCGCGGGCGGGAGCAGCTGTCGGCCGCGGCGGTCGGATGGGTCGGAAACCGTGGCCAGATCGAGTTCCTTGAGGCGCCGCGCCGCGGTCGATTTGGACACGCCGCAGGCCTTGGCGACCTCGGCTATGGTGGTCAAAGTCGCGGCATCGCGCTTTTCGGTCGCGTCACGGTTTGCAGCGGTCATGGCGGCTCAGCTCCAGTTCAAGTTTACATAAGGCCTATTATTGGTACCTTCATATATCAATCTACCTGCGATTATATCAAGTCGCGGCAGTGAATCGGTTCACAGTCCGTCCCATCTCGGCGCATGACGCGGGTTTTGGGGCGAGATTCGGTTCGCACCGATTCTCGACCCAAAACCCGCGTCATCGCGGCGGTGTCGCGTCAGAACCTGAAATTCGGGTAAAGCATCTGGATTCCCTCCGGCCCCCGCAGCCGACGCCACTCGGCATCAACGTACTTCTGCACCGCAAGGCACGCCAGCGCGTCCGAAAGGGATCCGTGGGTCTTGTCGGTCCACTCGTACTCGGCGATCCGCGCCGCCTCGGTCAGCTTGTACCACTTGTAATCCTCGCGAGCGCTGTCCCAGTCTCCCTGGAGCTTTGCGAACTCATACATGGTGTCGGTGATGCGCGGTTTGCGGCCAGGTCTATACGGTTCGATGTTGACGGCGCTGAGGAAACTCATGTCGAAGCCGACGTTGTAACCGATAATCTCGTCGGCGTCGCAGATGATCTGGCCGATTCTGCCATCGTCCTGCCAGATGCCGCGGCACTCCGCGACCGACTCCGGCGAGATGCCGTTGACCCTCTCCGCATCGGGCCACTCGGTCTTGCGCGTGGGCTTGTACTTCCTGTCGTGGAGTACGTTGCCGTCCCAATCGACGATGCTCAGGCTAAGAATCTCGTCCTCGTTGGGGTCGAGTCCCGTGGTCTCGCAATCGAGGCAGATGATCTTTTGGCGCTCGTCGACCTCGAGGTACCCGAAGTTGCCGCCGTCGCGCTTCTTCGTCAGCTTGATGGGGCCGCAGCTCGGCCCGAAGATGTGCGCCGCCTGTTCGATTTCCTCGGGCGTGCCGTCGATTCGGATCTTCATCGTGTCACTCCTCGCCCAGGGTCCAGTAGACCTCGCCGTCAACGTCGACGCGGTAGATTCCGAGCGCCGCCCCCGCGATCTCGAAGAATTCGTAGGGGTCGGCCGCGGCGCGGCCCGCGTCAGCGAGTTCCGCTGGCATGGACGCAATGGTGCGGACAAGGCCGCGATTGTCATCGGTCGAGCGCGCCGCGGCCTCCCTCGCCGCGCCGAACTCGTCCCCCTCACCGTCGTATGCGTCCACCGCCGCGGCGCGGTTCTTGACCGCGTCCTCGGGCTTGTCCTCGCAGCTCGACCACAGCTCGACCTTGAGCCCGTTCGGGCTCACGCCGAAGCACTCCATGGTGATCGCGGCCGACCCGTCCGCGCGGGTGTAGTAGCTCTCGATGCGACCGCGGCGGATGAACTGCCCGACGTCGGGGCCGCCGCCGTAGTAGAGGGCCGCGCCGTCCGCGGAGCGGTAGGCTGAGTAGTAGACCTTAACGTTCACCGTTTGCCTCCAGCATCATGCCGACGGCCTCGGCGATCTGGCCGCCGCGGGTGAACGGCTGGCCGTTCGTGTACCGCAGCTCCTCGGTCAGCGCGACGGACAGGGCGCGGCGACTGTCCTCGGTATCGAAGGTCATGCCAGCGGTCTGCTCGAGTATGGCACCGACCTCGACCAGGCGGTGCGTGCGGGCCTTCCGCTCGGCCGCGGCCTTCTTCCGCTCGAGGTCCCTCAGCTCCTTCTTCAGCGCCGCCGCCCTCGCGGCCTGCTTGTCGGCCGCAGCCCTCTTCCGTGCGATCTGCTCGTCAATCGAAGCCGTCATATCGACCGTCCTTCCTGCTCGTTGCGGTTTGTCCTTGCGGGAAAATATACCCATCAGCGCGGTAAAATTACGCGGTATGGGTATATCACTTCTTTAGAAGTGCGCACTTAGCACCACTTTCCCTGCGGTAAAGCGGTGCATTGCGTGCGGTCCTGCGGACGGCCCTACGCCCACTCCGCCGCGCCCGTTCGCCTTGGGCGGCTCACGTACACGGCGGCGGGGCTGCGCGGTCGCGGCGCTCCCTTGCGCTCCGCGGCACGGGTGCCATTCGCCGACCGCGGCTCATGGCGCACCGCACCGCTGCGCGGGGCGCGTCCGCGCCCCTTGCCAGAAAGGAACTCGCTATGGCCATCTACCATCTGAACGCCCGCGGCTGCTCGCCCTCGACTGGCGCGGGCGCTGTCCGCAAGGCCGCCTATCAGTCAGGGCAGGCGCTCGTCGAGGAACGGTCTGGCCAGCTCTGCGACTATGCCCGCAAGGAGCGCGTCACCGCCCAGGGCCTGGCCCTGCCCGCGGGCACCCCGCCCATCGACCGCGGGAGCCTGTGGAACGAGGCCGAGCGCGTCTGGTCCGAGGCGGGCGGGGGCAAGGAGCTCGTGGCGAAGCGGTACGAGTTTGCCCTTCCCGTCGAGCTGGATGAGCGCGGGCGGCTCGCCTGCGTGCGCGACTTCTGCGCACTGTTCCCGACCAAGGCGTGCGACTGGGCGATT
>NZ_SPFO01000033.1 GCF_005845035.1 Collinsella aerofaciens | reverse complement strand
GGTAGCCCGTACCAGATTCGAACTGGTGATCTCCGCCTTGAGAGGGCGGCGTCCTAAACCGCTAGACGAACGGGCCACATGACATCTGCACTGCCGTGCTGCGAGGAAATATATTACGGGACAAAAAACGTCAGCGCAAGAAGAAATTCCAAATTGCCGAAAAATTGTCGTCAGGTTATGGAACACGCAGGTAAACTGGGTAGCTAATTCAAGTTGAGATGGACCAAAAGAGCTTCGCGATCGTTGGGAATGTTGTCTTCGATCACGGCGTCGAGGGCGGAGTTGAGAAGCTGACCCAGTTCCGGCCCGGGCTTGACTCCGGCACGGATCAGGTCGCCGCCGTTGATGGCGAGCATCTTGAGCGTATAGGGCTCCCCTGCCTTCAGCAGCTCGTGCGCCATCGCGCGCATCTCCTCAATTGTCTCAACGTAATAGAAGCACGACGGGGCCTTGCCGAGCGTGTCGGCACGCTTAAGGTCCATGAGCTCGTCCATCAGACGCGGCGTATCGACACCCTCGCCCGAAAGCGCACGCATCATATTGAGCAGGCAGGATCGCTCGGGGCGCAGCGGCTTATCGTGGTATTTGATCAGCAGGCACACATCGCGCACCAAATCGTGCGAGAGTGCCAGGCGATCCATGATGACACGCGCCTTCTTGGCGCCGAGCTCGGGATGACCGTAAAAGTGGCCGCTGCCGGCGTGATCGACCGTAAAGCAATCAGGCTTGGAGGCGTCGTGCAAAAAAGCCGCCCACATAAGGCTCGGTGAGGGCGCGACGACTTCGCACAGCGCCAGCTCCCCTGCCACCGTCAGCACGCGGGCGATATGCTCGTAGACGTTAAACGCATGATAGACACTGCGCTGATCAAACCCGCGACCCGCTGCCAACTCGGGCACGGCGGCGCAGATGAGCTCGGGGTAGCGCAGCATGGCGTCTCCCCCGTGGCCGGTCGAAAGAATGCCCTCGAGCTCAATACCCACACGCTCGCGCGCCACGGCATCGAGCAGCGGCGCGCACTCGGCAAGCGCACGCTTAGTCTCGGGCTCAATCATAAAGTCCAGACGGCAGGCAAAGCGCACCGCACGCAGCATGCGCAGGGCGTCCTCGTTAAAGCGACGCTTGGGATCACCGACAGCGCGAATCAGCTTGCGCTCCAAGTCACCCTGGCCGTCGTAGCGGTCGACAAGCCCGCGCTCGGGATGCCAGGCCATGGCGTTGACGGTAAAGTCGCGGCGGGCCAGATCGTCCTCGAGCGAGGCGGCACGCTCGACACTCTGAGGATGGCGCCCATCGGTGTAAAAGCCATCCAGGCGGTACGTGGTGACCTCGATACGCTCGCCATCGGAAATAGCCGTGATTCCGCCAAATTTAATGCCCGACTCCACGACCGCGATATCAGCGGCCTCGAGCGCCGCTTTGGACTCCTGCCACAGGCCGCTACAGCACATATCAACATCGTGGCTGGGGCGCCCCATCAGGGCGTCGCGCACCCAACCGCCCACGTACCAAGCCTCAAGACCAGCCGCCTCAAGCGCGCGCAGGACGCGCAGGGAGGCATCAGACGGTTGCGTACCGTTGAGAGAAACATTGCACATGCCTATGGCCTCCTGCACTTGTGAGCGTTAATCGATGGTTCTCAAGAAGTCTAGCAAGAAACGAGAAAGCGCGCACACGCAATCGCGTCGTCGATTCGATAAAACGAGACAGCAAACGCCACATACGATCAGCGCACAAAAAAACACCCGCCTCGGAGATCCAAAGCGGGTGTTCGGCAACGATGTATCGATGCTGCTAGCAGACCTGGCGAACCTCGATGTGCTTCTTATATTCGTCCACCTTGGCAAAATCACCCAAACCAGGGCACTCGACCACGTTGGCGCCAGTGGCCATCGAAAGGCGCAGGGCGTCCTCGACGCGCTCGGGGGCGTCGTGCCACACGGACAGGAAGGCAGCGAGCGAGGAATCGCCGGCACACACCGTCGACAGCAGCTTGACGTCGAAGGTGCGGTTAGCAAACCAGATGTGCTTGCCGTTGGAGAAGTACGCACCGGCGCCGCCGAGGGTCAGCAGCACGTTCTTGGCGCCCTTGGCATGAAGCTCAGCCATAGCGCCCTTGACGGACTCATCGTCGCCACCGCTCACCTTAATGCCAAAGATATCGAGCAACTCGTCGTCATTGGGCTTGATCAGCAGCGGCTCCATGGCAATGAGATCTGCCAGCTGATGGCTCGAGATGTCGAGGACGAACTCGGCCCCCTTGGCCTTGACGCGGCGCAGGACCTCGGCCAAGAAGCCCTCGGAAGTGTTGGGAGGCAGCGAGCCGCTGATGACCAGGCAGGTCATGTCATCGAGCGAATCGATGAGCTCAAACATCTCCTGCTCGTTGGCCTCGTTGATGGCGGCACCGGCGTTGACCATGTTGTACTCGGTGTCGGGTCCGGCATTGAGGAACACGTTGACGCGCGTGATGCCGTCGGTCCAAACGGGCTTGACGGGCACGCCCAGGCCCTCGGCGCCCTTAACGATAAACTCGCCCGAGAAGCCGGCGAAAAAGCCCAGGATCGTGGTGTCAACACCGTAGTGATCGAGGGTGAACGAGACGTTGAGACCCTTGCCGTTGGGCGTGTAGACGGCGTTACGGGTACGCGTGACGGTGTTGGCAGCAAGGCCGTCGCAGGCGATGTTGTAGTCAATGGCGGGATTTGCAGTGAGCGTGTAAATCATGAATGTTCCTTTCACGAAGTAACGTGTTAATGAAAGTATATTCCACCCAACGGTAAAAGGCTAGGACAACTCGGTGAACGGTGTGGAAGCGATGAAGTACGGCAGAGCATCTCTCCCAATAACGGAACAAAAAAGGCGCCCCAGCCGAAACCGGGGCGCCGCATGCGCACGAATATGTCGCGTTTCGATTACTGACGATCGAGCTTGCGGACAGCAACGCGCTTGCTGTACTCGTCGACGTGACCGAAGTCGCCGATGCCGACGGACTCGGCAACGTTGGCGCCGGTGGCCATAGCGAGCTTCATGGCCTCCTCGACGTTGTCGCGATCCCTGTACCACTTGTGCAGGAACGCAGCGAGGGTGCAGTCGCCGGCGCAGACAGAAGAAACCAGCTTGATGTTGAACTCACGCTTGGCGTACCAAATATCCTCGCCGTTGGAGAAGTAAGCGTCGCCGCGGCTACCACGGGTGAGCAGCACGTTCTGAACGCCAGCGTCGTGAGCCATCTTCATGGCAACGCGGACCTCGTCGTCGGTGTCGACCGGCACGCCGAAGATGGCCTTCATCTCGTGATGGTTCGGCTTGATGAGCAGCGGCTTCTTGTGAGCGAGCTCCTTGAGCTTGTCGGAGGACAGGTCCAGGACGACGTCGGCGCCACGAGCCTGAGCGTGCTCCATGACCTGAGCCAGGAAGTCGGGCGTAGCTTTGGGAGGCACGGAGCCGGAAACGATCAGGCACTCGAGATCGCCCGCGGTGTCCAGGATGTTGTAGAGCTCCTCCTGGTGCTGCGGCGTAATAGGAGCGCCGGGGTTCAGGATGCCGTACTCGTGCTGGCCATCGTTGACGTAGGTGTTGATGCGCGTGATACCGTCGGTCCAGACCGGGCGGCACAGGCAGCCCAGGTTCATGACCTCCTCGACGATAAACTTGCCCGTGAAGCCAGCGAAGAAGCCGAGTGCGACGGTGTCAACGCCCATCTTCTTAAAGGCGAAGGACACGTCGAGGCCCTTGCCGTTAGCCGTGTAGCTGGCCGAGCCGGTGCGGACGTTCTCGTCGGGCTCGAGCGGAGAGCTCGAAACCGTCATGTCGACAGCCGGGTTAGCGGTTAGCGTGTAGAACATTTACAGTACCCCCTGTATATGTGAGGGCCGCGTGGCCGGCCCATTCCAACCACGCGGTTACCTCTGATACCAAATTAGCGAGCTGCGGACTCGAGCAGTGCCTTGACCTCGGCGGCGGTGTTGCAGGCGAGCGCCTTCTCGGCGAGCTCGTCGCACTCGGCCTTGGTCCACTGGCTGATGGTCTTGCGGGCGCGCAGGATCGACGGAGCGCTCATCGAGAACTCCTCCAGGCCCCAGCTGATCAGCAGCGGCTCGAGCAGCGGATCGGCAGCGGCCTCGCCGCACATACCGACCATGATACCGGCCTTAACGCCGCTCTCGATGATGTTCTTGAGCGAGCGGAGCACGGCGGGATAGTACACCTGGTACAGGTTGGAGATGGTGTCGTTACCACGGTCGGCGCACATGGTGTAGCCGATCAGGTCGTTGGTGCCGATGGAGAAGAAGTCGGCAGCCTCGGCAAGACGGTCTGCGAGCAGCGAAGCGGCGGGCGTCTCGACCATGATGCCGACCTCGATGTTCTCGTTGAACTTGCGACCCTCTTCGGTCAGCTCGGCCTTGCACTGCTCGACGAGCTCCTTGACAGCCAAGACCTCCTCGACGCAGGTGACGAGCGGGATCATGATCTTGACGTCACCGAAGGCGCTAGCGCGCAGCAGAGCGCGGAGCTGGACCTTGTACTGGTCGGGATTGGCCAGGCAGTAACGCACGGCGCGGAAGCCCATGAAGGGGTTATCTTCCTTGACCATGTGCAGATACGGAATCTCCTTGTCGCCGCCAACATCGAGCGTGCGGATGATGACCGGAGCACCCTTGAGCGCGCTGGCGACCTTACGGTAGGCGTTGAACTGCTCCTCCTCGGAAGGAAGCTCAGCAGAGTCCATGAACAGGAACTCGGAGCGGAACAGACCGATGGCCTCGGCGTCGTGATCGAGCGCGTTGGGCACGTCATCGGGGTTACCGATGTTGCAGGCGATGATCTTCTTGATGCCATCGGCAGTCACGGACGGCTTGCCGCGGAAGGCCTCGAGGGCTGCCTTCTCGGCAGCGAAGGCCTCGGCCTTGGCGGTGTAGGCGGCGAGCGTCTCCTCGTCGGGATCGGCCTCGACGATACCCTTGCCACCGTCGACGACAACGGTCATACCGTTGCGCAGCGCGGTGCAGCTATTGGAAACCGAAAGGACAGCCGGGATCTCGAGGGCGCGCGCAATAATCGCGGAGTGCGACGTGCGGCCACCGGTCTCGGTGACGATACCGGCAACGTGGGCCTTATCGATCGTGGCGGTCATGGACGGCGTGAGGTCGTGAACGACAACGACAGTATTCTCGGGCAGGACGGAAAGGTCGACGACCTCCTTGCCCAGCAGCTCGGCCAGAATACCGGTGCGGATGTCGGCGATGTCGGCCGCGCGCAGACGAAACATCTCGTCGTCCATGGACAGGAACATGTTCTCGAACATGGTCGAGGTGTCCATGAGCGCCTGCTCGGCGCAGGTACCGCCGTCAATGGCGGCGTTGATGGCGTCGGTCATGCCCGGGTCCTGAGCCAGGACAATGTGTCCGCTCATGATCTCGGCCTCGGCCTCGCCCACCGTCTCCTTCATGTGGTCGGCCTGAGCCTGGGTCTTCTCGCAGAAGACCGAAAGAGCGGACTGATAGCGCTCCTTCTCTGCTGCCGAATCGGCAACCTCGTGCGGCTCAAACGTCAAGTCGGGATCGACGGCGACCATGACGGTGCCGATACCGATGCCCTCGGAAGCGTTGACTCCCTGATACATTCCCATTCCTCTCTCCGTGTCATGTGATAAAGCGTTTTGCCATATCCATGACAAAAGAGCGCAGCTACCTTACAACAGGTCACTGCGCCCCCAAATATGAACTTAGTTGTTCAACATGCGACCCGTTTGAGTTCTACTCGCCAAGACCGCTCTTGATGAGCTCGATGGCAGCAGCCAGAGCCTCGGCCTCGTCAGCGCCGTCGCACTTGACCTCGACCTCGGTACCGCAGGGGATACCAGCAGCCATGAGGGCCATCGGGGACTTGCCGTTGACCTCCTTCTCGGGGGTGACGACCGTCACGTCACAGGCGTACTTGCCCATGGTGGAGGCGAACAGACCAGCCGGACGCATGTGCAGACCCTGAGGATTAACGAGGGTAGCCTTCTCAGAAACCATAATTGACTCCTTTTTGTGTTTAACCCCTGTCATGCATGTGGCAGGAGTCAGATTCACGACGTTGTTTATATTAACTCACATCAAACGGTTTTTCATTGTGTTTCAGACGAATTATTGGACAGATGTGTTTGTCGTCCGCTTGCTCGCCGGGCGGGCTGCGGAAACTCGGTCGGTCCAGAGTAATATCGTGCGAACGGAATTCTGGCTGATGACCTGTTCGCGACAAAGACTCGTGTTAGCGTCGGAATAATTTAGCCAAATATAGTCGGCCGAGATTGACCAATCCCGGCCGACCCATTTTAGCCAACACGCCCGCATCTATGACTT
>NZ_SPFO01000032.1:5000-9210 GCF_005845035.1 Collinsella aerofaciens | reverse complement strand
GATATGGAATGGTTGGCGAAGTAAATTTTTGGCGACGCGGTATGCGGAGTTGTAAGATGTACTACGATCGTATAGTGTACTGCGGCAAAATGTTAGTGCAGGAAAGCGGGAAGGAAAAAGAAGCAACTAAACGAGGGTGTAGAAAAAGACGAAGAGGAAAGGATTAACCGTAGAAGAGAGGGAAATGGAGGGAAGAGAACAAAACCGGAGTGTTTTTTTTTTTTTGTAGGAATATCGGAGGAGAATATTGTTTGTACATATCAAGTAGTAGCAACCCAATGAGCATAATGGAGTGCTTAACTCTTCAGAAGAAGAGTGCAGCTGGATAGTGCGAATTTTTCTGAATCGAATGGTAGGTTAGTTATGGGATTTAGCATAGGAAGCCAAGAAACTAGAGAGAAAAAAAAAAAAAAAAGAAATAAAGATTGCAGCACCTGAGTTTCGCGTATGGTCACCCACTACACTACTCGGTCAGGCTCTTACCAGCTTAACTACAGTTGATCGGACGGGAAACGGTGCTTTCTGGTAGATATGGCCGCAACCGATAGTTTAACGGAAACGCAGGTGATATGAGGGCAGGGTCCAGACATGTTCAGTAGGTGGGAGTGAGAGGTGTTATGGGTGGAGGACAATTTTTATTATATTTCATCTAATAGCAATAGGATATGAGAGGTGAAAAAGCAAAAGCAATAGTGCATTGTGATGTGGAGAATAAGGTGCATACGATGAAAAAGGTGATTTGTCATTTACAAGAGGTAGGTCGAAACAGAACATGAAAGTTGGTCGGTAGGTGGCATGCAGAGGTAGTTTCAAGGTGACAGGTTATGAAGATATGGTGCAAAAGACAAATGGATGGTGGCAGGCATAGTAAAATGATGGTGTGGAAGACATAGATGGTATTTGTTTTGCATTTACGGCACCGGATGCGGGCGATAATGACGGGAAGAGATTTAGTATGTGGGACAGAATTTCGGCGGCAGTATTGAGACCATGAGAGTAGCAAACGTAAGTCTAAAGGTTGTTTTATAGTAGTTAGGATGTAGGAAATGTATTCCGATAGGCCATTTTACATTTGGAGGGACGGTTGAAAGTGGACAGAGGAAAAGGTGCGGAAATGGCTGATTTTGATTGTTTATGTTTTGTGTGATAATTTTACATTTTTGCATAGTATTAGGTAGTCAGATGAAAGATGAATAGACATAGGAGTAAGAAAACATAGAATAGTTACCATTATTGGTAGGAGTGTGGTGGGGTGGTATAGTCCGCATTGGGATGTTACTTTCCTGTTATGGCATGGATTTCCCTTTAGGGTCTCTGAAGCGTATTTCCGTCACCGAAAAAGGCAGAAAAAGGGAAACTGAAGGGAGGATAGTAGTAAAGTTTGAATGGTGGTAGTGTAATGTATGATATCCGTTGGTTTTGGTTTCGGTTGTGAAAAGTTTTTTGGTATGATATTTTGCAAGTAGCATATATTTCTTGTGTGAGAAAGGTATATTTTGTATGTTCCCGCGCGTTTCCGTATTTTCCGCTTCCGTATTTTCCGCTTCCGTATTTTCCGCTTCCGTATTTTCCGCTTCCGCTTCCGCAGTAAAAAAAAGTGAGGAACTGGGTTACCCGGGGCACCTGTCACTTTGGAAAAAAAAAAGAAAAAAATATACGCTAAGATTTTTGGAGAATAGCTTAAATTGAAGTTTTTCTCGGCAAGAAATACGTAGTTAAGGCAGAGCGACAGAGAGGGCAAAAGAAAATAAAAGTAAGATTTTAGTTTGTAATGGGAGGGGGGGTTTAGTCATGGAGTACAAGTGTGAGGAAAAGTAGTTGGGAGGTACTTCATGCGAAAGCAGTTGAAGACAAGTTCGAAAAGAGTTTGGAAACGAATTCGAGTAGGCTTGTCGTTCGTTATGTTTTTGTAAATGGCCTCGTCAAACGGTGGAGAGAGTCGCTAGGTGATCGTCAGATCTGCCTAGTCTCTATACAGCGTGTTTAATTGACATGGGTTGATGCGTATTGAGAGATACAATTTGGGAAGAAATTCCCAGAGTGTGTTTCTTTTGCGTTTAACCTGAACAGTCTCATCGTGGGCATCTTGCGATTCCATTGGTGAGCAGCGAAGGATTTGGTGGATTACTAGCTAATAGCAATCTATTTCAAAGAATTCAAACTTGGGGGAATGCCTTGTTGAATAGCCGGTCGCAAGACTGTGATTCTTCAAGTGTAACCTCCTCTCAAATCAGCGATATCAAACGTACCATTCCGTGAAACACCGGGGTATCTGTTTGGTGGAACCTGATTAGAGGAAACTCAAAGAGTGCTATGGTATGGTGACGGAGTGCGCTGGTCAAGAGTGTAAAAGCTTTTTGAACAGAGAGCATTTCCGGCAGCAGAGAGACCTGAAAAAGCAATTTTTCTGGAATTTCAGCTGTTTCCAAACTCAATAAGTATCTTCTAGCAAGAGGGAATGGGTGGGAAAAAAAAAAGAGATTTCGGTTTCTTTCTTTTTTACTGCTTGTTGCTTCTTCTTTTAAGATAGTTATCTGGTTGATCCTGCCAGTAGTCATATGCTTGTCTCAAAGATTAAGCCATGCATGTCTAAGTATAAGCAATTTATACAGTGAAACTGCGAATGGCTCATTAAATCAGTTATCGTTTATTTGATAGTTCCTTTACTACATGGTATAACTGTGGTAATTCTAGAGCTAATACATGCTTAAAATCTCGACCCTTTGGAAGAGATGTATTTATTAGATAAAAAATCAATGTCTTCGGACTCTTTGATGATTCATAATAACTTTTCGAATCGCATGGCCTTGTGCTGGCGATGGTTCATTCAAATTTCTGCCCTATCAACTTTCGATGGTAGGATAGTGGCCTACCATGGTTTCAACGGGTAACGGGGAATAAGGGTTCGATTCCGGAGAGGGAGCCTGAGAAACGGCTACCACATCCAAGGAAGGCAGCAGGCGCGCAAATTACCCAATCCTAATTCAGGGAGGTAGTGACAATAAATAACGATACAGGGCCCATTCGGGTCTTGTAATTGGAATGAGTACAATGTAAATACCTTAACGAGGAACAATTGGAGGGCAAGTCTGGTGCCAGCAGCCGCGGTAATTCCAGCTCCAATAGCGTATATTAAAGTTGTTGCAGTTAAAAAGCTCGTAGTTGAACTTTGGGCCCGGTTGGCCGGTCCGATTTTTTCGTGTACTGGATTTCCAACGGGGCCTTTCCTTCTGGCTAACCTTGAGTCCTTGTGGCTCTTGGCGAACCGGGACTTTTACTTTGAAAAAATTAGAGTGTTCAAAGCAGGCGTATTGCTCGAATATATTAGCATGGAATAATAGAATAGGACGTTTGGTTCTATTTTGTTGGTTTCTAGGACCATCGTAATGATTAATAGGGACGGTCGGGGGCATCAGTATTCAATTGTCAGAGGTGAAATTCTTGGATTTATTGAAGACTAACTACTGCGAAAGCATTTGCCAAGGACGTTTTCATTAATCAAGAACGAAAGTTAGGGGATCGAAGATGATCAGATACCGTCGTAGTCTTAACCATAAACTATGCCGACTAGGGATCGGGTGGTGTTTTTTTAATGACCCACTCGGCACCTTACGAGAAATCAAAGTCTTTGGGTTCTGGGGGGAGTATGGTCGCAAGGCTGAAACTTAAAGGAATTGACGGAAGGGCACCACCAGGAGTGGAGCCTGCGGCTTAATTTGACTCAACACGGGGAAACTCACCAGGTCCAGACACAATAAGGATTGACAGATTGAGAGCTCTTTCTTGATTTTGTGGGTGGTGGTGCATGGCCGTTCTTAGTTGGTGGAGTGATTTGTCTGCTTAATTGCGATAACGAACGAGACCTTAACCTACTAAATAGTGGTGCTAGCATTTGCTGGTTATCCACTTCTTAGAGGGACTATCGGTTTCAAGCCGATGGAAGTTTGAGGCAATAACAGGTCTGTGATGCCCTTAGACGTTCTGGGCCGCACGCGCGCTACACTGACGGAGCCAGCGAGTCTAACCTTGGCCGAGAGGTCTTGGTAATCTTGTGAAACTCCGTCGTGCTGGGGATAGAGCATTGTAATTATTGCTCTTCAACGAGGAATTCCTAGTAAGCGCAAGTCATCAGCTTGCGTTGATTACGTCCCTGCCCTTTGTACACACCGCCCGTCGCTAGTACCGATTGAATGGCTTAGTGAGGCCTCAG
>NZ_SPFO01000031.1 GCF_005845035.1 Collinsella aerofaciens | reverse complement strand
ACCATTGTCGGCCTAATCCGCGGTCTTTCATGCAGCAGGGGCTCTCAATGTTTTTATGTCCTGCTCATATCGTCTGTAATCGGAACAGGTACGATTCTGCAAGCGTACCGGCATTTCAACGATTGCAGTATAAACGAAAAACCGCAGGTTGTAGACGAGTTTGGCGTGTTTCAAGGGCGCGGTAAGCATTTGCCGTTCCAAGCGATGTTGCGAACGCAGACTGGTGATTGCTTGCTGGTTTGTGGTGGTGTTTGGGTTGCTAAGCGAGGGCTGCTTGTTGCGTGGGTTGGTTTTATTGGTGTGGGTTTGGACACTGTATGGAGATGACGATGGCTGGAGCGGGGTAGGGAGTTGTGACGCGGATTGGGGATGCTGGGTGGCTGGCCGATTGCGTGCAACGGCCTAACGCGTTGTTTGCGGTGCACGGCCAATAGATCTCTGTAGGGGGCCTACCCAACGTAAGGCGTCTGAAGGCATTTCCCTGGAAGCTCGGGCTTCCTGGATATCTTGGCGATTAAGATGCGCCCCATGCTCAGCCGGCATATAGAATGGACTGTGGACGTGACGATTGCCTGCTGCTGACATGTTGGTTAATCGACGATGATGGCAGCGACGGAGATTGATTGGGGCAGTCGGCATGTTCGCGAGCGAAAAGGCGGCCCTGCTCGGCGATGTGCCGACTTTTATTGTAGCGAAGGCGTTGGTGACGCCGAGAGGCGGCAAGGCCGACAAAACTATTGCGAAGGCAAGGGATCAACATGGCATTTGAAGCACGTCAGAGTACGGTTGGAAAGCTGCTTAATGACTCAATCTATAGAATCCCTCGCAATCAGCGCGCTTACGTGTGGGATGAGCATAACTGGAAAGATCTATTCGAAGACATCAAGCTTGTGACAGAGGAAGTTGCTACGTCGCATTTCATCGGTTCGATAGTGCTGATGGAGGAAGAAGAAGAAGACAGCCTCGGGGTTTTTACAATAATTGATGGTCAACAAAGAGTTATTACCCTAACGCTCTTGCTGTCTAGCCTCATGTTCGCTTTCAAGAAAAGGAATATGATTAACCACGCTAATGGCACAAAAAAATATCTAGTGGCGATAGATACTAAGGATGTTGAGCACGCGATCGTCGCTCCGGAGAATCATTTATCATTAACGAGGATCGTCGAAGGAGTAATTGCTATCTCTCCTGAAGATGCGGCTGCCATGTCTGCTGTGGCTTTCTCGAAGAGCAAACGCGCGTCCGGATCAAAAGACGAACTGATCGTTAAAGCCTTCCAATATTTCAGTGCAAGTTTCGCCAAGATGAAGGATGAGGAGTTGCTGGCCTTCAGGGATGCGGTCATTTCTGTCGCATATGTAAACATCAAATCATCGTCTGAGGAAGATTCGTACACAATATTCGAAATATTGAATGCGCGAGGTATCGAGCTTGAGGACCATGAGCTTCTGAAGAACTATATTATGCGCTATATCCATCCTATAGAAAAGCGCGATGATGCAAAACAGGTATGGTCGGAAATTGAAGCAACAGTCGGCTCGAACATGAAAGCTTTTTTGCGTCACTACGCAATTCAAAAATATCGCCTAGGTCAAGGCGACAAGGATGGAGCATATAAGAAAATAAGGGATTTTACGGATCCAAAGAAGGCTGCTGATCTTCTCTATGATTTAAGGCTAAAAGCCGGATATTATGCAGAGATTGTCGAGCCAACCAGCGATGACAGAAATGCGGAAATCTTGAGTTTCTTAAGAACACACAATGTCCGCGTCTTCAGGCCGCTTCTTATGAGTTTAATGCACGCTCGCGAAATAGAGCAGCTAACGAGCGAGCAGTATGATGATGCGATTGGATTTATTTACCGGTTCTATATTTGCTATAAGATAATCGGGGGAATGGAGTCGAACCACCTATCGGATTCGATCGTGAAACACTCATACGCAATCGAGTTGAACTGCACCCAGCAAGTGTTAGATGAGTGGAAAAATAGTTTTAACGAAAAACTGCCTTCAGAAGAAACATTTCGAATTAATCTCCTTTCGCTTGGATGGTCTCATTCGTGGCCGTTGTATAGCGAAACAAAGTTGAAGGATCGCTGCAAGTTGGTCCTTGCCTTGCTCGAGGAGCTTAAGTCTGGTGTTAGGGTTTCTGAGGCATTCACAATAGAGCACATTCTTCCGGATTCGCAGGCTCAGGAAAACTCGATTATTGGGAACTTGCTCATGCTAGAAGAGCGACTTAACGCGAAATGTAAAGACAAATCGCTTAAGGAAAAGCTGCCCATATACGCTGAATCGCGTTATGCCACTACAAGAGCTTTTGCTAAACGCTATGCGAATGGTTGTTTTGACGTTAAGAAGCGCGTTGATTTTATCGCGAAAGATTTGTTTGAAATGGTCATCCACTAGCTTGCACCGCGCGGCCGCGGCGCTTGAGCTCGTCAAGAAGTGCATCGACCCGGCGATAAGGCGGCAGGCCGAAGGGTTCGAATGGGATCCGAAAGCGCTGGAGTAGGCTCTCGCCTGGCCATAGGAAAGGTAAGGGTGGAAACCGATGGCGGACAAGGAGCGACCAAGGTGAACGAGGATGACATCATCGGCGTCGTGAGGGAGTACATCGAGGACAAGGAGAACTCGTACGCCCTCATGCTTACCGGGGAATGGGGATGCGGGAAAACCTACTTTGTCGAGCACGCACTGACCGAGAAGCTGGAGGAGGATGAGAGCCGGCATCCCGTCGTGGTGGCGTCCGCCTACGGCGCCAAGGACTTAGCGGAGCTCTGCGGGGCGATTGAGTCTGGTTTCATCTCGAAATACGCCATAGGGTGCGCGGCCGGCGGGGAGAGGGGCAGGTGGGATTCACTCGTCGGGTTCGCCAAGGACACGGGAATATCGTTCCTCGGGAAAAAGATCAGGGAGCTGGAGAAGAAGGCGGGCGTCGATCTCAAGATGGCGCCGCTGAATGCCGTGAACCTCATCATTGGCCCCGAGACCCTCCTCGTCATAGACGACGTGGAGAGGTGCGACATGGGCATTCGCGAGCTGCTCGGGGCGGTCGACCACCTCGTCGTTGGCTGCAGGAAGAAGGTCCTCCTCGTCTGCAACGAGGATGAGTGGAGGAAAGGGCTAGGACCGAAGGGGGAGAAGGGGACGACCAGGGAGTACGAGAGCCTCATCGAGAAGACCGTCTGGCGGAAGTGCCGGTTCAGGCCCTCGGTCGGCTCGGTTGTGGAACGCGTTCTGGGAGGCGTGCTGGGCGGCATCTACCCAGGCGCGCTCGAGGACGCCGTTTCGGCGATTGAAGGAAGCGAATCGCCGAACTTGCGATCCCTCAGCAAGATGCGCCCCGTGCTGGTCGGGATGAAGGAATCCGGGTTCTTCGCTGAACCCACCGACCCGGAGTCTGCCAGGGCAGTTTTCAAAGAGGCTTTCGGCTTTGCAGCGGGGGCGGCGAAGGGGATGCGCATCGGGCCTCCGTCAAGCCGGGAGGATCCCATCCTTAGGGGTGGCATTTTCGAGTCGCGCCGGCTCAAATACGCCGCTCTGGACTTCATCCCCCGCTTTTTCGAGAGGTGTGAGGGGGTCGATTCCAAGCATGTTCGTTCCTGCCTGGAAGATTACCTTGCGACCTTTCATCCCGACGGGCCGGCCGCGCGGAAAGCTATTGAATGTATCGAAGGCATCAGACACGCCACTTTCCGCGATGCCGATGTCCTTGGCATGGTGGAGACTTTAGTCGCCGGGATTGTCCCCGGGGACGGGAGCCGCGGCTTGTCGTTCGACGTCTATCCCGACGTCCTGCGTGCCGTCAAAGGCATTGCGGGGGAATTTGCTGACGCCTTTCCAGAAGGGGTCGCGCCGCTCGTCAAGGCGATGGAATCCTCCATTGGACGGGATCCCGAGTCTGCAGTGAGGTCAATCGGAAAGAATCGAGTCGAATGGCAGGAGATCCCTTTCGACTCGAGCGAAGCGCATGAGATTCCGGCTTTGGAGGAGGTCGACAGGCTGAGGGAGCTCGCCTTGACGACGCTACGCGAACGGGAGTCGGAGTCTCTTGGCAACGTCCTGATAAACGCCCCCGACCAATTCGCGACGAAGCTCTATCTGGCTTTCTCGAAATCAGATGACTGGTCGGAACCCATCCTGTCGCTCATTTCCCTCGACACTTCCCTCCTCGCGAGGGCGATGGAGAAGATGCCTCCCGAAGATATTCGGCTTGTGCACAGTGTCCTTTTTCCGGGCGACCACATGAGGTCGTGCACGGCCTCGCTCGAGGGCGAGGACAGGAAGGCCCTCGTAGCTTGGGCCAAGAGGCTCGGATCGGAGATCGGCAAGGTCGAGACCATGGAGTATTACCAAAGGATCTATTTCGACGCCATATCCAAGAGTCTCGAATGTCTTGCCGATATCTAGGATCCGCAGCTGTTGCCAAGTTGAAACGTGGCTTAGGATTTGCAGAAGATCTTCTAATGGCAGTCTTACGACAAGGACGAGGATGCCCTAATGCCTTGCCCAGGCTCCATCCAGCTCCGCCGCGCAGCTCTCGAACACGCACCTAACGGCGGCCATTTCCGACGGGGTCACGCGCCCTCCGCTCGCCTTATCCGAGGGCCTATGCGGCGGGGCTTGACTTCGAGGACGTCGTCGACTCGTCCCTCGAGCTTGTAAGGCTTGCTGAGGTAGGCGGACTAGAGTAAGAAAAGAGAAATCAAAAGGCGAATTTATCGCGAGGAGCAAAATGTCCCAAATAAATCAGATCCAAGAAGAGCTAAGGCAGATCGAAGGCGGGCGTTTTCAAACACTAGCAAATCAGTATCTATATAGGAGATATTCGCTTAACAACATCATTGAATTAGGATCCCAATGCGGCACGGATAAAACCACGACCGGAGTGCCAGACATGTACTCCGTAGGAGAGAATGGACACTACCTCTTCGCGGCATACACAACCTCTAAATCCGACATCCGCAATAAGCTGCTAAATGATGCTAAAGACTGCCTCGACAGGAGCAAAACCGGAATCAATCCGCAACTCATAGATCGAATCATCCTGTACCACACATACTTTCGCCTTTCACCTCTGGTACTCGAGGAGGTCCGTGCCATCGATCCACGGATAGAAATAATCGGGCCAGAGACAATTGCGAGCGACCTTGATGGAAAATACCCTGCGCTAGCGCATACGGTATTGGGCGTTCCACTCGGAAAGGGATCATTCATCGCCCCAGACCGCTTCATCGAGCGAAGCCTGAACGACCGTTTCTCAACCGACCTGTCGAAGCTCCTCATGCACAGGGATTCCGAGTTTTCAGTCATCGTCGAATCGATAGAGCAAAACAAGGCAGTGGTGATTCAGGGGCAGTCTGGATCGGGGAAAACCAAGATCGCCCTCGACGCATGCCTCTCATTCAGCAAACGGCATCACTGGGATCTTCTTATCTTGGACTCTAGGTATTCATCGCATCTCGACGATGATATCGAGCTGATTTTGTCGGAGTCGGAAAACATTATCCTTCTAGTCGATGATGCAAACGGCAACCTGTCACTTGAGCACTTGCTGGGAATCTGTTTGGAAAACAAAAAGCTAAAGATTGTCCTCACCTGCAGGAAGATGCACCGAAGCGAGTTGACCGCAAAAATCGGCAGTTATCTAAATTTCAGAGAAATAGAGCTGGAGCCTCTAACCGCGGAAAATATAGAAGCGATACTCGAGACCGAATACAACATAAAAAACATAGCACTGAGGGAGAGAGTATCGGCAATCGCAAACGGAAACCTGCGCTTGGCTATCATGGCAGCAAGCCCCATAGCAGACGGCAATTTCGAAGCCATCCAAGAGCCATACGATCTTTTGAACATCTATATGAATTCTGCTTTAGCTGGGTACTCCAGCAGGGAGCAGCGTCTCGCAGAGAACCTTGCAATCTACGACTGCTGCGATCTTATTGAAGGAGACCCTTGTTACGAGGAACTCTTGGGGCTGGGGTACGACGACGCCGAGATTCGGGATTTTGCATCCAGATTGAACGACCAGGAAATTGTCACGATCCTTACCTCCGCCGATGGCGTGCTAGCCATAAGAATGGAAGAGCAGAATCTTCGCGACTTCTTGATATGCCGCCACTTCGCAAAAGAAGGGAACGGCAGTTTTGCGGATTTCATTCTGCATACCGCAGAAATGCCGAACGCGCCGTATCTCAAAGCCGCCAAGTCAATGGCTGAAGTGTGCGGAAGTGCGAGCGTGTACGACTACCTTCGAAGGGAATGCGAGAAAGCTTGGGATGAAATAAAGAATCGGGATGCGCGAATTGCCGATCAGTTCATAGTCACATTCAATCAATTCCTCCCCATACAGGCGCTCGCCTTTGCCTCAAACCGCATCGAAAACGCTGATTGCGCTGACGTATCGGAAGAAATTCTCGGCATGAATTCGACATCCGACGGATCTATGCCCCTGCAAATTTCTGTATCCCTGATGAACTCAAGCGAGTATTCGCAAACAGCCTCCGAGTTGTTCGTGAAGTGTGTAGAAAGAGGCACCGAGCGAGCGGCCGAGTACAACTGGGCATGCGGGCCGGACGGCGCTTTCGCTTACGATCTCGATCGTACGGGATTCGATTTGGAAAACAGCAAACTCGATGCCCTCGCTCAAAAATATCAACAATCGCATTCCCGCAATGTTGCAGCATGTCTGATCGTCTTGACGAGTTCATACCTCTCTTCAAGGGCCCAGCGCGTTTGTCAAAACGGCATAACGTACACATACAACACTTTGACCTTCAATTTCACATCAGAGCTGGCCGAGCTCCACGCCCATTGCTTCCGGGCGCTCTCCGTTCTGGTCGAAACCGAATTCAGCAGGCAAGTTAAATCCACTTTTCGGCAGCACTTCTCGTTCTATGGCAAAGAACCTGAAGCGGAGTACGCAGAAAACATGTATTCGGTGCTCTCGAGGATTGAAGAGCTATTCCCCAAATATATAACCGAAGACTCGACAATCGATCTCTTATGCAGCTTAAGCATCAACCAGATTTACGAAACATGCGCGCAGAATCCCCCTCTGAGCCTCGATGGGTTCCGCCAGAGCGCATTCGACGCACTTGGTCTGGAGAACTCCGAGTCTCTCGTAGAGAAAGAACCGAGGATATCCGCGGAAGAGTTACCGCTAGAACGACTGACCGAAGCCCTGGGAAAGCTAGCCGAAGATTATGAGATTTCCGATAAAGAGTGGGAGTCGGGCAGGGCTATCGGAAAAGTCCTTCTGGAAATCGCCAAAAGGACCCCAGATACTGCCTCAAGCATAATCGCACGCAATATCGCTTCGTCGCCCTCGACGATCCCTGTCCCGTACGAAGCACTTGATCATCTTGCTGAAACCATCGGCAGGAAGGTCCTTAGAAACGAGCTGGGCGCGGTGATCGACGTGAGTGACCATCCGGCCCTGTTTGACTATCTTGATTTGCTAGCAATAAAGAACGGGCCCGACAAGGAGGAGCTCGACGAAATTCTCGCAAGACTCGATGACGGCAGAACGCATCTCTGCTTGGAAGATTTGGAGATAGTCGAGCCAAAGCATCCTGGCTATATCCTCAAATATGCTTCTTGGCTTTCCGAACATATACACAATGATGGGGTTTGGCGGTTTTTCGGCAACTGCGGAGACGAAAAGCGCGTCTCCGCTCTAGATTCGTACTTCGAATCCAATCCCTCACCGGCCGTCAACCTGTATTTTCTCGCACTTGAAGGATATCCTACTTTCGACTATAACCTCGCTTTCCTACGCTGCCTTTTACGCCTTGACAGCTCAATGATTGACCGTTTTTTGGAGTACGTTGCCAACCTCGACTACCGACAAAGGCACGATCTCCTGCGAAGAATCAGCTCGTTTTGGACCGTCCAGGATGATCATGCCTGGAATCTGCTGAAAGCAATGATCGATGAAGCGCTGAGCGAACCACTCGGCAGGCTTGAAATAGCCGTTTTGTTTCCCGTTCATGACGCAAATGCGCTCTCGAGCGATATTTTTTGGGAGCGCTTGGAATATACCATCCGCGAAAGGATCGCCGACGCAAATAGCCTCGATAGAATTAGCTGGGCCTTGTCCGATTGCAATGACGAGACGAGGATTAGGGCTATCACCCTCATTCTGACGCTCGATAAAGACGGGATATCGATCAACCATTTGGATCTCCGTCGATCTTCAATGAGCGGGTCCCCTGAAAAAGGCTTTATTCCAGCAAAGCTCAAGGAGATTGAGGCGATTGACTCGATTGCTGCTCAGCTGCCCGCAGGTGTTGCATATTTAAAACACAGAGAATGGCTGTCAAAAGTGAAGTCATCAATTGAAAGAGACATCGAAGACGAAAAGTGGAGGCTATTCCACGGCAGGCAGTAATCGACTTTAACACCTAGAATTAGGAAAAGCCTCGGGGCTCCTGCCTAGCCCTTCGACCTGCACTGCGTGCAGAAGACGGTCGAGGGCGAACCGTGGTGCAGCTCCATGAGCTCGAGCTGCATCGCCCTGAACAGGTCCTCGGGCTTGTTCAGCAGCCGCTCGTCGATGTTTGTGTCAACGGCCTACTGAATACTGTTCAGTTTTACGCTACCACTGACAGCGAGGTCGAAGTGGCTCGTTGCTATTTCGAAGCCGCGCGCGCGGCGCGGAAGGGCGGCGTGGACCCCGAGGCCACTGCCTACAAGCTCGACAAGATGATTTGGTTGCTCTGCACAAGCGACTTTTACCTCGAAGGGGGTCTAAAGCTCTTTTCAACCAATGCACTTGTTGAATCGAACCTGAGCGCTTATTCGGGGGATGGCATTTAAATCGGAGCCACTTTCAGAAAAGCGGCGCTGCAAACGCATGCCAAAACTGGCAAATTATTATGAAAGGTAATCTTATGGCAAACGCAGAGGAATCAACTAAGGCCGGTCTATCGCGCTTGCAAGACGACGCAAGGCCGACTATTTGCAGCGACTCTCTCGAACTTATTTCGAATATCGCAGAGGTTGGCCTGGACGAAATTCTCCAAAACGAGTTCTTGAAGGACATCCCCGTCATCTCAAGCCTAGTGAGCATCTACAAAATCGGAAACAATATCCACAATGCGCATCTGCTGAAGAAGTATGCGTGTTTCCTCGATGAGTTCAACCGCGACTCTTTTGAAAATGGCTCATGGAACAAGTACAAGCAATACTTTGAAGAGTCAAATAGGAAGCGCGATATTGAGTACCTGCTTATCCTGCTCGAAAGATACATTGAGGAGGACAAAGCGCGGCGACTAGCAAAGATTTATGAGGCCTACCTAGATAAAGAAATTAGCTGGGACGATCTTCGTTTGTTTGCAGAGACTTTGGACAGATTTCTACCTGGAGACTACGAAATGCTTCGAGAAAAGGAAACTTTTCAGACGCTCAGAGGCAGAGATGCAGAAGTTCTTCTTCGATTAACCGGACTGGGATTGCTGATTGAGGATATCCATCGGCAGCAGTGGGACGTAGTAGATACGACGCTCATCTTCGACGATCCCGACGAAATTGAGAAAGAAGAAAGGGTTTATCGTAGGACCGAATTTGGAAACAGGATGGTATCTATACTTGGCTAGCTACTGCAGACAGCAATCTGAGCGCGCTCTTGTCGTCTTGGTTAAACTGCTCGGATCTACCAGTGATTTTTACTGCATTAGGCATTCGTAAAGGGAATCGGTTCTTCACGATTCGCATCCTTTCTAGTGCTGCCTTTATTTAATGATCGAGATATGCTCGGCGACTGCGGTGTTCTGCCCCTTAGGTTACAGACGGTTGTTTCTATTGAGCTTCCAGAGGAAATACATGGGGTTCTCTTTTGCCTTGGCTTCTCGCAAGAAATCTGCGGATTGAGATGCAACGGCCCCTATGCCGGCAGCCCCGAGGAAGGCCATGGCATCAGAAGGTGATGCGATTCCGTATTGCCCCAATGTAAAGCTCGCAATTCCGATAGCGGCTTCAATGCCTGCGGAGGTGACTAATCGGGATCGCTCGTTTTTCATCACTAAAGATATCTTGTGAAGCTCGGGCTCAATTAGGTCGTTCTTCAGGTCAGCTAATGTCGAGGTGTCGATGGGCCTTTCGCTCAGGCCTTTGGACAAGGTATCCCTAAACACAAGAAACGACTCTTCGTTTCTAATGCGGCAATCAAGGATGCTACGCAACGTTGCATTTTCAGCAATGGGGAGGGGGCAAGATAACCGGCGAATGGGTATGGTCTGATCTTTTCGAGGATAAAGGGTGGAAGTTGCGGACTCGAGGAACTCAATCTGAGCTGGACGAGTGGTTAAATACGAGCTATTCGAAAAATAGGGATTGACGAGGGCTTGAAAGCAATCGTCCAACAATGGCAGTAGGATAGTCAAGATGCCGCCTTTCTCCAGCATGTCTCTATCCAATCGCGTTTCGCCTTGGCTTGCATAGAGCGATTCGTATTCAGACGGGATTACCAGGAAATCGACATCCATCTCATCATGGGACCCATATGCATCCATTCCCTCAATCGCTACATACAGATTCCCATCTGGTGCTTGTTTTAAAGTGCACGAGGTAGAGGAACAGAATTGTCGTACGAGTTCATCCCAATAACTCGATATCAATCCTTTTGCTTTTGATTCTCTTTCGATTTGTCGCGCTAGGCAATCTTTGCAAAGAGGAATGTAATTGCTCGAAAATCCGAGTATTCCAGCTTTGACTATGTCTTCGACTCGCATGGTCAAATAGATCCCGAATGCAAGTTCATCGACTGAGACATAATCATCGTGCCCCATTTCGAATGCCGATTCTATAGGGCAATGAATCAGTGTTTTATCTGCATACAATGCTGAGAACTTTGCCAAATGGTAAATGTTTTGCTCTCGACAGGCATAGTCAGTGCAGGGGAATTTGCCTCCTTCAAGGGTGGAGTCAACAGAAAAATTGAACAGGGATTGATTTTCGATTTTTTCGATTGGGATAAGGGGTGCAAGGCCCCTAATAAAGGCGTCGAACCTCCTTTGCCCCAGTTCTTCTAGGTACGCAATTATTTCGGCAAGAGAGCTGTTCTTGAATGCGGCTAGATAAGAATAAAGGTCATCGTATGCATGAGTCGCCATTTCGCTCACCTACACTTTCGGAAAGAGTTTTGCGTCGTTATTTCCGAGGCGTCGTTGGGCTCGCAATCGACTCTAGTGTGCAGCTGCTTCTCGACGTACTCCCTCATGTTCTGCCTCCACATGTAACTAATTGATTTGCTATGTGCCATTATGAATGGTATATAGCAAATCAATTAGTTACATTTAATGGAGCATTGCGAGCGTGGCGCGCGCAAAGAAGAGTCGTTGTATGGAGGCTTCCGGCAACGGCCTTTTGTACGTCCGTGACTGTTGGGTGCTATCGCGGATGACGTCATTGTTGCCTGCACTCTCGATCCAAGGATGTAATTACGGAAGTGCGGGGAAAATCGAGAACCTTCGAGCACAACGCGATTTTTAGCACCAAAACCGCAGTTCGCGGAAGCGAAAACTGGGGCCTGGTTAGCATTTCTTCGATTTTCCCCGCACTTCCGAATTTGACCCCTTGCCGCACCTTGATCACGTCTTCAAGTGGCTGGTTCATCGCTAATGGAGTTTTCTGCGGTGCTTGAATTGCGGTGTTGTGATTAGGGCAAAAGGCTCTTGGCTCCGGGGAGGCTCATCGCACGAAAATTCAAGTTGCTGCTGAAGTAGGGCTTGCTTCGGCAGCGCTAACAATAAGGGCGGCTCTGCTAGTCTCGGGAGACCGCGGCATTCGGCGGGCCTGCCGAATGCCGCGATCAGTAGCGGTCAGTAGCGGTCAGTATATTCTTCGGAGCCGTTTCTCTGGGCTTCGGCGGACTTGCCAACTCGCGCTTGGGCACTACTCAGTAGATTACTCAGCAGTGCCCAGTAGATTACTCAGTAGTGCCCAGCAGGGGGAGGGCAGCAAACGCAATGGGCCTTGTTAGCGTCGGAATAATTTAGCCAAATATAGTCGGCCGAGATTGACCAATCCCGGCCGACCCATTTTAGCCAACACGCCCGCATCTATGACTT
>NZ_SPFO01000030.1 GCF_005845035.1 Collinsella aerofaciens | reverse complement strand
ATCCGGCCCTCAGGGTATCGGGTTCCCACATTCATCCGCACATGTGCGGATGAATGTGGGAGGTGTTCGGATAAAGTCGATAATCAAGGTTTCGCGGAGGGTTGTTGCCGTTTACCGAGGGGTTGTTGTGCAACAACGGGCGAGCTGCAATACTTATTTTTATCTTTGCAAACTGAACTTTAACTACACCAATGCAGGGAGGATCTTATGCAGCCCAAGCATTCTGCTATTGTCGCGGGCCTGACGCTGGCGCTTTCGTTTGGCGCCGTTTCCGCGCCGGCACCCGCCGCTGCCGAGGAGCCCACGCCGGGCATTGCCTCGGATGCCACCGATATCGATAAGGGCCTTTACACCCAACAGTCCTTCTCGGGCGTGTTGAGGTCGGTTCAGGGTGTCTCGTTTGTCAACGTGACTCCCGAGATGAAGTACTTCACCAAATATGAGAGCCATGGCAACTATAACCAGGGCTTTTCGTATGGTGACGGCTACAACGCGCTGGGCTATTACCAGTTCGATCGTCGTTGGTCGCTCATTCCGTTTATGAAGCAGGTTTACAACTACGATTCTGCCAAGTACGGCATGCTCAAGGATGCGATTGATCGCGGCAGCGAGATTTCCAACGCGAGCAATGCCATGTACGAGAACGACCAGCTTACCGAGCTGGGCCGTATTGCACAGGAGGCCTTCCAGGGTGCTTATAACACCGATCCTGCTGAGTTTTCGGCTCTGCAGGATGCGTATGCGTACAACTCGTACTATGCGGTGACCGAGGCGTGGCTCAAGAGCGGCCTGGGTATTGATATTTCGGGCCGCGCCGACTGCGTTAAGGGCATGGTGTGGAGCATTACCAACATGTGCGGCACCGGTGGCTGCAGGGACTTTTTCCGCTGGGCGAATCTTTCCAACGATATGTCCGACCGCGAGTTTGTGACGGCGCTTTCCAACAGCGTGGTCAATAACGTGGCGACCAAGTATGCAAGCCAGCCCCAGTACCACGAGGGCTGGAAGAACCGCTACCGCAATGAGCTAAAGGACTGCTTGGCTTATATCGCCGAGGACGAGGCAGCCGCTGCGACGCCCGTGCAGCCCGAGCCCACGCCGGTGCCCTCGCCGACACCTGATTCGAATGACGACTCGAGTGACGATGCCAACGATGACAGGATGGATGCGCCCTCGACCGATGCTGACGGTAATGGCTCTGCTGGTGGCACTACCAACGACGGCTCTACCTCGAACGGCTCCGATTCGAACGGCTCTGCTGCGGGCGATTCGCCTTCAAGCTCTGCCGGCAATACGGACAGCGACGCTTCTGGTTCGACCGGCGCTGACACCTCTAACTCATCTACCGGCTCGAGCGATTCGTCCGTTGACACCGGCTCTAACAACGGCTCCGGCTCTGACACGACCCCTGATTCCGATGCTTCCAAGGACGACTCGAATAAGGCGCCGGACGCTCCCGTTGCTTCGCCGGACAAGAAGCCTTCTTTCTCCGAGCAGCTTGGTTCTACGCTGGGTTCTTCGCTGATGGCTGGCGTCAATAACGGCTCGGCCCAGAACAAGGACAACTCTGATCAGGTTTCCATGGAAAAGACCGAGGCCGCAAAGGGCGACTCAAAGGACAAGGCTTCCGAGAAGGCTGAATCCGATAAGGGTCCTAGCTCTGATGAGAAGGACGAGAACAAGGACAAGACCGGGGACGGAAAGCAGCAGGGCGAGGACAGCGGTAAGGGCAACACCGATGACCAGGTCCAGGAGCAAAATGACTCCAAAACGGTGACCACCACGACCACGACGACTACAACGACCAAGTCATCTGGCGGTAACATGCCCAAGACGGGCGACCTTATCGTTATGGCGAGCCTTGCCAGTGCAAGCTTGGCCACGCTGGGCGCTACGTCTATCGTAAGTGGTAAGCATAAGCTCGATCAGCAGAAGAAGGCTTCTGGGGAGGACGGCTCGGAGGAGTAGCCTCTTGGTTGCTAGATAACTAAAGAGTTGGGACGGGGTCCGGTGCGAATGCATCGGGCCCCGTTTTGTTGTGCAACGATTAGTTATGCCCCCTCACGCCTCTTGTTGCTACCGTTGCCCGATATGTTCGCGCGGCGACATCGGTACGCGCGAGGCGGTCATTACAATTTGCATCGTGCAGCGATTTAGGGGGAACGTTTTGGTGTCTGAACAGGCAAATGTTGATTGTACTGCTGGCTTTGGCGTGCGCTTGATCGGCTGTGCCGACGATGCGGTTTTGCCCATTGGCATGCACGACTATGCGGAGGCCCTTGGTTGCTGCATGCTGGTTGACAAGACCATGTTTATTGCCGATGTGTTGGACTGCGACGCGTCCGTTGTGGTGTGCTGTCGACCCGAGGGTTTTGGCAAGAGCATGAACTTGTCGATGCTCAGGGCTTTTCTGGAGCGTCCAGCGGTCGGTCGTGCTGGTCAGCGTTTGTTTGCCGATGCTCAGATTTGGGATGCAGACGGCGGGCGCTATCGGGATGAGTACGCTTGCTATCCGGTGATATCGCTGGACTTTTCTGCCGCTGCGAGGCGTGGTGCCGCTATTGCCGACGTCGTGCGCGATGCCCTTTCGGGCGAGTGCGCTCGCTTGTTGGCGCTCTTGGAGGCTCCGGATTTAGCTCGAGACAAGGTGCGTCACATCGAACGCGTTGCGCGTGGCGCGGCGAGCGAGGATGAGGTCGCCTCGGTGCTTGGCGTGCTCATTGAGCTGCTGGAGATTGCCTGCGATGGGCAGGTTGTATTGCTCGTTGATGGGTACGATGCGGCGTGGTCTCGCCGTGCGAGCGCGAGGGACGCATCCGACGCCGATCCGGCAGAACTACTTGACCGTGTGCTGTTTGACGCCATTGCCACTGCGCGCGATTCGTTGCGGCTGACGTGTCTGATGGGGGAGCGTCCCGGACCTGCTGAAGCGGCGCTTTCTTTGCACGGCTGCTCGTATTGTCTGACGACGCCGCTTTCGACCTGGTGTGACCGTTGGTTCGGCTTTTCGGATGCCGAGGTCGAGGCTCTGCTGAATCATACTGGACGCGAGGAATGCCTGGATGATGCGCGTGAATGGCTCGAGGGATATCGGTTTGGTAGGGCCTATTGCTCGAGTCCAGCGCGTGTGATCGGTTTTCTGGACCGAGGCTGCACGGCGCCCGTGCGTGCCGATCTGTATGGATATGCCGATTGCCTGAGTAGGGTAGTTGCCGGGTGGAATCTCGACCGCCTTTCGGTCTTGTTTGATTTGCTCGAGGCCCATGGGTGCGCTGAGGTCCCGCTTTGTTTGGGCACTGCAGAGCCAGATGTCTCGCCTGACGATGGCATGTGGACAGCGCTATATCTGTCCGGTTTTCTTACGACGGATATGACTGAGGAGCCAGAGCATGGCGATCGCCTCCGTGCTTTGCGATTGCCCAATAACGAGCTTCGACAGGCCTTGCGTCTAGTGATTGTTGAGTGGTTTGAGTGCGCTGCCGAAGACATTCGAGACGTCGATGCGTTTCGCGACGGGCTGTGCCGTGGGAACGAGGATACCGTGGGGCGGGCGCTAAGCCGCATCCTGGGGGATGCGGGAATCGGTGCGACCGACCCAGATACACCGCTGCCATATCACCTACTCTTGCAAGGACTCTGCTTTGGATTGCCGGGCTATGCCAATCCTGCTTCGAGGCGAAAGTGTGGCGCGGATCGCTGGGACATCCAAGTTTTTCCTACGGGCGCCGTATTCGACATAGCCGATACGATCGGTATGCTCGATGAACGTCCGCTGACAACGATCAACATGATGTATGACCCCGGTGTGGATGCGCTGGGCCTGGAATTGCTGGCCGTGCAGGCGCTGCTCGACATAGAGCGCGACGGCATCGACGAAATCCGTGTGCCGCGACCCGGCGTTGGCCGCATGCGCTGGGGGTTTGGCTTTGACGGGCAGCGTGTGTCCGTGGTGTGCCAGCGGTTATAGGGGATGACGAAAGCCCTTTACTACTCTGCGTCCTTCATGGGCGGCATGGGCTTCCAGTTGGGGTCCTTGATGATCTTGCGGGCGTCCTTCATGCCGCGGCGCAGCGCCGGAATTCCGGTCTTAAAGCACTTGTCAACGGCGGCCAGGCGAATGAACTCCTTGCAGAAGGTCGCGGCGTTGCCCAGACGGAACAGCACGGGGTGATAGTCGCCGTAAATCTGCATGTAGCGGGCCAGATAACCGCGGTTGCGCATGATGTAGTAACGGTTGGTGTCGCTCGTGGAGTTGAGCTGGCGCTTGCCGGCGATATCCCAGTTAGAGACGGCGCGGGCGCGCTTGAGCACCACGTCGGCGACCACGGCGGCGGGGAAGTGCTGGCTGGCCACGTAGCCATAGCAGGCATCGTCGCCGTAGATAAAGAAGCGCGCATCGGGCAGGCCGATCTTGTCGACCACGCGGCGCGAGAACATGCCGCCCTCAAAGCACAGCTGGTTCATGGCGCGATAACCCTCTGGACCCAAGTCCCACTTGGCGACAGGGTTTGGAATGCCGAGCGAAAGGATGAGTTGGTATTGCCAAAAGAAGGCGCCGCCGTCAAAGTCCAGGCGCGAACCCTGGATGACATCGTAGCGGTCAGTCCACTTGGCAAGACGCTCGATGCCTTCGGGGATGACGAGCACGTCGTCGTCCATCACCCAGAACCATTGGGCGCCCAGGTCGTAGGCGCATTTAGTGCCGGCGGAGAAGCCGCCCGCACCGCCGCCGTTTTCGAGCTGCGGGGCGTAGATGACACGGTCGGTGCCGCCCTGCGCGTCGGGCTGCTCGGTGTCGATGCCCCACAGGTTGGCCAGGCACTCGTTGAATGCGGTGCACATGGCCTCGGTCTCGCGCGAATTCTCGTTATCGACAATCACGATGCGCCAGGGCGTTGCCGTGAGCTCGGTCATAGAGTCGAACAAGTTGGCCAGGAGTTCCTGGCGCTTGTACGTAACGACGACAATGGCGAGCTTATCGATGGGAGCGGGAGGGGTTGAAGGCATGAGGCAATATATCCTTTCACGCGCGGCGGGCGAGTGCTGCGCGGAAGCTATCGAATACGTCCTTGGGACGGTCCTATTGTAAAGGCTCGGCGCACCTTGGCGGCAAGCTTTGAATAAAACGCAGGAACCTGCCATGGGCCCGCCGCATGACGTGGGGCTGCTTTGCCCGCAAGAGGCTCCATAGATTATATAAACGCCCGCTGGCGCGCTGACCCTTTGATACCATGAAACGACAGGTATTTCCTAAGGAGCACATTTGTCTACTAACGCCTCTGGCAGCCCTGTTCTGTCGCTGCTTATTCCCATTTACAATGTTCAGCGCTACCTGCGCGAGTGCCTCGATTCCGCCCTGGCGCAGACGCTCAAGGACATCGAGATCATCTGCATCAACGACGGTTCTACCGATAGTTCGCCAGATATCATCCGCGAGTACATGGAGCGCGACCCCCGTGTAAAGATGATCGACAAGGCCAACAGCGGCTACGGCGACTCGATGAACCACGGTCTGGAGATGGCGCGTGGCAAGTATGTGGGCATCTTGGAGTCCGATGACTTTATGGCGTCCGACGCACTCGAAAAGCTTGTCTCGGCCGCCGATAGCAATAATGCCGACTTCGCGAAGGCGAACTTTGATTTCTACTGGTCTAAGCCCGAGGAGCGCCGTTCGCTGCACGAGATGTTTAAAGCCAAGGACTGCGGCAAGCCGGTGCACCCGAGCGATACGACGCAGTTCTTTAAGCAAAAGCCGTCGATTTGGTCTGCCGTGTACCGTCGCGATTTTCTTGAGCGCAACGGCATTACGTTCCTGCCGACTCCGGGGGCATCCTTTCAGGACACGTCATTTGCCTTTAAGGTGATCGCGTGCGCCGATAAGGCTGTTTACCTGCATGATGCTGTGTTGTCGTATCGCCAGGATAACGAGAATTCCTCGGTCAATTCTTCGGCTAAGGTCTTTTGCGTCAATACTGAGTATGCTGAGATTGAGCGTTGGATTCGAGAGGATTATGCCCGTGACCACGCAAGTGATGACGTCGCGCGCATGCTCAAGTTCAATCAGCTCATTAAGTACGATTCGTACATGTGGAACTACGTGCGCCTAGCGCCTAAGTTCTATAAGGAGTTCCTGATTCAGATGGCCAAGGAGTTCCAAGCGGCCTTGGACGCGGGGGAGTTTTCGCTTGACGATCTCAAGCCGTGGAAGCGCGCGAATCTCGCTGCCATCCTCAAAGATCCTGAGGGCTGGGTTGACGAGCATCCGAGTTTTGCGACGGATGGTGCCTTGGGTCGTGCTAAGTATTACGCCTCGGTTGGAGGGCCAGGCGTGGTCGCTGCCTTCCTCATCGAATCGCTGAGGGGGTAGGTCGGCATGGGTGAGGCCTCGTGTCCTAAAGCTACCATTGTCGTCCCCGTTTACAACTCTGCGCGCTCCATTCAGCGATGTCTCGATTCGCTGTTGGCCCAGTCCGAGCGCTCGATTCAGGTTGTCTGCGTCAACGACGGTTCGACTGATGATTCGTTGAACGCGTTGCGCCAGATTGCGCAGGCCGACGATCGCGTACTGGTGATTGACCAGGAAAACGCGGGCGTCTCGTGTGCTCGAAATGCCGGCATCGATGCCGCCGTGGGCGGGACCGTCTTTTTTGTGGACGCCGACGATTACATCGATGCTCAGATGGTCGAGCGCGTGCTGCATGCCATTGAGTCTGCAGATGCCGAGGCCGCCGTTTTTGGCGGTGTCTGTGAACCTGCCGATGCTGCCCCCAAACGCGTCCAGCAACTCATGAGCCCCAAAGCTGGTACCTTCGGCGCCCGTGATCCCCAACTACTGTTCCATTCGAATGCGCAGCCCTATGCCTGCCGTGCGGCTTTTTCGCGCGAGCTGCTCAGTCGCGAAGGCATTCGCTTCGCCCCCGGTTTGGCTTTGGGCGAGGACGTCGTCTTCCAATTTGCGGCTTATGCGCTTGCCCGCAGGACCGTCGTCATGCCGGATAAGTTCTACCACTACGTGATGGAGAGTGAATCGGCGACGCACGAGTTCAACAGTGCCGAGGCTCGCGCCAAAAAGCTCGATGCCCATATGAGAATGCTCGAGGAGGTCTTGGAGGACTGGGCGGCCTACGGTCTTTTGGACCTGTGCCCCGGCGAGCTGATAACTTGGTTTTTGGACCTAATTGTGTTCGACCTGGCGCGCTTGGATGCCGATGACTTCCATCGCGTGGCGGCTCGCGTCAACATGGACCTCACGACGTTTTTGGGAACGGAGTGGGCGGATATTCCTGCTAAGGGCGCCGTTCGCCGTGTTGCCCACAAGCTCGTTGCAGCGACCTCGGGCGTTTCGATGGCAGATGCCACGCTGTTCTATCTTTCGACCCGCGGTCTCAAAGCCTGCCTGGAGCGCTTTCTCTAATTCCAAGCGCTGCCGCCCGTCGCAACTCGGCTGCTAAAATAACCCTGTTACACGCTATTCAACAGGAGGTTCTCTTGCAGAACTCTGATACCCCTAAAGTTTCGCTGCTTGTCCCCATTTGCAATGTCGAGCGCTATCTGCGCGAGTGCCTCGATTCCGCCGTGGCGCAGACGCTCAAGGACATCGAGATCATCTGCATCAACGATGGCTCCACCGATAGCTCGCCAGATATCATCCGCGAGTACATGGATCGCGACCCCCGTGTAAAGATGATCGACAAAGCCAACAGCGGTTACGGCGACTCGATGAACCGCGGCTTGGAGATGGCACGCGGTGAGTACGTGGGCATCCTAGAGTCCGACGACTTTATGTTTGAGGATTCGCTCCAAAAGCTGGTCGCCAAGGCCGATGCTGAGCATGCCGATGTGGTAAAGGGCGACTTTTACCTGTATTGGTCCACGCCCAGCGAACGCCGTGAACTGTTTGGGATTATCGACGAGCATATGACGGGCGCCGCGTATCGCCCCGTCGATCGCCCGGGCATCTTCTACCGCAAACCTTCCATTTGGTCGGCTATCTATCGGCGCGAGTTCCTCAACGACAACCAGATTCGGTTCCTTCCCACGCCGGGTGCCTCGTATCAGGACGCAGACTTTAACTTTAAGGTTTGGGCTTGTGCCGAACGTGCCGCGTTTATTGCGGACCCCATTTTGTGCTATCGCCAAGATAACGAGAAGAGTTCCGTTAATTCGCCCAACAAGGTGTTTTGCGTGTGCGACGAATATGCCGAGATGCAGCGCTTTTTGGGCGAGCGTCCCGAGCTCAAGGCTCGGCTCCAGGGCATTTTAATGCGCATGAAGGTCGATACGTACCGTTGGAATGATGAGCGCCTGGTCGATGAACTGCGCGAGCAGTTTTGGGAGAAGGCCTCTCCCGAGCTCAAGGCCGATTGGGATGCCGGTCGCTTTGACCTGTCACTGTTCGATCCACGCGGCGAGACCGACTTGCGTCTTATGGTCAAGTCGCCCCGCGCCTATATCGATTCGCGCTTTGACTTTAAGAAGCCGGGCAAGCTCAATACGTTTAAGCATTACTTTAAGATCGGCGGCCTGCCGCTGGTTTGGCGCGTGCTGACGTATCAGCGCACCTACGGCGACAACCCGCACCCTGATGACGTTCCGGCCGCACAGTAGGAGCGAGTGATTATGGCTACCCCCAAGATTTCCGTTGTCGTTCCCATCTACAAAGTGGAGGAGTGCCTGGCCTGGTGCCTGGACTCCCTGCTTGCGCAGGACATGCCCGATTGGGAAGGCGTGCTGGTCAACGATGGCTCGCCGGACGGTTCGCGCGATATTGCGGCTGCCTATTGCGAAAAGGACGCGCGCTTTACGCTGGTCGATAAAGAGAACGGGGGCCTGTCGAGCGCGCGCAATGCAGGCATCGCCGCGTCCACGGCGCCTATTGTCGCGTTCTTGGATTCCGACGATCGCTTTACGCCCGATGCATGCCGCGTAATCGTCGATGCCTTTGAGCGCGAGGACTGCGACGTGTTGACCTTTGGCGCGAACCCGTATCCGCTGGAGGCGGGGTATCCGTGGCTTAACTATGTGCTGAGCCCGCGCGATGTGTCGTTTGAAGGCTATAGCTCCGACCTGCTGTTTAAGGAGGCGTCTCGCCCCTTTGCATGGCGCACTGCTTGCAAGCGTGAGTTTTTGCTGGGCAACGGGATCGTGTTCGACGAAACCGTCAAGTATGGCGAGGACCAGGTCTTCGATTTTGCCGTGTACGGTCGCTCGCGCAAGACCGCGCTTATTTCGAACAAGCTGTACGACTACCGCGTGGCGCGCAAAGGCTCGCTCATGGACACCATGCGCTATGACGACGAGACGCGCCTGCTAGAGCACGTGAAGATTTACTCCGCGGTGCTGGCTGACTGGCAGCGCGACGGTCTCGATGCTCAACATGCCGATGACCTGGCATACTTCCTGTGCGATCTGGTGCTGTACGACGCGCTCAGGCTGCTGGGTTCGGACTGCGGCAAGGTGTTTGCTGCCGTTGCCGCGGCGCTTGCCGGTTCTGCCGTGGGTAGCGATGCTGCGCTCACGCAATGTGCTTCATCTGTTGCTGCTATGGTGCGCGCGGCGCTTACCAGCAAGGCCCCCAATGTCCGTGGGTGCAAAAAGCTCATGTTCGATTACGACGTCTTGAGGTTTGGCCGCCTGGGTGCCTGCAAACGCATGGCAGCGAACGCCCTGGGAAAGCGAGAAGTGTAGATGAGTATCAAGCGTTTGGCACTTTGCCGCAGCCAGGGCCGTCTGTTTGTGCTGCTTCGTTTTGCCGGTCAGGATGTCGTCGCGCATATTGAGCGGGAGGGCTCTCAGGCGTTTGCCCATGCGACTACGAGCGGTTCTTGTGCGCCGTCGCTGGTGCTCCCGGTCGATCATGGCCGTGTGCTGGCGCTTTGCCCTTCCGTTTCCGATTACGAGCGCGAGCTCGCTGTCTTGGTGCTTCCGTTTTTGGATGGCTCGTCGATGGATGTCGTTTTTGCATCCGATGGCCAAAGGTTGGGCTCCATTTGTCTCGATAGCCGCGTGGCCAAGCTGGAATCCAAGATTAACTACAAAGCAAAGCCTGCGCTGTGTGCGCTTATCCGCGATGCGCAGCGTGGCGAACACTGCGGTCGCTACGAGATCGATGCCATTCGCTATTTGCCGGCAGACTCCGGCGCGGTGTGGCGCTATGAGGTTACCTGGGCGGGAGACTCCCAGTGCGCGCCTGAGCTTCAGATCTTCGATACGCATATGAATGCCATCGATGCTACCGTGCATGTGTTCGAATCGCAGGTCGATGTGCCGCAGCAGAATGGATGCCGTGTCAATAAAACGTATCTGAGCGTTGAGATGCCTCAAGATATACGAGATTTTGTCGCGATTGTGAGCGATTCCACAGAGCAGATCCAGAGCGGGTTTTGCGCCATGGATGGTCGCCTGTACAACGGCATGGTCGACGACAGCTGGAACCGCATGAAGGATGCACGCGCTGATGACGCAGCTTATCGACGTTGGTTTGAGCAACATCGCGCAAAGCCGGGCGATCTGGCGTGCCAGCGTGTCGCTTCGGTGGCTTTTGCCTATAGACCACTCGTGAGTATTGTGGTGCCGTGCTACAAGACTGATCGGGAATACCTGCGCGAGCTGCTGGACTCGGTGCTAGCCCAGAGTTATGACAACTGGGAACTGCTCCTTATGGATGCCTCGCCTGAATGGGATGCGGTGGCCGCCCTTGCGGCAGGCGCCAACGACGAGCGCATCCGTCGCATCGAGCTTCCCGGCAACGGCGGTATTGTGCTCAACACCAACGCAGGTATCGAGCGAGCGACAGGCGACTACGTCGCGTTCTTGGACCATGACGACATTCTGGAACCGGACGCGTTATTCCAGTATGTTTCCGCGCTGAATAAGGCGGCCGAGGACAAGCGTCCCCAGGTCCTGTTCTGCGACGAGGACATGTTCCAGAAAACGGGGGAGTGGGGCCAGCCGGTCTTTAAGACGCGGCTCAACGTCGACCTGCTCTATAGCCATAACTGCGTGACGCATTTCCTGATGGTGGAGAAGGCGCTCATCGATCGTATTGGCACGTCCCCGGAAGACGTTGCGGGTGCCCAGGACTACGACTTGACGCTTCGCTGCCTTTCGGCGGACGCGCGGTTTGAGCATGTTGCGCATGTGCTGTATCACTGGCGCGTGCATCCGGGATCGACCGCCGATGGCTCTGCCGATAGCAAGCCGTATGCTATTGAAGCCGGTCGTCTTGCGCTGCAGCGCCACTTTAACGCGCTGGGCATTTGCGGAACGGTTGAGGATACCGAGACGCCGTTTGTCTACCGCATGCGCTATGCGCTGCCGGAGCCTGCGCCGCTGGTGAGCATTGTGATTCCCACCAAGGATCACATTGAGACGCTTGACGCCTGTGTGATGTCGATCGCCCAGAAGGCAACGTATGCCAATTACGAGATCGTCTTGGTGGAGAACAACAGCGAAGCCCCGGAGACGTTTGCGTATTACGAAACCCTGCCAGAGCGCGTGGCTGCAGCATCCGAAGGCAAGGGCATCGCGCGCGTTGTGTACTGGCCGGGTGAGTTCAATTACTCCCAGATCATTAACTTTGGCGTGGAGCACGCCAAAGGCGATTATCTGCTGCTGCTCAACAACGATACCGAGGTCATTAGTCCCGACTTTATTGAAGAGATGATGGGCTATCTGCAGCGTTCCGAAGCGGGCGTGGTGGGTGCCAAACTCTACTTTGCCGATCATCTGGTGCAGCACGCTGGCATTGTGGTTGGCGTGCGCGGCGCACTTGCCCATGCCAACCAGGACTTCTCGGCAAAGCGCGAGGGCTATCTTGCCCGCGCTGTGCGCCCCGGTAACTTCTGCGCCGTAACGGGTGCCTGCCAGATGGTCCGACGCGACGTATTTGAGCGGGTCGGCGGCTACAACGAGGAATTCGCCGTTGGCTTTAACGACGCAGACTTTTGCCTGCGCGCATGGGAGGCGGGCTACCGCACCATCTTTACGCCCTATGCCGAGCTGTACCACTACGAGTTCACCTCGCGCGGCAGAGAAGAGGCCAACGAGGAAAAGATGTGTCGCTGGAAACGTGAACAGGCACTGTTCATGCAGCGCTGGCCGGAGTTCTTCTTGACGGGCGATCCGTGGTTGGGGCCGAACTTATCCGTTGAGAGCGAGTATTTCTCGGTCTAAGGCAATAGTTTTTAGGAAGTCTTTAACTTTCCTTCGCTATGAACTTGGAAGAAAGCAGGGTTGGACTACTTACTAAGATAAATTACGAAAACTCGATACTTTCGCGATAAGTTTATACAAGCTTATACAGCTCGATATTATTCGATATAAGTAGATATCGCACTTGCCTTTGCCGGCTTACCCGCCGGCGTTATGGATCTTATTAACGGCAAGGCGCTTACGTTCTTGCGTCGTGCCCTCCCCGAAGATCTGGCGCCTATCAACCAGGTGGAGGTAGCGCTCTCTATGGGCGATAGCTTTGTCGCGACTGGTTTGACCATAGAGGACAATCTTCTGTCGAGAGCCGCTAAGGCCACTAAGGGCTATGCCTATCTGGTGCAACTGGTCGGTTATTCCATTTGGCAGCGCGCCAACTTGCATCGTGCCAAAAGTGCCATTGTGAGCGAGCGCGATGTTGCCGAAGGCATTGCGCTGGCAGAGGCTCGTTTTCACGATGTTGTTCACGAGCCCGCGATTTCTGGACTGGGGCCTAACGATATCAAATACCTTTTGGCGATGTGCGAGGACAAACGACAGTCCAAATCATCCGAGATTGCTAGGCGCATGGGTAAAAAGACCAATGAGGTTAGCTCTATTAGGGCAAAATTGCTACAAAGAGAGGTTATTCAGGCGCCACAGAGGGGCTACGTGCAGTTTGCCGTGCCGGACCTAAACATCTATCTGCGAGAGAATGCCGAGGAGATTCTCGAACGGTTCTAGTTCGCTGCTTGTTTGGGGGCCGCGGATACTATGGTGGGTCATTCGATTGTTCGGACGGGAGTTCGCGTGCATACTGGGGAAGTGGTTAAGTTCCTCGTGGCGATAGATGAGGGGATGGGGTAGATTCAGATTTACTCGAGCGTCGGCCTGGCCCTCCTTTGGGGTATCGTTGCGGCGGGTGACATGTCCTCTATGTCGGCGTACTTCGCCACGGTGTTGCGGCTCAGGTGAAGTGCCCGGGCTATCTTGAACCCCGGGCGTCCGGCTGCCTCCGTCGACCGTATATCATTCACTGTGTCCAGGGGCACGGTCATCTCCCCATCCTTCCCGGGCGGCCTCGCCAAAGTGTCCGCCCGGGGAAACCGTATGGCGAGGGCCGCGCTCTCGGTTCCCGGGGTACGGCCCTTCTGCTCAAACTGCTCAGTTTCGGTGCTCACGGTGCTCGATTGCCGGCGATCACGCGGACCTCTTTTTAGTGATCATTAACACCCGTCGACATGCTCGACCTGACGCCGGGGCTCATAGAGCCTGCGCGCGCCGAGATGGGCGATACCCCGCTGGTCTATCCTTAAGGTAAAACGGAATAGGCGGACCGAACGTCCGACTGGGTCTGGGAAGCGGTGTCAGGCGGAGGGCGAAGCATGGCCACCGAACCCATCGAAACACATCTCCACCGTTCCTCCAACTGGGAAAACGCCGCCCCCGGGGCCCACGGGGTCCGCGGGGGCGTCCGGATAACTGCCGGAACGGCCTATCGGTTTAATGTGATCGGCTGAGATCGGAAATCAACAGATGTTTAGCGATTGTGTATGATTTTCAACCGGATAAATGTTATCGAAACTCTTTTCCTCTCTATTTTGGGGTATCAAGAGTAGAAAGGGAGGTGATTTTATGAATCATAATCAGGCTATTGAATTGGAGAGAATAGTTAGAAGTGTATATGACTGCGACAGGGGCGGTATGGGTGGCTATATTGATGCTGATAATTTTTCCTTCAATCCTTTTGATGCGGCGTTGATTGCACTTGCTCCACTGTGGAAGAATGACCCAGATCGACAGGTTGAAAATTTCCTGTATAAATGGGACCACATTATTCGAGCAGAAGTCTCGCCATCGGATGATTCGGTTGAGTCCTACATTGTCGAGTTGGAGCGGATAGTACATGACTTGGGCGGCGCTTCTCTCTGTTAGTCTAAGATTGACTCAACTTGGTCTCAGCGCCTAATTCAATTGTGCAAACAATGGGGTCGCTTCTCGAAGCGACCCCATTGTTTGTCTCTACTTGTGTGCCCCGTAGGGGTTCGTTCTTTCCATATCCATCTGTCCCATCCGGCCGAACGCCCTGTTCCCGAATCATTACCCGTTATCTAAACTGTTGGATTGATTTGGCTCTGTTAGGGCGGCAGGACGTTGAACATATCATGGATGCGGCTCCTGCACACGCCGTTGGCGAGCTGTCGCGCGACCGTGCTGTTAGCGCCGGGCGATTTTAGCCGCTAATAGTCAAACTATTTTGACCAATCCCGGTCACCGAATAATGGCCACCGT
>NZ_SPFO01000002.1:115694-188384 GCF_005845035.1 Collinsella aerofaciens | reverse complement strand
TTGCCTACCCGGATTCGCGCCTCAGGACTCAGCGCAACGCGTTGCGCTGAGTCCTGAGGCTGTTGCAATGAAAATGACAATCAAGGTAAAGGCACCAAAAACCTGTCCCTTTTGGTAGGTTCGGTGTACCGTTTTATCATTGGGGTATCATGGGAACAGACGTTATATACGTATTCGACATTTCGATATTTTGATAAGAGTGATCAGATATGTCTGCACCTAAAAATGCACCGCTTTACCAGCAGATTTACGATGAAATCAAAGATGCGATCGAAAAGGGTGTCTATACGTCCAAGGAGCGCATTCCATCCGAGCTTGAGCTTGCCGAGCAGTACGAGGTGAGCCGCATCACGGTGCGCCGTGCTGTTGGGGAGCTGTGCTCCGACGGATATCTGGTTAAGCAGCAGGGCCGCGGTACGTTTGTGGCCACGCCGCACATCAATCGTCAGTTCCGTGCCTCGACGCTGCAGACGTTTACCGCGCTGTGTGCCGATAATGGCATGAAGGCCGGTGCGCGCGTAGTCGATCGTCAGATTGTTCCGGCGCGTCAAAACGAGATGGAATTCTTTGGCCTGCCGAAGGACGCGCTACTGCTGCACATTAAGCGCGTGCGCACGGCCGACGGTGAGCCCATCTTTGAGGAGAACATCTTTGTGCCGTTCGACCAGTACCGCGAGCTGTTGACGGCCGATCTTGAGAACAAATCGATTTTTGCCGAGGTCGAGCGCGTGGGCGGAACGCCGATCGTCTCGGTTGGCTATCGCACGGTTGAGGCCGTTCGCGCCAGCGTCGAGCAGGCGGCCGAGCTGGGCATTGCCCCACACGATCCGCTGCTTAATCTGCGTGCCGGCTTTATCGGTCCCAACGGCGAGCCGGTCCTGATGGGCAAGCAGTACTACATCGGTAGCCGCTACGTCATGGTCATATAGGCTATGCGGTTTTGCCAAACCGCGTAACGCTTCGACGCCGCGTCCCCAATGACCACCTGCTGCTCGGCGCTTGTCCTTGTGGCGGCGTATAATCGGCGGCAGATGACTTGGACGTTAGGAAACCATGACCGATAGCATGCAGCAGATGGCGCTCGACACGCTCGGCGCCTATTTTGGCTACACCTCGTTTCGCCCGGGGCAGGACCGCATGGTCGATGCGATCCTTGCCGGTCGCGATGCGCTGGGCGTTATGCCCACGGGCGCCGGCAAGTCCATTTGCTACCAGGTGCCCGCGCTCATGCTGCCTGGCATCACCTTTGTGGTGAGCCCGCTGCTATCGCTTATGGAGGACCAGACCCGCGCGCTGCTCGCGGCGGGTGCGCGCCCCAGCTATCTCAACTCCAGCCTTACTCCGGCCCAGCAAAACACCGTGCTCAAGCGGGCGCGCGAGGGTCGCTACCAGCTTATGTACGTGGCGCCCGAGCGCCTGCTCGAGCCGCGCTTTTTAGCCTTTGCGCAGGAGGCCGCGGCGGACGGCGGCATCGGCGTGCCGCTCGTGGCCATTGACGAGGCCCACTGCGTAAGCCAATGGGGCCAGGATTTCCGCCCCGCCTACCTGCAGATTCGCGAGTTCATCGATTCCCTGCCGCAGCGCCCCATCGTGGCGGCCTTTACCGCTACGGCGACCGAGCGCGTGCGCGCGGACATTCAGCAGATGCTCGGCCTGCGCGACCCGGCCACGGTCGTGACGGGCTTCGATCGCAAGAACCTCTACTTTGGCTGCGAGGAGATGGGCGACAAGGCTAAGGCCGCCTGGGTGCGCGACTATGTGATCGCGCATTCGAGCGAGAGCGGTATCGTGTATTGCTCGACCCGCAAGACCGTCGATGCGCTCGCGAGCGAGCTTGCCGAGGCGCTGAGCCCCAGCGGCATTCGCGTTGGTCGCTACCATGCCGGCATGGGCAACGACGCCCGTCGCCAAAGCCAGCGCGCCTTTATCGACGACGATATTCAGGTGATGGTCGCCACCAACGCCTTTGGCATGGGCATTGACAAGCCCAACGTGCGCTACGTCATCCATAACAACGTGCCCGAGAGCATCGAGGCCTACTATCAGGAGGCGGGTCGTGCCGGCCGCGATGGCGATCCGGCCAGCTGCTACTTGCTGTGGAACGGCAACGATTTTCGCATGCGCCGCTTTTTGATCGACCGCGGCGATGCGGCCGACGAGGCGCTCGACGATGAGCAGCGCGCGTGGGCGCTCCAGAATCGATATCGCCTGCTCAGCCAGATGGAAGGCTACTGCAATACCACCGGCTGCCTGCGCGAATACATGCTGCGCTACTTTGGCGACGAGGCCGCGGCCGAGCATGCGGCCGTAGTCGGCACCGCCTCGGATGACGCCGAGGGCTGCGGCAACTGCAGCAACTGCCTTACGCAGTTCGAGGTCGAGGACGTCACCGATATGGCCCGCGCCGCTGTGCGTTATGTGGCCGCGCGTCCCATGCGCTTTGGCAAGTCGCTCATCGCCGACGTGCTCCACGGCGGCAACACCGAGCGCATTCGCCAGATGCATCTGGACGAGGGCCGTGGCTACGGTGAACTGTCGAGCGAATCGGTCGGGCGCATCAAGGACATCATCGGCCAGTTGTGCGGCCGCGGTTATTTGGCCGCCTCGCAGGGGCAGTACCCGGTCGTGGGCCTGGGTCCGCGTGCCGGCGAGGTCGAAGAGGAGGCGTTTGCCTTTACCGTTAAGCGCCGTGCGTCCAAGCGCAAGGCCTCGGCCCGCGTTCGCCGTGCGGTGGATCTGCTGCGCGAGGAGGCCGAGCTGGATCAGCGCCCGCGCGTGGGCGACGATGCCGAGCTATTCGAGCGCCTGCGTGCCCTGCGCAAGGAAATCTCGACCGAGCTGGAGATGGCGCCGTACATGGTCTTTTCCGACAAGGCCCTGCGCGGTCTGTGTCGCCTGCGCCCGCAGACGCGCGACGAGCTTATCCAGGTCAACGGCATCGGCGAGAAAAAGGCCGACGCCTTTGGCGAGCAGTTTATGGCGGCGATTGAAGAGTTTGAGTCCGAGCATGCGCGAGATGGAGCGTAACGATGGCAACTGACGATAAAACCGAGCGTGCCGACGTGTCCGCCGTGCCGCTGTACCAGCAGGTCATGGACGACCTAAAGGGCGAAATCGCGCGCGGCGTGTACGCGCCCGGCTCGCGCATTCCTTCCGAGATGGAGCTTGCGAAGTCCTACGGCGTGGGGCGCATCACCGTGCGTCGCGCCATCGAGGAGCTGTCGCGTGCGGGGTATCTCAACCGTCAACAGGGGAGGGGCACCTTTGTGTGCGCTCCCAAGCTCAAACGCAAGATTCGCCAGAAAGGCGATGTCCAGAGCTTTACTGAGGGCTGTGCCGCCAACGACATGGTGGCCGGAGCACGCTTGGTGTCGCGCACGGTGGTCGCGGCGACGCGCGAGGACGCGGCTTTTTTTGGCGTGGAGCCCGGCTGCGAGCTTATCGTGGTCGAGCGCGTGCGCACGGCAGATGGCGTGCCCGTCATGCTCGAGAACAACGCCTTTGTGCTGGCCGATCATCCCTACCTGCAGACGCTTGCCGACGAGGGCCTTGCCGATAACTCGATCTTTGCGCTCGTTGCCGAGCATTCGGGCCGCGCACCGCTCAAGTCCGACCCCTGCACCGTGGAGATTGCGCTTGCCGATGCTCAGGCGGCCCCGCTGCTGGAGGTGCCGGTCGGCGAGCCGCTCTTCTATATGGAGGCTTACTTTACCGATGCGGACGGGCTGCCCCTGCTGCTCGGGCGTCAAAAGATCGTGGGCTCGCGCTACTTGTTTGACATCTAACGCCCATAGACAGAACAACATAGAACAAATTTGCTGAAACGACTTCACCTGTGACAGCTCGCATGCTATAAATAGGACAACATAGAACGATCGCAGGTACGAGCTGTCGTCGTTCAAAGCCGCCACACAAGGAGGAGCGTCACGGTGAACGCACACGATCTGATTCAGGAAATTATCGAGCGCAAAGGTAAGATCGAGAACGTCTTTTGGATCGCCTGTGGCGGTTCGATGATCGACCTGATGCCGGCCAACGAGCTGCTCAAGCGCGAGGCCACCACGTTTGCCTCGACGGTCTACACCGCGCGCGAGTTTTGCCTGATGGCCCCCAAGAGCCTGGGGCCGAAGTCGCTCGTCGTCGCCTGCAGCCACAGCGGCAACACGCAGGAGGTCGTCGACGGTTGCGAGATGGCGCTGGCTGCCGGTGCCGAGGTCGTGGCTATGACCGACTATGCGGGTTCCAAGATCGACAACGGCAAGTGGACCACCTGGGTCTATCCGTGGGGCAAGGGCGAGTCGCAGGCCGAGGTCCCGCAGGGCATCGGCGTTCTGATGGCTGCCGAGCTGCTCGATCAGCAGGAAGGCTACGAGGCGCTCGCCGACATGTATGCCGGCCTTAAGCAGATGGACGCGCTGCTGCCCGCCGCCCGCGAGAAGGTCAACGCGGAGCTGGGCGACCGCTTTGCCGAGCTCTGCCAGCAGCACAAGTTCTTCTACATCCTGGGCTCCGGCCCCAACTTTAGCCAGACCTACGCTATGGCCATCTGCTCGCTCATGGAGATGCAGTGGCAGCACTGCTGCTACATCCACTCCGGCGAGTACTTCCACGGCCCCTTCGAGGCCACCGAGCCCGGCGTGTTCTACTTTGTGCAGCTCGGATCGGGCGAGTGCCGTCCCATGGAGGAGCGCGCGCTCGCATTCCTCAACACGCATACCGATACGGTCATGGTGCTCGATGCGCTCGAGTACGGCGTGGGCGAGGTGCCGGCCAGCGTGCGTTCGTTCCTGGAGCCGATCTTCTTCTACGCGATGAGCTGCGAGCTGCGCGCCGCCCGCGGCAAGGTGTTCGACCACAGCCCCGAGGTTCGTCGCTATATGGGTGTCGAGCAGTATTAGGTACCGGGAAAAGTATTCACCTTCGATTCGCAAGCGAACAGCGTGCGTAAATAGCGGGCCGCACCGGGGATTTCCGGCGCGGCCCGCTCTGCATTGCGTCCATGCGTGGGGGGTATCGCGTCAACCGACGACCTACTTGGCGTCGTAGGCCTCGGCATCCCACCAGTCGAGCTGGGCAATGTTGTCACGGATGTGCTGGCAGCTCTTGTGGAAGCCTTCGAGCTCGTGCTCGGAAAGGTCGAGCGTGTAGACCTCCTCGACGCCCTCGGCACCGATCACGCACGGCAGGGAGGTAAAGATGCCTTCCTCGCCATACTGGCCGGTCATAAGCGTAGAGGCCGAAAGCACGGCGTGCTCGTTGTGCAGAACGGCGGCGCAGACGCGCGCGGCGGAGTTGGCGACGGCGTACTCGGTGCACTGCTTGCCGGCGTAGGTCACATAGCCGCCCTTGCGCGCGAGCTCCTCGATCTCCATGTGGTCGAAGGCGTACTTGTCGGGGTTTTCGGCCTGAAGCTCGGTGAGGCTCTTGCCGGCGATGGTTGCGGCCTTAAAGGCGGCAAGCTGGCTAAAGCCGTGCTCGCCGATCATGTAGGCGTCGATGGACTTGGGGCTCACGCCGATCTTCTTGGAGATCTCGGTGCGCAGGCGGGCGGAATCCAGGCCGCAGCCCGAGCCGATGATCTTCTTGGGATCGTAGCCGGTCAGGTGCCACAGCTCGGTGCACACGACGTCGCAGGGGTTGGAGATGCTCACGAAGATGCCGTCAAAGCCGGCGTCGACGATGCGCTTGGCAAAGGTGCGCGCGGCGTCGGTGGTAAAGAACAGCTCGCCGTCGCGGCTGCCAGCGGCCAGCGCGACCTTGCCGGCGGCATTGACGATGACGTCGCAGCAGGCCAGCTCCTCGTAGTGGTCGTAGCAGTTGACGATCTTGGTGTTGTACGGGACAAACGAAAGGGAGTCGCGCAGGTCCTGGACCTCGGACGTCACCTTGGCCTCGTTGATATCGCACAGGTACAGCTCGTCGGCAATGCCCTGCATAAGCAGGCTGTTGGCGACATGTGCTCCTACGTGGCCCTGGCCGACCACACCGATCTTACGCGTCTGGTACATATACGTATCCTTCCGGCCGAGTTTTTCGCGTCGAACCATTGTAGCGTCCTGGCGTCACTTTGCTAGACTAAAGTGCCGTAGATTTTTGGGACATGCCTTAATTTCTACTTTTGCGGCGTTGGAGGGTAGATTTTTGGGACCTACCCGAAAATCTACCGCTGGGCGATGTGCTCGCGCGGATGGGGTTGCTCGTTGTACCATAGCTGCAACTGACTCGTAAGGAGCATCCATGCCCATTCGCATCCCCGACGCCCTCCCTGCCGCCGCGCAGCTCGAGAGCGAGAACATCTTTGTCATGACCGAGTACCGTGCGCTGCACCAGGACATCCGTCCGCTGCGCGTGCTCATCCTCAACCTCATGCCCACCAAAATCGCCACCGAGACGCAGATCATGCGCAAGCTCTCCAACACGCCGCTGCAGGTGGAGGTGGACCTGCTGCGCACCAAGACGCACGAGGCCACGCACGTGAGCGCCGGCCACCTGGAGACGTTCTACCGCACGTTCGACGACATCCGCGACATCCACTACGACGGCCTGATCATCACGGGCGCGCCGGTGGAGCAGATGCCGTTCGAAGAGGTCGACTACTGGCCCGAGCTCTGCCAGATCATGGACTGGTCCACCACACACGTGCACTCTACGCTGCACATTTGTTGGGGCGCACAGGCCGGTCTGTACCATCATTACGGTATTCAGAAGTACGACCTGCCGGCAAAGGCGAGCGGCGTCTTTGAGCATTATCTGGTGAAGCCGCAGAGCCCGCTGGTCCGCGGTTTTGACGACCGTTTCTATGCCGTGCATTCGCGCAACACCGATGTGCGCCGCGAGGACGTGGAGGCCGAGCCGCAGCTTGAGGTCGTGGCCGTGTCCGACGAGGTGGGCCTGTACATCGTCAAGTCGACCGACAGTCGCCGCTTCTTTGTATTTGGCCACCCCGAGTACGATACCGACACGCTGCGCCTGGAGTACGAGCGCGATGTGAAGCGCGGGCTCAACCCTCAAGTGCCGGCGCATTACTTCCCGAACGACGACCCCACGACCGAGCCGCGCAACGTCTGGCGCAGCCAGGCTCAGCTGTTTTACACCAACTGGCTCAACTACTACGTCTACCAGACCACGCCCTACGACCTGGCCCGCGCCGGCGAGGAGCACTAGACTGCGATGGTACTGCTGTAGCCGTGGCTGATGTGGCGGCGATTAGGCGCTGATGATGTCGGGCAGCGGCAGGTCGTGGGCATCGGTGGGGACGTGGTTGATGCGTTGTTCGTCAAAGGCGATGCCGATGATTTGGCATGCGGGTGAGAGCATGGGCAGGTAGCGGTCGTAGCAACCGCCGCCGTAGCCCAGACGCGCGCCGGTTTGATCGAAGGCCACGAGCGGCACAACAATCATGTCGAGTGCTTCGGCAGGCACGATGGGGAAGCGGCCGCTGTCGATGTCCGTGGCCGCGAAGGCCCGCGCGGGGTGGGCGATAAACGGAGCCGCGAACGCATCGTCGGCGGCAACTGCTCGCATACACATGCGCTGGCCACAAGCTGCGGCATCAATTGCCGAGAGCATGCACGGATAGGCCACGCGCCAGCCGCGCGCGGCGACCGCAGCGGCAAACGCGGCAGGGTTGACCTCGGAACCCATCGCGGCATAGATGGCAACGGTGTGCGGCACCGCGGCATCCGAGCGATCCAACAGCTCAACCAGCCGCGTACAGATAACGGCGGACTTTGCCGCACGCACATCCAAATCAAGAGCATCGCGCCGGGAAATCACCGCCCGTCGCAACTCAGCCTTATCCATCCCAGCTCCCTCTCCCAAACCTACCAAAAAGGGACAGGTTTATTTTGGCAGGTTTTATCTGGGCAAACGTCGAAGCCGCCGCAAAGGCGCCCTTTGTGGCGGCTTCGACTCGACGTTGGCTTCACAGCGCCGCAGCGATCGCTTCAGTCACAAACTTATTGAGTGACTCACCCTTCTTTGCCGCCGCCAGTGCTGCTTGCTTGTGGAGCTCAGAGCCCGTTCTTACGTTGAACGAGCCCTTAAAAGCCCGCTCGGGTTCCTTGCCCTTCTCGGCGCAAAACTCAAGGTAATCGTCGACGGCGTCGTGGAAGCATTGCTCCACTTCTTCAGCCGTGGAGCCTTCAAATACGATTGCGTCCCTAATGCCGGCGACCATACCTGTTAGCACATGCTGTTCGGCATCGAACTCGACCGGGGCGAAATAACCCTTATATGCCAAAACGTTACTCATGACTACCTCCGACATCTTGCAGAAAGCGAACGATGTTTCGAATGGTCCCCGCTGTCAATTCGTCAGATGGATGAGGCGTGTGCATTACGAACATCCTGCCATCTGATGGCCTGTAGAAGCGAACGCGCGATCCGGATGTCTTGCCTTTGCTGTCCATTTCAAAGCCATATGAAGCTATAACTTTAAGAAAGTCAGCGAATCTATACGTTGAAGGACAGCTAAGCAGCTGGGCGATGAGTTTATCGGATCGAGTCATCCCGCCTCACATTCTGCAACTATATTCTAGTTGCAATTTCAGTTTGATGCAAGCACCTCTACTATAGAACATGTGTGCGTATAGAACAAGTGTTCGAATCACAACTGAGGAAGGAGACAGGCACCTTTGTGGTGGTCTGTGCTGTGGAGTGGGCGTCTGCGGCGGTTTGTCTCAATCTGTAACAGTAACTCGGCAAAATTGGACCTAGATGTTACAGATTGAGACAAACCGCCGCGGTGGGCTGCGCCGCCCCGCTCAAACCGCAGAAAAAAGGTAGATTTTCAGACATGTCCCAAAAATCTACCTTGGTGCGTTAGCCCATCAGGTCGACTACGTTAAAGCCGGCGTTGCTCTTGGCGATGACTTCGCGGCCGCCAAAGACGCAGGTGGGCGATTCGGCTGCGATGCGCGTCACGTCGGCGCCGAGCGAGCGCAGCTCACTGGGCGTGGCGGCGAGCATCTGGGCGCGGCGCTTCTCGCGGGCGTGCGGATCGAGCCCGGCCAGGTAGGTCGTGTTGCGGCGCTTGGTGAGCGCGTAGGGCTTCACCGGCGCGTCCATGCCGCTCACACAGCTCACGATAAAGCCCTCAAAGGCGGCCTTGTCGGGTTCAAAGCTGCCGAGCCATTCGCCTGCGCGCGCCACGCGCTCAATCGAGGGATCGATTGCCGGGTCGCGGTAGGTGTAGAACGCCGCCTGGCGCTCGCCGGCCGCGCGGAATCCGCAGCCGTACGCGCCGCCCTTTACGCGGATCTCGTTCCACAGGTAATCGTAGGAGAGCGCGTTGGCGGCAACCGCCCAGGCGCCCGTCACGTCGATGCCCAGACGGCGCGGGTCGCATGCGCTTGCCGCAAAGCAGATGTCGCTGGGGATGACAAAGGCCTCGTGGCGGTCGCGCGGCACCGGCACCACGAGCGCGTCGCGGCCGGCAGCGCCGTCGCCAGCGTCCGCGCTCAACCCCAGGTCGCCCGCGGCGGCCCAGTACGCGTTAAAGTCTTCATCGCTGCCGGTAAAGCTCGCCAGGCAGCCATCGGCCACAAAGATGCGGCCCGCCAGCTCGGCAAGCTTGGCGCGCAGGCTATCCAAGCGCTCGTCAAAGTGTTCGAGCAGATCACGCAAGAACAGGTAGAAGTCCACGCCCGAGAGCTGTTCGCGCACCACGGCCGAAGGCGAGCTGTAACTCATCGCGCGACCGAGTGCTGCCGAGTGGCCGTTGTTGATAAAGCCCTGCTCAAGCCCAATGCGAATCTGCGTGAGCACGTCGCGCACGCGGTCGGCATCGGCGTCCGCCAGCAATGTGCTCGACCACACCTCGCGCGGCAGGCTCGCCAGCGCGTCGATCTTTTCGGACAGGGCGCCGGCGCTCACCAGCAAGTAGGGGCGCACGCCGTCCACGTCGGGCTGGGTCATGACCTCGGTCGTAAAGCTCAAAAAGCCCAGCTTGCCGGCAAGTAAATTGTCGAGCTCCTCGGCCGAATGCTCGCGTGTGGGCAGCTGCTTGAGCAGGCGGCAGAGCAGCGTCACATAGGGCAGATCCTCAAACGCGACGCAGCTCAGGTCGAAATACTGCATGGCGTAGGCCAGACGGTTGGTGGGGATGCCGTGGCGCAGACAGGGAATGGGCGCAGTGGTGTCCACGACCAGCGGCGGCTCGGGGCGCGCCTCGCCAATGTCGGACACGCGCAGGCGCGGCAGCGTGGCCTTGGCCTCGGGCGTGTCTTCGGCCTCCTGCGCGGCACGCAGCGCGGCCGTGCGCTCGACCACGTCGGCCAGCTCGGCATCGGTCATGGCATCGCGCTTGGCTGCCAGCTCGGCGGCCTCGGCACCCTCCGAACCCTCGGCGGCGTCCACCGGCACCAGCTCGACCAGCGCCATGTGATCGTTTTCCAGCACCAGCTCGCGCAGCAGGTCCTCAAAATAGTTGCCGTCCAGCTCGCCACGCAGCTCCTCGTACACCGGGCCGTACTTGAGCGCCAGCGTCGCGGCGTTGTCATCGTAGAGCCAGGTGCTCAGCGCATCGCACGCAATGGCCACGCCGTCGGCGATACCGTAGTCGCGCTGGCGCAGGTCGTATTCGTTGCTGCTGATGATGGCTTCCAGGCGCTCGCGCGGAACGCCATGCTTGCATAGGTCGCGGCAGGCGCCCTGGAACACGCGGCGCAGCTCGCGCGCCACGCCGGGCTGCGCGTTTTGCAGCATGATGAGCTCGTAGGGCTGCAGGCTCTCGGCCGCGGTGTAGCTCACCACGTTGCCGCCCAGGCCGGCGGACAGAATGGCTTTCTTAACCGGCGCTTCGTTGGAGCCCAGCAGTGCCTCAAACAGGATATCCGCCGCGATCGTGCGTTTGCGGTCGAGCGCGCTGCCCAGCACCAGGCCCAGGCCTACCAGGGCGTTCTCGGGTGTAGTGGCCATCTCGACGCGCTTGTACTCGCAGGTCACGGGCGCCTGCACGCCCAGCGGATTGGGTGCCAGCGTGGACGGGTCCTCGCCGGCGGCAACGGCTGCGTCCATGCGGCGGCTCGCGGCGCTCGGCTGCGACAGATAGCGCTCGTCCAAAAAGGCCAGTGCGCGGTCCACGTCCAGGTCGCCGTAGAGCGTGATGTAGGAGTTGGAAGGATTGTAGTGGCGCGCATGCGTGTCCAGGAACTGCTCGTAGGTGAGCGCGGGAATCGCGCGCGGGTCGCCGCCGCTCTCGTGCGCATAGGCGGTGTCGGGATAGAGCGCGGCGTTGACGGCGTCGTCCAGCACGCTCATGGGGTCGGACAGCGCGCCCTTCATCTCGTTGAACACCACGCCGTTATAGCGCAGCGTGCCCTCGCGCAGGCTCGCGGCGTCGCCCTCGCCTTCGGCGCCCTCCGGCAGGTCCAGCTCGTAGTGCCAGCCCTCCTGCTCAAAAATGGTGGGTTTGGTATAGATGGCCGGGTTGAACACCGCGTCCAGGTACACGTCCATCAGGTTGTACAAATCCTGCTCGTTGGTGGTGGCAACGGGGTAGATGGTCTTGTCGGGGTAGGTCATGGCGTTGAGGAACGTCTGCATGGAGCTCTTGATCAGATCGACAAACGGCTCCTTGACGGGGAACTTGGCCGATCCGCACAGCACCGAGTGCTCAAGAATATGGAACACGCCGGTGGAATCGGCCGGCGGCGTCTTAAAGCCAATGGCAAAGGCCTTGTTTTCGTCGTTGCACGCCAGGTACAGCAGACGAGCGCCCGAGGCGGTGTGGCGCAGCACGTAAGCGTCCGAGTCGAGCTCGGGGACGGTCTCGCAGCGCTCGACGGCAAAGCCGTGGCAGGTGGTGCCAGGCACCAGCAGTGCGGCGGCAGCGGCGCGCGGGTCGGTTGAGGTGGTGGGCATATGCAGCCTCCTTTGACGCCCCAGCGGGGGCGAATCGAGTCGAATCCTCGAGAGTATACCCATATGGGGCCGCGGCTCTGCGGCGAACTGACAACTGCCAGCCGGGACATCGACGTCGGTTCGGCGGCACATGTCGCGAGCGGGCGCTATCCCCGTTTAAATGAAATAACCCCCGATGGCCGAAACATGCTGGAAATAGTATGGAACGCTTAAAAGTTCTAATACAATATAAGTTATCTATCTATAAACTGCCGATTCCTTGCAAAGGTATGGTTGATATGGTTGAAGCAAATAGCGTTATTCCCCTGTACAAGCAGATCGTTCGCGCACTTTCTGATTTGATTGCCAACGGCACGTACCGCCCGGGAGATAAGCTCCCTACTGAGACGGAACTCATTGAGCAATTTGGCGTGAGCCGAATTACTGTGCGCTCGGCAATCAAGGAAATGGAAGATGCTGGGCTTGTTGAGAGGGCCCGCGGCAAGGGCACGTTCGTTTCGTCGGACACACAGATGTATGCCGCGGACGACCGTGAGAGCTTTACCCATTCGTGCCAGCTTGCGGGAAAACAGGCATCTACCAGGGTGCTCGAAATGGGCTGGGATTTTCCAAGCCTGCGAGACGCAAAGTTCCTGGGTGTTGACGACACTCAAAAGGTATTGCGCAGTCGCCGTCTGCGCCTTGTGGATGGCAAGCCCACGATGCTGGAAACCAATTGCTATTCCGACACACTTTCATTCCTGGAGCATGAGTCCCTCGAGGATTCGCTTATGGCGGTGCTCGATCGCCATGGGATTAAGATGGGGCCCAACACGCGTACGCTCGAGGTCTGCTACGCGAGCGAGCTCGAGGCGGCATATCTTAACGTGGAGCTGGACTCCTCGCTGCTCTTGTTTGTCGATAGACGTTATGCTCCGGGCGGCGAGCCGCTCTTCATCTCCCGTCAGGTGTATTGCACTGAGCGTCTGAAGTTCTATCTGTAAATAAATCCGTCGATTTACCGACTGATTGTTACCGTTCGCGGAATTAGAAAATTGACACTCCGCGCCGGGAAGATTGCTAATATACTTTGTTATGACAATATAGTACGTCTTATTGATATTGGAGAACTATGAATAAGATTTTGCTAGCGAGTCATGGCTATCTCGCCCAAGGTATGAAGAGCTCTCTGGAGATTCTGATGGGCGCCAACGACCGAATCGAGTGTCTGTGCGCCTATGTCGATGACGACACGAGGGATGTCGCAGCGCTTATCGATGCTTGGATGGAGTCGAAGGATCCGGCCGACACGTGGTTTGTCGTAACTGACATCTTTGGCGGTTCCGTAAACAACGAGTTCATCCAGAGGCAGGCCGCCGGATCGTTTACGTTGATCGCCGGAATGAACTTGCCGCTGCTGGTGGAAATGGTTACACAGCTGGACTTCCTGGATGCGGACAAGGCCAAAGCCGCGGTCGAGGGATCGCGTTCGTTTATCCAGCTTTGTGAGGCGGCGGATATGCTCGCCGATGTCGAAGAAGAAGAGTTCTAGCTCAAGCTTCAACGAATAATTCAACCCTGTCATTACCTTTATTACGCGCGGAGATGATTACGATGATTAAGCTTACGAGGGTCGATTACCGATTGATTCACGGCCAGGTCGCCATGTCTTGGACACATGCGCTGGATGTCGATTGCATCCTGTGTGCCAGCGATGCCGTGGCAAAGGACGACATGAGAAAAGCCGCTTTGAGGCTAGCTCGTCCCAACGGCGTGAAGCTCGTCATAAAAGACGTAAACGCGGCCATCGAGGCGCTCAACAGCGGCGTCACCGACAAGTATTCGCTGTTTATCATTGTCGAGACGATCGAGGATGCCTATCGCCTTGCTAAGGGTTGCAAAGACATCAAAGAGATCAATTTGGGCGGAACTCGAAAGTCTCCCGAGACCACGCTTCATCCGACTCCCGCGATCTTTGCGACCGAAACCGATGCCGAGCATATCCAAGAGCTTGTCAATGATGGCGTGGTTATCGAAATCCGTCAGGTCCCCAATGACTCAAAGGTATTTGCCAAGGACGTTTTCTAGCTGGAAACATGCCATTGTCTAGCATTTATTAACTAGGTCCTCCTTTCTTAAGCCCGTCGATCATTTAATCGGCGGGCTTTTTATTAAAGAAAAATCAAAAAAATCTGAAATAGTTCTTGCATAGTTAGTTATATAAAGTATTATAACGTCATGGGATGAATGAAGGGTTCATCCAAGTGAGTTAGGAGTAAGGGATGTTCAATTTCGATGAGCCTCGTTACGAGAAGGTTGTGAGCGATGCCCTCGCTCTCCGTCCTCAGATTGAGGCTGCCGTGGACAAGGTCTGCGAGCAGGGTTATTCCAACATCTTCTTCATCGGCTGCGGCGGCACCTGGGCCCACACGCTCCCGATGAAGTATTGGGTCGAGACCACCACGGCCGACGTCGACGTCCACTGCGAGATTGCCGCTGAGTTCCTCGCATGCCCGCCCAAGACCTTCAACAAGGACTCGGTCTGCGTCTTCTCCACCCGTACCGGCACCACCCCCGAGATCATCGAGGCCGCCAAGTTCTGCCAGGAGCAGGGCGCCCGCACGCTGATGTATGTCTCCAACGACAACACCCCGGCCACTGAGTACGCCGATTACAAGTTCTTCAGCTTCGCCGAGGACGACGTTCTGTGCGAGGCCATCTACACCTACCAGATCACGCTGGTCGCCCGCTTCCTCAAGAACGCCGGCGCCTTCCCCAAGTACGACACCTTCATGGAGGAGTTCGGCAACATCGCTCCGTACCTCATCAAGGCCAAGGACGCTCAGGACGAGCGCTGCGCCGCCATGGCCGAGGACTTCAAGGACACCGACTACCACATGGTGATCGGCTCCGGCATGCTCTGGGGTGAGGCCTACGACTACGCTATGTGCATCCTCGAGGAGATGCAGTGGATCAAGACCAAGTCCATCCACGCCGCCGAGTTCTTCCACGGCACCATCGAGCTGTGCGAGGAGGGCACGAGCCTCATCATGCTCTACGGCGAGGACGACACCCGTAAGCTCATGGACCGCGTGGACAACTTCACCCACATGCTCGCCGACGAGAAGGGCGTTAACGTCCGCGTGAACAAGTTTGACACCGCCGAGGTCGAGCTGCCGTTCAGCGACCCTGAGTTCCGCAAGATCGTCTCCCCGATGGTCACCTACACCATCACCGAGCGTCTGAGCTGCCATCTCGAGCACGTCCGTAACCACCCGCTCACCACGCGTCGTTACTATCACCAGATGAACTACTAATCCTCTCAAATTGCTGTGGTTGTCTGCAGGCGAGCTGCGCAGAATGCCTCGCCTGCAGACCTGTTTCTGGGGTTGATCTAAATGGTTGTCCAGTATCTTCTAATTGCACTGGTCGCATTTATTGCGTCCATGGACGAGCAATTATTTGGCATTACGATGCTTGGTCGTCCGCTGTTTACGAGCCTGTTTGTCGGCTTGATTCTTGGCGATGTCCAGCAGGGCGTTATCGTCGGCGCTGCTTTGGAGTCCATGTTCATGGGCGCCATCATGGTCGGCGCGGCGGTTCCTCCCGAGGTCTATGCCTCCGGCGTGCTTGGCTGCGCGTTTGCCGTCATTACGGGTACGGGCACGGCAACTGCCGTCGCGCTCGCCCTTCCCGTCTCCGTCTTCCTTCAGGTGTGGCGCAACTTCTGCTACGCCGTTCCGGGCGCCTTTGCCTGTAAGAAGATTGAGACCGCTCTGGCAAATCGCGATCTTGCCAAGGCGAATCTGTACCATCTGACCATCGTGCCGCTGTCGATTGGCATTCCGTCTGCACTGCTGGTGTTTGGCTCGCTGTTCTTTGGTGCCGACCTCATCAACAATGCGCTCAGCGCGATTCCGCAGTTTGTGATGGACGGCCTCAACGTTGCGTCCGGCGTAATGGTCTGCATCGGCTTCGCTCTTCTTATTAGGACCATGGGCGACAACAAGCTTCTTCCTTGGCTGTTCATCGGCTTCATTATGGTCATTTACCTCAAGATGGACGTGGTCGGCGTCGCCGCAGCTGCCATTTGCGTCGCGCTGCTCCTGGCCTTCCGCGAGGGCTCGTCCGGTCCGCAGGCGGTTGCTGCAGATGAAGAGGAGGACTTCTAATGGCTACCCAGAACACCGACCTCAAAGAGGCCAAGAAGGATGCGATTATGACTCCCGATATGTATCGGAGCATGTTCCTTCGCCAGTTTACGAGCCAGTGCTCGCAGTCGTACGACAAGATGATGGCAATGGGCTTCATGTACACCATTCAGAAGCCCTTGCGAAAGATCTATCCCAACGACGACGATTACTATGCGGCGCTCGATCGCCATACTGAGTTCTTTAACATCACGCCTCATGTGCTTCCGTTTGTAGCCGGCCTAACGGTTTCGATGGAAGAGCAGGCGGCTGCCGATAAGAACTTCGACACGTCCTCGATTAACGCCATGAAGGTCGGTCTCATGGGACCGCTTTCCGGCATTGGCGATTCGTTCTACTGGGGTACGTTCCGCGTGGTCGCTGCCGGCATTGGTATTGGTATCGCTTCGACGGGCAACCCGCTCGGCCCCATCGTGTACGCGCTCATTTACTCCGTGATTAACTTTGCAACGCGTATCGTCGCAGCCCATCTGGGATACGACCTGGGAACCAAGTTTTTGCAGCAGTCCGAAGAGAACAACCTTATGTCTCGCATGACGCATGCTGCCGGTGTCCTCGGAATGACCGTTATCGGCGCCATGATTGCGGCACAGGTCTCACTGTCCACTGCTTTGACCTTTGACGTGGGCGGTTCGGAGATTGTCCTGCAGGATCTGTTCGATTCGATCTTCCCCGGTCTGCTGCCCTTGCTGGCAACCTTTGCCTGCGTCGCCCTGTACAAAAAGGGCGTCAAGACCATTTGGATCATCTTGGGCATCTTTGCAATCTGCATCATCGGAACGGGCTTGGGAGTGTTCGCGGCGGCGTAATGTTAACTCCTATGCTCGCGCGTTGGATAGCTAACTGACCGTTTGAAAACGGGGCTCGGCGTAAGGCCGGCCCCGTTTTTTTTGAGGGATTTTCCGACTGTCCAAAAATCCACGCTCGTCCATTGCTTACGCATCTCTCATCTCTCATTCGTCACTAATACGAGAGATAACAGAAAGACGAGAGATGAATATGAGAGATAACTGAGCAGCAAAGAGACAAGAAATCACGGTATTGTCTCAATACTGATTGTTCTACCAGCAAAAACATGTTTAAATGAAACAGATGGTAGATATCTTATCTCTCATCTTTCACTCATCTCTAATACGAGAGATAACAGAGAGACAAGAGATAATTACGAGAGATAACTGAGAGACGAAGGAAATCTATTCGCGGCATTCTCCGCCGGACCGAGCGAAAGGACGTGCAGATGAACGAGAACGAGCTGATCGGTCTGCTCGAGTCTTTAAGGCGCATGGGCTCGGACGATCTTAGCGTCGAGGTCAAGGAGAGCGCCACGACGCTTTCTCGCGACGTATGGGAAACGGTTAGCGCATTCGCGAATACCGCCGGCGGAATTATCGTGCTCGGCGTGAGCGAGCGCGCGGGCTTTGTCCCGGTTGAGGACTTTGAGACCGAGAAGGTGCTCAACCAATTTGTCGCAGGCATGGGTGATGCCGGCAGTCGCGGAAAACTGGCCAATCCGCCCAAATACACTATTGAGCGCGTGGAGCTTCGGGGCACCGTGGTTCTCGTTATCACGATTGAGGAGCTCGACCCGTCGAGCAAGCCCTGCTATGTAATAGAACGCGGCGCCCAGGGCGGCAGCTACAAGCGCATTGATGACAAAGACGTGCCACTTTCATCGACCGAGGTTTTGGCACTGTCGTCATACGAGCGGACGAGTCCTAGCGATCGCGATGCAGTGCCCGGCGCGGTTGCAGGCGATCTTGACGAGGCACTGGTCGATCGCACGATAGAGCGTGCTTTCTCGCTGACACCTCGGGCAATGCGCGGCGCGCCGGACAAGAAAACGAAGCTGGAGCGCCTGAATTTCCTCGACTCCCAGGGCAAAGTTACTAAGGCCGGGCTCCTGGCTGCGGGTGCCTATCCTCAGCAGTTCTATCCTAAGCTCTTTATCGATGTGGCGGTCTATGCCGGAACGCAGAAGGGCGCGGCGGGGTCGTTGAGGTTCATGGACCGTACGATCTGCGAGGGAACGTTGGGCGAAATGATCTCGGATGCCGTCGCGGCAGTCGCCAAGAATTTGCGGCGAACCTCGACGATCCAAGGCGTCTCGCGTGTCGACTCGCTGGAGATTCCCGAGGAGGTCCTGCGTGAGGCAATCGCCAACGCCGTAATCCACCGAGAATACGGAGATCGGTTCTGTGGGCAGTCGATCGCTGTTGACGTCTTTGATGACCGTATCGAAGTGACGAACCCCGGCGGCCTATACGGAGGAAAGACTCGCGAGAACTTGTTTGACGGCAGCTCCCGGTGCCGCAACGCGACGCTCATGAAACTCATGTCGATTGTTCCGCTGCCGGATGGCGCAGGTTCGCCGGCTGAGGGCAATGGCTCGGGCATTCCGATGATGATCGACGCCATGTGTGCTCATGGTTTGGCCGAGCCCCTGTTCTGCCCGGGATTCGATCGGTTCAAAGTGGTTCTCTATCGCTCAAAGGTCGAGCCGGTCGACCACGGCGGTGACTTAATTGTGGCGGCACTTAAGCGTTGCGGTGAGCTGGGTACGCGCGAGTTGGCGGAGCACACAGGGCTCACAATTTCCCAGGTTAGGTCGCGCGTCAACACACTCATTGCTCAAGGCGAGCTTGAGCCCACAGCGCCGGCGACGAGTCGCAACCGCAAGTATCGACTGCTGGAGCGTGCGGAATAAATGCGCCAGCGGACGAGGTGACCCAATAATCGACTCTCGATTGGCGCCCGCTAAGGTAAGGCGGTTGTTGCCCAGTCGACGGCGAAGTTAAAAATCCGGCTTACGCTGGCATAGTCCCGAACCCATCCATCAAGAACAGCCTAAGAACCAGCTTGATGGCATATCCCGGTTTGACTTCAGCCGCGCCAAAGACGTGGCGCTCGGCGAGCTCGCTGCAGTATGCGTAGATATCGCGGATAAGGTCCGCGCCCGAAAGCGTAAACATGTAGCCCGCGTCCGAAAGCGCATTGGGCGCGGCGGGCAACTTGGCCATGTGGCAGAACGTTTGCAGGTCGGGCGCCATAACATTCTGGTAGTCGAGGTGGCCGCTGGCATCCTGTGCGGCAAGCTCCAATTGGCGCACAAAATCCAGCGCCGCCGCTAACACAAAGCTCGGCGTAGGCGCATTGACGTCCTGAGTGGTCGCCACAAGCCTGCCCGCCGCCTGCGTGACAAGCCAAGCGACCTCGCGCTGGCAGCGCACGGCCTTGCGCGTAACCGGCTTGATGGACGAAGAAGAAACGCTTCCCTTAGGCGGATTCGAAGCAGCCACAAAACCCTCCCATGAACGACCCGGCTCAATAAACCCGGATGAAACACGTGCTACATCAGTATACAGGGGAGTGGGATAGCGGGGTATGAGCGCGCCAGCGGCAAACCGAGAGCATCAACGATGTGCCGATCGCGGAATGAGATCTCGTAATAATTGACTCTCGGCCATATTATTGAGGGGCATGACTCGCGTTCGTATGGTTGTAGGTGCTGGCGATGAACGACATTGACCTTGCTGTTCCGTTGATGGATGGACCAAGCTATGACCGTGCCTGCAGTCTCGTGCCTTCCGAATACGTTGAGGCATGGGAGTGGTTTCTGGGTGAGGAGCAGCGCGGCGGCGTTTGGACCAGCCTTCCGCACCGCACCAAGGAAGATAGCCCTCAGTATCAGTATCGTTTGAGAATTGGCGCGGACTTCTTTCCCGTAACGCGGGATTCAGGGATCTTCTGGCCGGGCCAGGATCGGGTGAAGCAAGATCCCAATAAGATCTTTGCGCTTTCGGTCCATAACTCTAAAAAGAGCTTCTACACCGATGTTCCTCCGCTCTATTTGGATGACGGTACGTGGGTCATTAAGTATTCGGTTCAAGCGCCAGGCGTCGTTGGTTCTCGAGACCAGAATTACAACCGTAAAATGCTCAACTGCATGGAATATGGCGTTCCAGTTGGAGTCATATTTGCAACCGAGGTGGGCTATAAGGTGCTCGGCCTTGCGTTTGTTGAACGGTTTGAGCCCGAAAACGGCTGGTTTGTTCTGCATGGTCCCGTTCATAAAGGCGGGCCTGATCCTCGTTTTGCGTCCGACATGAGCTATCTGAAGCACATGCCAGCCGACATTGAGTTTGCCGGACAGAGTGCGACCGATGACGAAAAAGCTCGCTAAGCGTTGAGACGCGAGCGATTGGGGCAGCAATGGTTCCGCAAGCAGCTCGTTGCCGCCTATGATGGCCGTTGCGCGGTGTCGGACTGCGGCGTCAGCGAAGCTCTGGAGGCTGCACATATCGAGAATTACTCGGGACCCAAATCGCAGGTTGCCAGCAACGGTATTCTGCTTCGGCGCGATCTTCATTCCCTATTTGATGCTCACCTGATTTCGTTTGAGCCTGTTTGCGGCGAATATCGGCTGTGCGGATCGTACCTGCTGGATAAGACCGACTACGCTTCCTTTGCGGGTGCGACGCTAAGGCAGCCGAATGAGCGTCAGTGGCGACCCGATACGGTGTTTCTTGAGGCCCATCGCATTGAGTTCGATCGCTCGGAAAAGAAGCGTGAAAAGGCGGGGCTTCTGCCGTATTAGCGTATTTGGCTTTGGCATTCTTTGACGATCGTGTTGTTTGATCGGATCGCGTGGCGATGCAATTTCGCGCGCACTTGCTGGTGCATGCTCTTCCTGGTTTCAATTACGGGAAGGGAGCGAGCGTGAGCTGGCGAGGCGATGTCGTGATGGGGAAGTACGGAAAACTGCCGCGTGCCCTTATCGACAACAATATGTTTCCGAGCGTAGAAGTTGATTGCGGGTCGTTTGTCGTCGCCTGTCCTTGTTGCGGCTCGCAAATACCGTGTCTCGACATTCGGTTCATCGATGCGCGCGACAGACTCAGCGACGAAGTGAGAAAACGGACAGGCGTTCATATGCCGGTGTACCCGGAGAAATGCCCTGTTTGTGGCCTCGATATCGTGTACGACGCCGGCGACGAGGGATAGGTGATGCGGAGGAGCTGGCTGTGAAGGCCTCTCCGTCCCTACAAATAAATCCCCTCACCGAGTTGCCTGTGGAACTCGGCGTGATGGTCGCGTGCCCAGGTAAAGAGCGCCTGGTCAAAGTCAGTGCGCGTAGCCGGGACGCCAAAGACGCCGGCAACTTCGACGCGCACAAACTCCAGTGCCGGCAGCTTGTTGATGGCAGTGAGGGCAAACGGGGATGAGGGCTCCTCGAACAGATAGCGGCTGCCTTGCAGCGCATCGCAACTGGTGCACGTGTTGCCGAGCGACGGGGCTTTGGAGGCTCGCGCGCCCACGGGCTTGTAGCCGCAGCGCTTATGAAGGTAGTCGCGGATCTCGCCCGGCGCGCAGCCAAGAGCGGGCACGATGGCGAGTGCGTTGGCGTTGGCCGTGTCGATGGCAATGTGCCCGGCTTCGTTGGGTGCGTGCGCGATGGCGATGCTCTCGTCGTTATCGGTTCGATAGGGAATGCCGAAGGCCGCGACCGAGGTCTCTTTGTGACACTTCCAGCACTCGCGCTTGCCCAGTACTAGATATATATACGGCGCCGAGAGGTCGGATCGGTCAACACCGGGCAGCCACTCGGCAAAGGGTTCGGGGTTGACGCCGCTAGGTACATACCAGATCTTCTTGGTTCGGTCCCATTTGGCGCCCAGCGCCTTGGCTTCTTCTTTGTGCGAAAAGGGAACATCGAGCTCGGTGCGCATGGCGGCTCCTTGGTGCTGCAGGTGCAAGTGGCTCAAGGATACCGCAGAGCGCAGACATCGCGGCGTTTTGCTGAGAAGTTGCGGTTCGGATGGGTTCGAGACGCGTTGGTCTCGGCCTCGGTGGCTATTGAGCGGTTGGAGCAGTTTGCGGCGCAGTTTTGTGCCTGGCTATTGTTGATGTTGGGGTATTGAATTTATTTGGCAGCCATTCGTCAGGTGAATTGATGCTACGTTGCGATGATGGTTGGAGCTGCCAGCGGATTTGGCGACATAAAACAAAACAGCCCAGAGACATAGCCTCTGAGCTGTGAACATTTGGTGGGCGTTAGAAGATTTGAACTTCTGACCTCTTCCGTGTCAGGGAAGCGCTCTCCCCCTGAGCTAAACGCCCGATCAAGGGTGCGCAAGTGCGCAAGGGATAATATAACGGAGCCTGAACTCGGTGGCAAGAACATTTTTAAAAATCGCTTGCATTGTGGTCTGGTGAGAAAAAGCCGCTCGCCGCCTGCAGGTGACCGTTTGCGGTCAAATTATCGACAAAGCGTAGACAGGTTTGTGGCAAGGTTTCAGGGAAGTATGTGCTGGCTTCGCCGTCTTGCGCACGATTGCACGAGGCGTGTGCCGTTGTTTGAGTAGTATGGGGGCCGACCATGAACATGCTGGTCGTAGATGATGAGGTTGATATCGCAAATATGCTCGCGGAGTTTTTCCGCATGGAGGGCTACGAGGTTTCGGTTGCCCATGACGGGCCGTCGGCCCTGGCGGCGGCTTCTTCTGGCCCCGCCCCCGATATCATGCTGCTCGATGTAAACATGCCGGGGATGGACGGCTTCGAGGTCTGTCGCCGCGTGCGGGAGCATGTGAGCTGCCCGATCATCTTTCTAACGGCGCGCGTTGAGGATATGGACCAGCTTGATGGTTTTGCGGCGGGCGCCGATGACTACGTGCTCAAGCCTTTTTCTCTCGAGGTTCTGGGTCGTCGCGTGGCGGCGCACATGGCGCGCGAGGGAAGGGCTCGCGATCGGCAAAGCGACGGCGCCGTCCGCTTTTTTGGCGAGATGACCATCGATTACGCTCAGCGCATCGTTGAGGTTCACGGCGCGGGCGGTAATCGGGATTCGTCCGCCGGGGGCGATTCGAACGCGGTGACCGTCGACTTGACCAAGCTCGAGTTCGACATCATCGCCCTGTTGAGCAAGCGCCCTGGCCAGGTGTTTGACCGCGATGTGATTTACGAGCGTGTGTGGGGATGGGATGCCGCGGGTGACCCGTCGCAGGTGCGCGAGCACATTCGCCGCATTCGCAACAAGTTTACGTCGGCGGGGATCGCGGACGATCCGATCGCAACGGTATGGGGCGTGGGCTACAAGTGGGTGGCAAAGTGACAGGTTTTGGTAAGGGCCCACGTGGGCGCCATGCGCCTCACGAAGACGGCCGAGTTGTCGCTTGCGAGGACGGTTGTCGGGACAATGGCGGTTCTGTCCGCAGGTGCGACCGCCGCGCAGCTCGCCGCGCCGAGCGACGCGCGGCCCGCGAGCTTGAGCGCGAGCGGCTGAAACGCCTGCCGCGAAAAGAGCGCCTGCGTGCCTGGTGGAGCCTGCGGCCGTTGGGCGTGATCTTCACGGCGTATCTGGTCGCCTATCTTGTTGTCGCCACGGTGCTTGCGCTGAGCGCCATTGAGGTACTCGCGGCTTGGAATAATGGATATTACGAACTCGAGGTGACGCTCGACAACGGTTTGACCGAGCACGGCGTGATCGATTCGGGCCCATACATCTACGACCCCACCTCTCAGCAGCTGCTTCCCGCATCCGAGCTCAACTTGCCAGGCGATGGGCCGTACGCGGTCTTCATTGCGACGGGCGATTGGGGGACCGGTAGCGATTACGTGCCGGAGGGCGGGCGCACCATCAGCACGCTGTACGCGACCGTCGACATGGTTCGTAGCGGCCAGGTGCAGCTCTACGACTGGGGGCTCAATTACAACGAGGGCTATCCGCAGGAGGAGATTCTAGAGGTGAACAGCACGATTCCAGCGGAGAACCTCGCCCGCTATGACGCGTTGAGCCGCGCGGGCCGCGCGCAGAGCGTGGAGCTGTTTGAAAACATGACGGGAGCCGATCTTGAGGAGACGTTTGGCGAAGGGCTCGTCTCGAACACTGCCTATTATGCGGCTTCACCGCCTCCCGATGGTCCGATGCCTTGGGTCCTCACGCTTGCGACGGGGCTTGTGCCCGTTTTGGCGTACGGCGGCCTGGGTTGGCTCACGTTCAAGCACTTCTACCGCGTTCACATCGCCGGGCCCTTGGGGGAGCTGGCGAGCGCCGCGGGGCGCATCGCCGGTCAGGATTTGGATTTCTCGATCGAGCGCGTGCGGGGCAAAGAACTTGGTCGCCTGTCTGAGACGCTGGAGAATATGAGGGCGTCGCTGCTCGATGCCCAGCGCGAGCTGTGGCGCACCGCCGAAGGGCGGCGTCAGCTCAATGCGGCGTTTGCGCACGACCTCCGAACGCCGATCACGGTGCTCAAGGGGACGGTCGAGATGGCGCAGATGCGCCTGCGTCGCGGCGATGAGCTCGATGTTGGTTCGTTGGATGCCCTGTCGGCCCAGGTGGTGCGTTTGGAGCGGTACGCAACGGAGATGGGAGGGCTGAGCAAGCTCGAAGATCGGCCTGTAGACCGCAAGCCGCTGGCGTCGCGGTCTCTTGTGGATGAGCTCGAGTCGCATGCGAACGAGGTTGTTGCGGCGCGCGGGGAAGGGCTCGCGTTGAGGGTTGCAATCGACGAGGGTGAAGATGGCGCCCGTCCCGACATGGTCTACATCGACCTACCCCTGGTCGAAGAGGTCCTCGACAACCTTTTGAGCAATGCGTGCGGCCATGCGAAGGGCGTCATCGAGGTTGAGATTTCTGTTCGCGAGGGCAGGTTGGCTCTGAGCGTTGCCGATGATGGTCCGGGCTTTACGCCCGAAGCCCTGCGGCGCGGGTGCGATCCGTTCTTTAGCGAGAACAAATCTGCCGAGCATTTTGGACTGGGCTTGAATGTGTCGAGCATTTTGTGCGGTTTACACGGGGGAGCGCTTGAGTTAGGGAATGGTTCGACCGGCGGGGCACGTGTGACGGCGACGTTTAGCATGGGCGGCGATGGGGACGAAACAGGGGAATTGTGACGAGGGCTCGCGCGCTACGCGGGCGGGCGTCGCCGGGCTCATCGAACCGTCGGCGAACCAGTTACCTGCTATTACCTTAAGAATGACTTACCTTAACGTAAGGCTTACTGAATTGTCATTGCTGGTAGACAAAACATAGACACCAAGTTGCGAAACTGTCCTTGTCAGGTACACAAGGAGGTAACGCGATGATGAGGATGCAGCCCGAAGCCGAAGGGTATTCCGATCAGGTTTCTTGCGGGGGCGCCGCTCGCCGTCTTGACGTAAGCGCTTTGAGCGAGCTTCGCAATCGAGTCGCGGGCGCTCATGACGCGCTGGACGACGCCTCTTCTGCCGGCGCGCGGACCGCAAACGCCCCCTCATTCGCGACCGCTGCGGCAATGTCGGCCGAGGCCGTCGCAGAGGACGATGGCCTCGATGCCCGCCGTCGAATCCTGCGCCGTCGCGTGCTTTTGGCGCTTGCGGCCTCGGCCGCGATCCTCGCGACTGCATGCTGGGAATACCTTCCGGGGATCTTGGCATGGCTTGCAGACCCTCAGGCGGTTCGGTCGTTCGTCGCCGACCACAGCGTGATAAGTCGTCTCGTCATGCTTGGAATCAACGTCACTCAGATCTTCTTGGCCTTTTTGCCCGGCGAGCCTGTGGAGCTGGCGAGCGGTTACGCGTTTGGCTTCTGGGAGGGGACGGCGCTGTGTCTCGTCGCCTCGGGGCTGGCGACGTCGGCGATTTATTGGGCGACGCGTCGATGGGGCTGGAGCCTGGTTGGCCTCTTCTTCGACCGCAGCCTTCTCGACCGGTTTTCGTGGCTCAATAATGCGAAGCGACTCGAGCTGGTCATGCTGGTGATTTTCTTGATCCCGGGAACCCCGAAGGACTTCTTGACGTATTTCGCCGGCCTCACCAAGATGCGCTTCGCCCCCGTGGTGCTCATCGCAACGTTTGGGCGCATTCCCTCCATTGTGACTTCGACGGCCGCGGCATCCGCTGCGGGCAGCGGAAACTGGCTGGTGGTTGGTGTCGTCGTTGCCGTGTCACTGCTGTGCGTGGCGTTGGGCGGCTTGCTGTATCGTCGCCTGCGTGCCAAGGCGAGCTGAGGCGGCCGGCGAGGATGTACGGCGGCTGATGGGCCTTTTGCGGCTACATCGGACCGCCGGTCGCCACAGCAATCCAAAACCTCCCCAACATGTGCATTCTGAAATCGAAATCTTTCGGAAACGCGAGCAAAATGCACTGCTGGGGGAGGTTTCGAGGGTTTACGCGCTTGCGACTCCGCTATACGCTCCGATTGATGAAGAAATCGGCCATGGAGCAGAGCAGGTCAGCGGCGTTGTGCGAAATGACGCCGTTCTCGGCGAGCGCACGGCTGGTGTCTTGCGCCTCTTGCGCGAGCTTGAGTGCGAGATCACGACACGCGTCGATGCCCCCGCCGATCTCGATGAGCTCGACGGCGCGCGCGAGGTCCGTGGGATCGTTCGTTTTTGCTTCGAGCAGCCCCCAAGGGCCGCGGCCTCAGGTTCGACCGGCTGGCCCCGGCGGACCTGTCGCTGGCGATGTCGCACGTGAACTCCGAGCCCCGCGGCGCGCTCGGCTTCGCGACGCCCGCCCGCGCCTTCCGGGCGATGCTCGGCGCCGACGCGGAGGCGCTGCTGGATGCGTACGGCGTGGAGGACGTGCCCATCGGCGAGCTCGACCTGACGCCGGGGCTCATCGCGCGGGCGCGCGCGGAAAGGGGCGATGCCCCGCCGTCCTAGCCTAAGGGAAAACGGAATAGACGGAACCGACCGTTCGGCTGAGTCTGGGAAGAGGCGCCGGGCGGCGGGCGGAGCATGGCCACCGGACCCATCGAAACACATCTCCACCGTTCCTTCAACTGGGAAAACGGCGCCCCCGGGCCCCGGGAGGGGCCGCGGGGGCGTTCGGCTAGGTGCGGGAACGGCCTGTCCGCCTAATGTGTTCGGCTGAGATCGGAAATCAACCCTTGCATTGTGGAATTCGGGGGCTTTGTCATATCCATTTCAAAAGAGCCTGCTGCCGCGATTTGACTGTCGCATAATGCAAGGCCATTGCGGTACCGAGCTATGGAAAGACGCCTGCGGAATTGTCCTACCGATAAGCGGACAAGCCTCCGGCTGGTGCCTTCGCCGTGGTAAGGTAAGCCGAATTGTTTCCAGGCTGTTTCGGGGGAGTGGAATGAGCAAAGAGTGCGTCGAGCAGGTCGAAGGCGCAGGAGCTTCGGTGCCGATGACCGATATATCGAACATTGATGTGCCCGAGGGCACCGACGAGCTCAGCCGCAACACCCGCCGTGCATGGCGCGACCGCCTGAACAGCGCTTCGACGCGCAAGTTGATCATGGGCGTCTTGGCTACGCTGGTGGGCGGTTCGTTTTGGGGCTTCTCGGGCACCAGCGCGAGCTTTCTGTTCGATACCTACCACGTCGATACCTTGTGGCTTATGAGCGTGCGTCAGATTCTCGCCGGTCTACTCTTTATGGCCGTGGTTGTTACGCGCGACCGCGAGCGCCTGATTAAGCTCTGGACCACAGCCGCCGATCGCAAGCAGCTGCTGCTCTTTACCGCCTTTGGCCTGCTGTTCAATCAGTTTTGCTATCTTTCGGCCGTGCGTCTGACGAACGCCGGAACCGCGACGGTGCTCCAGTGCCTGCAGCTCGTTATCATCATGGGCTACACCTGCGTGACCGATCGTCGCATGCCGCGTACTCGAGAAGTCATCGGCATCGGTCTGGCTCTGGGTGGCACCTTTTTAATCGCCACCGGTGGCGACCCCACCAGCCTGAATATCTCGCCGCTCGGCCTGATCGCGGGTCTCATGTGTGCGGTCAGCGCTACATGCATGGCGGTGATTCCCGCCAAGATCCTGCCCGAATACGGCAGCCCCATCGTCACGGGCTCGGCAATGCTCACGGCGGGCGTGGTCTCGTGTTTCTTCGTGCAGCCTTGGGCGCATATGCCGGCGCTCGACGCTGCCGGCGTCGAGGCGCTCGCGGTGTTCGTGGTTATCGGCTCGTTTTTTGCTTACATGCTCTATATGCAGGGCGTTAAGGACATCGGCTCGGTACGTGCGAGCCTCATCGGAACTGTGGAGCCGGTTTCGGCGACCATCACCAGCGCCGTTATGCTGGGCACGGTGTTTTTGCCGACCGACCTTATCGGCTTTGCCATGATTATCGTGATGATGTTCCTCACGGTGTAGCTGGCGCCGCCGCCAAGACAGAAAAGGTGTTGTGCCACATTTTCGCCAATTGATGTCCGTGTCTGGAGTTTAGCTGTCGATGCCCAAAATGCCATAAACTAGCAACGTTATGGACTTTTTCATTGCGACTCAATTGCGAGGATTTCTTTATGGCTGGTAATCACTTTAAGAGCAGCGATAGCGGCCGTCCTGCAGTTCCGCCGCGTCCGAACGGGGCTGGTAAGGCCGGCACGCCGGGCGGCGCTGGACAGGGCGGTTCTGGTAAGCGCGTGTCCCCGGGCGAGACGGCGATGTTTACCGCTCTGTACGAGCAGTCTCAAAAGGCAAAAAAGACCGGCCGTGCAAGAGGGAATGTCTTTGCGGGCGGTGCAACCTCCACGTCGCAGCCGAGCGGGGCTCCTTCGGCACCTGCGAACAACGCAGGTGCTGTCAACGCCGCGAATACCGACGGCAACGTTAATGCCGGCAGGGCCGCCAACAATACTCCCTCTTCCGGTGGCGTGGGGCTTACGGGTAACCTTGGCACGATTTACACCGGCGCCTCCGAGACTGGCACGTTCGCCCGCCTGGATGATAGCGGTGTCGAGTTTGCGGGCTCGGGTTCCAAGGAAGATTATTACGATTTTGGCTTGAACTACGGTGGCGACGCTTCGTCGAGTTCGACCTCTGACGGTCTGGTCCGTCATCGCCATCGCAAGGGCGAGCGCAAAAAGCGTCACACTGGCGCCATTATTGCCGCTGTAGTCGCGGTGCTTCTCGTTGCGCTTGGCGCAAGCGGCTTTATGCTGCTTAACTCGGCAAAGACCGTAAAGAGCGAAGCGAAGGAGGCTGTCGAGATCGTCGGTGGCCTTAAGGACAAGGTCACGTCGGGCGATTTTTCGACGCTGCCTGACGACGCGAAGAAGATCGATGAGCTCTGCGACAGCATGAAGGCGGAGACCTCGAGCCCGCTGTGGACGGCGGCTTCATTTGTCCCGGTGTATGGCAGCGATATCAATGCGGCCCGCACCATGATCGACGCCCTGTCCGATGTCTCGAGCAACGCGCTGGTTCCCATGGCCGATAACCTTTCGCAGGCCACGCCCGGCAAGCTGTTCCAGGATGGGACCATCAACGTGTCCGCACTGCAGGCGGTCGCCGATTCGCTCTCCGATAGCTCGAAGGTGTTCAAGAGCGTCAACGAGAAGATCCAGGGCATTGGCGATACTCATATTTCCCAGGTGACCGAGTTGGTCGATAAGGCCAAGGACGGCTTTGCCACCCTCAACGGCGCGGTTGACGCGGCGGAGAAGGTCGCCCCCGTCCTTCCCCAGATGCTCGGCGCCAACGGCCAGACGCGCAACTACCTTGTGTACGCCATGAACAACGTCGAGATTCGTGCCTGCGGCGGCTTTGGCGGTTCGCAAGGTTTGATTTCAGTTACCGATGGCCAGATGTCGATCGGTGACTTTGTTCCCCGCATTGGACTCAGCGAGGATGAGGCAGTCGAGAGCGTCGACGAAGAGGATGAGGCGCTGTTCGGCAACCACAGTAACCTGTACAACTCGGGCAATACCTATTCGCCTGATTGGCCCCGCAACTCGCAACGTGTCGCAGCCCTGTGGAAATCTCAATATGGCCAGGACGTTGACGGTGTCGTGGGTATTGACCCGGTGTTCTTGCAGTACCTGCTGGGCCTTGTCGGTAATGTCTCGCTGCCCGATGGTACGGTCGTCGACGGTACCAACGCGGCGAAGGTTCTCATGCACGATGTGTATTGGAACTATCCGGTCGAGGAATCGGATGGCATCTTTGCGGCTGTTGCCAGCGCCGCCTTCGACAAGATTCTCGGTGGCATCGGTGATGTCGACGTTACAAAGCTTGTCGGTGCATTCGAGCGCGGTGCCGAAGAGGGCCGTCTGATTGCTTGGATGAGAAACGATGATGAGCAGAATGCCATCAAAGAGACGGGCATTGACGCTTCGCTGCCCGATCCGGATGATCCGAGTGCCGATCCCGTTGCCGGCGTTTACTTTAACAACCTGAGCTTCTCCAAGCTCGACTGGTATCTGAACGCCGACACGCAGATTGGCCAGGGCGTCAAGAACGGCGACGGCACGTGCTCGTATCGCATCACCGTTACCCTGACGAACATCATGACGCAGGAGGAGGCAGGCAAGCTGCCCGATTACGTCGCGGCGAGCGCGCCCGATGCCGCGCGCGACGACGAGCGTCTGAATGTCTCACTGTTTGCCCCGACGGGCGGCAACATTACTGATCTGACCGTCGAGGGCGCCCAGTTTGGTCTTGGCGCCGCTACGTGGCATGGAATTCCCTTCTATTCGGGCACCGTTGACCTGCATGCTGGCGAGACGACGACGATCACGTATACGCTGACCACGTCGGCCGAGGCGAGGGACAAGCCGCTTACGCTGCGTCAGACTCCTACATGCCAGGCGGCTCGCGACAGCGCGTCGGCGTAGGGTTTTTCTGGTAGCGCAGATAATCGAGTACCATTTTGGGGCGGACAGGCAATCTGTCCGCCCCTATTTTGTAAGGAGAGCGCATGAAGTACTTTGGCACCGATGGCTTTCGCGGTGAGGCCAACGTTGGGCTGACGGTAGAGCACGCTTATAAGATTGGCCGTTTTGTGGGCTGGTATTACGGCGCCAACCGCGAGCGCAAGGCGCGCGTGATCGTGGGCAAGGACACTCGTCGCTCGAGCTATATGTTCGAGGCGGCGCTGGTGAGCGGCCTGGTCGCGAGCGGTGCGGACGCCTATATGCTGCACGTGATCCCCACGCCGGGCGTAGCGCATCAGACCGTGGAAGGCTGCTTCGATTGCGGCATCATGATCAGCGCGAGCCACAACCCGTTTTGCGATAACGGCATTAGGCTCGTCAATAGCGACGGTTTTAAGATGGACGAGGACGTACTGGAGCTCATCGAGGACTACATCGATGGTAAGAGCGAGGTACCGCTGGCCACGGGCAACCACATCGGCGCCACGGTGGACTACATGCAGGGCCGCAACCGCTACATTGCTTCGCTCATCGCCAGCGCGAACTTTTCGCTGCAGGGCGTCAAGATCGGTATCGACTGCGCCAACGGCTCGGCTTCCTCGGTGGCCAAGCCGGTGTTTGACGCGCTCGGTGCCGACGTGCGCGTGATCAATGCCGCGCCCGATGGCTTTAACATCAACGTCGACTGCGGCTCCACGCATATAGAGCGCCTGCAGCGTCATGTGGTGGAGCAGGGCCTGGACGTGGGCTTTGCCTATGACGGCGATGCCGATCGCTGCTTGGCCGTGGACGAGCGCGGTCGCGTGGTAGACGGCGACCAGATTCTGTACGTGTGTGGCGTGTATCTGAACAAGCACGGTCGCCTTTCGGGCGGTACCGTGGTGCCGACGATTGCCAGCAACTTTGGCCTGGTCAAGTCGCTGGAGCTTGCCGGCCTAAGTGCCGTGACCAGCGGCGTGGGCGACCGTCACGTGTATGCCAAGATGCGCGAGGGCGGCTACAGCCTGGGCGGCGAGCAGACGGGCCATACGATCTTTGGCGATATCGAGCGCACGGGCGACGGCATTATGACCTCGCTGCGCGTGATGGAAGTGATTCGCGCCGAGCGCGAGACCCTCTCGCAGCTCACGGCTCCGTGCAAGCTGCTGCCGCAGGCGCAGGTGGCCGTGCACGTGGCGGACAAGGACGCCGCGCTGGGCAACATGGGTGTGCAGGCCGCCATCGCCGAGGCCGAGGCATCGCTGGCGGGCGAGGGACGCGTGCTCGTGCGCAAGAGCGGAACCGAGTCGGTGATTCGCATTTTGGCCGAAGCCCCCGACCAGGCATCCGCCGATGCCGCCATGAAGCGCATCGCCAACGCACTTGAGGCTCTATAGGGCGCCTTTTGGGCTGTCTGACAGGAGGTTATAAAATGATGTGGCCAAAAAAGCAAAAATGAGTACTGTCACTAAATAAGTAACAGCAAATTTTGCCTCAAAAGGCCGTTTCGGCATTGCCTGAGCGTTATATCGACAGACATTGCTCCTCATATGTCCAATAAACAGGGTCGCAAATGAGATTAAATCTCATTTGCGACCCTGTTTTAGCCCGAAATAAATGCTATCAACCTGACAACAGTACTCATTTTTGCCTTTTTTGACCACAGCCTCTCCGGGGCAGTCACCCAGCACTTGGGGACGTTCCCTTTCTGCCGGCACTTGGGGACGTTCCTTATCTGCCGGCAGTTTAGGAACGTCCCCAAGTGCCGGGTTGTTGGCTGGCGAAGAGTGTCCCAAACGACTAGTCATTAAAGAGCGTCCCCAATGACTAAGTGAAGGGGGGCGCTGCGAATTGATTCCGCGGCGCTCCCATTTGCGTTGGCGTGTCGGTTATGCCTTACAGCTGGTACAGCGTGGTGAACTTGTCTTGGAGGTAGCTGCAGTAGTAACGGGCGTCAAAGTCCATGCCACAGGCGCCCTTGATGAGCTCCGGCGCGTCCTTGGCGCGGCCCCACTGCCAAATGTGCTCGCCCAGCCAGGCACGGACGGGCGCCAGATCGCCGCTCGCGCAGGCACCGGTAAGGTCGACGCCGTCGCGGCACATGGCCGGCACAAACATGGCGTCGTAGGCGCTGCCCAGCGCATAGGTGGGGAAGTAGCCAAACGAGCCGCCGCTCCAGTGCGTATCCTGTAGGCAGCCGCGCGTGTCGTCGGGAACGGGAATGCCCAAGTACTCATCCATGAAGCGGTTCCAAAGCGCGGGGATGTCCTTGGCCGTGGCCTCGCCGGCAAACAGCATGCGCTCGATCTCGTAGCGCACCATAATATGCAGCGGATAGGTGAGCTCGTCGGCCTCGGTGCGGACCAGCGACGGCTGCGCGATGTTCACGGCGCGGTAGAGCGTGTCTTCGTCCACGCTGCCATAGACCTCGGGCGCGTGGCGGCGCAGTACCTCGAGCAGCGGCCCCATAAAGGCGCGGCTGCGGCCCACGGTGTTCTCGAAGAATCGGCTTTGGCTCTCGTGGATGCCCATAGAGGTGCCGCCCTCCAGGCACGTGCGCGCATAGGCGGGGTTCACGCCCAGCTCGTACATGGCGTGTCCCGCCTCGTGGATGATGCTGTAGACATTGGAGATACAATCGTCCTCGTAGATGTGCGTCGCGATGCGCGCGTCACCCACGGCAAAACCCTCGCTAAACGGGTGCTCGGTAAAGGCAAGCGTGGTGTCGTCCAGATTCAGGCCGACAAGCTTCATAAGGTCGAAACTCATGGCACGCTGGGCGGCCTCGGGCACGCGGGCGTGCAAAAAGTCGGCAGCCGGCTGCTGGCCGCGCTCGCCGATGGCGTGCACGAGCGGCACGACCGTGGCCTTGACCTCGTCACAAAACGCATCGAAGCTCTTGGCGGAAAGGCCGCGCTCGTACTGGTCGAGCCAAACGTCGTATGGGTCGCGCTTGGGGTCCATAAGCTCGGCCTGATGCTTGAGCTGGCCCACAATCTTGTCCACATAGGGCTCAAAGCTCGCCCAGTCATTGGCCGTCTTGGCCTTGTGCCACACGGCGTCGGCCTCGCAGGTGAGCCTGGTCCAGGCCTCGGCCTCCTCGGTAGGGACAACGCTCGCTTCGCGCTGGTCGCGGCCGAGCACGCGGATCTCGTCGAGCAGCTGCGGGTCGTCTACATGTCCGCCTGCAACCGTCTCGCGCGCTAACGAGCGTACGAGCTCAACGGATTTCTCGCTGGTCAGCAGCTTGTGATGCTCGCCGGCAAGCGTACCCATGGCGTCGGCACGGGCGGCAGCGCCGTTGGCGGGAGCAATCGTCGCTCCATCGAACTCGGCAATCTTGAGCAGGTACTCGCGAGTCCACAGCTTGCCTTCGAGTTTGCGGAACTTTTTGACGGCCTTGTCGACCTTCATGCCTTTAGGCGTCTTGCCCGCTGCGGGCTTGGCCTTCTTATCGAGTTTCTTTCCCATACCGTATCCTTAATCTCGCAGGCCGAGCGCCGCAGGCGGGTGCGCGGCCAGTTTACACAGTTACCTGCCTTATACCCAGCGCGAACAAAACGGAACGCGGCGATGCGCTCGCGAAATGTGCTATCCTATAGCCCAATGCGTTGACGGAGAGGGTTTTGCCCGCCGCGTCGCCGGCAAGAGAGGGAAGGTCATGGGCTGCAAGCCTTCCTGCGGTGGCAAGGGCCAAGCGTTCACTCCCGAGCAGCGACCTCAACGGGCGCGCGGCCAGTGGCAGCAAAGCCCCAGTAGGGAAGCCGTGAGCCTCGCGACAAGAGGCGCAGAGTGGGCGCGGCGGGCCAGACATCCGCCGGGTCAAACAAGGTGGTACCGCGGAATTTAACCGTCCTTGGGCAATGCACATGCCCGAGGGCGGTTTTTTTGTTACCGAACCGGGCCGCGCATCCGCAGCATCGGGCGGCGTCAGCCGTCCCGGAGCGCGGATACGCGAGAGACGAAAGGGAAGACATGAGTCTGATTGATGATCTGGTCAAACTCGAGGAAGAGGCCAAGGAGCTCGTCGCAGGCGCCGACGACGCCGCAAAGCTCGAGGCTGCGCGCGTTGAGCTGCTCGGCCGCAAGGGCCGCATCACCGGCCTGATGCGTATGATGGGCAAGCTCGCCCCCGAGGATCGTCCTGTCATGGGCAAGCGCGCCAACGAGATGCGCCAGCTGATCGAGGGCATGCTCGACGAGCGCACCACCGAGATGAAGGCCGCCGCCCTCAAGCACGCACTCGAGCACGAGGCCGTCGACATTACGCTACCGGGCATCCGTCCGCAAATCGGTCACCAGCACCTGATCAAGCAGATCATCGAGGAGGCCGAGGACATCTTCTGCGGCATCGGCTACACCGTCGAGTCCGGCCCCATGGTCGATACCTCCTACTACAACTTCACCGCGCTCAACGCGCCCATGGATCACCCGAGTCGCTCGGCCCGCGACACCTTCTACGTGGTCGACAACAACCCCGGCAGCGTCGCGCACCCCGAGGCTCACGCTCATGGCGAGTCCGACGTACTGCTGCGCACCCAGACCTCGGGCGTGCAGATCCACACCATGGAGTCGCAAAAGCCGCCCATCTACATGATCTGCCCGGGCACCGTCTATCGTCCCGACACGGCCGACGCCTGCCACCTGCCGCAGTTCAACCAGATCGAGGGCCTGGTCGTCGACGAGGACATCACCTTTGGCGACCTCAAGGGCACGCTCGACTACTTTGTTAAGTGCATGTTTGGCGAGGACCGCAAGACGCGCTACCGCCCGCACTTCTTCCCCTTCACCGAGCCCAGCTGCGAGGTGGACGTGAGCTGTCATGTGTGCGGCGGAAAGGGCTGCAACTTCTGCAAGCACAGCGGTTGGATTGAGATCCTGGGCTGCGGCATGGTCGATCCCAACGTGCTCATCAACTGCGGCATCGACCCCGAGAAGTACACCGGCTTTGCCTTTGGCATTGGCGCCGAGCGTGTCGCGGCCCTGCGCTACGACCTGCCCGACCTCAGAACTCTCATGACAGGCGATATGCGTTTCCTGAACCAATTTTAGGCTTGCCCAGGCACCCCATCTTGGCGTTCAAACCGTCGCTCGCGTACCTTTAGTACGCGTCGCTCCTCTTTCACGCCAACCTGGGGCACCTGGACAACCCTAAGGCGAACGTCTTCATTTGATATTCCTCCCTATGCGGAGATTAAGAACTAGGAGAGCTACATGCGCGTTTCTTACGACTGGCTCAAGACCATGATCGATATTCCGGAAGATCCTAAGACCCTTTCGGACGAGTATATCCGCACCGGCACCGAGGTTGAGGCGATTGACACCGTGGGCGAGTCCTTCGACCACGTGGTGACCGCCAAGGTGCTCACCAAGACCCCGCACCCCGATAGCGACCATATGTATGTGTGCTCGGTTGACGTGGGTGACAAGAACCTCGACGCCGACGGCAACCCCGCCCCGCTGCAGATTGTCTGCGGCGCGCAGAACTTCGAGGCCGGCGACCACATCGTCACGGCCATGATCGGCGCAGTTCTGCCCGGCGACGTCAAGATCAAGAAGAGCAAGCTTCGCGGCGTCGTGTCCATGGGCATGAACTGCTCTGCGCGCGAGCTCGGTCTGGGCGGCGACCACTCCGGCATCATGATTCTGCCTGAGGATACGCCCTGCGGCATGCCGTTTGCCGAGTATGTGGGCTCGAGCGATACCGTGCTCGACTGCGAGATCACGCCCAACCGCCCCGACTGCCTGTCCATGATCGGTATGGCCCGCGAGACCGGCGCCATTTTCGATCGCGATTTCCACGTGGAGCTGCCCGCCATCAAGGCAGAGACCGGCCGCGCGACCGACGACGAGCTTTCGGTCGAGATTGCCGACGAGGGCCTGTGCGACCGCTATGTCGCCCGCATCGTGCGCAACGTGAAGGTCGGCCCGTCGCCCGACTGGATGGTCAAGCGCCTCAACGCCCTGGGCGTGCGTCCGCACAACAACATCGTCGACATCACCAACTACGTGATGATGCTCACCGGTCAGCCGCTGCACGCCTTTGACCTGTCAACCTTTGCCGAGCGCGAGGGCCATCGCCGCGTGGTGGTTCGCGCCGCCCGGCAGGACGAGAAGTTCACGACCCTCGACGGCGAGGAGCGCACGCTCGACGCCGGCATGGGCCTCATCACCGACGGCGAGCGTCCCGTGGCGCTGGCCGGCGTTATGGGCGGCATGGATTCCGAGATCGAGGACGACACCGTCGACGTGATGGTCGAGAGCGCCTGCTTCAACGCCGGCCGCACCTCGCACACCAGCCGCGACCTGTCGCTGATCTCCGATGCCTCCATCCGCTTTGAGCGCCAGGTCGACGAGACCGGCTGCGTGGATGTCGCCAACGTTACCTGCGCGCTCATCGAGGAGATCGCCGGCGGCGAGGTCGCTCCCGGCTACGTTGACGTTTTCCCCGCGCCCAAGACCATCGACAGCATTAAGCTGCGCCTGGCCCGCGTGCATGCCATCTGCGGCGCCGACATCGAGCCCGACTTTATCGAGCGTTCGCTCACCCGCCTGGGCTGCACCGTTGAGCGCGACGGCGAGGACTTCATGGTCACTCCGCCGAGCTTCCGCCCTGATCTGCCGCGCGAGATCGACCTGATCGAGGAGGTCCTGCGCCTGTGGGGCATGGGCCGTGTGACGGCGACCATCCCGGCTGCCAAGAACCACATCGGTGGCCTGACTCGCGAGCAGAAGCTCACCCGCAAGGTCGGCGAGATCCTGCGCGCCTGCGGCCTCAACGAGACCACGACCTTTGGCTTTGCCGCCCCGGGCGACCTGGAGAAGATCGGTATGTCCACCGAGGGCCGCGGCTGCCCCGTGGTGCTCATGAACCCGCTGGTGGCCGAGCAGACCGAGATGCGCCGCTCGCTGCTGCCGGGTCTGCTGCAGTCTGTGGCCTACAACGAGGCCCACGGCACGCCCAACGTGCACCTGTACGAGGTCGGCAGCCTGTTCCACGGCCGCGAGAACGCCAGCCTGCCCAAGGAGACCAAGTCCGTCGCGGGTGTGCTCTCGGGCCAGTGGAGCGAGCAGTCCTGGAACATGAAGTACCGCAAGCTGCGTTTCTTCTTTGGCAAGGGCATTGTCGAGGAGCTGCTCGCCCAGCTGCGCATCGAGAAGGTTCGCTTCCGTCCCGCCGAGGGCGAGGGCTACGCCTTCTTGCAGCCGGGCCGTGCGGCCGAGGTTCTGTCTGGCGGTACCGTGCTGGGCTGGGTCGGCGAGATTCACCCCGAGGCGCGCGAGGCCTGCGGCATAGATGAGGTCGTCGTTGCCTTTGAGCTCGATCTGGACAAGCTGATCAAGGGTGCCCGCAACCAGGAGAACTACCGTGAGTTCTCGCAGTACCCGGCTGTTGAGCACGACCTTGCAATCGTGGTCGACAACTCCGTGACCTGCGAGGACCTCGAGCGCCGTATTACCAGTGCCGGCGGCAAGCTGCTCGAGGGCGTGCGCCTGTTCGATGTCTACCGCGATCCGGTCCGCATTGGCAAGGGCAAGAAGTCCATGGCCTTTGCGCTTACGTATCGCTCCGACGATCACACGCTCACCAGCGAAGAGGTCGAGAAGGCGCACCAGAAGATCGTCACCAAGGTGTGCAAGGGCGTAAACGGCGAGGTCCGCGGCTAAGATCGCTTGCGTCTGTGACGAATGTATTGCAAAACGGCGCACTGCTTTGTTGGCAGTGCGCCGTTTGCTATGATAGCCGGCGGCGTGTTACGAACCTAACAATGCGTAACACTGGCAAGGTGATTCAAACGGCGCTGCGATCGCGTGCCGACAATCGGGAGGCATACATGCACATTCCAGATAATTATCTGTCCCCGCAGACCGATGTCGTCATGGCGGTGGCGATGGTGCCCGTTTGGGTCCACTGCATCAAGAAGGTGCGCGCCACGCTCGATCGCGAGCACATGGCTTTTCTGGGCATCTGCGCCGCGTTCTCCTTTTTGCTCATGATGTTCAACGTGCCGCTGCCCGGCGGCACCACGGGTCACGCCGTCGGCGGTGCGCTCATCGCACTGCTGCTGGGTCCCGAGGCCGCTGCCATCGCGGTTTCGGTCGCGCTGGCGCTGCAGGCGCTGCTGTTTGGCGACGGCGGCGTTCTGTCGTTTGGCGCCAACTGCTTTAACATGGCCTTTGTGCTGCCGTTTGTCGCTGCTATCGTGTTCGGTGCGCTCAACAGTCGTCTGCACGACAAGAGCTGGGGCACCTCGGTTTCTGCCGTCGTGAGCGGTTGGGTCGGCCTGTGCCTGGCGGCCCTGTGCGCGGCAATCGAGTTTGGTATTCAACCGATGCTCTTTACCAACGTTTCGGGCGCGCCGCTGTACTGCCCCTTCCCACTGTCCGTGGCTATTCCGGCTATGTTGATTCCGCATATGCTGGTTGCCGGCGTGATCGAGGGCGTGGCGACGGCCGCCATCTACGGTTTCATTAAGAAGACGGCGCCGAGCATTATCGTCGGGCCCGAGGCCGTCGATGGCCAGCTTGCCGCCGATGGTACCGCCAAGAAGAATTCCCTAATCCCCACGCTCATTCTGGTCGCCGTACTTGTATTGGCCACGCCGCTGGGCCTTTTGGCCACGGGTGACGCCTGGGGCGAGTGGGACGCTGAGGGCGCCGCGACCGCCGTTCAGGAGGCTGGTGACGACAGTCTGCAGGCTTCGGTCGGCCTCGATGCTCCGACCTTTGCCGATGCGCTGCCCACGGGCGACTACCTGCAGGTCTATTCCGAGGAGCAGGGCCTTGGCTTTGCCGGCCAGGCCGCGATGTATATCCTTTCGGGCGTGATTGGCGTGGCGGTGCTTACCATCGCATTCCGCCTGGTCTCGCTGACGGTCAAGGAAAGCGGTGCTCATGGCAATAGCCGAGCTGCCTAGCTGGCTTGCGGCCGAGGAGCGATATGAGCCCGTGGGGGCTCGGCATCGTGTGATGCAGAAGAATGTCCTGCACCTGGCGAGCCTGCTTGAGCGGGTTCGCCTGGGTGGAGGTGCGCACGAGGGCGGGTCGATGGTCGACCGCGCCCTTTCTTGCGTTTCGGCTCCGGTGCGCCTGGTGGGGATGTTCGTTTGCGTCCTGTGCGTGTGTCTGACGCAGAGCCCGCTGTATCTCATGTTGATGGCGGCTATCGCGCTGGTGCTCGTTGCCGTGCGCCCTGTACGCGGGCTGCGCGCGACCTTTGTGCCGGCGCTCGGCGCCGCGGGACTCGCAGTGGTTCTGGCGCTGCCTGCTCTGCTGCTGGGCGCTTCTGCCACGGGCGCCATGCTCAAGATCGCGCTCAAGACCTTCATTAATGTGTCGCTGGTACTGGGCGTTTCGTGGACGCTTACCTGGAGCCGCATGTCGTCGGCGCTCAAGATGCTGCATCTGCCCGACGAGGTTATCTTTACCTTTGATATGGCACTCAAGCATATCGAGGTGCTGGGACGCACAGCGCACGATCTGTGCGAATCGGTCATGCTGCGCAGCGTCGGATCCGCGCCTGCGGGTTTTTCGCGCACCGACTCGCTGGCGGGTATCATGGGCATGACGTTTATCAAGGCGATGGAATGCAGCCGCGCGATGGACGAGGCTATGCTTTGTCGCGGCTTTGCCGGTGCGTATCCGGCGCCCGCGCGCGCCGGGTTTGGCTGGCGCGATGCCGTTTACGCGGCCGTTGTGGCGTTGCTCGTCGTGTTGTGTGCGGTGTTGTAGCGCGGACGGTCGAACTGTCGATGTGAGTAGGGAAGGGCGGCGTTTTGGCAAACGATACGAATAACGCGATGGGTGCGAGCGGTGCTGCCGGCGCCGAGATCACGCCGCTCATCGAGTTTCGCGACGTGGTGTTTTCCTATGCGGGTCATACGGTGGTCGATAGCGTGTCGCTGCAGGTTAATCGCGGTGAGCTGGTTGCGCTGCTTGGACCCAACGGCTGCGGCAAGACGACGATCATGCGGCTTATCAACGGCCTTGAGCTTGCGGATGCGGGTACGTACCTGTTTGATGGACATGTGGTCGATGCGGCATATCTCAAGGATTCCGCGACGGCCCAGCGGTTCCATCAGCGCGTGGGCTTTGTGTTCCAGAGTGCCGATGCGCAGCTCTTTTGCGCCACGGTCGGCGAGGAGGTCGCGTTTGGCCCCGCCCAGATGGGGCTGCCGGCAGACGAGCTCGAGCGCCGCGTGCGCGATGCCATGGGGCTGTTCCAGGTTGCCGACCTTGCCGACGCCTCTCCCTATCAGCTCTCGGGCGGGCAAAAGAAGCGCGTTGCGCTGGCTGCGGTGGTGTCGATGAACCCGGATATCTTGATCCTTGATGAACCTACCAATGGACTCGACGAAGATTCATGCGACATCGTGGTCAACTTCTTGCTGGCCTACGTCGCGGCGGGTAAGACGGTCTTGATGAGTACGCATCACCAGGATCTGGTGCGACGCCTGGGTGCCCGCGCCATCTATATCGATCGATATCACCATGTGGTCGAGGCGCCTTCGCCGTCGTATGGAACCGAGAGCGGTGCTGCGGAATAGTTGCTGCGTAGAGGATGCGTAGCCGCCCGCGCGGCTTTGCCGTGATGGTATAGTTATCCAGGTTTTTTATGGGGGTGGCTATGCCAAGCTGGAACATTCATATCGCTCAAACGGAGCGCTTGCTGGATCGCACCAGTGTGCTTGCCGATAGTGTGCGCGACCGCAATGCCTTTTTGTTTGGCTGCGTGGTTCCGGATATCTTCGTGGGCTATATGGTCCCTGGCATCGCCGATCCCATCCCGTACCGCATTACGCACTTTGCCAAGCCTGAGCCCATCCCTAAGCCTCGTGAGCATGAGTTCTGGGATACCTATGTGGCACCGTTGCTTAAAAGTTCGCCCACCGGTGCGCCGGCCGCGGCGACCTCGATTATCGAGGAACGCGAGCGATTGAACCGCGTGCACTATCCCCAGCGCTACAAGTATGCCGAGCCGGTTGCCGGTCCCGGCGCTAGTGAGTTCTCGCTTGCGTCCGAAGATGTGGCGCAGTCGCTGCTCGATTTAACGCTGGGCGTCTGGTCGCATCTGGTGGCCGACACGGTATGGAACACGCGTGTGAACCAGTATCTGGAGGCGCACGGCGGCAAGCCGTGTGAGGAGTTCCGCATTAAAAAGCAAGGCGACTTTGACTGGTTTGGCAAGACGCTGGGCATTGTTTCGATTCCGCGTGCGACCAATCGCCTGTATACCGCGGCGACGCGTTTTGGGCAGTATCCCATCCATAAGGAGTATGTGCTCAAGACCATCGGCGTTATGCACGAGATTGTGCGCGAAAACCCCGGTGAGCCCGATCATCCGCCATACCGCCTGCTAACTGAGGAGTTTTTCGATGCAACGTTTACCGATGTCATCGAGCTAACCGAGGCAGGCTTTGCCGAGCGCGTAGCCGCTCCCGGCACACCCGCACTGCCCCTGATTGCTAGCTGCTAGCTGGCCGGCCCGGCAGTGAATAGCTCACCCCAATTGATCAACAGCTTCCGTCGCATGGCGTAAACACGGCAAACGAGCTGCACATCTCATAGCATGCCATAAGCAGTTGGTTGCGTGTCATGCCATACAGTAGACATCGGCGCACAGAAAAAGGGCCCGGAAGGCAATGCCTTCCGGGCCCTTTGCAATGCAAGTGTGCTTGCAAGTGCGTTTTAGCGCACCTGAGCGACGTAAGCAACGTTGGTCGAGGAGACCTTGTCCTCGAGCTGGACGCTCATGCGGGGATCGCCGGCGGTAGCGACGGTCAGATCGCCGGCCTCGACGTAGCCGAGCTCCTTAGCGGTCTCGATCGCCTTGACGATCGTGCCGTTGACGGTGCCCTGGGTAATCTCGGCCTGGTGCGGGATAACGCCCCAGTACATAATCATCTGCTGGACGGCCCACTCGTGGCGGGAGAACGCGCAGATCGGCATGTTGGGACGGAAGTGCGAGATCAGGCGAGCGGTACGACCGGTGGTCGTCGGCACGGTGATGCACTTGGCGCCAACGGTGGTAGCCATGTTCACAGCGGACATACCCACAACGTTGTTGACGACGCGGGTGCCGTGAGCGTCAGCCGGAACCTCGAGCGGAGCGTGAGCCGGGAGGTACTTCTCAGTCTCGAGAGCAATGCTGGCCTGCATCTTGACGGCCTCGACCGGGTACTTACCGGCAGCGGACTCGCCAGAGAGCATAACGGCGTCGGTGCCGTCGTAGATGGCGTTAGCAACGTCGGCAACCTCGGCGCGCGTCGGGCGCGGGTTCTGCTGCATGGAGTCGAGCATCTGCGTAGCGGTGATAACGGGCTTGTAGGCCGCGTTGCACTTGGCGATGATCTCCTTCTGGATGTGGGGAACGAGCTCGGGCTTAATCTCGATGCCCAGGTCGCCACGGGCGACCATGATGCCGTCGGAAGCCTCGAGGATCTCGTCGAAGTTCTCGACGCCCAGGGCGCACTCGATCTTCGGGAAGATCGTCACGTGCTCGCCACCGTTCTCGCGGCAAAGCTCGCGGATGCCGCGGACGGACTCGCCGTCGCGGATGAAGGAAGCGGCGATGTAGTCGATGTTCTCGGTCAGGCCAAAGAGGATGTCCTGACGATCGCGCTCGGTGATGGCGGGCAGCGAGATGTTGACGTTGGGCATGTTGACGCCCTTACGCTCGCCGATCAGGCCGTCGTTCTTGACGACGCAGGTCATATCCTGGCCGTCGACGGACTCGACCTCGAGGGCAACCAGGCCGTCATCGATCAGGATGAGGGAGCCCTTCTCGACCTCGGAGGGCAGAGCCAGGTAGTCGAGGGAGATGTGCTCAGCGGTGCCGTGGAAATCCTCGGACGTAGGCTGAGCAGTGACGACGATCTTGTCGCCGGTCTTGACGGCAACCTTCTTGCCGTCGACCAGAAGGCCGGTGCGGACCTCGGGGCCCTTGGTGTCGAGCAGGATGCCGACGGGCAGACCGAGCTCCTTGGAAATACGACGGACGCGCTCGATGCGACCGTGGTGCTCGTCGTAGGATCCGTGCGAGAAGTTAAAACGGGCGACGTTCATGCCCGCCTTGATCATCTCGCGGATGGTCTCGTCGCTATCGCAGGCGGGACCCATGGTGCATACAATCTTAGTGCGCTTGTACATTCAGACCTCCATCTGACATCGTCTTGCGCTGATAGATAAACCATAAGAAATAAAACTGAGATGATTATAACGAAATGGCGACCGAATACCCCCAAAAATCGACCGTATGCCGAATTAGAAGTTCATTTTTTGCGGAAAAACGGTATATGCAAAAATTTTACCAACCGTTCTAACCGCTGCTATCTGGGCGATATTTCAGTTTGATGATGCGCCGAAGAAAAAACGTTTTATCAATGTTGAGCATCACACGGTCTGCACCGTTGCTTATGGACCATATTTCCAAATGGATTGTTTTGGCTAGACGCGTTGCTTTGGGGTACCATAGCTCCACTATCAACTGCCGCTCAGCACGGCAGCCTTGATGAGCCCTTGCCCTTCTCCTGGGAATTATGATCGGGCATCAATCTGCTGAGTGGCCCGAATCCCAGGAGGGGACTCTATATGCAAAAGGAATACCTGTCCGCCGCGGCGGAGGTGCTCAGCGACCAGGGTGTCGATGAGAACCTCGGCCTGAGCACCGGCGAGGCGTCGTCGCGCCTCGCCAAGACAGGCCCTAACAAGCTCGAGGAAGCCGAGAAGACGCCGCTGTGGAAGCGTTTCTTTGAGCAGATGGCCGACCCCATGGTCATCATGCTGATCGTTGCCGCCGTCATCAGCGCGCTCACGGGTATGGTCAAGGGCGAGCCCGACTTTGCCGATGTCGTCATCATCATGTTCGTCGTTATCGTCAACTCGGTGCTGGGCGTGGTCCAGGAAGCCAAGAGCGAGGAGGCCCTCGAGGCCCTGCAGGAGATGAGCGCGGCGCAGTCCAAGGTGCTGCGCGACGGCAAGCTCGTGCACCTGCCGAGCGCCGAGCTCGTGCCCGGCGACGTGATCATGCTCGAGGCGGGCGATTCCGTCCCGGCCGACTGCCGCGTCCTCGAGAGCGCCACGATGAAGATTGAAGAGGCCGCACTCACCGGCGAGTCCGTGCCCGTAGAGAAGCACGCCAACGTGATCGAGCTTGCCGCGGGCACCGATGACGTGCCGCTCGGCGATCGCAAGAACATGTGCTACATGGGTTCCACCGTTGTGTACGGCCGCGGCCGCGCCGTCGTGGTCGGCACCGGCATGGATACCGAGATGGGCAAGATTGCCGGTGCCCTGGCCGAGGCCAAGGAAGAGCTCACGCCGCTGCAGGTGAAGCTTGCCGAGCTCAGCCGCATCCTCACCATCATGGTGATTATCATCTGCGTCGTGATCTTTGGCGTTGATATCCTCCGCCACGGCGTGGGCAACGTCCTTACCGACCCGACCGCCCTGCTCGACACCTTTATGGTCGCCGTCTCGCTCGCCGTCGCCGCCATCCCCGAGGGCCTGGTCGCCGTCGTGACCATCGTGCTGTCGCTCGGCGTGACCAAGATGGCCAAGCGCCAGGCGATCATCCGCAAGCTTTCTGCTGTCGAGACCCTCGGCTGCACGCAGACCATCTGCTCCGACAAGACCGGTACCCTTACCCAAAACAAGATGACCGTCGTCAAGCACGAGCTCGCCGCGCCTAAGGAGAAGTTCCTGGCCGGTATGGCCCTGTGCTCCGATGCCCAGTGGGACGAGGAGCTGGGCGAGGCCGTGGGCGAGCCGACCGAGTGCGCGCTCGTCAACGACGCCGGCAAGGCTGGTCTCACCGGCCTGACTGCCGAGCACCCGCGCGTGGGCGAGGCCCCGTTCGACTCGGGCCGCAAGATGATGTCCGTGGTCGTCGAGACCCTGGACGGCGAGTACGAGCAGTACACCAAGGGCGCGCCCGACGTGGTGATCGGCCTGTGCACCCACATCTATGATGGTGAGAAGGTCGTTCCGCTGACCGAGGAGCGCCGCGCCGAGCTCGTGGCCGCCAACAAGACCATGGCCGACGAGGCCCTGCGCGTGCTGGCGCTGGCAAGCCGCACCTACACCGAGGTCCCGAGCGACTGCAGCCCCGCTGCGCTCGAGCACGACCTGGTCTTCTGCGGCCTGTCCGGCATGATTGACCCTGTCCGCCCCGAGGTCGCCGACGCCATCCGCGAGGCCCACGACGCCGGTATCCGCACCGTCATGATCACGGGCGACCATATCGACACCGCCGTGGCCATCGCCAAACAGCTGGGAATCGTCACCGATCGCAGCCATGCCATCACCGGTGCCGACCTCGATCGCATGAGCGACGAGGAGCTCGACGCGCACATCGAGGACTACGGCGTGTACGCCCGCGTCCAGCCCGAGCACAAGACCCGCATCGTCGAGGCCTGGAAGTCGCGCGACCAGATCGTGGCCATGACGGGCGACGGCGTCAACGACGCCCCGTCCATCAAGCGCGCCGACATCGGCGTGGGCATGGGCATCACCGGCACCGACGTTACCAAGAACGTTGCCGACATGGTGCTTGCCGACGACAACTTCGCCACCATCATCGGTGCTTGCGAAGAGGGTCGCCGCATCTACGACAATATCCGCAAGGTCATCCAGTTCCTGCTTTCGGCCAACCTTGCCGAGGTGTTCTCGGTGTTTATCGCCACGCTTATCGGCTTTACCATCTTTCAGCCGGTGCAGCTGCTGTGGGTGAACCTGGTCACCGACTGCTTCCCCGCGCTCGCGCTGGGTATGGAGGATGCCGAGGGCGACATCATGAAGCGCAAGCCGCGCAACGCCAAGGACGGCGTCTTTGCCGGCAATATGGGTCTGGACTGCGTAGTCCAGGGCCTGATCATCACCGTGCTGGTGCTGGCGAGCTTCTTTGTGGGCGTGTACTTTGACATGGGCTACATCCACATCGCCGATATGATCGCCGGCAATGCCGACGAGGAAGGCGTGATGATGGCCTTCATCACGCTCAACATGGTCGAAATCTTCCACTGCTTCAATATGCGCAGCCGTCGTGCGTCGCTGTTTAGCATGAAGAAGCAGAACAAGTGGCTTTGGGCTTCGGCTGCGCTGGCGCTGGTGCTGACGGTGATCGTGACCGTGCAGCCGACGCTTGCCGAGATGTTCTTTGGCCCTGTGACGCTTGAGCTCAAGGGCGTTATCGCCGCGCTGGGCTTGGCCTTCCTGATCATCCCGCTGATGGAGATCTACAAGGCGATCATGCGCGCTGTGGAGAAAGAGTAACGTACCTGTCCGGGCCCGACCGCCTGCGGGGTTTCCACGGGCACGTCCTCGCCGCTTTGCGGCTGCGGGATGTGCCCTTAGGAAACCCCTCCCGGCGGGCGGGCCCTGCGGTATCCTTGCTGGCTTTTCTCCCGTGCGGATGAAAAGGGCTGAGGGAAAGTATGTGAGCTGGTCGGGCTTTGCCCGGCCAGCTCTTTTTTAGAGCATTTGCTCGACCGACTCTTTTTGTGAACTGGATTGTATGGGGTTGAATCGGCGACGCGTTAGGAGAAGCCGGGAACGTCGCTGAAGGGGATTTGAGGCATAAAGAGAACGATGACGGCCATAATTCCCCAGTAGATTTGCAGAGGTAGCGGAGCCGATATCAGGGCATTAAAGAAGGACAAACCCTTTTTGCTTCCATATAGCTGGACCGAGCTGAGAAGAGCAATTCCAAAAGAGATGGCGCTCGGCCAGCATGCTTTGACAATGAGGCTAAGGAAATAGCATATTAATGTTATCGCTATGCACCCAATGCCCCAGAGCCACTTCTTGTTGAGGAAATACTGGATGCCCCATACACCAATTACGGGGGCAATGATGACTGGCAACATAGCCGTATCCTAACTATTTATACAACGAATGTATTCTCCGGAGTTGGGGGGATAGACGCTGCAAGGTAGACGGTACGCGTTGCCTGCGGGTACGGGGTGTCCAAGGAGTTGCTTTGCTGCATACTCAGGCCAAGTACCTCCGGTTTTGCTTATGATTTTCTTAATCAGTCCGTCGATTACAAGCCCCGTTACATAGCCGATGAGTTCTTTTCCAATAAAAATGGCAATTTTGACGATCCATTCTTTAGCGCCGCGTGTGGCAGTTGCTAAATCATCCAAAGACAGGGTCTGGAATCGATCGATAATTTGGACATCTCCGTTTTCATCTAGTGCGTATGTCGTCCATCCTGTGCCGGACTCATTGACAGCTTCAATGTACTCTTCGGCAGAAGGGAACTCTACTTCAAGAGGTTGCGCCTTAGATTGCTTTGGTGAAATGGCAATTGAGCAAAGCGCAACTGCGCTTGCGATGAATGACTTACGGCTTACGGGAACGTTGCGTAGCATGTGTATCCTCCTGACATTTAGCTTGACATTGCTGTGTTGTTCAGATTCAGCCTCCAATCCGTGAAACGCATTTCAAACGAATCAAGCGTGGAAAGGTCGAACTCGGACGCTATCTTTCCTTCAGAGATGGCAAAAATTGAAGGATAAAACTCGAATGACGGCAGAAGCGCCTTAAGTGTTTCCCTATCAACTTCCTTTTGGCTCTTAGGGACAACGAGGATCTCGATGTCGTTCTTGAGACTCGGCGAAAGCGAGCGCTCTGCCGCACGGAGTTCTTCACAGGCCGGGCAGCCCTCCAGCTCAATTTGCACGATAAAAGATTCGCCTTTGCTTAATTTCGATCGAAATTCGGGCAATGAGATATTGATTGGATCGGAATTGGTTCGTACTGACGAGAAGAGGGCGAAAAGGGACAGCGATAAGATAAGGATAAGGACGGTTTGCTTTCTCATGGGTCCTCCAAACTCTATAAAGTCAAATTAATTTATATAAAACATTAAATAAAGATTCTTTAAAATGAACGGTATCGATTTGCCGGTAAATGGTTTTGAGCGAGAGCGGTTGGATTGAAAAGTACAATGAACGCAGGGAAATAAGGAAAAAAGGAGGAGAAATGAAAGATCGCGATATACATCTGCGGTTGACGACGAGTTTTCTGACAATCTTCTGTATCGCCCTGGCGGTTCAAGCGCTATGTTGCGTGGTGTTGTTCGTTCATCTTGCGAACCTGTTGCTCATCGAGGGTATCTCTGCGGTGAGCGGCGGATTTCTGCTCTTGTTTATGGTTAGCACGCTTTGCGACGCTGCAACGTTTCTTCTGTTTACGATTCTGACGGCGAAAGTCAGGCATGAGGGTCGTCCTTTTGGTAAGTGGCAGACCAGGATTTTGGTCGCGGCTGGCCTCCTGATGTCGGTAAAAGCCGTCATCAGCATCATATGGCCGACGATTCAATTGCCATACAGCAATGTTCTTGGAACGGCTGAGCCCGTGTTTCCCGAGTTTGATTTTCAATCGCTTTCTTACGGACTCGTTTTCTTTGCGTTGGCGGGGGTCTTTGAATACGGTAGGGTATTGCAGGAAGATGCAGACGAGATTCTCTAGGGGGTGGCACGGTGCCGATTGTTATGCGTCTTGACCGCGTGATGGCGGACCGTAAAATCTCGTCGCAGGAACTTGCCGAAATCATTGGAATATCGCCTGTTAATCTGTCTCGAATTAAAACGGGAAGACTCAAGGGGATCCGCTTTTCTACACTTCAAGCAATGTGCGAGGCGCTTCATTGCAAGCCCGGCGACATCATCGATTGGATGGATGATGACGAGTACGCCGCAGCATTTGGTAAGTCGGACGGAACAATGCGTTAAAATACCTGCTCAGTTGTGTGGTTTGGTGCTGGGAGGCGCTTGTGGGCAAGGCTAAGGCTAAAGCGAAGAAAAAGACGACGGGGGCGCGGGCTAAGCGCGATCGTCGTCGGAAGCTCGCGACCGAAGCCCCTGCATCTGCTGAGGAGTTGCTGGCAAGCGTGCCGGGGCTTGATGCGCTGCAGGATGTTCCGGCGTTCGATGACCTGCCGGTCGATGCGGCTCAGCAGGCTGCATTTGATGACTTTTGCGCGCAGGCCGAGGAGCCCGAGCAGATGCAGCTCGGTGCTGTGGTGCGCCTGGACCGCGGGTTTCCGCTGGTGGTGACTGCCGATGACACGTTTCGTGCCGAGCATGCCGTAGGGTTTGCCAAGTCGCGTGGCGAGGACGAGGTCTTGCTGCCCGCCGTGGGCGACCGCGTAGCGGTTCGCCGTGCTCCCGGGCACGACATGGGTGTGATCGAGTGCGTACTGCCGCGCCGAACGAGCTTTGAGCGTTGGCGTGGCCGTGCCCGCGGTGAGCGCCAGGTGCTCTGCTCCAACGTTGACAGCGTGCTGATCGTGCAGGCGCTCGGCGCCGGCGAGGTGCTGCTCGATCGCGTGGCGCGCTCACTGGTGTTGGCGCTCGATTGCGATGCCGAGCCAGTGGTGGTGCTCACCAAGGCCGACCGCTGCGAGGCCGATGAGCTCGAGCGCGATCTGGACCGCGTGCGCCGTCTGGTGGGTCCGGACGTGCGCGTGATCGTGACGTCTTCTGCCGAGGGCCTCGGCCTGGACGAGGTGCGCGCCTGCGTGCCGGCTGGGAGCTGTGCCATGATCTTGGGCGAGTCGGGCGCCGGCAAGTCGACGCTGCTCAACGCGCTACTGGGCCACGATGCGCTGGCCACTGGCGGCGTGCGCGAGCGTGATGACCAGGGCCGCCACACTACGGTTGCGCGCGTGATGGTGGCACTGCCGGGCGACGCCGGCGTGATCGCCGATGCTCCGGGCCTGCGCAGCCTGCCGCTTGTGGGCCACGAACGAGGGTTGGCGCGTGCCTTCCCCGAGATCGTCGAGGCGTCGCGTGCGTGCCGGTTTGGCGATTGCACGCACACTCACGAGCCGGGTTGCGCCGTTCGCGAGGCCGAGGACGCGGGGCAGATCGACAGCCTGCGTCTGGAGACGTTCCAAAACCTGGCGTCATCCATGCGCGTGAGTGCCCAAATGCTCGATCCCGATGTTCATCTGTAATTGATTTTTCCTATGACAGCCGCCTCCCAACTGCTTGGGAGGCGGCTTTTTTGCTGCCAAAGCGTCTCGAAATATGCGTTTTGCCGACGTTCTGACCAAAACCATGCCACGAGCTTGACGCGCTGGTCAGCTTTTGGTCAGCAATTGGTTTGACACGTAAAACCAAGATCGCGATTGCGCCGCTTTGCGCCCTGGTCGCCCAGACAATGGTGGTACGGGCATTTGCCCGGCACCGCCATGAGAGGAGCGGCCGTGAACAAGAGCAAGCGCATCACCATCAGTCTGGTCGCGGGCGTGCTTGCCGCGGCGCTCTGCATGGTCTACGGCTCGTCGATCCGCTCGCAAGCCGAGCAGGTCCAGGCCGAGACTTTGGCAAAATACGGCGGCGACCGCGTTGAGGTGTGCGTCGCGGCGCGCGATATCGATGCGGGCGAGACTCTCGACGAGACTAATGTCATAACTCAGGAATGGTTGGCCAGTCTGTTGCCGCGTGATGCGGCGACCGAGCTGCGTCAGGTGCGCGGCGACGTGACGACCTCGCGCATTCCTAAAAACGCCGTGATTTGCAATGTCTACACCAAGGCCGAGAGCCACAAGCTCGAGGTGCCTAAAGGCAAGGTTGCCGTTTCGGTGGCGGTCGATGCCGAGCACTCGGTCGGTGGTGCCACGGGCGTGGGCAGTTATGTGGACGTGTACGTGCAAAAAGATGGCGTGACCGATCGTTTGTGCGGCGCGTACGTGATCGATACCAGCGAAGATGCCGGCACCACGCGTGAAGGCAAGATCGAGTGGGTGACACTGGCGGCAGACCCCGAAGATGTCAAGGAATTGCTGGGAGCCTCGGGAAAGGGAACGGTCAGCTTGACGATTCCCGCCACGGCGCGCGGCAAAAAGAGCGGAGGCGACGAGTGATGAAGGCGATCTGGCTTGCGTGCTGCGCGTGCGGCGATTACGGGCTGCTACAGCAGGAAGTCGAGGGTCGCGATGTGGGCGCGCAGGTGCTTCGCGTGGGCGACCTGGACGGGCTGGTATCCATGGCGCGGGCGTTTCCGTCGCGCCGCGGTGCCGCCATCATCGCGGCGTCTCTGTTCGATACCGAAGACGTGCGGAAGACCGTTGCGCGCCTGACGGCCGAGGGCCGTGTGAGTCGTGTCGTCGTGTTGATCGAGACGCTCGACCCGTCGGATATCGAAGGGCTGTTTCGCGCAGGGGCGACCGAGGTCATCGCTGCGCACAGTTTGTGCGGCAACGGGCGCGCGGGCGAGGGAACGGTTGATTCCGATCGGCGCATGACGATTGAGCCCGATGCTTTTGTTGATAGGGAATCCGGGGCGCCTCGCGCTACAAGAGGCCCGCGTGTTGATGAATATGGAAAAGCGGAAGCCGAGCATGGTCGGCGCCCCCGGGACCCCCTTGCATACGATGACGCTGGAGGGCCGGTACCGTATGGCGATGACGTTCTGGCTGAGGATATGGGATACGTGCACGGCGTAAATCTGGCCGATGAGCTCGACGAGGTCGAGGGTTTTGCCGGGGCTGGCGAGGCGTGTGCCGCTGCGTCTTTGGCTTCGGAACCGCAGCCCGGGCAGCCTGCCATGCCGGCTTGGGCTCAGCGCGTGACCGCGGCGGGGGAGACGGGGATGTTATCGCCCGCGTCCGTGTCGCCGGTTCCTGCACCGTCAGCCCCCGCGCTGTCGGCGGACGCTTCGATTCCGTCGCGTCGGGCACCGATCGTCTGCGCCGTTTCGGGATCGGGCGGTTGCGGCAAGTCGACGATCGTTGCCACCATGGCGCATGCGGCGTCGCTGTTGGGTTTGCGTGCCGCTGTGCTCGACTTGGACCTCATGTTTGGAAACCTATACGATCTACTGGGTGTCGATGCCCCGCACGATATGGCGATGCTTATCGAGCCGTCGGCGGCGGGCGCACTTGCCGAGCCGGATATCGTGGCCGCATCGATGCGCGTCGCCCCGGGCGTCACGCTCTGGGGACCTGTCGCGGCCCCCGAGAAGGCCGAGCTCATGGCACCTCCGGTGGAGCTATTGCTCGATGTTTTGCGCCGCGAATCCGACGTGGTCTTTGTCGACACCTCGGTCTTTTGGGGTGATGCCGTGGCCGCCGCGGTAGCGGCGAGCGACCGTTGCCTGGTCGTAGGCGATGCGGCGGTATCGTCCGCGACATCCGCTTCGCGCGTCATTGAGCTGGCGAGCCGTGTGGGCGTGCCACGCACGCGTATGAGCGCCGTATTCAACCGGTTTGGTGCGCGCGGTGCCGACGAGGACGTCGCCATGCGCTTCGAGATTGCCTGCGCACTGAGCTCCAAGATCCGCATCGCCGATGGCGGTCAGGATTTGGCCGCGCTCATGGCATTCGGTCGCGCCGACGAGGCAGTGGGTCAGACGAGCGCTTTTGCGACCAGCGTGCGCGAGGCCACGCGCGAGATGCTCGTGGAGCTGGGCTGCGCCGTCGGTTCCTGGAGCGATATGGTCGCCGACCGCGCGACCCGCACCGAGCGCCCGCGCATCCGTCTTCCCTGGTCGCGTGAGGGTGATTCGCGATGAGTCTGCAGACGAGGATTAAAGCCGCTGGCGCGGCCGCCGCGGCTGCTCCCGTTGATGCGGGACGCCACCGTGCCGTTAAACGCCGCACCAAGCGTGCGGTGATGGACCGCATGGGCTACGACGAGGTGGCGCGCATCAGCGCCTACGTCGATTCGGCCCTTGCCCGCTCTGAGCTACGTCCGGCGGTGGAAGCGGCACTCAACGTGGAAGAGCCGACCGACTTGGCGACGCCTGAGCGTGAGATCATCGTCGACGAGATCCTAGATGACGTGGTGGGCCTGGGACCGCTGCAGCCGCTCATCGAGGACGACACCGTTACCGAAATCATGATCAACGGCTGTCGCTCTGCCTTTTTTGAGCGCAGCGGCGTTTTGCATCCCATCGAGCACGCGTTTGAGGACGACGAGCAGATCCGCGTGCTCATCGACCGCATCATCTCGCCGCTTGGCCGTCGTGTCGACGAGCGTAGCCCCATCGTCAACGCTCGCCTCAAGACGGGTTATCGCGTCAACGCGGTGATTCCACCCGTGGCGATCGACGGACCAATCCTCACCATCCGTAAGTTCTCGGACCGTATCTGTTCGTTGGACGAGCTTGTGGGGTTGGGGTCACTGCCGCTTTGGTATGCGCAGCTGCTGTCGTGCGCGGTGTCGTTGCGGCAGGACTTGGCGGTTGCGGGAGGCACGGGGTCGGGCAAGACCACGCTGCTCAACGCGCTGTCGTGCGAGATTTCCACCGGCGAGCGCATCGTGACGATCGAGGATTCCGCCGAGCTCAAGTTTGCACATCACCCACACGTTGTTCGTCTGGAGGCGCGTGAGGCGTCAATCGAGGGCGAGGGTGCGGTGACGATTCGCGACCTGGTGACCAATGCTTTGCGTATGCGCCCCGACCGCATCGTCGTGGGCGAGGTGCGCGGTGCCGAGTGCTGCGACATGCTGCAGGCCATGAACACGGGCCACGACGGCTCGCTCACCACGCTCCATGCGGGTACCGAGCAGGAGACCGTGGTTCGCCTGACGCTGCTTGCGCGCTACGGCATCGATTTGCCGAGTGAGCTTATCGAAGAGCAGATCGCCATGGCGCTCGACGGCATCGTGATGTCCGAGCGCCATGCAGATGGCAGGCGCTTTGTGGCCTCATATTCGGGGGTTCACCGCGGCGCGTCGGGCGGTGTTGAGCTCGAGCGCTACGTGACGTTCGATGCCGCCGAGCGCACCTGGACGCTCGACCGCGAGCCGCCGTTTATTGCGGAGGGCTTACGGTCGGGAACGCTCACGCAAGAGGAGGTGGACGAATGGAGATCGCTATGCCCCTCGTCGTAGGGGGTTTGGCGGGGCTTTCTGTCGCGACGGCGTGTGGGGCAGAGCCTCGTGTGCCGCGGATGCCGCCGGCGGAGCTGGCGCGCCAGACGCTCGAATCGATGGCGGAGAAGCTGCCGCGTGAGTTGGCGGAAAACGACCTGCTGACAAAGATTGCCCGCTCGTGGGTGTCGCTGATCCCCGCAGATCGCCTTGGGCTTGCTATTGAGGATAACGCGGCTCGTCTGGCATTTCTGCTGCTGTCGAGCGGTGTCTGCAGCGTTTTGCTGGCCGTTGCGTCGTTGTCGCCCATCGGCTTTGTCTTGGGGCTGGTGGTGCCGTTTGGCGTGGGTGCCGCGCGTGACACCTTCGATCGCCGACGCGAACAGCATGATGTAGAAGAGGCCATGCCCGAGGCATTCACAGCGTTATCCATGTCGCTTGCCTCGGGGCATTCGCTGGCACAGGGCATGCGCTTTGTGGGCGCCCATGCGCAAGAGCCGGTGCATACCGAGTTTTTGCGGGTGGCGGCGGCAATCGATTGCGGTATCTCGGCGACCGACGCACTTGATGACCTACTCGTTCGCATCGATGCCCCCGGCCTTTCGCTTGTCACCTTGGCGCTCAAAGTATCGCAGCGTACCGGGGCTCCGCTTGCCGGCTTGCTGTCCGAGGCGTCGGGCATGGTGGGTGAGCGCATTGAGCTCAAACGCCGTCTGGACGTTAAGACGTCACAGGCGCGTATGTCGGCACACATGGTCGCGGCGATGCCGGCGGGCATGTGCGCGGTACTGGCTTTGCTTTCGGCGGACTTTCGCCGCGGTCTTGCGACGCCGGCTGGTGCGGGCGCCGTGGTGCTGGGACTTGCCCTCAACGTCGTTGCCCTGGTAGTTATCCGGCGCATTATGCGGGTGGAGTTATGAGCGCCCTGGTCGGGGTCGCGGCTTGTCTGTGTGCCCTGAGCGTATTTGCCGCGACGGGTTTGGAGCGTGCGGATGCTCGCAAGATTGCAGAGACGTGCAAGCGTGAGGCGGTACTGGTCATTGCTGCGGGCTGCTCGGTGATTGATGCCCTGACCGCGCGAATGAAGGGCGCGATTGGGGCGGGCGGGCCGGCGCGGGTGTCGCTCGGTGAGGTGTCCGAGATGATCGACGTGGTGCGCCTGGGGCTTTCTGCCGGCCTTTCGTTTGACGCGGCGCTCGAGATTTTCTGTGCCAACCGTCGGTCGGTGCTGGCCGTCCGTCTTGAACGAGCTTGCATGGCGTGGCAGGTGGGCGTGGGGACGCGCGAGGCCGAGCTGTTGGCCGCCGCGCGTGATTTGGACGTGAGGGCGCTCGAGACCTTTGCCATCACGGTGGGGCAGGCGCTTGCCCTGGGCGCTCCGCTGGCCGAGACGTTGGCTGCTCAAAGTCGCGAGATCCGTGCGGCCCATCGCGCCGCAGTCGAGCGCGAGATCGAGCGCGCACCGGTCAAGTTGCTGATTCCCACCGGCACGCTTATCTTGCCGGCGTTGCTTCTGTCCATATTGGGCCCGCTGCTGGGAGCAGGCGGGATGATGTAGGGAGGAATACATGAACACGATGACCGACATTGCGGGCAAGGCTTGGAGCTGGGCTTTTTGCCGGACAATCCGCGCTCGCCAGCGTGCCAAGGCGCTGTTGCGGGAGGAGAGCGCACAGGGCACTACCGAATACGCCATCTTGGTCGGCGTGCTCGTAGTGATCGCGATTATCGCCATCGTCGCGTTTAAGAGCAAAGTCGAAGAACTATGGAACGCGATCAAAGACGGCATCAACAGCCTGTAGGAGGCAGGCGTCCTGTTGGTTCGCCGCTGGTGCTCGCCTGTTTGCTCGTGGCAATAGCGGTGACGCTTTGGGGACTGGGCGTTGCGCGACAGCAGCGTCCTGGGGCCGCCTTCGATTCGGGCTCAGATTCGGCGGTGGCGTCTCAAAAAGATGAGATGCGAGATGCGGACGATTCGGATGTCGCTGTCACGGCGCAAACCTTTCTGCGGACGCTCGACAAGCGGTCTGGCACTGCGACGGATTCGCCTGAGGACAACGCGATTACGGTCCGGCTTGCATGGTCTGAGGACCGACCGATGACCGAGGCAGCGGCGGATATGTTACGCGCCTACCGCGAGGTGCCAACGGCCCAGCTCGCCCTGAGCGGCTATCTTGATATTAAGGGCAACGTATGGGGCGCCATCGTGCGCGATGGGCGCGGCTGGGTCGATATGGTGACGGTTGCCGCGGATGCCGGCGATGCCTCGTGCCGCCTGCGCGTGATCCGCCTGAGCCCGCAGGCATCGAACTCAAAGGAGGGGTCGTGAAATGCATGACGTCCTGCGCGAGGAATCTGCCCAAGCGACTGTGGAATACGCCATCGTCACGGTGGCGCTGTTATCGATCGTGCTGGCGATTGTGGGACTTTGGCGTGCTGGCACCGATGGACGCTTGGCGGCGCTGGTTGAGCGGGCGGCATCCCATGGCGTTGCCTCGACGTCGGTTATCGACGCCGCTGCGGGCGCTAAGGACATCGCGTTGTATTGATATCGCGCGCGAGGACTGGGCGCAGTCTACGGTCGAGGCCGCTTTTTTGCTGCCGACGTTTCTGACGCTCATCCTTCTCGCACTGCAACCGGTGTGCCTGCTTTATACGCGCGCGGTCATGGAGTCTGCCGCCGCCGAGACCGCGCGGCTCATGATCACGACGACGGCGGAGGACGACGATCTTAAGGAGTTCACCCGCCGCCGGCTTGCCGCAGTGCCCAACGTTTCGATCTTTCATGCCGGCGGGCCGTTGTCGTGGGATATTGAGCTTAGCCGGGCCGATGCGGGTGGCGTCTCGTCCGTGTCCGTTTCCGGCGAGGTCAAGCCGTTGCCTGTGATCGGTGCGTTTGCGCAGGCTATGGGTGGTACCGCCGAGGGTGGCTACGTTGAGCTCAAGGTCGATGTCTCGTATCAATCACGTCCCGAATGGCTGGAGGGAGATTATGATTCGTGGATTGCTGCATGGGATTAAGCGTTTCTGGTCTAGACGCGTTTTGACGCGCCGTCCGAGCTGCCATCGCAAGCGAGGCGGCTTTATGGGCCGCGCCGGTATCGACCTGTTTATCGAAGACGGTGCCTACACCACGCTTTCTTCTGCCGTGGTCATCCTAGTGGTGCTCACGTTGTTGTTTTCGTCGACCGCGGCGATATGGAGCATGTCGCGCGCGGGGGACACCCAGGTGGCGGCCGATAGCGGCGCGCTGGCGGGTGCCAACGTGGTGTCGTCCTATCACACAGCCGCCACGGTGGTGGATGCGAGCATTTTGAGTTTGGGCCTGGCGGGGTTTGCCACGATCGGCACCGGCTTGGTTGCCATTCTCATTCCAGGCGCCGAGGTTGTCGGTAGCGATATCATCGATACGGGAACCCAGATCATTAAAACGCGTAACAAGTTTGCCAAAAGCGCGGCAAAGGGCCTGCAAAAGATTGAGACCGCCTTGCCGTACCTGGTTGCCGCGCGTGCCATGCAGGCAGTATCGGCGCAGGATACCGACGGCGTGACCTATACCGGTACGGCGCTTGCCGTGCCCAGGACATCCGAGTCGGATTTTGTTGCGCTCGAAGGATCCGAAATCTCGACCGATGCCATTAAAGATGCGTCGGAAGATCTGGAGCGCGCGGCCGAGGAGCTACAAAAAGCATCGGAGGAGACGGCGAAGGCCAAAGAGCGCGCCTGGCTAGCGGATTGCGGTGGATCGGATAAAGGTTCGGTCGGCAGCTGTTCGTGTATGTGGGAGCGCGCAAAAAGCCTAACGGATCTCTCCGGTGTTCATAATCCGCATTACTCATCGAGCATTACGTGGGAGCCTCAAGTTGCTCTTGATCGCTCGAAGGACTACTACCATCGGCGTCTGGCAAATGAGAAGCCCCAAGGCTCGAGTGTCGAGATGAAGGCAGAGTCTGCGGCGCGTAAGGCGTTTTATACCTATGCGAGCGCGGAAGTCGATCGGGCATATATAACCGAGAACGGAGACAGGGTTTCCTCCTATATTCCGCTGCTGCCGCGCAACTCTGATGAGGTTCGGGCGACGGAACTCTATACCGATGCGGTGTGGCCGACGAGCGTGAACGATGGCAAGGCGTATCTGCATTACGGGACGACCTGCCCTAGCTATAAGAAAGGAACGCCGAGCGGATTTGCTTCGGTTGCCGATTACGATGGGCAAGATAAATGCAGCAAATGCCATTTTGGCGTTTCGTCGCTTGGTGCTGTTGCGGCGCCTTCAACCTCTATCGAAAACGGCTTCGAGTATCACTTTGACAAGTTTAAAGACGCCCTGGAGGACTACGTCGACTGTCGCAACAAGGAGCTTGAGCTCGAGCGTCAGACCGAGGACGAAGCCGACCGTGCGGGCAATGCGTTCGATACCGCCATCAAAGAACTATCCGGTGAGCGTCCGCGCATCGCCCCGCCCGGTCGCAACGGCGTGGTCGCCTTTGCGGTCTCGGGCGATGTCACGAGTCCCGACGAGCTCAACTCTTCGTTTAACACGGCAGTTGAGCTTGGCGATCGTGGTGCAATTTCTGCTGCAGTGCTGGCGCCCGATGATGCGACGGCACAGAATAACGTTCTCTCGCGGTTTTTCTCGACGCTGGAGGAGCGTTCGGGCGGCGTTGCCGGCGTGCTCGATGGCGTTATGGATGTTTGGGGCCGCCTGCTTGTGGGGTACGGAGACATCCAGGGTGCGGCCGACGAGCTTATGGGAGAGCTGATCGGTGGCTTGGGAGGGGGTGGCGGCGCGTTGGGTTCCATCGCGTCCTGGCTCGGTGACACCGTCTCGTCCTCCGTGGCGGCGCTGGGACTCGAACCATGCGATTTACGTCTGCGAAAACCGGTGCTGACCGATACCGCCAATGTCATCAAAAGTCCGGGGTCCGATATCGCGGGCATCTCCAAAACTCAAAATACCCTGCGAAAAATCCCCTTGGGCGTGACTGACCCCAAGGCACTTTGCGAGGCCTTGGAATATCACGTCGAGCGCACCATCAGCGGCGCGGTGTTCACGCTTGCGGAGATCCCGCTGCCGGGAGGCGGCTCCATCCCGCTCACTGTCGATGTTGCCACGCTGGTGGGAGCTTTTGGCGGTGGGTCGTAATGGGCATTCGCGCGGGCTTGCGCGAGGAGCGTGCCCAGGCGACGGTCGAGATGGCCGTGGTCACGCCTGTCCTGCTCGTGCTGGCTCTCGTCGCGTACAACGTTATGATCTTTGCCGGCGCGGTCGCGCGCTTCGACCGCGTGGTGCCCGACATCGTGCTGGCGCACGCCGTGGCGCCGGGCGGGGAGGGTGACGAGAGCTCCATTGACGCTTCCGCGACCGTTCAAGCTCAGATTCAGGATGCCATGGAGAGATATGACCTACAGGTTGAGGTCTCGAGCGAGCAAGGCGCGGCGTCATCGGATGGTGGCCTGCTCTCTCTTTCTGGCACGTTTAGGACCTATACCTGCACCATGCACTACGAGCCGTGGCCGAGTTCGCTGAGCATCGCCGGCGTTTCGCTGGGGGCGCCGGCCGTGCTCACGCATGAGCGCGCGGTGACGGTCGATCCATGGCGTCCGGGGGTGGTCATGTGACCGCGGTCTCGTCCTATATCGCCTACGCGCGGGCGCTCAACAGGTTGGGCTGGACGCCGGCCGAGTTTGTGGTGGCGGAGTCGTTTACCGTGCGTCTGCGCGGCATGCTGGGACGGCGTCCGATTGCCGCCAGCGGACTGCCGTTTGTCATGGCGTTTCCGCGCTGCTTCTCGGTTCACACCTGCCTTATGACCTATCCCATCGACATCGCCTTTATCGATCGCAACGGCAATGTCCTTGCTTGCTGCGAAAACGTTCGCCCCTGGCGCACGTGCTCCCACCCAGGCGCCTGGGCAGTACTGGAGCGGCCTTCCATACTCGCTATACCTCCCGCCCTCCAACAAGTGCCGGCGTAAGAATTGGCGACAGCGGACTTTCGTCATACGAAATTGGGTAAGATGGAGGAGAAGATGCATGGATGTTGAGATCCATCCGAACGCCAAAAAAACACTTGACGGAAAAGCAGGTGCTTGGTGCCTGGTTCGCGGTTACTGAGTGCATTCGCCGCGAGTCGGAGGACGAGCCGCCGAGATGGCTTGCCATTGGATGGCTTCCAGATGGTCGAAGTGTGGAACTTGTTGCGGTCGAACTAATTCGTGGATGGCTCATTATTCATGCCCTGTCTCCGGTTCAGAAGAAATTCTGGCAAGAGATCGAGCGAGCTCGGCAGAGGGGTCGATGATGGGCAAGACGTATACGGCCGCTAATGGTCAGGTTGTAACGGATGAAATGATTGACGCGTGGTGTGAGTCGTACGAGCGCGGAGAGTTTCCGGATGGCGAACACACCGTTGGTGGAATCGTGCGTGGACGGCCCCCGCTCTCAGGTGAGGGGACGGCAACGCTGTCGGTCAAGATTCCTCTGGGAATGAAGGAGGCCATTCGTCGACGGGCGGCTGCCGAGGGGATGACGCCAAGTGAGTTTGCCCGTGCGGCTCTGAGTGAAAAACTTCTTGCTGCCGGCTGATGCCTCTGACGTGCCGATTTATAGAACCGAGGCTGTGCTCAAAAACTTTTTTAAAATTCTCGGTTGACCGGAACGCGTCCTTGGTTATACTAATCAAGCCTTGAAACAAGGCACACATCAAATGGCTGGGTAGCTCAGTTGGTAGAGCAGAGGACTGAAAATCCTCGTGTCAGGGGTTCGATTCCCTTCCCCGCCACCTTGAATTGACTAGGACCTCTGCAAAGGGGTTCTTTTCTTTTATCGAGGGCTCTGCGGAAATTGCGTCCCGGAATTTGGCTTCAGAGTGGGATGCGTTTTCCGCTTTGATGTCGCTTGGGAAAGCGCGACCCGGAATCCGGCGTCAGAATGGGACGTGCTTTCCTTTTGCGGCCTTTGGCGGAAACTGCGTCCCAGATCTCGCGCTCAGAACGGGATGCATTTTCCGATTGAGGCCTCGAACGGAAAATGCATCCCAGTCTTTTGCGAAAAACGGGATGCGCTTTCCGGCGCTTACTTCCGACGTGCGCGCACATCTCGGCGCACCAGCTCGTGCCCACCTGTCCCAGACATTCCTCCCACTTTTGCGCCACTTTGTAGACCGTTCGGTCGCCTGTCTGCATGCGCGGGTATACTCAAATCGATAGATATGTCATGCAAGAGCGATGCGGGCTTAGCCCGTATGATTCAAAAGGGGGCAGTGATGGAGAGGATACTCGGCGTTAATCTCTCTGGCTGGTTTATTCCCGAGCCTTGGGTGACCCCGTCGCTATACGCGGCGACCGGTGCATCCAACGCGGCCGAGCTGCAGGAGGCCATGGGCACCGCCGCCTATAACGAGCGCATGCGCCGTCATTACGAGACGTTTGTGAGCGAGGACGATTTCCGTCGCATGGCGCAGATCGGTCTCAATGCCGTGCGTCTGCCGGTGCCCTGGTATGCCTTTGGCTCGCAGGAGTCCGATGCGTCCTACATCTCGGTTGTCGACTACATCGACCGTGCAATTGAGTGGGCTGCCAAGTACGACATCCGCGTGCTGCTTGATCTAGCAACTGTGCCCGGTGGCCAGGGCGATTCCAACGATTCGCCCGCCACGCCAGAGGCTGTTGCCGAGTGGCATTCGTCCACTAACGGCCGTCATGTCGCACTCGACGTGCTCGAGCGCTTGGCTGATCGCTACGGCGAGGCCGAGAGCCTGCTGGGCATTGAGCTGCTGGATACGCCGCAGATGAGTGTCCGCAAGAGCCTCTTCACCATGACGGATGGCATTCCTGCTCACTACCTGCGCAATTTCTATCGCGATGCCTACGAGCTCGTCCGTTCGTATATGCCCGAGGATAAGATCGTCGTCTTCTCGTCGTCGGGGCATCCCAGCGAGTGGAAGCATTTTATGCGCGGCGCCAAGTACAAGAACGTCTACATGGACCTTCACCTGTACCATTACCGCGACGAGCATGCGCTCGACATCACGAGCCCCCGCGGGCTGACGACGGCGATTTCTCGTAACAAGCGCGAGCTCAAAGAAGCGATTTCGACTGGGTTCCCCGTGCTGGTGGGCGAATGGTCGGGCGCGGCGATCTTTGCCAACTCGTCGGTTACGCCCGAGGGCCGCAATGCCTACGAGCGCGTGTTTATCGCCAACCAACTGGCTTCGTTTGCACCGGCTGCCGGTTGGTTCTTCCAAACGTGGAAGACCGAGAAGCGCATTGCAGCATGGGACGCCCGCGCGGCGCTCGGTACGCTCGAGCGTGGCATGATTGAATAGGTTGATATGACGCAAAACAGCGCCCATACGGGCAAACTCTATGTGGTCGGCACGCCCATCGGCAACCTGGGCGACCTGTCCCCGCGCGTTGGCGAGGCGTTTGCCGCCGCCGATGTCATTTGCTGCGAAGACACGCGTGTGACGTCAAAGCTGCTGATGCATCTGGGCATTTCCAAGCCGCTTGTCCGTTGCGATGAGAATGTGATCGCCAGCCGCGCCGCCGGCCTGGTCGACCGTCTGCTGGCGGGGGAGACCCTCGCTTTTGCCTCGGACGCCGGCATGCCGAGTGTGTCCGATCCCGGACAGGCGCTGGTCGAGGCGGCGCGTGAGGCCGATGTGCCCGTTGAAGTTATTCCCGGGCCCTCTGCTTGCGTCACGGCGCTCGTTTCGTCCGGCATTCCCTGCGAGCATTTTTTCTTCGAGGGCTTTTTGGGCCGAAAGCACGGCGACCGCGTGCGCCGTTTACAGCGCCTTGCCGTGGTGCCCGGCGCACTCATCTTCTACGAGTCTCCACATCGCATCGTGGCGACGCTCGAGGCCGTGGCGGAGGTCTTTCCCCAGCGTGAGGTTGCCGTCTGCCGCGAACTCACCAAGCTGCACGAGGAGGTCTTGCGCGGGCCCGCTGCCCAGCTTGCCGAGGAGCTGCGTGCTCGCGGCGAGGTAAAGGGCGAGATTGCGCTGGTCATCGCGCCGCCGAGCGAGGATGAGGAGGCCGGTGTCGCGCCGGTTGGCGCCGCGGCAGCGGATCCCGACGAGGCCCTGCGCGCGGATATCCGCGCCGCGCTCGAGGAGGGGGAGCCCGCGTCTGCGGTGGCCAAGCGCCTGTCTCAGAAGTATTCGCGCCGCAAGCGCGATGTCTATGCCATGGTGCTCGATATGCAATAGATGGAGGATATCCAGCCCTTGCGCTAGAATCATCCTCTGTATGCAACGTTTTTCTGGAGGACAAACCCCATGGATCAAAGCAAGCCTTCGTTCTTTATCACGACGCCCATCTACTACGTCAACGCCGATCCGCACCTGGGCACGGCTTATTCCACCATCATCGCCGACGTTCAGGCTCGCTATCGCCGTTCCGCCGGCTATAACGTCAAGTTCCTGACCGGCATGGACGAGCACGGCGAGAAGGTCGCCGAGGCCGCGGCCAAGCACAACATGACGCCGCAGGAGTGGACCGATAGCCAGGCTCCGCACTTCAAGGAGCTTTGGAGCAAGCTCGAGATTTCCAATGATGACTTCATCCGCACCACCGAGCCGCGCCAGCACCATGCCGTGCAGTACCTGTGGGAGCGCATGAAGGAGTCCGGCTACCTGTATAAGGGCAGCTACGACGGCTGGTATTGCGTGCCTGACGAGACCTACTTTACCGATACGCAGGTCCAGAAGGGCGACGAGGAGTACGGCAGCGTCGGCCAGCACCTGTGCCCCGACTGCCACCGTCCGCTTGAGCGCGTGCAGGAGGAGTCCTACTTCTTTAAGCTTTCCGCCTTCCAGGACAAGCTGCTTAAGCTCTATGACGAGCATCCCGACTTTGTCGAGCCTGCGTTCCGCATGAACGAGGTTCGCAGCTTTGTCGAGGGCGGCCTCAACGACCTTTCCGTGAGCCGTACGAGCTTTGACTGGGGCATTCAGGTCCCGTTTGACGAGGGTCACGTGACCTACGTGTGGTTCGATGCTCTGCTCAACTATATGACGGCCGTTGGCTACGGTGTCGACACCGACGACGCGCGTGCCGAGCTGGCCTATCGCTGGCCCGCGCAGTTCCACATCGTGGGTAAGGACATCATCCGCTTCCACTGCGTCATTTGGCCCGCCATGCTCATGGCCATCGGCGAGGCCCTGCCCGAGCACGTCTTTGCCCACGGCTTCCTGACCGTGCGCAATGCCGAGACCGGCAAGGCCGAGAAGATGTCCAAGAGCCGCGGCAACGCCATCGCTCCGCAGGACGTTATCGACATGCTGGGCGTCGAGGGCTATCGCTACTACTTTATGACCGACGTCGTCCCCGGCACCGACGGTGCCATCAGCTTCGACCGCATGGAGCAGGTCTACAACGCCGACCTGGCCAACAGCTGGGGCAACCTCATTTCGCGTTCGCTCAACATGAGCGGCAAGTATTTTGACGGTTGCGCGCCCGCCAAGCCCGCATCGTTCGACGCGTTTGACAACCCGCTGGCAAAGATCGCCGATGGCCTGGTCGACCGCTACATGGCCAAGATGGACGTGCTCGATTACGGCGGAGCCAAGGATGAGGTCATGGAGCTCATCCACGCCGCCAACCACTACATCGAGGACTCCGAGCCTTGGGCACTTGCCAAGGACGAGGCCAAGGCTGACGAGCTGGCGTTTGTGATCTACAACCTGCTCGAGGCCATCCGCATTGCCGCTCACCTGCTGATGCCGCTCATGCCCCAGACTTCTGCCGAGGCTCTGCGCCGCCTGTCCTGCGAGGACGAGGCCGCGAGCGACGACCTCAAGGGCATTTGCGCTTGGGGCCTGCTTGCTGGTGGTCAGCCCGTCGAGAAGGGCGATCCGCTGTTCCCGCGTCTGGCGTAGAGACCGCGCGAGCGCCATATCGGCAATTTGTTGTTTAGCTGTAAGGGCATGGCCGCCACGGTCCATGCCCTTTTGTTTCAAGACGCCGCCATCATGCTAAGGAGGCAACCATGACAACTTCGCCTTTGGCAAACCCCACGGCCACCAGGGAGCTGCTAGAGGAGTTTGGCCTTGCGACTAAGCATCGCCTGGGCCAGAACTTTCTAATCGACAATCATGTGATCGAGCGTATCTGCGAGCTTGCCGAGCTTGCAGGTGACGAGCGCGTACTCGAGGTGGGTCCGGGTTGCGGCACGTTGACACTTGCGTTGCTGCAGGAGGCGGCGTGCGTTACGTCGATCGAGGCCGATCCCGAGCTTGAGCCGGTGCTTGACGCCCACGCCGCCGACTATGCCAACTTCCGCTTTATCATGGGCGATGCGCTCAAGGTGGGCCCGGAGCAGATTGAGCAGGTTGCGGGCGGTACGCCGACGGTGTTTGTCGCGAATCTGCCCTACAACGTGGCGGCGACGATCATCCTTCAGTTCTTCCAGACGATGCCGGCGCTCAAGCGTGCCGTCGTCATGGTGCAAAAGGAGGTTGCCGATCGCATTGCCGCAACGCCCGGTAACAAGACCTATGGCGGCTACACGGCAAAACTCGGCCTGTACGCGCAGGTGACGGGTCGCTTTGAGGTGCCGCCGCGTTGCTTTATGCCGGCGCCGCACGTGGACTCGGCCGTCGTGCGTATCGACCGTGTTGACGGCGTGGTGCCCGAGGGGTTCGATCGCGAATTTGTGGCCCGCGTGATTGATGCTGCATTTGCTCAGCGTCGCAAGACCATCCGCAATTCCATGAGCGCCAACGGCTTTGCCAAGGACGTGCTCGATGCTGCCTTTGAGGCTTGCGGTATTGCACCCACCACGCGCGCCGAGACGCTTGATGTTGCTGACTTTGTCCGTCTGGCCCAGGAGCTAATCCATGATGCCTAATGCCGAACGTGTGACGTTTACCAAGAAAAAGAAGACGGTTGCTTGTCCCGTGCCCTTGGCACCGCTTGCCGACACGCATGCGCATCTGCTTTCGTTCTGGGGCAAGGATGTGCCTGAGACGCTCGTGCGTGCCAAGGCGGCGGGCGTCGACCTGTTGGTGACGATGTTCGACCCCATCGCTGATAAACGCAGCGTGACGGACTATAGCGACTGGCTGACGCGCGAGATTCTGCCGATGCAGGATATCCCGCAGATCAAGTATCTTGCCGGCGTGCATCCGTATGGCGCGCCGGACTATGCCGACGACGTTCACGCACAGGTCGTTGCCGCACTCGATGATCCCTTATGCGCCGGTATTGGCGAAATCGGCCTGGACTACCACATGGACTATGACGACGATATCGCGCCGGCACCCCATAACGTGCAGATTGACTGCATGGCGCGCCAGCTCGAGCTTGCCGTGTGCCGTAACGTGCCGGTGGAGCTACATCTGCGTCACGAGGACACGGACCAGGAGCGCACCTCGCACGTGGACGCCTACAACGTGCTTCGTGAGGTGGGCGTGCCCCAGGCCGGTTGTGTGCTGCACTGCTTTGGCGAGGACCGCGCCACGATGGAGCGCTTTGTGGAGCTGGGCTGCTATATCGCCTATGGTGGTGCGGCCACCTTCAAGCGCAACGACGACGTGCGCGAGACATTTGCGGCAACCCCACTCGATCGAATTTTGTTCGAGACGGATTGCCCGTATATGGCTCCGGAGCCCATCCGCGGTCTTGAATGCGAGCCCGCAATGATCTCCATTACGGCAAACGCGCTGGTTAACGACCGTGTCGATCGCACTGGTGAGGACGCCGAAACAATCGCGCAAGCCGCTTGGGAGAATGCCTGCAAACTTTTTCAAAAATAGTTCTTGCGTTCGTGGTGGCGCTCCGTTATTCTAATTCCTGCACGCGGGCGTGGCGGAATTGGCAGACGCGTACGGTTCAGGTCCGTATGGGGGCAACCCCATGAAGGTTCAAGTCCTTTCGCCCGCACCATTGATTGAAAGAGCTCCCAGCAATGGGAGCTTTTTTGTTATGGGCCGTTTTGGCAGATTTGACATATCGATTTCGCGCGGTAGATGTCCCTGTGGTCAAAAAGTGGCAAATATGAGTACTGACATGAAAATAGAGACATTTCATGAAGCTATTTTTGCTCATTTTGCGCAACAGATGTACGCTAATTTGGCTCAACCTTGAGACAAAATGAAGTAATTTCGATAGACCTCGGGTTCAACGAGGCGATTTTGACCCAAATACGCTGTTACTAAACTGGTAACAGTACTCATATTTGGCCTTTTTTGACCACGGGTCCTCTTGTTGGTGTCACACAGCTGCTTCGTGCGGGTATCCTAATGCCAACGTGTGCCTATCAGAGGAGAGACCATGCTGTTGTCCGGTATCATCGCTGCCCTTACCAGCCTTTTGATTCCCATCATCATTCTGTTGCTGCTGCTTCCCAACGCCTGCTACGTCGTTGAACAGCAGCATGCCGTGATCATCGAGCGTCTGGGCAAGTTTAACCGCATCGTCAACGCGGGCTTCCACATGAAGGTGCCCGTGATCGACCGCAAGGCCGCCACGGTGAGTCTGCGAACCATGAAAAACGGTTTTGGCATCGACGTTAAGACCCAGGACAACGTGACCATCGGCCTTGAGGTCTCTGCTCAGTACCACGTGAGCTATGACATGGGCGCCGGCCCGGCAGATTCGGGCATCTACAAGAGCTACTATATGCTGCAGGAGCCCGTCGACCAGATGCGTGACTTCATCACCGACGCCCTGCGCTCTTCGATTCCCGTCTACACACTCGATGAGGTCTTTGCCAAGAAGGACGACATCGCCAAGGATGTCAACGCTACCGTTTCCGAGCAGATGGCCGCCTACGGCTTCACCCTCGTGTCGACGCTCATCACCAAAATCGCACTGCCGACCGAGGTTGAGAACTCCATGAACGACATCAACGCCGCCCAGCGCAAGCGCGCTGCGGCACAGGAGCTCGCTGAGGCAGACCGCATCAAGCGCGTCACCGAGGCGACCGCCGAGGCTGAGGCTATGGAAAAGGCGGGCGAGGGCATCGCCAACCAGCGCAAGGCCATCGCGCTGGGTATCAAAGATTCGCTCGAGATCATCCAGGAGACGGGTGTCGGCAATGACGAGGCCAACCAACTGTTCATGTTTACGCAGTGGTCCGAGATGATGACGGAGTTCGCTCGCACGGGTAAAACCTCGACGGTCGTGCTGCCGAGCGACTTTTCGCAGTCGGCCTCGATGTTCGAGCAGATGCTGGCCGCCGGCAAAGTTCAAAACGATTCGAAGGAGTAGACGCGCGTGAAATACACCGTCGTTTGCGTCGGTAAGCTCAAGGAGCGCTTTTGGAAGGACGCGTGCGCCGAGTACACCAAGCGCCTGGGCGCCTATGCCAAGGTGGATGTCCGCGAGGTGGCTGATATCGACCCGGCTAAGGCGGGCGGCGTGGATGCCGCGCGCGACAAGGAGGGGGCGGCGATACTTGCAGCCCTGCCGCCTCGAGCGCATGTGATCCTGCTTGCCATTGAGGGCAAAGAGCGCTCGAGCGAGGAGCTTTCGGCGCGGCTCGATGATCTTATGCTGCGTGGTAACAGCGACATCGCCTTTGTGATTGGCGGATCGGACGGCGTGAGCGATGACGTGCGCGCACGAGCCGACGAGATGCTCAGCTTTGGACGCATTACCTTGCCGCATAACTTGGCGCGCGTGGTGCTGCTGGAGCAAATTTACCGCGCCTGCAAGATTAGCCGTGGCGAGCCGTATCACAAATAGGTCGGCAATACGAAACAATGCCGTGGGACAATAGCCTTCGTTTTGAAGAGCGTGTCTGAGAGGACTATGAGATATGAAGATTGGATTTGTCGGTTTTGGCAATATGGCGAGCGCTATGGCCGATGGCTGGATCGCTGCCGGTGTGGCTGCGAGCGATATGTGCGCCTGCGCGGGCCACTACGACGCCTTGGTTGAGCGTTGTGAGACGCGTGGGATGGTTGCCTGTCGTGATGCGGCGGAGGTTGTCGCTGCATCCGATATCGTGGTTGCTGCGGTCAAGCCGTACATGATCGAGAAGGTCTTCGCTCCGCTCAAGGACGCTCTAGCCGACAAGGTTGTCCTTTCGGTCGCCTGGACTTGGGATAGCGCCAAGTGGGAGCAGGTCCTGCCGGGTGTCGCGCATATCTCGACGGTGCCCAACACGCCGGTTTCGGTGGGCGAGGGCGTCATCGCCTGCGAGAAGTCCTCTACGCTCAACGGCGAGCAGCGTGCCGTGGTGCTCGACCTGCTCGGTAAGCTTGGCACTGTCGTCGAGCTCGACACGAGCCTGCTGTTTGTGGGCGGCACGGTGGGCGGTTGCGCACCGGCATTTGTCGCCATGGCGATCGAGGCCCTGGGCGACGCGGCCGTCAAGCACGGTATCCCGCGCGCCGATGCCTATCGCATTGTGAGCCAGATGGTGCTGGGCACGGCAAAGCTGCAGCTTGCAACGGGGCAGCATCCTGCGGCGATGAAGGATGCCGTATGCTCGCCCGGTGGTGCCACCATCAAGGGCGTCGTCGCGCTCGAGGACGCCGGCATGCGCAGCGCCCTGGTCAAGGCCATCGACGCCACCCTCCAGTAAAACCCGCCATTTAGGGACAGGTTTATTTTGGCAGGTTTTTCCTGCGGTTTTGTTGCATGTACGAAAAGCGCCCCGCAACTGGCTCAATTCCAGTTGCGGGGCGCTTGCGTTTGCCCAGATAAAACCGACCAAAATAAGCCTGTCTCTTTTTGGCAGGCTAGTCCCAGAAGCCGTCTTCTTCGTCCTCGGACTTGGGGCCACGGTCGACATACATCTTATGGGTGCGCTTCTCCATTACAAAGGCAAGAATCGCAAACAGTAGGATGCCGCCGGCGAAAAGGATGGCAAAACCGGTGCGGGTGCCAAACAAAAAGGAAAAAACTGCGTCCATTGGGTGCCTTCTTGCGTAGTTGGGTTGGGTCGTAAACGCTCATAAGTATATACTTGCCCATACATGTACAAGGTTGCAACCTAAATGGAATGTATATCGCCGGAGGATCTAATGCTTGATATCAAGTTTGTTCGCGAGAACCCCGATGCCATCGATACCGCCATGGCAAATCGCCAGACGTCTTGGGATCGCGAGAAGTTCTTTGAACTCGACGACGAGCGCCGTGCCGTCATCACCGAGGTCGAGGAGCTCCAGGCCACGCGTAACGCCGAGTCCAAGAAGATTGGCGCCCTGATGAAGGAGGGCAAGAAGGACGAGGCCGAGGCCGCCAAGGAGGCCGTGCGCGCCGTCAACGAGAAGATTGACGGTCTGGCCGAGCGCCGCACCGCTCTCGAGCAGGAGCAGTACGGCTTCATGGCTCACCTGCCCAACATTCCGTGCGATGCCACCCCGTACGGTAAGGACGAGGACGAGAACATCGAGCGTCGCCGCTGGGGCACCCCGCGCGAGTTCGACTTCGACTTTAAGCCGCACTGGGATCTGGGCACCGATCTGGACATCCTCGACTTCGAGCGTGGCAACAAGCTCTCCGGCAGCCGCTTTACCGTTCTCGGTGGCGCCGGCGCCCGCCTGGAGCGCGCCCTCATCAACTTCTTCCTCGATACGCACACCAGCCGTGGTTTTAAGGAGTGGTGGCCGCCCATCGTCGTCAAGCGTCAGACCATGTTCGGCACGGGCCAGCTGCCCAAGTTCGAGGACGACGCCTACCACGTCTCGGGTGACAACTTCCTGATCCCCACCGCCGAGGTCGTGCTCACCAACCTGCACGCCGGCGAGGTCCTCGACGCCGACACCCTGCCGCGCCGCTACACCGCCTTCACCCCCTGCTTCCGCGAGGAGGCCGGTTCCGCCGGTCGCGACACCCGCGGCATCATCCGTCAGCACGAGTTCGACAAGGTCGAGATGGTCAAGTTCGCTAAGCCGGAGGAGTCCGACGAGGAGCTCGAGAGCATGACCGCCGAGGCCGAGTACCTGCTGCAGCAGCTGGGCCTTCCGTATCGCGTGATTAGCCTGTGCACCGGCGACTTGGGCTTCTCTGCCCGTCAGACCTACGACGTCGAGGTCTGGCTGCCGAGCTACAACGCCTACAAGGAGATCAGCTCCTGCTCCAACTGCGGTGACTTCCAGGCTCGCCGCGCCAACATCAAGTATCGCGACCCCGAGAACTTCAAGGGTTCGCGCTACCTGCACACTCTCAACGGTTCCGGCCTGCCGGCCGGCCGCACCATGGCCGCCATTCTGGAGAACTACCAGAACGCCGACGGCACCATCACGATCCCCGAGGTCCTGCGTCCTTACATGGGCGGTCTCGAGAAGATCGAGCCGGTCGCGTAAGTTGGCTGCATAGGGGATATGCAAGGGCGCTCCTTCGGGGGCGCCCTATTTCGTGCGCAGGTCCATACCATGCCGTGCGGACAGCTCAATAGAAAACACACGAACAACTGTTCTGTATACAGCCATCTACCTGCTATGCTTTTGCTAAATAAGAGCGAGAGAAAGGGGACGCGATGGAGTTGTTTGATGATCGGGTGGTTTTGTTTGAGAGCGACGAGGGCGGGGAGTACCTGCTTGTAACGTGTGAGCCGTCTGGCATGGGTGGCCTGGTGGTTCGGCAGGCGAGCGAGGGCCCGTTGACCCAATGGTGCTTTGAGGAGTCGCCGCATGTGGTCGAGACCTTTGTGACGCACGAGGGGCTTGTGGCGCTGGAGCACTTCTATGGAGTTGGGACTTCCAACCAGGTCGCGCGCATGCTGAGCATCTCGTTTGCCGATTATGACTGTGCCCAGCGGGTGAGATCGCTCCTGAGGGAACTTGATGCTAAGTTTGACGTGATCGAAAAGCCAATCGATCGTACGGGGAACGTCGGTATGTGCGGAGCAGCATGACAAAACTGCGTTTCACAAAAAAGTTTGAGATTGTGCTTGACTCCAATAAGCTAAAGTGGTTTTATATGTCTTGCGCTGCGGCGTTACCTCAGCTGGATAGAGGGTCTGACTACGAATCAGAACGTCATAGGTTCGAATCCTATACGCCGCACCAATTGAACTTGAAGCCTCCGGCAACGGGGGCTTTTCTTTTATGGCGGTATCCCATGGATTCGAATCTCGGTCGAGGCGCGGGCGTAAAGAAAACGCGGAGCGTTTTTAGCCCGCGGGCGAGCACGCCGGCAGGCGGGCGAAGCCGGTGCGGATCCGCGAAGCGGATACGCGGAATCCTATACGCCGCACCAATTGAACTTGAAGCCTCCGGCAACGGGGGCTTTTCTTTTATGGCAACACTGCCTGGAT
>NZ_SPFO01000002.1:0-115689 GCF_005845035.1 Collinsella aerofaciens | reverse complement strand
CGCGGAATCCTATACGCCGCACCAATTGAACTTGAAGCCTCCGGCAACGGGGGCTTTTCTTTTATGGCAACACTGCCTGGATTCGAACCTCGGTCGAGACGCGAGCGTCTTAATCATCACTTCGTAAAATTTTTCCAAATTGTCGCTTGACCCATCGAGGGGTCACGTGCATAATAATCCTTGCGCTGCGGCGTTACCTCAGCTGGATAGAGGGTCTGACTACGAATCAGAACGTCATAGGTTCGAATCCTATACGCCGCACCAATTGATTTTAAAGCCTCCGGTAACGGAGGCTTTTCTTTTATGTCGCCGCTGCATGGATTCGAACCTCGGTCGAGGCGCGAGCGTGAAGCGGACGATTTCCTGTCGACTCGTGTAAGATTCCGAGTAGATGTCGCGACTTATTCGCGACCACTCCTTCTTCAAGCGACCGATCAGGGTGATACTTCGTGGCAGAGCGTCCGACATACAAGCTCAGGTTTCTCGATCCCAAGAAGCGCTTTCCGGCGATGCCCGAGCAGCCTGCGGGACGCTCATATGGCGTGGTCTGGAAACTCTTTGGCGAGGATCAGCTTGAATCTTGTTATGTCGTCGAATTCGTTGGCAAAAGTCATGTGTCGCTTTTGGGCTACGTAAGCGTTTCGGGTGAGGTGTACAAGGTGGACCGCCCCGTCAGCGAGGCTCCGCTGCCCAACGATCCCGACATGGAACTGGTCCTTGACGAGTCGGATTCCAGTATTGGTGAGATTATGGTAAGGGAAGCCAACGGTGCAATGCGCGCGTGTGCGCAAACTGCCGGCTCTCCCGAAGGCCCCATGCGCGAGCAGTCCGACCACGAGACATGGAATTCGACCCGCGCCCTTCCTTACGGCGAGTTCATGGCCTCGATGTTCTTGCGCTACGTGATATTTGCCAACTCCGAAAGCGCTATTGTGAACACGGCGGACGCCGGCGGACTCGACGAGGGTATGCAAAACGTTGTCGACAAGATCAAGCTCGTAAAGTTGCCCGAGCCGGTCGAGGTGTTTTTGGGCTTTAACACGGCACCGCTCCCCGATGCTATCGAGACGCTGCTCTACCGCGTTGACCATGCCGAGAATCCGAGCGGTATCGAGCGCTATGCCGCCGCCCTTATGAGCGAAATTGACTTGCCCCGCCTGCGCACCATCGCTGCCAAGTCCGAGATGAGCCTGGCTCGCATTGATCGCTCAAAGATTTTCTATCTCAATTTTGATCGTAGCCTGTTGGACCAGGACGAGATTGACATGCTGCTTGCCATCGAGTGCCGTCTCAACCGCCTCTCCGGCATCCTTGAGCGCATCGGGGCCGGATTGGTCCCTGCGGCATCCTCGCCGAGCCTTGAGGGCTGCGCGCTCTTTGATGCGTGGCATATCGCCAAGACGACCAACGATGTTCCCCGACTGCTCGATACGGCTTCGAGCGATAACCCGTGGGGCAAGCCGGGTACGGTGGCTTGCCAGCCGGGCGGCGAGTGGGACGTGCGCACCCGTTTTGCGCGAATCGTTGAGGCGCTCAACGTGGTCACGCGGCTCGACTATACCTATCGGGCAAACGTCGCCGAGGGGATTATGCTCGTTCGGTTTGGGCAGTCTGTCGTTGATGCCATGCCGCAACGTGAATACGACGCTCAGGATGACGCCTGGCGCGAGCTGGACGAGGACACGCGCGCGATCTGGGCCGCGGAGCACGATGCGCGCGTGGCACTCACGCTTGCGGCAGCGTGTTTTGCCGCGGGCACCTGCATCACGCGCTGCTATGTGCAGATTGCTGCTCCCGACAGTGAGCAGGGCGAGCGCGTTGTCGCAACGTATTTCTTTGGGCGCGCGGCCTATCTGGCCGATTGCGTGCCTGTCGCCAAGGATCTTGAGAGCATGGACATGGACGATATGCCGTGCAAGCGTGTACTTGAGGCGTATGAGTCAACTGCTCCGGAGACGATTGAACCTGCGGAGGTTCATGCTCGTCCGCGTGATGACCATCGCACGCTTCCGCCGGCGCTGCGCGATTTGCTGCTTGCCGATACGGCTGACGAGTTGGAGGTCATGGAAGAGGACGACGACCCATACGTGGCCCGTGTTGTTGAATTGCGCGAGCAGGCAAAAGTCAACCGTACAGGTGCTTTTGAAGGCTTTTCCCGTCTTGTTGAGGAGTTGGAGGCTAAGTGCGCCGTTGCCGAGCTTTTGGCGACAGGTCCGGTTCAAACGCAGTTTTGCGATAACCAGCTGGTGCGCATGGTGCTACCGGTGTTGGAAGAAGACCGCTCTGTGCGAATCCTTCGTGCGCCCGATGCGCTGTACTTTGCCCAGCACGAGATCTGCAGCTTTTACGTCGAGCAAGAGGACTTTGAACGAGCGCTGCCCGAGGTGCGCCATCTTTACGATCTGGCGCGCTCGTCCATGCAATCGCACTTTGCGCTCATCAACGTTCTTGCGCGTCTGGAGCGCTTTGACGAGATTATCGAGGTGGCGCGCCACGGCCTACGTATTGCCAGCGATCGCTCTGCAATCGGCTACCTGTTCTATCGCCTGGCGTTTGCCTATTGGAATTGCGATCAGCTCGACCTTGCGCTGGCTTGTTACCGTCTGGTGCCACGTGGCGAGGAGTCGGGCAGCAGCGCGCTGGAAGAAATGCAGGGCCTTATGAACGAGATGGGCGTCAGCGAGCCTCCGACGTTCGAGGAAGCGGTCGAGACCATTCGCAAGGCTGGACTCGAGCTGCCGCCAGTGTCCGCCGTGACGAATCAGCTGGCAGATGCCGCTGTTCAACTGGTCGACAACGGCTTCTTTTTCCTGGCACGCGGTTGCATCTTCCAAATGTGGCGCACCATGGGCAACGACGAGCTCGGCTCCCTCAACCGCTCGCTGGGGTAGGCGAAGCTTCCAATGAGGAAAGGATGCTAGGCAATTAGAAAATTTCCTCTTGCCCATCTTAGGCTGTTTGGTTACTATAGAACGGCTGTTACGGAGAGCTGACCGAGAGGCCGAAGGTGCTCGCCTGCTAAGCGAGTATGCCCCAAAAGGGCATCTGGGGTTCGAATCCCCAGCTCTCCGCCAGTACGAATTTGAAGAAGGGTCCCATTTGGGGCCTTTTTTTGTGCGGAGAAAGGAGGCTGGGGATTCGAACCCGAGAGGGCACGGGCGTTAAGCAAACGCGAAAGCGTTTGTAGCCCGTGGGCGAAAAGCCGCCAGGCTTTGAAGCCGGAGGGCATGCGTAGCATGTCCGGACATCCCCAGCTCTCCGCCAGTTTAACTTTAAAGAAGGGTCCCATCGGGGGCCCTTTTTTATTATCGAGAAAGGGCGCTGGGGATTCGAACCCTCAAAAATGAGGCGCCCCGTTGGACGCCTCATTTGGTTCGATGTGATATCGCTCCGGCCCTACGCCTTGGGCGCCTTGGCTACGGTCTCGCTCTCGGCTGTGAGCGGGCGGTTGTCGATGCGGCGGCCCAAGCGATCGAGCTTCACGAGCAGCCACTCGATGGGGTTTGGCCCTGCGCCTTCCTCGTCGGCGACCAGGTCCATGACGGCGATCTTGGTGCTGTCCTGCTTGAGCGTAACGCTGCCCACCTTGTCGCCCACATGCACCGTGCCCGAAAGGTCATCGTAGCTAACCTTTTCGGTCACCTCGCCGGCAAGAGAAAACACGGTCGCTTGCGCCGTAGGATCGGCGAGCGTGGCGTCGATTGTCTTATCCGTCCAGTCGGTTTGACTAATGCGCGCCATAAGCGGGTTGCCGTTGGCGGTCTTTTCTTGCGTGTTGGCGATCGCGACCGTGACCTTGTGACCGTAGTACCAATTGGCAAGGATTGCGGTATCGGTAAAGCGCTGGTCGGTGGTGGTGGAGTTCAAAACGACGGTGTAGATCTCGTCGCCATCGCGGTTGTAGGCACCCGTAAAGCAATAGCCTGCATCGTCGGTGGTGCCAGTCTTGCCACCGATGTTGCCATCTTGGCCCAGCAAATAGTTATGCGTGTCCATGGAATGCGAATGGTCAGTGCCGTCGGCGCCCGTGACCTCGATCCAGGAATCCTCGCTCGCTACGACCTCGCGGATCGTGTCGTTTTTCATGGCCTCCTGCATCATCAGTGCTACGTCGTGTGCGGTTGAGTGCATATCGCCAGCCCACTCATCAAAGTCCAGACCATGCGGGTTTTCAAAAAGCGTACCGGTGCAGCCGAGCTTCTTAGCGCGCTCGTTCATGGCCTTCACAAATGTGGCCTCGGCGTCTTTGGTCTTAGGGTCGATTTTCTTGCCCACATATTCGGCGAGCACGATGGCGGCGTCGTTGCCTGAGGGAATCATCAGGCCGCGCAGCGCCTGCTCCACGGTAAGCTCGTCGCCTTCGAGCAAGCCGGCGGTCGAATTGCCCACGGTGGCTGCGGCGTTGCTCACCGTGACCTTCTCGTCCATCTTGCAATTCTCGACGGTTAGGATTGCGGTCATGACCTTGGTGATCGAGGCAATCTTGACCTGCTCATCGGCGCCGCGGGCATAGTAGACGGTGCCGTCTTTGCCCATGACGAGGGCATTGGTCGCATCGATATCGGGCAGGTTTTCGGCCGTGATGCCGCGCACATCGGCGGTTTTGCCGCAAACATTGTCGCTCGTGAGCACTTGGGCGCCGGCGACGGTGGGCACGCCAGCGGCAAGGGCGATGGCGCAAACAAAGCCGGCGGCAAGCTGGGCTGAGCGCTTTGCAAAAGAGGTGAGGGACTTCACAGATTTCGCTTTCGACGGGATGGTCTCTTCTGGAACTAGAGTATATCGTTTGCTGGCGTCGGCGATCATCGCGTGCGTGCGTGGCCCACATCCGCTCCCGAACGGGCACAAGGGTGCTTAAGGCCGACTTAATCACCCACGCTTGTTGTGTGTGGCGTGCCTCGCCTCGGGCATAATGGAGCGCGAGAGGAGCACGCATGAACGAGCGCATACTGGTAGTTGATGACGAGAAGGCCATCGCCGACTTGGTTGGTATCTACCTTACAAAAGAGGGCTTTGATGTCCAGATTGCCTATAGCGGGGCCGATGCTGCCAAGGCGATTTTGGAGCAGGAGTTCGATCTGGCGCTGCTGGATGTCATGCTGCCCGATATCGATGGATTTGAGCTGCTGCGTACGATCCGTTCCAGCCATACCTATCCTGTGATCATGCTGACGGCGCGCGATGCCCAGCAAGACAAGATCGGGGGCCTTTCGCTTGGCGCGGACGATTACGTGGTTAAGCCGTTCCGTCCGCTGGAGCTCATCGCGCGCGTGCACGCTCAGCTTCGCCGCTACACCAGCTACGGTAGCCGCGCACAGGCGGCCGAATCGCCGACCATTCAGCTCGACGGCTTGGAGATCAACCGCGACGCTCGTTCCGTGACGGTGGACGGTGCGCCGGTACGCCTCACACCCACCGAGTATTCAATCTTGCTGTATCTGGTCGAGCATCGCGGCAGCGTGGTGGCCGTGGAGGACCTGTTCCGCGCGGTGTGGAACGAGGACTTTATGCCCGGCTCCAACAATACGGTGATGGTGCACATTCGCCACTTGCGCGAAAAGATCGGCGACGACGCACAAAAGCCACGCTTTATCAAAAACGTCTGGGGCGTCGGCTACATCATCGAATAACGCTTTTCGCTTGTGAGGATCTTGATATGACAAAAGACGATAGACAAGCGTTCGAGGTGCCCGATCGGCTCTTTGAATACGTGAGGTCGGTCGTCGACAACCGCGCGCTTGCAACGGTGCTGCTCTTTTTGCTGAGCCTGCTGCTGATTGGCATCGACAACATCGTCGGAATCTTGGCGGTGCTGCTTGTCGGCTTTTTGCTGATCGATCGATTTGAGATCGTGTGCCGCTGCGTGGTGATTGGCGGCGCCGCGTGGGCCATGACGTTGGCGATTGGCGCCATGGCGCTCGGCGGCATCGAAGGGCCGGTGTTGTTCGATGCCGGCTTTGTATTCAACATGCTTGGCTTTGTGCTGGCGCTTGCCGTGTGCGTGCTGTTCTTGTGCGGCCGCGCCCTGTACTACCAGGGCTACGAGCAGGGCGAGCAGCATGCCGATTGTGTGCTGGCTGCTCGTATTCAAGATCGCCTGATCGATCACCCCGACACCTGGGACAACATCGACGGCGACTTCTTGGAGGTCGAGGGCGCCCTTAACCGCGTGCGTGACCGAGAGCGCAAGGTGCAGCAAGCTCTGCGTGACGAGTCGCATCGCAAGGACGATCTGGTCACGTACTTGGCACATGACCTACGCACCCCGCTTGCCAGTGTGGTGGGCTATCTTTCGCTGCTGCAAGAGGCTCCCGAGCTGCCGGTTGAGCAACGTGCGCACTTTACGGGCGTGGCGCTCGACAAGGCGCACCGGCTCGATACGCTCATCGAAGAGTTCTTCGATATCACGCGCTTTGACTTCCACGATATCGTGCTCACGCGCGGCTATGTTGATCTGGGGTTGCTGCTGGCTCAGGTGACTGACGAGTTCTATCCCATCCTCAACGAGCAGCATAAGGAAGTCCAAGTTGATATTCGCGAGGACCTGACGGTGCTCGTGGATGGCGACAAAATGGCTCGCGTGTTCAACAACATCATGAAAAACGCTATTGCCTATAGCTATGAGGGCTCGACCATCACGATCGAGGCCAGACGCCGGGACGGCGGTGGCGTGCGCGTGCGCTTTATCAATCAGGGCGATCCCATCCCTGCGGCTAAGCTCAAGGTGATCTTTGAGAAGTTCTATCGCCTGGATGCGGCGCGTGCGACCAATCGCGGCGGCGCTGGACTGGGGCTTGCCATCGCCAAGGAGATCGTATGCGCGCACGGCGGTACCGTTGCATGTGAATCGACGCCCGAACACACGATATTCACCATCGAGCTGCCCGCCGCATAGCCAGCGTGCCCTTACAAACACTTGACAATGCGCTCACGTGCATATGAGCCGCGATTCCTACTATCGATACTGCTGAATTGATATCGATGTGGAGGTATGCGGTATGACGGCTGCTGCGGCTGTGGAGCCCACGGAGCTTGAAGAACTCATGAAAGCGCAGGCCGAGGCCGCGCACGAGCGCGAGGTTGGGGATGCGACTCGCCCCACGGCAGAGGATCTTGCCGCCTCGCCGACGCGAATCGATGTTGAGGGCCTCGACCTGTTCTATGGCGACCACCATGCGCTCAAGGACGTGAATATCAAGATCCGCGACAAGCAGATTACCTCGTTCATCGGGCCTTCGGGCTGCGGAAAGTCCACGTTGCTGCGCTGCTTTAACCGCATGAACGACGGCATCAAGGACTGCCGAATCGAGGGCAAGATTGCGCTCGATGGTCAAGATATCCTGGGCGACTACGACATCTGCCGCCTTCGCCAGCGCGTGGGCATGGTGTTCCAGCGCCCCAACCCGTTTCCCATGAGCATCTACGACAACGTCGCCTATGGGCCGCGCGGTATGGGTGTGCGCGATCGCGTCGTGCTCGACGAGCTGGTCGAAGACTCCCTGCGACGCGCCGCCCTGTGGGACGAGGCCAAGGACAAGCTCAAAGAGTCGGGTCTGGGTCTTTCGGGCGGCCAGCAGCAGCGCCTGTGCATCGCCCGCGCACTTGCCGTGCAGCCCGACATTCTGCTGATGGACGAGCCGACCTCGGCACTCGATCCTGTGTCGACGCTGGTGGTGGAGCAGCTGGCCTGCGAGCTCAAAGAGACCTGCACGCTCGTGGTCGTTACGCACAATATGCAGCAGGCGGCGCGTATCTCCGATTCGGTCGCATTCTTTTTGCTGGGTGAGCTGGTGGAGCACGCGCCCACCGCGCAACTCTTCAAGAATCCGACCGATCCGCGCACGGCGGATTATTTGACGGGACGTTTTGGCTGATACCATCTAGTAAAGGTACCTTTAGGGTTAAGATGCGGTCATGCCGGCCGCAAAGGGGTTCAACATGATCTATTACGTCGAGGACGATGACAACATCAGGGATCTGACGGTCTACGCGCTGCGCAAGCAGGGAATCGAGGCCGAGGGCTTTTCGTGCGATGGCGAGTTTAAGGCCGCCGTGGCGCGACGGGTACCCGATGCTGTCCTGCTCGACATCATGCTGCCCGATACCGATGGTTTGGCGATTATGCGCCGCCTGCGCGCCGACCGCCTGACGGCGACGGTGCCCATCATGATGCTTACCGCCAAGGACACCGAGCTCGACAAGGTGATGGCGCTCGATGGCGGTGCCGACGATTACCTGACTAAACCCTTCTCGCTCATGGAGCTCGCCAGCCGCTGCCGCGCACTGCTGCGTCGCGGCGGCATGGTCAAGCAGGCGAGCGATGTGCTCAGCGTGGGCGACATCGTGCTCTCGCCCAGCCATCGCGAGGTGACCGTTGCCGGCGAGCCGCTTAAGCTCACCCTGCGCGAGTTCGACCTGCTCGAGTACCTCATGCGTAAGCCCGGCGTGGTCTTTACCCGCGAGTCGTTGCTGCAGAGCGTGTGGGGCTGGGACTTCGACGGCGGTTCGCGCACCGTTGACGTGCACGTGCAGACGCTTCGCCAAAAACTGGGCGAGCATGCCAGCGCCATCGAGACCGTGCGCGGCGTGGGCTACCGCTTGGCCGAGCCTTCTGCCGGTGATGGTGCCGAAGGTGACGACACCGCGGCCACCGCATCGGAGGAGTAACCCGTGGTCTTCGCCCCCCATGGAAAACATACGCTGTCGCACCGCGTTTTTGTGACGATCTTTGTCTGCGCCATGGCGGTTATCGTGGCGTTTACGGTGCTGGGTGCGTTCTTTGTGCAAAACACCTTGGCGGATGCCACGAGTGCCAATCTGGCGCAGGAAACCGAGCTCATTGCTGCCGCCCTCGACGAGCAGCAGGAGCCCATCCCGTTCTTGCGTAGCCTCGATCGCGAGGACTTGCGCATCACGCTGATTAACAAGGATGGATCGGTTGCCTACGACAACGAGGCGTCGCCTTCCACATTGCCCAACCACGGCGATCGCCCCGAGGTCATCGAGGCCTTTGAGAATGGTTCGGGTTCCGCGGAGCGCGCAAGCTCTACGCTCGACGAGATTATGCTGTATCGCGCCGTCGCCCTTGATAACGGCCAGGTTGTCCGCTTGGCACAGGCCCAGCCCGGCGTTGCGGCGATTTTGCTGTCGATGGTGGCGCCGATGCTGCTTATCGCGGCAGCGGGTGCGGTACTCTCGTTTTTTATGGCGCGCCGCGAGTCCCGTGCCATCATCGCGCCTTTGCAAGAGGTGGATTTGGACCACCCACGCCGTAGCTATGAGCACGCCTATGCCGAGATGGTCCCCATGCTTGAGCGTATCGAGTCGCAGCGCCAGGAGCTCAAGCGCCAAATGGCGGTGCTAGCGGACAACGACCGTATGCGCCGCGAGTTCACGGCGAATATCACTCATGAGCTCAAGACGCCGCTTACGGCGATTTCGGGCTATGCCGAGCTCATCGCAAACGGCATGGTCGAGGGCGAGGACGACCTGCGCAACTTTGGCGGTCGCATCTATCGTGAGGCGGGCCGCTTGGCAGCGCTCGTCAACGACATCCTTACGCTGTCTAACTTGGACGAGGCCGAGCGTGCAACTGAGGGCGAGACGGTGCCCATTGGGTCCACGGAGCCTATTGAGCTCTCGCGCGCCGTCTATGCGGTTGAGCAGCGTCTTGAACAGGTCGCCCGTCAGGCGAATGTGACGATAAGTCATGAGACCAAGCCTGTGGTCATCGAGGGCGTGTCGCGCTTGATTGACGAGCTCATCTATAATCTGGCAAGCAACGCCATCCGCTACAATCGACCCGGCGGTACGGTTACGCTGCAGTGCGGCACCAACGACGAAGGCCATCCGTTCCTTGCGGTCGCCGACACGGGAATCGGTATCGCGCCTGAAGAACAGGGCAAGGTATTTGAGCGGTTCTATCGCGTGGACAAGAGTAGGTCCAAGGCGCGCGGCGGAACCGGTCTGGGGCTTGCCATTGTCAAGCATGCGGCCCTGTATCATCACGCCACGCTCGATCTGTCGAGCGAGTTGGGCGTGGGAACCACCATTACGGTGACGTTTCCCATACAGCAGGACGAGCCATTCGCATAGCGATACAACATAGGTATTGATGCAGACGCCGCATTTGACTTTCGGGTGCGGCGTTGTTGTGCAATTTTACGATTGCTTCCGACATTTTTACAGGAGAGCCTGTTTCTTATGTATAGAGTTTGGTCTCGGTAAAAAGATGCGATAACATACGGACAGTTTTGTCAATCCGAACTGGGGAAATGAAAGGCAAGCTGCATGACCCTTCTCGAACTGTTCCAGCTGCTGAAGAAGCACCTCAAGCTGGTCATCACCCTTCCGGTGGTCTGCGCGATCGCCATGGGTATCGTGTCCTTCGCCGCGATGGACAACACCTATACCGCGACGACGAGCATGTACATTCTCGCCAAGACCGACGATAGCGGCCAGATGAGCTACAACGATCTCTCGGCGAGCCAGATGCTTTCCAACGATATCGCCACGCTGCTGGATAGCGATAGCGTTAAGAGCGGCGCCGCCAAGGAACTGGGCCTCACCGATCTGGATGACTACAAGGTGTCTGTTTCCTCCGAGACCACCACGCGTGTCATTACGCTTTCGGTTACCGGCACCGATGCCAAGGAGACGGCTGAGGTCGCAAAGGCCATAGCTAGCTCGGTGAGTACGGTCGCTCAGAACGTCGGCGCTGCCCAGAGCATCAACGTTATCGACGAGGCTAAGACCCCCGAAGTCCCCAGCGGCCCCAAGCGCACGCTGTATATTGCCGTCGCGTTCCTCGCCGGTATCTTTATCGCAGTCGCCTATGTCGTTTTGGCAGACATGCTCAATACCCGCATCCGCGGTGCCGAAGAGGCGGAAGAGCTCCTGGGCATTCCCGTTGTTGGCCGAATTCCGGCTATGAAAGGTGGTAAATAGGCATGGCTAAGGCAAAGAACACCGATAAGCTCGTTGTACAGAATGCCGCCAAGACCCTTCTGGCCAACATTCGCTTTGCGAGCGTGGACGACCCCATTCGCACCATCACCGTTACCTCCTCGATTCCCAACGAGGGCAAGTCTACGGTTTCCATTAACCTTGCTCAGGCAATCGCCACGAGTGGCAAGTCCGTGCTCCTGGTTGAGGCCGATATGCGCCGCAGGTCCCTTTCCGATATGCTCGGCGTTCGTTCGCGCGGCGGACTCTATGCGGTTCTTTCCGAGCAGATCTCCATTGACCAGGCAATTGTCGAGACGGGTCAGAAGAACTTCTACTTCCTTGATGCCGAGCCGCATATTCCCAATCCTGCCGACATCATCGTCTCTCACCGCTTTGCCAAGCTGGTAAAGGCACTGTCTGCTAAGTTCCACTACGTCATCTTCGACGCTCCCCCGGTCGGCACCTTCATCGATGCTGCCGAGATTGCCAGCCTGACCGACGGCACGCTGTTCGTGGTGCGCGAGGACTTCACCAAGCGCGAGGAGGCGCTCAACGCTATCGGCCAGCTTAAGAAGTCCGAAAAGGTCAAGCTCATCGGTACCGTCATGAATTACTGTGAGACCGAGACCAGCGAGTACTACTACTCCTACTACACCAAGGACGGTAAGAAGGTGAAGAAGGGCTCCGACGATCAGGGGACTTCCAAAAAGGGCATCTTCACCAACCGAGCAAACGTTTAGTTGATTAAGGCTGACCTATGCGTGACATTCATTGCCATATCTTGCCGGGTGTAGACGACGGCGCCGCCGATCTCGATGAGAGCTTGGCGATGCTCGAGGCTGCCAAGCGGGCCGGTGTAACCAGAATCGTTTGCACTCCTCACTGCCGTGATCCCTATTTTGATTACGACAAGATGTGGGATGCCTTTGAACTGCTGCGTGATAACGCTGACGGTTTTCCGCTCCAGATGGGCTTCGAGGTCAACCATCGAAAGCTCGTTGAGCTTGGTATCGATGCCGCGGAGCACTTGCATTTTGATGGAACCAATGAGTTCCTGCTTGAGCTTTCGACGCATGCCGATGCGTATGCGTTTAGAGAGTACGAGAACACGATTTACGATTTGCAGTGCCGTGGCTACCAGGTGATCATCGCTCATCCTGAGCGCTATCGCGCCGTCCAAAAGGATGTAAGCGTGGCGGAGCGCCTGGTCGATATGGGCTGCAAGCTGCAGGCTTCGGCGGACTTTATTGCCGGCGGTCGCTTTGGTCGCGAGAAAAAGCCGGCACAGCGCCTGTTCGATCAGAACCTGTACAGCTTCATCGCGAGCGATGCCCATAACGTGGGTCATTACGACTGCCTGGCGAAGGCTCGCGCGAAGTTTAGCGTGCGCGGAGCCCATTTTCGCTAAAATCTGTCCCTAACGTTCGCATTGAATGAAAGGGCAGCATGGATATCCAACTTAAGACGGGATGCTTTGATGACGCGGCGTTGGTGCGCCGCGTCGTTTTTATGGATGAGCAGGGCTACGAGAATGAGTTCGACGCTATCGACGAGGATCCGAACTGCATTCATGTGACGCTCTATGTAGACGGCGAGCTTGCCGGTTGCTCGCGCGTGTTTCCCGAAGAGCTTGAGCGCGCGGCTGACGCAGAGGCTCCGGTGTCGCCGGCGTGCGACTTGGACGAAGGTGTCGCGGCGGGGGAGACCTACATTATGGGGCGCGTGGCCGTGCTGCCGAGCATGCGCCGTCGCGGTTTGGCGAGCAAGATTGTCGAGGCCAGTGATACGTGCGCGCGTGATGCCGGCGCCAAGCTCATTAAGCTGCATGCTCAGGAATACGTGCTGCCGCTCTATGCCAAGGCGGGCTACACGCAGATTGCCCCGGTGGACTACGAAGACGAGGGCCAGCCCCATGCTTGGATGGCCAAGCGCGTAGATGGCAGATAGGGACGTTCCTTTCCTGCCGGCAGTTTGGGACACTCCTTGGCAATTGGCGCATCAGAGCGCTCTGACATACAGTTTTTCGATTCCGTATGTATATGTGCGCGCTAATGGGTTATAAAATCTAAGTCTGAACATAGCAGGTCTGCGATGCGGCTCGGGCGACCGGGCCGTTTTTGCGGGCGGGGGTAGCGCGAAAGGACTGCACATGCGTCAATTTAAGACCGAGAGCAAAAAACTGCTCGACCTCATGATCAACTCCATCTACACCAATAAGGAAATCTTCCTGCGCGAGCTTATCTCTAACGCGAGCGACGCCGTCGACAAGCTCAACTTTAAGAGCCTGCAGGACCCGAGCGTCAAGCTCGACCAGGGCGACCTGGCTATTCGCGTCTCCTTTGATAAAGATGCCCGCACCATTACTATCTCGGATAACGGCATTGGCATGACCGCCGAGGAGCTGGAGCGCAATCTGGGCACCATCGCCCATTCCGGCTCCGAGGAGTTTAAGACCGAGAACGCCGAGCAGCAGGGTTCGGATGTCGACATCATTGGCCAGTTTGGCGTGGGCTTCTACTCGGCTTTTATGGTCGCCAGCCACGTGAAGGTCGTGAGCCGCGCCTATGGCGAGGACACCGCTCACGTGTGGGAGTCTGATGGTCTTGAGGGTTACACCATCGAAGATGGCGAGCGCGCCGAGCACGGTACCGATGTCATCCTGACGCTGCGCGAGAACGAGAAGCTCGATGCCGACGGCGAGGCCGAGACCTACGATCGCTTCCTGACCGAGTGGGGCCTCAAGAGCCTGATTCAGCAGTACAGCAACTATGTGCGCTATCCGATTCAGATGATGGTGTCCAAGAGCCGCCAGAAACCCAAGCCCGAGGACGCCGGCGACGATTACAAGCCCGAGTATGAGGACTACCAGGAGCTCGAGACCATCAACTCCATGACGCCGATTTGGAAAAAGCGCAGCTCCGATGTTGAGCAGAAGGACTACGACGAGTTCTACAAGTCTACGTTCCACGACTTTGATAATCCTGCGCGCACCATCAGCTTCCACGCCGAGGGCACGCTCGAGTACGACGCCCTGCTGTTTGTGCCGGGTCGCGCCCCGTTCGATCTGTACAGCAAGGACTACGAGAAGGGTCTGGCGCTCTACAGCTCCAACGTGCTGATTATGGAGAAGTGCGACGACCTGCTGCCCGACTACTACAACTTTGTGCGCGGTGTCGTGGACTCTGCTGACGTGACGCTCAATATTTCGCGTGAGACGCTGCAGCAGAACCGTCAGCTCAAGGCCATCGCCAAGCGCGTGGAAAAGAAGATTACCGCCGACCTTGAGGATATGCGTGACAACGACCGCGAGGCCTACGAGAAGTTCTTTGAGAACTTTGGCCGCGGTCTTAAGTACGGCATCTACTCGAGCTATGGCATGAAGGCCGATGAACTCGCTGACCTGTTGCTGTTCTGGTCTGCCAAGGAACAGAAGATGATTACCCTGGCCGAGTATGCCAAGGGCATGCCCGAGGATCAGAAGGCCATCTACTACGCCGCCGGCGACTCGCGTGAGCGCTTGGCAAAGATGCCCGTGGTAAAGGGCGTGCTCGACCGCGGCTATGACGTGCTGCTGCTGACGCAGGATGTGGATGAGTTCACGTTCCAGGCTATGCGTGAGTACGTTGCCGCCGATATGCCCAAGATTTACGAGGACGACGCTGCCCGCGAGGCTGCCGAGAAGGCTGTGGCCGACGGTGCCGAGCCCGAGGTCGAGGATCGTCATCTGGAGCTCAAGAACGTTGCGACCGGTGATCTTGACCTGGCGACCGAGGACGAGAAGAAGGAGGCCGAGGACGCCACCAAGGAGAACGAGGACCTCTTTAGCGCTATGAAGGAGGCGCTCGGTGACAAGGTCGAGAAAGTTGCCGTCTCCGCGCGCCTGACCGATGCCCCCGCTTGCATCACCACCGAGGGCCCGCTTTCGCTCGAGATGGAGAAGGTGCTCCAGAAGGGACCCGAGGGCGCGCCCGACGGCATGCCCAAGAGCCAGCGCGTGCTCGAGCTCAACGCCAAGCACCCGGTCTTCGACAAGCTTGTCGCTGCCCAGAAGGCAGGTGACGCCGACAAGATCAAGCAGTACTCCGGCTTGCTCTACGATCAGGCCCTGCTGGTCGAGGGCATCCTCCCCGAGGACCCCGTTGCCTTCGCGGCGGCTGTCTGCAACTTGATGTAGTTAGGTAGTTACGCGGTTTTACCAAACCGCGTAACAGCTCGACGCTGCCCTCAGTTCCGCCGTTCTAACGAACGGCGGACCAGTCGACGCTGCGCGGGCGTCAGAGCGACAACTTGTCATTCAAAGAGGACGGCATGACCAGAAGGTCTATGCCGTCCTCTTTTCATGCCAATTTGTTCGCTCTGGCGCCCGCTCGCTGGCATTGCTAAAACATCGATGTTACCGTGGTCCAAACTAGTCGTTGGGGGCGTTCTTGTTTGACCAGTCGTTTAAGAACGTCCCCGATGACTATTTGAATTGCTAATTTGTGCGGGTTGTGGTTTTGTGACCTGCTGAAATTAAAGATACTGTACAACTGTACGTTAATTCGTCTTCGTAGTATATTGCTACCCGCAAAACTCAATACCATTGTGCTCTGAGACGCTAAAGCGCTTACGTACAATGGTTATCGATAGTACGATTCGATTCAACGACAGGATGGATGGTCCAAGCGTGAGTCTCGGCAGCAAACTATCCAATGCAAAGGTCTCCTTTGCGATATTTAAGCGCGACATTAAGCGACTGCTTGTGAACCCCGTCGCCTTGGTGGTTACCCTTGGCGTGTGCGTTATTCCCTCGCTGTATGCCTGGTACAACATCGTGGCCAACTGGGATCCGTACGGAAACACCCAGGGCATCAAGATTGCCATCGCCAACAACGATCGGGGCACCCAAAACGACCTGGTGGGCGAGCTCAACGCGGGCGATCAGGTCGTCGATCAGCTCAAGGAGAACGATCAGCTGGGCTGGACCTTCGTCGATTCTGCGGCCGATGCCAAAGAGGGCGTCGAGAGCGGTGAGTACTATGCGGCCATCGTAGTCCCCAAGAACTTCTCGGATAACCTGGTTTCGATGCTCGACGGCAACTACCATCAGCCCAAGCTTACGTACTACGTCAATGAGAAGAAGAGCGCTATTGCGCCCAAGGTTACCGACACCGGTGCAAACACCATCGAGGAGCAGATCAACTCGGAATTTGTCTCCACGGTGGGCGAGACCGTTGCCAGTATTGCCAAGGATGCCGGAGTCGATTTAAAGGACAAGGCAACCCAGACTCAGGATTCGTTGGCCGGTTCGGTATCAGAGGCTTCCGATACGTTGGGCGAAGTGCGTGATTCGATTGGCGACATGAATGCCGCCATCGATAAGACGAGTGGTTCCATTGCCTCGGCAGATGCGGCACTTGCCGGTCTGCAGGGTCAGGCGCCGTCGCTGACGCAGGCGATCTCCCAGGGCAATGACCTGCTGGGCGAGGCTCGCGCCACGGCGGGCAACTCTGTCGCCTCGCTCTCCAAGGCGCTCTCGGAAGGCAGCCTTGCGCTCACCAAGACGTCAGCCTCTGCGAACGCTGCCATCGGCAAGCTGACGGGCACGGTCACATCTACGACCACCCGTATCGACAACTCGCTCGAGTCTCTCCAAGCGACGATCGACCACAATAAGGCCGTTATCGGGCACTTAGAGATTCTCGCCAATGACACGTCGACAGGTTCCGAGGAAATTGACGCGCGCATTGTATCGACCATCGATTTGCTTCGAGAGCAGAATGAAAAGCTTCAGAGCATCAAGGACGGTCTGTCCGCGCAGTCGAGCGCCATGGCGAATGACGCAGCGGCTGTTTCGGGTGCCAGTGACGCTATCAATAACGCAATTCATACCGGTGCGACCAACCTTGGCCAAGCCCAGACGGACTTGGGCCAAAACGCGCTGCCGAAGGCCTCGAGCGCGCTCGACTCTTTTGCTGCCGTTTCGGGCGACCTGACCGGTATCGTCTCGGGTATGACACCTACACTTGCAAATGCGCGCGGCACGTTGGCGCAGCTTAGCGCTACGCTCGGCCAGGCCAAGACCACGCTGTCCCAGACCGATTCCTCGCTTGCCAAGGTCCAGGACAAGCTTGCAACCGCCGCCAATGACGTCGCGGCGCTGCAGACCTCCGAGTCCATGGGCGAGCTGGCCGATCTGATGGGCGTCGATGTCAATGACGTGGCAGATTTCATGGCGTCTCCGGTTGAGTTGACGTCCAAGTCAATCTATCCGGTCAAGAGCTTTGGCTCGGGCATCGCCCCCTTCTACACTAATCTGGCGCTTTGGGTGGGCGGTTACGTACTCATCGCCATCTACAAGCTCGAGGTCGATCGCGAGGGCATTGGCAGCTTTACGGCGCGCCAGGGCTACTTCGGCCGTTGGATGCTCCTGGTGATCTTGGGCGCGCTCCAAGCCATCATCGTGACGGCGGGCGATCTGGTGATTGGCGTGCAGTGCATCAACCCGCTGCTGTTCGTGCTGGGTGGCATCGCCATCTCGTTTACGTACGTCAACATCATTTATGCGCTATCTACTACGTTTAAGCATATCGGTAAGGCAATCGGCGTCATCCTGGTTATCGTGCAGATTCCCGGTTCGTCGGGCATGTATCCCATCGAGATGATGCCCGGCTTCTTCCAGTGGCTGCACCCGCTGCTGCCCTTTACCTACGGCATCAATCTGCTGCGCGAGACGGTCGGCGGCATGTATTCGTTCAACTACCTGTTTAACCTGTGCATTCTGGGCGTGTTCTTGATCGTGGCGCTCTTTATCGGCCTGCAGCTGCGTCCGCTGCTGCTCAACCTTAACCTGCTCTTTGATAAACAGCTCTCCACGACCGGTATGATGATTTGCGAGTCCAACGACCTGCCGCGCCAGCGCTACTCGCTGCGCACGGCCATGCGCGTCATGCTCGATTCCGATTCGTACCGTCGCGAACTGCTCGATCATGCGGTCGCCTTTGAACATCGCTACCCGTACTACATCAAGGGCGGTTTTGCCGCCGTGGTGGGCGTTCAGGTCCTGCTCTTTGTCCTGTCGACGGTTCTCGATATCGACAATAACGGCAAGATCATCCTGCTTGTCATTTGGATCATCTCGGTTATTGCCATCTGCGGCTGGCTGATCAATATCGAATATATCCGAGCGAGCCTCAATACCCAGATGCGCATCTCGGCGCTTTCGGATGAGGACCTGCGTCGCGAGATGCGCGAACACACGGCCGCCATTCCTGCCGCCCGCCACATGTTTGGCCTCAACGCCAGCGAGCGTGGTGCCAAGGGCGGCGATCAGTCCACGGGCCGCTTGCCGCATATCGGCTCGCACCATAAATCTCAGGGCAGCGACAGCACAGCCACAAATGATGGAGATACCACCGCGCTTGGCAAGCACTCCAAAGGAGGTGAGGCATAAATGAAGAACATCCTGCATCTGTTTAAGCGCGATGTCCAAAACGTGTCTCGCTCCGTGATCGGCTTGGTTGTCGTGATGGGCCTCATTATCGTACCGTGTCTGTACGCGTGGTTTAACATCGCCGGCAGCTGGGATCCGTACGGCAACACCGGCAATCTTAAGATCGCCGTGGTCAACACCGATGAGGGTTACGAGAGCGATTTGATCCCCGTCGAGGTTAACGTGGGCGAAAACGTGACCGCCACCCTACGCGGCAACGAGAGCTTCGATTGGGTTGTGCTCAACAATCGCGAAAAGGCTATCGAGGGCGTTAAGTCGGGCGCTTACTATGCGGCCGTCGTAATCCCCAAGAGCTTTAGCTCCGACATGATGACGCTTTTCTCGACCGACGTGAAACACGCCGATATCGAGTTTTACGAGAACCAGAAGGCCAACGCCATTGCGCAGATCGTGACCGAGAAGGGTTCGAGTGCCGTTCAGAGCCAGGTTAACGAAACTTTTACCGAGACCATTACGAGCATCGGTCTTAAGACGGTGTCCAGCCTGCTCGATTACATGAGCACCGACCAGGTCAGCAACTTTATCGCCAACCTGTCCTCGACGCTTGGCGATTCGATTGAGGACCTGCGAGACGTTCAGGCAAATGCTTCGTCGCTGGCGGGCATTTTGAGCTCCACGTCCGATTCGCTGACGTCGGCGAGCGGCATGCTCAAGCAGACGGGCACGGTCGATGAGTCGACAAAGCAGCTCATGGAACATGCCAAAAGCGGCATCGATGATTCCAAAGAAGCGCTTAAGGCGGCAAACGATGCCATCGATGCCGCAATCGATGGAAGTGCTGGTTCGTTCGACAATGTGTCTGCCGAGCTCGCGAAGGCGTTCGACACCGCAAACCAGCATGTCGACCTTACGGTGTCCCAACTCAACGATGCCGCTGCGGCCCTCAATGCGCGCGCCAAGGATATCGATGCGATGGCCGATCAGCTCCGCAGCCTTGCCGACCAGGTGAGCGATGAGAATTTGAAGGACGGCCTCAAGTCCGCCGCGACGTCGCTGGGCAGAATCGCCGTTGAGTACCGCAACAATGCCAAGGATCTGGCGGCTACCGCGAAGTCTCTCTCCGATAGCATGGCCGAGGTCAACAACTCGCGTGCCGAGGTCGATCAGGCCATCGCTGATGCCAAGGCCGGCATCGCGGGTGCCAAATCCGATTACGATTCCACGTTCTCGGTTAAGGCCAAGGAGCTCAAGAAGACGGTTTCGGGCATTCTGGACTCGCTTGATGGCATCTCGGGCGACCTGGATAGCGCCGTAGGCGGCCTGACCGACGCATCCGGTTCGCTGGCAAAGGGCCTCTCCAAGGCTGCAAAGCTGGTCAACAAGGCTTCTGATCAGCTGGGCGAGGCGTCGGACAAGATCAGCGCGTTTAAGGACGAGCTCGACGGCGCCTTGATGTCGGATGACCTCGCTACGATCAAGACGATGATCGGCAATGATCCCGAGGGTCTGGCCGTGTCGCTTTCCGGCCCCGTCGCGCTCGATCGCAAGCCGGTCTATCCGATTCGCAACTACGGTTCGGCCATGGCACCGTTCTACACGATTCTGTCGCTCTGGGTGGGCTCGATTGTGCTGGCGGCCATGATGAAGGTCTCGGTTGACGATGAGCTTATCAACGAGCTCATCCCCGTGCGCCTGCACGAGATCTACCTGGGCCGCTACCTGTTCTTTGGCGGTCTGGCCCTGCTGCAGGCAACGCTCGTGTGTGCGGGCGACATCCTGTTCTTTGGCATCCAGTGCGACGACCCGCTGCAGTTTGTGCTGGCGGGCTGGGTCGCGAGTCTCGTGTTCTCCAATATCGTCTACACGCTTACGGTTTCGTTTGGCGATATCGGCAAGGCGCTCGCCGTTGTGCTGCTGGTCATGCAGGTCGGCGGTTCGGGCGGCACGTTCCCCATCGAGATGACCGGCCCCGTGTTCCAGGCGATCTATCCGTTCCTGCCGTTCACCCACGGCATCAACGCCATGCATGCCGCCATGGCCGGTGCCTACCATATGGAGTATTGGATTGAGCTAGGCATTCTGGCGAGCTATCTGATTCCGTCACTGGCCCTGGGCGTCGTCTTCCGCCGCCCGGTCATCAAAGCCAACGACTGGATCATCGAAAAGCTGGAATCAACCAAATTAATCTAGTTACGCGGTTTTACCAAACCGCGTAACGGCTCGACGCTGCAAACGGCCCCAAGCGGCAATCTGACGTTCAATTTCAAGGGCGCGACCAGAAGGTCAGCGCCCTTTCATTTCACGTCACCTTGCTCGCTTGGGGCCGTTTTCGCTGACGTTGACGGAACATCGAGGTTATTCAAGTCGGTACTTTAGTGGGCTGGATTGCGATGCAACGCCGGTTGTTGCTACAGTAGCGGGGCGTGCCGGGGGTCCGGTGCGCCCTGCTTTTATTTGACCATGAGGCGGCACGCAGCCATGCGCGTGCGGACACCACGCCCAGATTGAGCGCGAGGATGCCCTATGGCCCAGCATGCCACTGACAATATCGAAATGATGCCCGATAGCCCTGTTGCTCGCGAGGACCTGGGCGCGGGCGGCACCTCCCGCGGCGCCGGCGCTCGCTCGCCGCTGTTCTGGAAAGTCCTGCTGCTTTCGGTGGCAGTCGTCTGGGGCTACTCCTTTACGACCATGAAGGACGCGCTCGACACCATTCCGGTGTTCGAACTGCTCTACGTGCGCTTTCTGCCTGCGGCGTTGGTCATGTTTTTCATCTTCCACAAGCGCATCATCGCGCACCTCAACGCCCGCAACCTTATCGTCGGACTTGGCATGGGCGCACTTATGTGGGCCGCCTACGCCCTGCAGACAGTCGGTCTGGCGCACACCACGGCGGGCAAGAATGCTTTTTTGACGGGCACGTATTGCATCGTTGTGCCGTTCGCGAGCTATTTTCTGAGCGGCGAAAAACTCACCCGCTATAACCTGGGCGCGGCGCTGCTGTGCTTGGCGGGCGTTGGCTTGGTGGCGCTCGATAGCGTTGAATTCAACATCGGTGATGTCATTACGCTGGCGGGTGCGGTCTTTTTCGCCATCCAGATGGCGGTGACTGCCAAGTACGGTCGCAAAATGGACATCAACGTCATCACGTTTTGGATGTTTGTGGGCAACGGCGTGCTGAGCCTGGCAACGTCGCTGCTATTCGAGACCCAAGCGCCTCTGTCCGTGTGGACGCCGAGCTTTATCAGCGCGATGGCGTTTCTCTCGGTTGGTTGCACATGCGCGGCTCTGCTCATCCAAAACGTCGGCCTGGCGCATGTCTCGGCCTCGACGGGCTCACTGCTCCTTTCGATGGAGTCGCCTTCGGGCGTGCTGTTCTCGGTGCTGCTGATGGGGGAGGCGCTCACCTCGCGCCTGCTCGCCGGCTTCGCGCTCATCTTTCTTTCGATTATCTTGAGCGAGACGCATTTCGATTTCTTGCGCCGAAAATCACACCCGCAATTGTAAACAACTTGTTGCGCCGCCCTCCCAGGGCGGCATTTTTATGTCATGCCCTTACAGTTGTACCTTGCACTTTACGCTATCAAAGTGCGTGCTGCAAAAACGTTACTGGAGGGCTTCTATGGCATCAGCTCTGTCCGATTTTCAACCGCAACCAGCGCCTCAGGCTACCACAGCGGCGCAGACCGCTATCGGTGACGGTCTTGTCGCAGAAGCTCGGGCTTTTGCAGACGAGCTCGCTGCGTGGCGACACGATCTACACCAGATGCCTGAGCTCGGTAACAATCTTCCGCAGACGTCTGCCTATATCCAGGCACGTCTGGACGAGATGGACATCCCCCATACCACGCTCGTCGACGGTTCCTGCGTCGTTGGCCTGATCGGTGCCGGTGCGGCCGCGGCCGCTCAGGGCAATGGCACGTGCAAGGACGAGCAGGCCGGAACGGTCGTCATGCTCCGAGGCGATATGGATGCCCTGCCCGTTGTCGAGGAATCCGGCGAGCCCTTTGCATCCACCAATGGCTGCATGCATGCTTGCGGTCACGATATGCACGCGACGGCACTGCTCGGTGCGGCCCGTTTGCTCAAGGCCCGCGAGGCCGAGCTTGTGGAGGCCAACGCCACGGTGAAGTTGCTGTTCCAGCCGGGCGAGGAGACCTTTGAAGGGGCGCGCGCTGCCATCGCCGATGGCCTGCTGCAGAACCCGCGCCCCCAGGCTGCCTTTGCCATGCACGTCAACAGCCAATCGCCGCTCGGCCTGGTGCTCTATGGGAGCCCGGCGCTTTCGGGCGTGTACGGTTTTCGCATCACGCTTCAGGGCAAGGGCGGCCATGGCTCGAGCCCCGAGATTTGCATCGACCCCATCACACGGCCGGCGTCCATGTGCATCTGGCGCTTCAGGAGCTCATCGCTCGCGAAGTGCCGGCGGCCAAGGAGGTCGCACTTACCGTCGGTAAGTTTGCTGGCGGCCTGGCGGCCAACGTCATCCCCGACACCTGCGTGCTCGAGGGAACGCTGCGCGGCTTTGATGTTGAGCTCATGGCTCACCTCAAGACCCGCATCGCCGAGGTCGTTAACGGCGTTGTCGCAACATATCGTACGCCGGCGACCATCGAGACGCTTTCGGATGTTCCGCCGCTTGTACTCGACAGCGATATGACCCAGGCGTCGCTTGGCTACGTGGGCGCAGTGCTGCCCAAGGCGGCTTTCTTGTCGCTTTTCCATGCCATGGCGAGTGAAGACTTCGCGCTTATCTCGAGCGAGATTCCGAGTGCGTACTTTACCGTGGGCGCGGCCGTAACCGACACGGACGAACACTTTGCCCAGCACCATCCCAAGGCACGTTTTAACGATGCCGAGCTTCCCCTCGGTGCCGCGGCCTATACCGCCGTCGCTTTGGGCTATATCGCCGACCACCGGTAGCACCCAACCTTGCTTTTCAAGCCTGCGGGCATGGCCGTAAGGCCTATGCCCTTGTCTTTCAAGGCAATCTTGGGCACTACCGGCGCCCGGCGCAGGCTATTCGTTTGTCTAAAAGGAGCAGTATGCCCCAGCAGCGTAAGTTCTTCCCCGGCTGGCTCGTGGTGGCCTCCGGCTTCGTGATCATGGCCACGTGTTACACGATTTTTGTCAATTGCATGAGCCTGTTCCAGCCGCTGATCGTCAGCGACCTGGGTATTTCCCTTGCGCAGTACAACGTCTCCAATGCCATCTCCACCGTGGTGAGTGTCGTGGGTTCGCTCGTTATCGGCCATGTTGCCGATAAGGTGAGTGGCCGCGTATTGGGCTCGCTTACCGTTATCGCTACCTCGGCGGTGCTTGCCGGCATGAGCTTTGTCGGTGAGCTGTGGCAGGTCTACGTGCTCTTTGCCGTCTCGGGCTCCTTTGCGAGCACCTGGATCGTGTGCCTGGCGTGCTCCGTGGTCATGCTCGTGTTCCTGCTGGCATCGGAGCCCATCGCCGCCAAGCTGCGCGCAAGCGTGGTGGGGGAGTAGACGTCCGTTGCTCTTTTCTGTTCGCCCCGTTCTGTCCGTGGCCGCTTTGGAAGCCGAATGGATGCTCGTACCATCATTCGGTTTCCAAGGCGGCCACGGGCCTACGAAATGATCCCTTTTCCTCCGTCCCCAACAGATCACGTGATCCGAAGGGGACGGAGGAAAAGGGATCGGCTGCCGCGGCGGCGCGTCTGGCCGAACGAGTCCCCATACCCTCGTTCGGTCAGGCGCGCCGCCGCGTTGCTGCTTTGTGCCGTATAATGTCCACTACCTATGACGCGATACAAAAGAAAGGTGTTTGCCCATGCAGGCACAGAAGGCGGAGGGAACCCGCGACCTTATCGGCGCCGAGATGCGCGCCTGGCAAAAGATGCAGCAGATTGCGGCCGGCGTGTTCGAGCCGTTTGGTTTTAAACCCATCGAGACGCCCGCGATCGAGCAGGTTGACGTGTTTGTCCACGGTATCGGCCAGTCGACCGACGTCGTGCGCAAGGAAATGTTCCGCGTGTTCAGCGGTGCCAACCTGGAGCGCGTCTTTACCGAGGGCACCGACACCAAACTCAAGCCCAAGCAGCGCCTGGCACTTCGCCCCGAGGGCACGGCCGGCGTGGTGCGCGCCGTCGTCGAGAACAATCTGGTGCCCCAGGGCTCCACGCCGTTTAAGGCTTACTACGCCGAGGCCATGTTCCGCGGCGAGCGTCCCCAGAAGGGCCGCCTGCGCCAGTTCCACCAGGTGGGCATCGAGTGGCTCGGCGCTCCCGATCCGGCGGCAGACGCCGAGTGCATCATCATGCTCATGGAGTTCTACAAGCGCCTGGGCTTCGATCTTTCCAAGCTTCGTCTGCTCATCAACTCGATGGGTGACGCCCAGTGCCGTCCGGCTTATCGCGAGCAGGTTAAGCAGTTCATCCTCGATCACGCCGACGAGATGTGCGATGAGTGCCGCGAGCGCGCCGAGCTCAACCCGCTGCGTGCCTTCGACTGCAAGAACGACCACTGCCGCGAGATCATGGCCGAGGCTCCGCTGATGGGTGACAACCTGTGCGATGAGTGCCGCGAGCACTACGAGCAGGTCAAGCGCTATCTGGATGCCGCCGGTATCGAGTATGTCGAGGATCCCACCTTGGTGCGCGGCCTGGACTACTACACCCGTACTGTCTTTGAGGTCGAGGCCCCTGGCGCCGGCGTCGGCTCCATCGGCGGCGGCGGCCGCTACGATGGCCTGGTCGAGCTCGAGGGTGGCAAGCCCACGGCGGGCGTCGGCTTTGCTGTCGGTTTTGAGCGCGCCCTGCTGGCCCTGCAGGCCTTTGGCAGCGATTTGGGTGCCGATGAGGCCCCGTGCGTCTATGTCGCCAACGCCGGCAAGGAGCTGCGTCAGAACGTCTTTGCCATTACGCAGGAGCTTCGCGCCGCAGGTATCGTGACCGAGGCCGACTATCAGGGTCGTTCGCTCAAGGCCCAGTTTAAGCAAGCCGATAAGGTAGGCGCCAAGCTCATCTTGGTCCTGGGTGGCGACGAGCTTGCCGCCGGCAAGGTCAAAGTGCGCGACATGCAGAGCCATGACGAGGTGCTCGCCGATTTGGACAACGTCGTCGAGGCGGTTCGCGAGCGCCTGTAGCGCATCTTTTTGAGCTTCGGGCCTGCTAACGTGCCCTGCTCATGGAGAGCGATTGTTACGGGGGTGTTTCGCTTTTATGCGGAATGCCCCCGTTTACGTATGCCGCCCACCGAGAAATACGACCATTTAGGGCAAAAACCTTTGCAATGCAGAAAATACTTTTGTGTGGTAAAGCGCAATCAGTGTCGAAAGTATTTCTCAAGCGCCTATAATGAATACCGCATGTTACGTGCATAGAAGGAGGAATGGGAGGAAACGTGGCTGAGAACCTAAGCAACCAGTCTGTACCCGAAGCCGCGGCGCGCGTCGCTGCCGTGGTCAACCGCCTCGTTAACCGAATCGGCTCGAATGCCGAGTCCAGGGAGCGTCTCGCCGAGATCGAGATCCCCGAGGAGCTGCGCGACAATCTGGCGCTGTTCTTGCGCCTGGAGCGCCGTGTGCTTAGCGAGTATGATCCCGAGATCGCGGACCTGTTCGACAAGATTTTGACAGCCGAGATTGTGGTCAATGCCGGCAACCCCGGTACCTGCGCTGCCGACGAAGCCGTCGACGAGCAGGGCGTGCCCACCGCCGACGAGCCCACTGCCGTGGCATTTCGTGAGGTCGTCGATTTGATCGACAGCCTGCCGCTCGATAAGCAGCAGGTCATCGTTCGCGCCTTTACGAGCTTTTTCCATCTGGCAAACCTGTCGGAGGAGAACTACCGTGTGGCGCAGCTGCGCGAGCGCGAGGCCGGTGCGTCGACCGATACCGAGGTCGATCCTGCCAACGAGCTTACCGTTGCCTATCACCAGCTGGTGAATGAGCTGGGTGTCGAGGGTGCCAACGAGCTGCTCGACAAGCTCGAGTTCCACCCTGTCTTTACCGCACATCCCACCGAGGCCCGTCGTAAGGCCGTCGAGGGCAAGATCCGCCGTATCTCCAACCTGCTGGAGGAGCGTCCGCGTCTGGGCGGCTCCGACCTGGTGGAGAACGAGCGCCATATGCTGCAGGAGATCGACGCCCTGGTGCGTACGAGTCCCATCGCGCTCAAGAAGCCCACGCCGGTCGAGGAAGCCGATACCATCATCGACATCTTCGATAACACGCTGTTCGACGTTATCCCCGTTATCTATCGTCGTTTTGACGATTGGGTGCTGGGCGACAAGGCCGGTACTGTGCCGCCGCTGTGCCCGGCGTTCTTCCATCCCGGCAGCTGGATCGGTTCCGACCGCGACGGTAACCCCAACGTCACCGCCAAGGTGAGCCGTGAGGTCGCCGCCAAGTACTTTACGCACATGGTGCTCAAGCTCGAGGACAAGTGCCGCCACATCGGCCGCAACCTCACGCTCGAGGCTACCTACAGCAAGCCGTCGGCCGAGCTCATTAACCTGTGGAACCATCAGGTCGAGATGAGCTCTCGTTACACGGCCCGCGCCGAGCTGATCTCCGAGCACGAGCCGCATCGCGCCGTCATGCTCGTCATGGCCGACCGCCTGAATGCCACCGTCCGTCGTATCACCGACACCATGTACCACAGCGCCGACGAGTTCCTGGATGACCTGCGCGTCGTCCAGCGTTCGCTGGCCGCCTGCGGTGCCGTCCGTGCTGCCTACGGCCCGGTCCAAACCATCATCTGGCAGGTCGAGTCCTTCGGCTTCCATATGGTCGAGATGGAGTTCCGTCAGCACTCCGTGGTGCATGCCCGCGCCCTTAAGGATATCCACGAGAACGGTATCCATGGCGACCTGCAGCCCATGACGCGCGAGGTCATCGATACCTTCCGCGCTATCGGCTCCATCCAAAAGCGCTACGGCAAAAAGATGGCGCACCGCTACATCATCTCGTTCACCAAGAGCGCCCAGCATGTGGCCGACGTCTTTGAGCTCGCCCACCTGTCCTTTGCACACGAGGAGGATGTCCCCGAGCTCGACGTGATCCCGCTGTTTGAGCAGCTCGAGGACCTCGAGGGCTGCGTCGACGTGCTCGACCAGATGCTTACGCTGCCCGTGGTGCAAAAGCGCCTTGCCCAGACCAACCGCCGGATGGAGGTTATGCTGGGCTATTCCGACTCCTCCAAGGATGCCGGTCCTACCACGGCCATGCTCGCGCTGCACTCCGCGCAGGAGCGCATTGCCAAGTGGGCAGAGAAGAACGATATCGACCTGGTGCTCATGCACGGTCGCGGCGGTGCCGTGGGCCGTGGCGGCGGCCCTGCCAACAAGGCCGTGCTGGCGCAGCCCAAGGGTTCGGTCAACTGCTTCTTTAAGCTCACCGAACAGGGCGAGGTCATCTTTGCCCGTTACGGCAACCGCACGCTGGCTCAGCGCCATGTTGAGTCCGTTGCCGCCGCAACGCTTTTGCAGTCGGCCCCGAGTGTCGAGAAGACCAACACCGAGACCACGCAGAAGTTCTGGGATATGGCCGAGAAGCTCAACACCGCAAGCCACGAGCGCTATCTGGACCTGCTGAACACCGAGGACTTTACACCGTGGTTCTCGACCGTGACGCCGCTGACCGAGGTCGGTCTGCTGCCGATCGGCTCGCGTCCGGCCAAGCGCGGTCTGGGTGCGAAGTCACTCGACGACCTGCGTACCATTCCGTGGATCTTCAGCTGGAGCCAGGCGCGCATTAACCTGGCCGCTTGGTACGGTCTGGGCACCGCCTGCGAGCAGCTTGGCGATCTTGACCAGCTCAAGGCTGCCTACCAGGAGTGGCCGTTCTTCCGCACCTTTATCGACAACATCGAGATGTCGATCGCCAAGACCGACCAGCGCATCGCCAAGATGTATCTGCACCTGGGCGACCGCCAGGATCTGTCCGAGAAGGTCTTTACCGAGATGCAGCTCACGCGTAAGTGGGTCCTTGCCATCGTCGGTGACGAGTGGCCGCTGCAGCGCCGTCGCGTGCTCGGCTGCGCCGTCCGTGTACGTAACCCCTACGTCGACGCCCTGTCCATCGCCCAGGTCCGCGCCCTTCGCGAGGTGCGTATGAACCAGGACGAGATGGCCGAGGAGAAGAAGGCCGAGTACATGAGCCTGATTCTTTCGACTGTGACCGGCGTCTCGGCAGGATTGCAGAACACGGGGTAATCGATAGCCCTGTGGCTCTCACCGGGACCCGATGGGTTTCCCTCTGAATGCGTCCTCGCACTTGAAGCCCCCTTATCCTGCTCCTTCGGAGCTGCGGATAAGGGGGCTTCGTGCTGCGGAATGCATTCAGAGGGAAACCCATCGGGTCCCTTCGTCCTCGGTCTTCAGGAATTGGGGCCGATGAGAATAAGGTGCGCTTCGCGCTCAATGTGGAGTGCGGCGAGGGCTTCTTGCGTCCTGCGGAGTGTGCCTAAAAGTAAACTGATGGCGGGCCCTGCGATGTCCGGTCTTCGGCGGATCAGCCGCTGGGTGAGGGTGGTGCTTGGGGCGACGTGCAAAAAACGGAGTTTTCAGCAGCCAAAGATTGGTGCATAAGGCTATGGGTGACGTTCGCGGCTCCTGTTGATGCTTTTGCATGACGATTGGGCTTTGCCGATGTTCATATATGGCTGGTTTCTCGCCGCATGCCATCCAGATGGGACGAGCCATGAGGACTATCTACCTTTTGAAAGACTTTTGGCACCAAAATCTTATCCCGCGATGCTGAATACTCGCAAAAATGCACGCTCCGGAGAGCACTACCCTGTTACGGCTAGAAATCCATGCGCCATTTGATTAAATTAATTAATGCATTTATGCAAAATGGCTTACGTGCGTACGTCTCGGGCTAGATGTTTGCCTCGGCGCTGCGTAAATCATCCTGTCTATAGTGTCTTTGACAGGCGGCCGCGGTCCCGTTTGGGGTCGCGGCCGTTTTGTTGTGGATCAAATATGAACGTTGTGTTAATGAGTCGGTGGACGGTGGTGTTTTTCGGTGAGCGGCGTATCCTTCCAACGGTTTATCTAGTGTGTCAGTTGAAAAGGAAGAGGGCGCTCGTTATTGTTTGAATGTGAACTGCCGTTTGACCACAAGACGTTGCATCTGGAGCTCGAGGATAAGAACTTCGCGGGTGTGATGGAAGGTCATCAAAACGAGTTTAAGACCACGAAATCGCAGGAAGAGCTGGTAGAGGAGTCGCTTGCCAACCCTTATGGTTCGCCGTCGCTCGAGGAGCTTTGTGCTGGCAAGAAGGATATTGTCATTATTAGCTCCGATCATACGCGTCCCGTTCCCTCGCGTGTGACGATGCCTATTCTGCTGCATCACATCCATTCTGCTGCGCCCGAGGCTCGCGTGCGCATTTTGGTTGCTACGGGTATGCATCGTCCGTCGACGCATGAGGAACTCGTCAACAAGTACGGCGAGGAGATCGTTGCCAACGAGGAAATCGTTATGCACGTCGCGACTGACGACAGCATGATGAAAAAGATCGGCACCCTGCCTTCTGGTGGCGAGTGCATCATCAACAAGATTGCCGCCGATTGCGATCTGCTGCTTGCCGAGGGCTTTATTGAGCCGCACTTCTTTGCCGGTTTCTCTGGTAGCCGCAAGTCCGTCCTGCCTGGCATCGCCAGCTACAAGACCATCATGTACAACCACAACGGTCAGTTTGTGAATGATTCCCACTCGCGTGCCGGCAACCTGTGCCACAACCACGTGAGCGAGGACATGTTTGCTGCCGCCGAGATGGCTCACCTTGCCTTTGTGCTTAACGTGGTGCTCAACGGCAAGCACGAGGTCATCGGCTCCTTTGCCGGCGATATCCACAAGGCGCACGAGGCTGGCTGCGAGTTCGTGAAGAGCCTTGCCGGCGTTGAGCCCGTCGAGTGCGAGATTGCCATCACCACCAACGGCGGCTACCCGCTCGACCAGAACATCTACCAGGCCGTGAAGGGCATGTGCTCTGCCGAGGCCACGCTTCCCGAGGGCGGCGTGATCATCGACGTCGCCGGCTGTGCCGACGGTCACGGTGGCGAGGGCTTCTATCACAACATCGCCGACAATGATCCGGCAGAGTTTGAGCGCGCCTGCATCGACCGTCCTAAGGACGAGACCCTGCCCGACCAGTGGACGAGCCAGATCTTTGCCCGCATCCTGGCGCATCACCCTGTGATCATGGTTACCGACCTGTGCGATCACCAGATGATCAAGGATATGCACATGACGCCGGTTAACACCCTCGATGAGGCGCTCAAGCTCGCCTTTGAGATGAAGGGTGCCGATGCCAAGGTGGCCGTCATTCCCGATGGCCTGGGCGTTGTCGTCGCACAGCACTAGTACGCGGCCTAAACGAACCGTTTATAACCGACAAGAAAGATAAGGTTTTATGCTTACCAAACTCCTCTGCGAATTCGGCGCAACGGCCCTCATGATCATCTTTGGCGTGGGCGTGCACTGCGATACCGTGCTTAAGGGCACCAAGTATCAGGGCTCCGGCCACATGTTTGCCATCACCACCTGGTCTTTTGGCATCTCGGTCGCCTTGTTTATCTTTGGCGGCGCCGTGTGCATGAACCCCGCCATGGTGCTTGCCCAGTGCATCGTGGGCCTGGTGCCGTGGAGCAGCTGCATCCCCTTCATGATTGCCGATATGCTCGGCGGCTTTGTGGGCGCCGTGATCGCGTGGTTGATGTATGCCGATGAGTTCAAGGCTTCCGACGGCGTCGTCGACCCTATTGCCCAGCGCAACATCTTCTCGACCAACCCCACCACCGAGGGCACCAACTATGCCCGCAACTTCTTCTGCGAGGCTATCTGCACCTTTGTGTTCATCAGCGCCATCCTGGCTACCGCTAGCCGTGCCGGCGAGAACGTTTTGATGCTCGCTATCTGCGTCGGTCTGATCGTTTGGGCTGTTGGCATGGGCATGGGCGGCATTACTGGCTTCGCCATGAACCAGGCTCGTGACCTTGGTCCTCGCATGGCCTATCAGGTGCTGCCGATCAAGAACAAGGCCGACAACAACTGGAAGTATGGCCTGCTTGTTCCTGGCATCGCTCCGTTTGTCGGTGCCGCTCTGGCCGCGCTGTTTGTGCATGGTTTCTTGGGCATGTTCTAGTCTGAGGCTACATAGTTGTCCGCTGGCCGCATGGGGTAACTTCCCAGCGCGTCCTCGGACATGCAAAAAGGCTCGCTGCGCACTTCGTGCGGCGAGCCTTTTTGCGTCCTGCGGAATGCGCTGGGAAGTTACCCCATGCGGACAGCTGCGGGATCTTTGTTGCGTTCGTACAAGCAACCCAATATATATCTGAATTTGGATGGGAGGGGCTTGTTGCTGGTAGGGGCGTTGGGCTTCTGTCGACACTTTGGGATGGATTGTGCTTTGGGTTGGGGCGGCGCTTTGAGATGAGGTCGGAACTTTGGGATGAGGGGTTTACTCAGTTGAAGAGAGGCTTAATGGCTGATAGGTAGTCTTTGGCTACGTCGGCTTTGGCTGCTTGGAAGTTGTGCCAGGCCCACCATTGGACCATTCCTACGAAGCTTGAGGCTATGTGGTGTAGTAAGAAGCTGCGGTCCATGGTGGCGGCGGGGCCTGCGGGGTCGACGGGGACGGTTTCGGCTGCGCGCGACATGATGGTCTTGCGGAGGCAGTCGGCGAAGACGCGTGAGCCGGCGCCGGCTACGAGGGCTCGAACGCCCTGACGGCGTTCCCAGAGGTTGTTGAGGATATGCTCGACTTGCACGAGTGGGTCGTCGAGCGGCGTACCATCGTCGTCGAGGGCGTGGGTGCAGATGTCGCTCACGAGCTCGGACAGTAGGTCGTCTTTGCTCTTAAAGAGGCCGTAGAATGTCGCGCGGCCTACGTGGGCGCGCGCGATGATGTCGCCGACGGTGATCTTGCCGTAGTCCTCTTCGCGCAGCAGCTCGGAGAACGCCGAAACGATGGCAGCGCGGCTTTTTGCCTTGCGGGCATCCATGGCTATGCGTCCGCGTGAACGAGCAGGCAGCGGAGCGTACCGGAGCAACCCTCGTAGGGGCGCTTGCCAGCGCCGTAGCCGACGGCTTCGATGCGGTAGCGTGAGGGCAGTTGGTCGGACGTACACAGCGCGGTGACGATGGCGGCGCCCGTGGGCGTCACGAGCTCGCCGGCGACCGGTGCAGGCGTGAGGGCGATATTGCCCGCCTGGCACAGGTTGACGACAGCGGGGACGGGAATGGGCATGAGGCCGTGGGCACAGTGGATGGTGCCGTGGCCCTCGGAGAGCGACTCGACGACAATATCCTCGATGCCCAGGTCATCGAGGCAGATGGCGACAGAGCAGACGTCGACGATGGAATCGACGGCGCCTACCTCGTGGAACATGACGGTCTCGGGCGTTTTGCCGTGGGCCTTGGCCTCGGAGGCGGCGAGCGCGGTAAAGATGGCGTGCGCACGACGCTTGGCGCCATCGCTTAACTGCGAGCCGTCGATGATGGCGGTGACGTCCGCCAAAGAACGGTGGTGATGGTGGTGGGCGTGATGGTGACCCTCGTGGCCATGGCCGTGGGTCTCATGATCATGCTCATGGCAGTGCTCATGCTCGTCATGGTCATGATGGTGGTGCTCGTGCTCGTGCTCGTGCGTGTGCTCGGCAGCTGCTTCGTTGCCGTAGAGCCATGCCATGTCGTGGTCGTGGTTCTCGAGCTCTTCTGCCAGCTGAACGTCGAAATCGCAGGCGTCGATGCCATGCTTGTTTACGCGCGTGACGGCGATCGTAAAGCCGTCGACCGGCAGTGTGGCGAGCTGTTCGCGCAGGTGCTCCTCGCTGGCGCCCAGGTCGAGCAGGGCCGCGACGGTCATATCGCCGCTGATGCCCGAGGTGCCGTCGATGATAAGCGTGTGCTGATGATTGGACATGGAATGCTCCTTAGCGGGCGCGGGGTGTGCCGGCGCTCAGATGATTGATAAGACTTGCCTGGTAGGCGGCGCCGAAGCCGTTGTCGATATTGACGACCGATACGCCGCTGGCACAGGAGTTGAGCATGGCGAGCAGCGCGGCTACGCCACCAAAACTTGCGCCGTAGCCCACGCTGGTGGGAACGGCGATGACCGGACAGCTCACCAGACCGCCGATAACGCTCGCCAACGCGCCCTCCATGCCGGCGATGGCAATGACCACCTGTGCCTGGGCGAGTTCCTCGGCATGCGCGAGCAGGCGGTGCAGGCCGGCGACGCCTACGTCGTAGAGGCGGTCGACCTCGTTGCCATAGAACTCGGCCGTCAACGTGGCTTCTTCGGCGACGGGCAGGTCGCTCGTACCGGCGCAGGCGACGACGATGCGTCCATTGCCGGTAGGGGAGGGCTTGCCTCCTACGAGGGCGAGCTGTGCGTCCGGGACATATCCCAGGTCGATGCCGTTGTCGAGGAGTTCCGAGGTGCGGGCTGCCTTTTCGGCGTCCAGGCGCGTGACCAGGATGCGCTCCTGGCCGGCATCGTGCAGCGCTTCGATAATGGCGGCAATCTGCTCGGCGGTTTTACCGGCGCCGTAGACAACCTCGCCGGCTCCCTGGCGCACCCCGCGCGAAAGATCGAGCTGCGCAAAACCCAGATTGGCGGTTGGCGCCGTCTGGATGCGCGTAAGGGCGACAGCCGGGGTGACTGCTCCGCCGGCAACATCGCTCAGCAACTGCTCAAGATCTCGCTTATCCATATATGTTCCCTTCGACGGCGCAAAGTCTAGCACTCAAAGGGTATGTTTCCGAACACTAAGACAAAATTGTTCGGAAACTATAGGACAGACTGATTCAATTGTTAGACGGATCGGCTAGTCGCGCAGGATGATGTCCATGGCGAGCATCAGGTTGCGCTCATCGATGGCAAACGGGGCGGCTTCGCGCGTCTTGGGCTTGGCACAAAACGCGATGCCCGTGCCCGCGGCCTGAATCATGGGGATGTCGTTGGCGCCGTCGCCGATCGCGACGGTATGGGCCATGTCGACACCGCACTCGACTGCCCAATCCAGCATCTGGATGAGTTTGGACTCCTTGGTCACAATGTCTGCCGCCAGCTTACCCGTGAGCTTGCCGTCGACGACTTCCAGGCGGTTGGCCAGGCAAAAATCGATACCCGCGGCAGCTACGATCTTGTCAGCGATCTCGTGGAAGCCGCCGCTCACCACGCCGACCTTCCAGCCCTTGCTGTGTGCCGAGCGCACAAGCTCTAACGCGCCGGGGGTAAATGTCACGCGCTCAAAGGTGCGCTCGAACACGCTCTCATCCAAGCCGGCAAGCAGCCCCACGCGCTCCTCAAGCGCCTGCTTAAAGTCGAGCTCGCCGCGCATGGCGCGTTCGGTGATCTTCGCCACTTGCTCGCCTACGCCGGCCTCCTCGCCCAACAGGTCGATGACCTCCTGGTTGATGAGCGTGGAGTCGATATCCATAACGATGAGGCGTGCAGTCATGACGGGCCTTTCCAAGTGCTGTTTTATTGGGGCACATTGTCGCACGCCGCGCGCCTTGGCGACGGCCACGGTGCGTCAATTGTTTCGTCTCCGTCAAGTCTTTGGGCAAGAGCTACTTTTTCGTGGTACATCGACGCGGGTGCGATAAGATAGAACGCCATGTCCGGCTGCGCGGTTTACGCAGGCTGGGCAAATCTGTACGACGCCGCCCGGAACGACACGGGGCGGCACAGATCCATAAAGGAGGATCACTGGTATGAGCCAGACCCGTCCCATCGATGAGCATTCCATGCACACCCGTACCTGCGGCGAGCTTCGCTTCGAGAACGTGGGCGAAGAGGTCACCCTCACCGGTTGGGTGAGCCGTCGCCGTGACCACGGCGGCCTTATTTTCTGCGACCTTCGTGACCGCGAGGGCATCACGCAGCTCACCTTCGACCCCGAGCACTCTGACGGCGACGCATTTAAGATCGCCGAGACCATGCGTCCCGAGTGGCCCATCAAGATCCACGGCGTCGTGCGCTCCCGTGGCGAGGAGACCACCAACGCCAAGCTCGCGACCGGCGAGATCGAGGTCCTGACCGACCACGCCGAGGTGCTCAACACGTCCGTCACCCCGCCGTTCCAGATCGAGGACGGCATCGAGACCAGCGAGGACACCCGTCTGCGCTATCGCTATCTGGACCTCCGTCGTCCCGAGATGATGGCCAACCTCAAGCTGCGCTCCGACTTTACCTTTGCCATTCGCGAGGCGCTGCACAACCGTGAGTTCATGGAGGTCGAGACGCCCTCCCTGTTTAAGTCCACGCCCGAGGGCGCTCGTGACTTCATCGTTCCCAGCCGTATTCAGCCGGGCAACTTCTACGCCCTGCCGCAGTCCCCGCAGCTCCTGAAGCAGCTGCTTATGGTCGGTGGCGTCGAGCGCTACTATCAGGTTGCCAAGTGCTTCCGCGACGAGGACCTGCGTGCCGACCGTCAGCCCGAGTTCACTCAGGTCGATATCGAGATGTCCTTCGTGGACCAGAACGACGTTATGAGCGCGCTCGAAGAGGTCCTGGCCGATGCCTTCGGCCGCATGGGTGTCGAGATGCCCACGCCGCTGCGTCGCATGAACTACTGGGAGGCCATGGACACCTATGGCTCCGACAAGCCCGATACCCGCTATGGCATGCATCTGGTCGACCTGACCGACATCTTTGCCAACTCCAAGTTCAAGGTCTTTGCGACTGCCGCAAACGAGGAGGGTTCTGTCGTCAAGGCCATTAACGCCAAGGGCGCCGGTGCCTGGGCACGTGCCAAGATCGATAAGCTCGCCGGCGTGGCCTCCACGTTTGGCGCCAAGGGCCTGGCTTGGATTGCTTTCCGCGAGGATGGCTCCATCAACAGTCCCATCGTCAAGTTCTTCTCGGACGAGGAAATGACTGCCCTGCGCGAGCGTATGGACGTCGAGCCCGGCGACCTCGTGATGTTCGCCGCCGGCCCGCGCCTGCTCTCTGACGAGATCCTGGGCGGCATGCGTTCGCACATGGCCAACGCGCTCGAGATCAAGCGCGAGGGTCACGACTTCCTGTGGGTCGTCAACTTCCCGCTGTTCCACTGGGATGAGGACCGCAAGGCTTACGCTGCCGAGCACCAACCGTTCACTCTGCCGACCGAGACCGACATCGCCAAGATCGAGGCCGATCCGCTGGCAGCCGGTTCGTGCACCTATGACTTTGTCATGGACGGCTTTGAGGCCGGCGGCGGCGGCATGCGTATCCACAACGCCGAGATGCAGATGTCCATGCTCAAGCTCCTGGGCTTTACCGAGGAGCGCGCTGAGTCTCAGTTTGGCTTCCTCATGGAGGCGCTCAAGTTTGGTGCGCCCCCGATGGGCGGTTTCGCTCTGGGTCTGGACCGCGTGTGCATGCTGCTCACCGGTTCCGACTCCATCCGCGACGTCATGGCGTTCCCCAAGACGGCCAGCGGCTCCGACCTTATGTCGGGCGCCCCGAGTGCCGTTTCCGGCGCCCAGCTCAAGGACGTCAGCCTGCGCCTGATGTAGGCAAGCGGCTACATATTGCCTGTAACGAGGGAAGGACGCGTGCCTTCCCTCGTTTTTTATGCGCGGGCGTTGCGAGGACATAGGGTGACCGGACGTCGCGGAAACTGCGACCCAGAATCCAGCCAAATAACGGGTCACACTTTCCGGTTGAGCTTCTGGCGGAAAATACATCCCAGAATCGGCGTTCGGAATGGGCCGGGCTTTCCGCTAAAGCAGCCTAGCGGAAAGCCCGGCCCAGTTTCCTACAGTGAGTCTCTCTGAACGAGCTGCATGTGCATGACGGTGGTGGTGGGCGCGGCACCGTTAATCATATCGAGCGCAATGCCTGCAGCCATGCGGCCTTCCTCGCGAAGCGGCTGACGAATGGTCGTCAACGCGGGGACGCTGCGAGCTGCGACCTCGTGGTCATCGAAGCCTACGACCGAAACGTCTTTGGGTACGCTAATTCCCGCTTCGTTGAATGCGGCGATAACGCCGGTTGCGATACGGTCCGATCCGCATAGCACGCCGTCGGCATGTATTTCGCGCGCGAGCAGCCGCCGCGTGGCTTGGTAGCCGTCTCCGCTGCTCCATCCGGTATAGATGACATTTTCATCCGGAAGGCTTTCGCCCAAAATTGCACGGTAGCCGCGAAGGCGGTCGACGACGGCGGGGTTATCCTGCGGCCCCAGCACGGCAACGATGTCCTTGCGCCCGCGATCTTTCATGGCGAGCGCGGCGAAGCGGCCGCCCTCTTCGTCGTCGGAGTAGACCGTCGAGAACACATCGCGATAGGGGTGGCCCTCGAGCTGGCCGCACAACACGGTGGGTACGCCCAGCTCGCGCAGCACCTCGAGCAGCTCACTGCCCTTGTAGGGCGAGACGTCGATGACGGCGTCAAACGAGCGACGCTCAAAATGCTCGCGTGCGCGATTGCGCTCGTGCGAGGAAGATGCCTGCAAGATCACGGGTAGGTAAGACGACTCAGAAAGTTCCTCGGTAATACCGCTTAAAAACTCACTGTAGGTGGGATCGCTAAACAGCTCGCTCAAAGGCTCGGTAACCAGTACGGCGATTATTTCCGTGCGTCCGACGGCGAGTGCCCGGCCGCGTGCGTTGGGTACAAAATTGACTTCCTTGGCAGCCGCGCGGACGCGTTTTTTGGTCTCCTCGCTAATGCGGGGCGAATCGTTGAGTGCTCGCGATGCTGTGGAGCGCGAAACACCGGCAGCTGCAGCAACCTCGGCAAGCGTGGGTGCGGTGCGTGCTGGTTGGGTCATGGCGTCTCCTGGAAAATGCGGTCGATGTTGTTACTGATACAGGCTGGTGCGGATACAGCTTACTATAGTGCGCCTGAACAGCGTTCATGATATCCGGTGACCGGTGTCGTGCTGCAATCAAACTGCGACTGAGTACGGCATGTGTGGGCGAGATATAGGTAGGCGCGACAGTTGCCTGTGAGTTCAAGAACGATGCCCTGTGCTGTGTACCTAAGCTTAGGGTGACATAAGTAGCATGGTTGTACAACCGGTTGCACCGTTAATCCGGCAAAATCGACCGTTCGGCGGACAACCGGTTGCACAGATTTTTGCACCGCCCGTAAGATAAGGACAACCGGTTGCACAAAGAAGCACTACGATGACGAAGGAGCATCACCATGGACGCCATTAACGATTGGGAAAACCAAGCGCTCACCCACAGGAACCGCCTGGCACCCCATGCGTACTTTATGGGTTATGAGACCGCCGATCTCGCCGCTACGTACAGCCGCGAGCTGTCGCGCGGATTTGTCCAGCTGTCCGGCTCGTGGCAGTTCCGCCTTTTTGAGGGCCCCGCGGCCGTCTCCAACGAAGCACTTTGCACGTACGAGCCCGAGTGGGATCACGTGGAGGTTCCGCACCTGTGGCAGGTAGACGGCTATGGCAACCTTGCCTACACCGACGAGGGTTTTCCGTTCCCGGTGGATCAGCCGTTCGCTCCCTCCGACGACCCTACGGGCGTCTACCAACGCATCGTCAAACTTCCCGCCGTGCCTGCCGGCGCTCGCGAGATTATTCGCTTCGACGGTATCGAGAGCTACGGCGAGCTGTATGTCAACGGCAAGTTTATCGGCATGACCAAGGGTTCGCGCCTGTCCGCCGAGTTTGACGTGACCGACGCGCTCGTCGAGGGCGACAACCTGTTTGCGGTCAAGGTTCTGCAGTACAGCGATGGTAGCTACATCGAGGACCAGGACATGTGGTGGGCATCGGGCATCTTCCGCGATGTGTACCTCATGCAGCGTCCCACCGCGCATCTGGTCGACTTTAGGTTCCGCACGCACCGCGAGGGCGATGCCGCTCTGATCACGCTCGATACGGTTGCCGAGGGCGCAAGTCGCGTCGTGTATACGCTCAGCGATGGCCAGAATGTGGTCGCTACGGGCGAGTGCGTCGACGGCCATGCCGAGTGCAGCGTTGCCGATGCCCACTTCTGGAACCCCGAGGACCCCTTCCTCTATGACCTTACGCTTGAGGTCTACGACGGCGACGAGGTCAGCGAGTACGTTCCGCATCGCCAAGGCCTTGCCGAGGTGACGGTCGAGGGCAATCATATCTACCTCAACGGCACCTACTTTAAGATGCATGGCGTCAACCGCCACGACCACGACGATCACAAGGGCCGCGCCGTGGGTCTCGAGCGCATGCGCCGCGACCTGGAGCTCATGAAGCAGCACAACATCAACGCGGTGCGCACGTCCCACTACGCCAACGATCCGCGCTTCTACGAGCTGTGCGACGAGTACGGCATCATGCTGGTCGCCGAGACCGATATGGAGAGCCACGGCTTCGAGAATATCGGCAATATCGCCCTGGTCACCGACGACCCGGCATGGGAGCCGGCCTACGTCGACCGCATTGAGCGCCTGGTGATGCAGGAGCGCAATCACGCCTGCATCATTATGTGGTCGATGGGCAACGAGAGCGGCTATGGCTGCAACATCCGCGCGATGTACGCCAAGGCTCACGAGCTCGATGGTCGTCCGGTCCATTACGAGGAGGATCGCAACGCCGATACCGTCGACGTTATCTCCACCATGTACTCCCGCGTGTCGCAGATGAACGACTTTGGTGAGCATCCGTTCCCCAAGCCGCGCATCAACTGCGAGTACGGTCACTCCATGGGCAACGGCCCCGGAGGCCTGTCCGAGTATCAGGAGGTCTTCGATCGCTGGGATTGCATCCAAGGCCAGTTTATCTGGGAATGGTGCGACCACGGTCTGGCTGCTGTGACCGAGGACGGCATTGCCTACGATATGTATGGCGGCGACAACGGCGATTACCCCAACAACAGCAACTTCTGCATCGATGGCATGGTGTTCCCCTGGCAGCAGCCGAGCCCGGGCCTTACCGAGTACGGCCAGGTCATCTGCCCGGTTCGCATGGCTTATGACGCCGAGGCGGGCGAGCTGACTGTCACCAACAAGCGCTGGTTTACCACCCTCGAGGATGTTTGCCTGTCGGCGGAGACCCTGGTGGACGGCGACGTGGTCTGCCGCAAGACGCTCATGCCCGGTGCGGTTGCCCCCGGTGAGTCCGTCCAGCTTCCGCTGGTGATTCACGAGGCCGCGGTAGGCGAGACCCTGCTGACTGTGCGCGCCTACACCATGGCCGCTCACGTCTGGTGCGAGCCGATGTTCCAACTGGGCGCAAACCAGTTTGCCATCGCAAACCATCCGGCGCCGGCCATTGCGGCTCCCACTCGTCCTGAGCTTACGGTCGAGGAGACCGAGCAGGAGATTCGCATTCACTCCCTCAACGGCGAGCTGACCTTCAGCAAGGTAAACGGCACCGTGAGCGAGTGGAAGGCATCCGGCCGTGACGTCATGGCCTCTGGTCCCCAGGTTGGTTTTTGGCATCCGCTCGTCGACAACCACGCCCAGGAGTACGACTCCCTGTGGAAGGACAACTTCATTGATGTAATGCAGACGTCCACCCGCAAGGTTTTTTGGAAGCAGGACGGCAATGCGGTCGTCGTTACCGTGAGCCAACGTATTGCTCCTCCCGTCCGCGCGTTCGGCATGCGCGTCGAGCTTGTCTACACCGTGCTTCCGAGCGGTCGCGTCGACCTCAAGGTTTCCGGCGAGCCCTACGGCGACTATTCGGACATTATCCCGCGCATCGGCATCTCCTTTGAGGTTCCCGGTTGCGATCGTGCCGTCGAGTGGTATGGCCACGGCCCGGGCGAGAACTATCCGGACTCGCTGCGTGCCAACCCGGTCGGTCATTACCGCACTACGGTCGACGACATGTTCACGCCCTACGTTATGCCTCAGGACTGTGCCAACCGCGAGGGTACCCGCTGGGTTGCCCTGCGCTCTAGCCACGGTGATGGCGTGCTGGTGACTCGTCCGGCCGACGCCGCTTCCAACCCGTTCTCGTTCTCGGCATGGCCCTATAGCTGCGAGGCTATTGATAATGCCAAGCACGTCTACGACCTTGTTCCGGGCGACACGGTCACGGTTAACATCAACGACCAGCTGCTCGGCCTTGGCTCGAACTCTTGGGGTTCCGAGGTGCTCGATTCCTATCGCACCCGTTTTGAGAGCTTCAGCTTTGAGGTGTCCCTGCGACCGCTGACGTCTGCCGATTTGGCTCAGGCGCTGGCACCCATTAAGGAGGCATAAGCCATGCATGTCTTTAACTCGCGCGCCGATTTCGACGCTCAGATGAAGTCCGTCAAGAAGTGGATGCGTACCGGTCAGGCACTCGACGGCGTTTCTGAACTGCAGCACGATGTGGCGTACTCTATCGGCGACTCGCTGGTGTATTGGTGGGTGAACGCCCACGAGGCGGCTACTGCCGATCTGGTCGGTCACCGTCGCTACCATGCCGTGCTCGCCCCGCTCGACGGCAATCTGACCGTTGAGGTGGCTTCCAAGGCCGATCTTACCTGTACGCGCGCCTACAGCGATATCGATGATCGCGAGCGCTTTGAGGGTACGGGGGAGACCGTGACGATTCCCGCCGGCGGCGTTGCCGTCGTCGAAATTGACGAGGCCTACCGTGTCGTGGCCGATGCCGCGGATCCCCGCGTCGTGGTACTGCACGTGACAGTCGAAGGTTATTCCTTCCCCAACAAGTAGTATTCGTCCGCCTGGACGTTTGCTTCGCGCCGTTAAGGGGGATGGCTTTGTTGACTCCCTTTTCCCCATTCCCCTTAGCAGGTGCGCCATCCGTGTTTGCACTTGCAGCTCGGACGGTTTTAGATGACATTTAACAGATGATTGGGAGGGCTTATGAGCTCTGAAAAACGAGGAACGATTGGTTCGTTCGCTCTGCTGGGCATGACGGTCGCCGCCGTGTTCGGTATCAAGAACATCATCAACAACAACGCGGCCATCGGCTTGGCAGCTGCGCCGTCGTTCTTCTTCGCCACGCTTTTGTACTTTGTCCCCTATACCCTGGTTACCGCCGAGTTCGTCGGCCTCAACAAGGACTCCGAGTCTGGCGTGTACGCATGGGTTAAGACCTCGATGGGTGGTCGCTGGGCGTTCCTGACGGCATTTAGCTACTGGTTCGTTAACCTGTTCTTCTTTGCGTCCGTCCTGCCCAACGTCATCATCTACGCGAGCTACGTGTTCTTTGGTGCCAACGCCGAGCTTTCGCAGCTGTGGATCACCATTATCGAGATCGTCGTCTTTGCTATCGCCACGTGGGTTTCGACCAAGGGCGCTAAGTGGATCGGCTCCATTTCCTCCTTCGGTTCGACCGCGGCTCTCGGCCTGACCGCCGTGTTCATCCTGCTGTCCCTGGCTGCTGCCTTTGGCGGCGTTGAGTTCGCTACGGCTCCTACTCCCGCTAACATGGCTCCCGACATGAGCAACTTCGCAACTGCGTGGGGCTTCTTCGGTACGCTTGCCTGGATCATCCAGGGCGTTGGCGGCGCTGAGTCTGTCGGCGTGTTCCTTAACGACCTTAAGGGTGGCGTCAAGGCCTTCGTGCGCACCGTCGTTATCGCCGGCCTGACCATCGGCCTTCTGTATGCAGGCGCTTCGCTGCTGGTCAACCTATTCATCCCCGAGGGCGGCGTTGCCATCTCCACCGGTATCTTCGACGTATTCGGCGCTGTCTTTGCCCACTTTGGCATTCCCATGGAAGTGTCTACGCGCGCCATCGGCTTGATCCTTCTCGCCGCCACGCTGGGCTCCCTCATGATGTGGACCTCTGCTCCCATCAAGGTTTTCTTCACCGAGATCCCCAAGGGCGTCTTTGGTAGCAAGATCGTCGAGCTCAACGAGCATGGCATTCCTGCCCGCGCTGCTTGGCTGCAGTTCGCCATCGTCGTCCCCATCCTGATCATTCCGGCCCTGGGCTCCGGTAACCTCGACGACCTGCTCATGATCGTTACCAACATGACTGCTGCCACCGCTCTGCTCCCACCGCTGCTGATTTTGCTTGCCTACTTTATGCTGCGCAAGAACTTTGACGCCGCTCCCCGTGGCTTCCGCATGGGTTCGCGCAGCTTTGGCCTGGTCGTTGCCGCATTCCTGCTTGTGGTCTTCTGCTTCGTGCTTATCTGCGGCACCATTCCGCTCGATCAGCCGCTGTGGCTGACGCTGGTCTACAACGTTGGCGGCGTGGTTGTCTTCTTGGGCCTTGCCGTGACGTGGTACAACCGCTACATCAACCGCCTGCGCGAGACCGATCCCGAGGCCGCCGAGAACGAGCTTCGCCCTTCCGTCCTCGATATGATGGAGTAGCGGCTAGGATTAATCTACGGCTGTGGAATAAATCGATTCCCTTTCCTAAGGAGGGGCCTTACGAGGCCCCTCCTTTTGTGTTTTGGAGCATGGTTTTGGACCCTGTGGTCAAAAAATACCAAATATGAGTACTGTTGCAAAAGAGGTGTCATATTTTTCGGCCTGTTCTGAGCGAAAATGGGCTCAAAATCAATTTATCTAACCCCCTATAGACGCGATTCGATGGCTTCCAAAACATTAAAATCGGCCAAATCGGCCAATTTGCTCTCGATTTTGCTGCTACTAAATTGGTGACAGTACTCATATTTGCCACTTTTTGACCACGGGGTATCCGGAGGGGCTCTCGACAAGCATCTAACGCTACAATAACTACCACGTGGCTGGGTTTGCCGGCCGAATGTGCGATGTCGTGGGAGGGGACATGGTCGAGTTTACAAAGACGATTAAAGATCCGTTGGGATTACATGCCCGCCCGGTTGCGCTGCTCTATGACATCATTGCCAAGCATCGTAGCGACGTGTCAGTCAGCATCGGCGATCGCCACACGGATGGCCGCGATGTCATGGGACTCATGGCTCTCTACGGCGAGTGCGGCGAGGATGTTGTGTTCCGCGTTTCGGGCGTGGATGAGGCTTCCTGCGTTACGTCGATCAGAAATCTCTCGCTCTAGGCATGATAGGGCGCGGTAAAGGATGGTCCTTTGCCGCGCCTTTTTGTTTCGTATAGGAAACTTTTTCGAAATCTGAATGGGGACCCTTTCCAAAAAGTTAACCGCGTGCTAGTTTACTAAAGCGAACATAGACGTGGTTAACTTTTATCGCGTCGATGTTGAGGACGAACTGACGTTAGGAGCAACTCATGTCTTGCGGACCGCAGATGCCGGCCATGCCGCTTTCGATGGTAAAAGCGGGCGAAACCGTGCGCGTGTCTCGTGTAAAGGGCAATGAGGACATGAAACACCACCTCAAGGACCTCGGCTTTGTCGAGGGCAACGAAATCCACGTGGTGAGCTCGAGTGGTGCCAATATCATCGTCACGGTGCTGGGCGCACGCTTTGGCATCGATTCCAAGGTTGCCATGCACATCATGACCGTCGGTTAGTCCGAAGCATTTCATAAAAACCGAAAGGGGGACAAGAGGATGAAGACGTTGGGTGACGTTAAGGTGGGCGAGAGCTCTACCATCGTCAAGCTTCACGGTGAGGGTGCGCTTCGCCGCCACCTTATGGACCTGGGGCTCATCAAGGGCACTTCGTTCAAGGTCGTGAAGGTCGCGCCGCTCGGTGATCCGGTCGAGATCAACGTGCGCGGCTACGAGCTTTCCATCCGCAAGGAGGAGGCGGCCGTCGTCGAGGTCCAGTAAGGGCTCGCGGCGTATATTTCTGCAGATAAAGTTAGGTTTTTCTAACTTAATGCTGCAACTTTGAAGCACATTTATCCAGCCTGCGCGGAGAAAGCAGCGCAGGCACACAAGGAAGAAGGATTGAATGGCGGATTCTCAGATCCATGTCGCGCTGGCGGGTAACCCCAACTGCGGCAAGACCACGCTTTTCAACCTGATCACCGGCGCCAACGGCTACGTTGGCAATTGGCCCGGCGTCACGGTTGAGAAAAAGGAAGCCAAGCTCCTAAGCGACAAGAACGTTACCATCACGGACCTCCCCGGCATCTACTCGCTTTCCCCCTACAGCCCCGAGGAGCAGTGCTCGCGCGATTACCTCATGAGCGGCGAGCCCGATGTTGTCGTCCAGGTTGTCGATGCCACCAACCTCGAGCGCAACCTGTACCTGGCGCTTCAGGTTATCGAGACCGGCCTGCCCGTGGTCGTCGCCCTCAACATGGCCGACTTGGTCGAGAAGAACGGTGACAAGATCGACACGGACAAGCTCTCCAAGAAGCTCGGCTGCCCGGTCATGATGATCTCCGCTCTTAAGAACAAGGGCATCAAGGAGCTGTTCGAGCAGGTCAAAAAGTCCGCTGCTTCCAAGGGGCAGGTGCCGGAGCACAAGTTCGACTCCTCCATCGAGGACGTTCTGACGCACATCGAGAACAACCTTCCGGCGAGCGTTCCCGCCAACAAGCGCCGCTATTACGCCGTCAAGCTGTTCGAGCGTGACGCAGACGCCTGCAAGCTCATCAACCTCACCAAGGAGAAGGCCGCTCGCGTGGAGCAGCTGGTCGCCCAGTGCGAGCAGGACTGCGACGACGACGCCGAGTCCATCATCACCGGCGAGCGTTACGGCGTGATTGCCCACATCATTGACGAGTGCCTCACCAAGGCTCCGGCAAAGATGAGCACCTCCGAGAAGATCGACCGCGTGGTTACCAACCGTATCCTGGGCCTGCCGATCTTTGTGGTCATCATGTTCTGCGTGTACTACATCGCCGTTTCTACCTTGGGCGGCACGGTGACCGACTTCACCAACGACCAGCTCTTCGGTACCGACGGTTGGTATGTGCTCGGCCAGGGTCGCGACGCCTACGACGCGGCCGTCGAGGCTGCGGGTGACAATGCCGACTCGGTCGACCCGGCACAGTACGGCCCCTATGTCCCGGGTATCACCACCGTGGTGCACGACGCCCTTGTGGCGGGCGGCACCGAGGACGGTGGCCTGGTCGATTCGCTGGTCTGCGACGGCATCGTCGGCGGCCTGGGCGCCATCTTCGGCTTCGTCCCGCAGATGTTCCTGCTGTTCGTCATGCTGTCCTTCTTGGAGGACTGCGGCTATATGGCCCGCGTCGCCTTCATCATGGACCGCGTGTTCCGCCGCTTTGGCCTGTCCGGTAAGTCCTTCATCCCCATGCTCGTGTCCTCGGGCTGCGGCGTCCCCGGCGTCATGGCTACCAAGACCATCGAGAACGAGAAGGACCGCCGCATGACGGTCATGACCACCACGTTCATTCCCTGTGGCGCTAAGCTGCCGATCATCGCCCTGCTCATGGGTTCCATCATCGGCGATTCTTCTACCACCGCCGCGTGGATCAGCCCGCTCTTCTACTTCCTGGGCGTCTTTGCCGTCATCGCCTCGGGCCTCATGCTCAAGAAGACCAAGCTCTTCGCCGGCCGCCCGACCCCGTTTGTCATGGAGCTCCCCGCTTACCACTTCCCGGCGATCCGCTCCTGGGCGCTGCACGTGTGGGAGCGCTGCTGGGCCTTTATCAAGAAGGCCGGCACGATCATCTTCGCCTCTACCGTCGTGGTGTGGTTCCTCTCCAACTTTGGTAGCTACAACGGCTCCTTTGGCTTCCTGCCTGCGATGGACGGCATCCCCGAGGAGTTCATGGACTACTCCGTGCTCGCCATGCTGGGCAACCTGGTCGCTTGGATCTTCGCCCCGCTCGGCTTTAGCACCTGGCAGGCAACCGCGCTGACTGTCTCTGGCCTCGTCGCCAAGGAGAACGTCGTCGCCACCGCCGGCTCGCTGCTGTCCGTCGCCGACGCGGGCGAGACCGACCCGAGCCTGTGGACCGCGTTTGCCGGCATGTTCCCCACCATGGGCGCCTGCGTTGCCTTCGGCGCGTTCAACCTGCTGTGCGCTCCGTGCTTTGCCGCTATGGGTACCATCCGCAACCAGATGGATTCCGGCAAGTGGACCGCGATTGCCCTCGGCTACGAGTGCGCCTTCGCTTGGGTGATCGGCCTGTTCATCAACCAGTTCTATAACCTGCTTGTCCTTGGGCAGTTTGGCTTCTGGACGGTTGTGGCTATCGTGCTGCTGGTCGCGATGCTCTTCCAGATTTTCCGTCCTATGCCCAAGCACGCTTGGACCGACGAGGACGAGACCAACACTGCTTCCGCTGCAGTTTCCGCCTAAGTCCGAATAAGGATCAACCCCTTTCCACGAGCCCGGGTGTCTCAGTGACACTCGGGCTTTTTGGTAGGGGAGATGTGGCGTTTCCGCAGATAAAACCGACCAAAATAAACCTGTCCCTTTTTGGTAGGTGGAGAATGGGGTAAAGTAAGTGGTGGTTAACTAGAGGAGGCTTGCTATGGCACCTATCGATATTGTTGTACTGGCTGTTATCGGTATTGCGTTTGTCGCCGTGTGCGTGCGCATCTACCGCAAGGGCACCTGCGCCGACTGCGCTCAGGGTGGCGTTTGCACGGGGCATTGCTCCAACAAAAAGACCTGTGCCGCACTTAAGGGCGTGGACAAAATCGCCGAAGACTTGGGCCGCGGTATTCATTAGCCGACCGCGTTTGGGCATGTTTGACTGCGGATGCGGCAGTTGCTGATACGATAAGTACGTTAGCAACTGCCGCCGAGCGGCTCAAACGAAAGGAATCCTGTATGGAGTCTTCTGCCTATCCGATGCTCTTTAGCCCGATCAAGGTCGGTACAACCGAGGTCAAGAACCGCGTCTTTATGCCGCCAGTGTCCACCAACCTGGCCGATCATGGCTATGTGACCGACGACTTGGTCGATCATTATCGTGCCCGCGCCAAGGGCGGCGTGGGCCTGATCATCACCGAGGTCGTGACGGTCGAGCCCACCTATACCTATCTGCCGGGTGACATGTGCTGCTACGACGACACGTTTATCCCCGGCTGGGAAAAGCTCGCCGCAGCCGTCCACGAGTATGGCTGCAAGATCATGCCGCAGCTCTTCCACCCCGCCTACATGGCCTTTAACATTCCGGGTACGCCGCGCCTGATCGCTCCGTCCTTTGTGGGCCCGTCCTATGCCCGCGAGGCGCCGCGCCCCATTACGGTCGATGAGATTCACGAGCTCACGCATCAGTTTGGCGACGCTGCCGTGCGTATGCAGAAGGCCGGTGTCGATGGCGTCGAGGTCCATGCGGCGCACGCCCACGGCATGCTCGGCGGTTTCTTGACCCCGCTCTATAACAAGCGTACCGATGAGTACGGCGGCTCGCTCGACGCCCGCATGCGCTTTTTGCTCGAGGTCATCGCCGAGATTCGCGAGCGCTGCGGCAAGGACTTTATCATCGACGTCCGCATCTCGGGCGATGAGTACACCGATGGCGGCCTGACCCTCAACGACATGATCTATGTCTCGCGTCGCTTGGAGAAGGCCGGCGTCGACATGATTCACGTGTCGGGCGGTACCACCATCAAGCGCGGTTCCGCAATTCCCGCCGCCGGTACTCAGCAGGCCTCGCATGCCGCCTGCTCGCGCGAGATTAAGAAGCACGTGAACATTCCCGTCGCCACGGTCGGCCGTATCAACGAGGCCTGGATCGCCGAGGAGCTGATCGAGGACGGCGCTGCCGATATCTGCATGATGGGCCGCGCCAATCTGTGTGATGCCGAGTTCTGCAACAAGGCCGCTGCCGGCAACGCCGACGATATTCGCCCCTGCATTGGCTGCCTGCGCTGCCTGAACGGCATTATGTTTGGCAAACGCATCTCCTGCACCGTTAATCCGGACGTGGAGCGCGACGAGGCTGGCTACGAGCCTGCCGCCGAGGCCAAGAACGTGCTCGTTGTGGGCGCTGGTCCTGCGGGCATGGAGGCGGCGTTCATTGCCGCCAAGCGCGGCCACAACGTGGTGCTCGTGGACAAGCAGGACGAACCGGGCGGCGAGATGCGTATCGCAGCCGTTCCGCCGGCAAAGCAGGAACTCACCCGTGTGATCAAGTATCAGTATCGCCGTCTTGCTGAGGCGGGCGTGAAGTGCGTATTTGGCACCGAGCTTACTGCCGAGGACATTCAGCGCGACTACGCCGGCTACGAGGTCGTCCTGGCCTATGGCGCCGAGCCCATCGCTCCGGCCTTCATGCAGGGCTTTAAGCAGGTTATGACGGCCGACGACCTGCTGGGTGGCAAGGCTTTCCCGGGTAAGAAGATCGTCATCGTGGGCGGCGGCACCGTTGGCTGCGAGACGGCCGATTACCTGGCCCCGTTGGTCAACGACCTGTCGCCGGCCAACCGCGATGTCACCGTCATCGAGATGACCAAGACGCTCGCCGCCAACGAGGGCGGTGCCGGTCGCGCGGTGCTCATCACGCGCATGCTCTCCAAGGGCGTCCATGTGCTGACCGAGGCCAAGGTGACCGAGATCACCGAGGATACCATCAGCTACGAGAAGGACGGCGAGGTCCACACTATTGCCGGTGCCGATACGCTGGTGCTTGCTATGGGCTATCGTCCCAACACCAAGCTGGCCGACGACCTGGCTGCAGCCGGTGTTGCCGCCCACGTGCTGGGCGATGCCAACAAGTGCGGCAACATCCGCGACGCCATCGGCGATGGCTACAAGGTCGCCTGCGAACTCTAGTTAACCCCTTGGCACATGAGGAGGGGCGTCTCTGCGCCATCCGATAGCAAAATAGCGGTGGTGTCCCGGGTTTCGGGATGCCGCCGCTTGCTCTTGCGGTGCTGGCGACGTGAGCACCCCCTCTTTCACCACAACTGATGGGATGGGGGATGCGATAGTATTACGTGGTGAAATTCGACAAACCGTGGGCTTCATCCGAGGGCTTTATGGAACAACATCAGCATTATCAGAGCCTGCAAGATCAGGCATACAACGCATTGCGCTCCAAGATCATCTATGCCGAGCTCAAGCCTGGCACGCGTCTTTCGGCGATTGGTCTGGAAAAGGAGACGGGAATCGGGCGCACGCCCATTCGCGAGTCTTTTGTGCGCCTGCGCGAGCAGGAGCTGGTGGAAACGCGTCCCAAAAGCGGCACCTATGTCTCAAAAATCAGCATGGAGCGCGCCGAGAATGCCTGTTTCTTGCGCGAGAAACTCGAGAGAAGCGTGCTTATTAAATGCTGTTCGGCCGCCACACCCGAGCAAAAGCAGCGGCTCGAGCAGATTCTTGCCGAGTCCGAGTCGCTCGACCATAGCGAAACGCGTCGCTTTTTTGATCTGGACAACCTGTTCCATGAGACGTGTTTTGCGATTGCCGGCCGTCACATGTTGTGGGATTGGATGAAGAGCGTCAATACGCATTTTGAGCGATACAACTGGTTGCGTATGGTGTCGCAGGACCTAGATTGGGAGCCGATTCGTCGGCAGCATCGCCGGATTCTCGAGGCCATTAAGAGGGGCGATACCGACGCGGCGAGCTATCTGGCCGAGACACACTTGCACCTGATGCCCGAGGAGCAGGGCCCGGTTATCACCTTGCATCCCGACTATTTCGAGCTGTCCAAAGATTCGTCTATCTAGCCCATCATCGCATCTGCTCGAGGCGCAAAAACGATGCTGCTCACCTACAACGTTTTGCAAGCGAGATTTTTAAAAAAATGCCTAAAATGGCTCAGACTGCCGACAAATGGGAAACGGGGTGCGCTATGGCGCAGATGAGAATCAAGGACATTGCCGCCGAGGCGGGCGTGAGCCCGGCCACGGTCTCGCGCTATCTCAACAACCGCCCCGGGCAAATGACCGAGGAAACCCGTGCTCGCATCGCGGCGGTTATCGAGCGCACCGGCTATCGCCCGCGTGCCGCCGCGCGCAATCTGCGCAGCTCGCGCACCAACCTCATTGGCGTGATCCTGGCCGACATCGCCAACCCGTTCTCCAGCGCTATGCTCGAAGGACTTTCCGCCAGTGCCGCCGCGCGCGGCTGCTCGCTTATGACGGCCATTAGTGTCAACGACCCCGCTAAGGAAGCGGAGTCGCTCACCAGACTTATCGATGCCGGCGTAGACGGCCTGGTCGTCAACACCTGCGGTGGTAACGACGGGGCCATCGCCGCTGCCGCGGGACGTCTGCCCGTTGTGCTGCTCGACCGCGACGTTGCCGACGGCGGTGCCGATCTGGTGACATCTAACAACCGTGAGCTGGTCGCCGGCCTGGTAGACGCCCTGGCCGCTGCGGGCAGCGAGCGCCTGTGCCTGCTCACCGAGGCAAGCGACGACAGCCCCGTGCGTCGCGAGCGCGCCGAGGCCTTTGCCGACGAGCTTTCGCGCCGCGACCTTGCGGGCGAGGTTGTCACCTTGGCCGATGACGGTGCCACGAGCGTCAGCCGCCTGGACGAGACCATCCGCGACTACGCGGGCAAAAAGCTCGGCCTCATTGCCGTCAACGGCCTGGTCTTCCTGCGTCTGACCGAGGCGCTGGCACAGTTGGGACCTTCGTTGCCGGCTGGCCTCAAGATTGCGACGTTTGACGATTACCCCTGGAACCACGTGCTCTTTGGCGGTGTGACCACGGCCGCGCAGGACACCCTCACCATTGCCGAGCGCGTGGTCGAGCGCCTGTCCGAGCGCATCGACGTCGTTACCACTACGGTGGGCGATGCCGCAAAGCTCGCCCCCAAGCGCATCGAGGTCCCCGGCCACATCGAACACCGCGCTTCGACCTCGCGCTAGTCTGTGTGATAATATATAGACAATGTCATACAGGAGGTATCCATGGCTGCGTCTGTGCTGAGTGTGCGAGTGGACTCGTCAATTAAAGATTCATTTGCCGAGCTGTGCGAAGAACTTGGCATGACTTCGTCTGTTGCAGTCAATATGTTTATGAGACAGATGCTGCGCGAGCGTTCGCTGCCGTTTGTCCCTTCACTCGGTAAAAGCTCTGCGAGCGGAAGCGTCGCGGCGGGCATTTTGGATACCGCTCAGATTGAGTCCGCTGTCCGTGAGGCGGCCAGCCCGATTCCCGCCATCAAAAGCGTGATTCTTTTTGGCTCGTATGCTCGTGGCGACGCGCGTGCCGATAGTGACATTGACTTGCGTCTCGAAGTCGATCGCGATCAGGGCTTTGGCCTTTTCGCGTTGTCGGCATTCGGCGAGGCGGTGCGCAAAGAAACTGGGAGGCAGGTTGATCTTGTCTCGAGCGACCATCTTGATGCCGATCTTGCCGCGGCAATCGAGCGCGAAGGAGTGATCCTTTATGATCGCGCGTAAGTCAGACGGCCTCCGCGCCCAAGAGGTCTTGGACGCCATCTCTGAAACAAACGAGCGCATCAAGGCTTTTGATATCACCGAGGACCAGTTTCTGCATGCGAATGACGTGCGGACGAGGGCGTTGGCGGACTCCCTTTTGATGTGCGCGCTTAGGGTGACGGAAGAAGCGGGCAAGTTGTCGGAACGCTCGCAGCGGCTTCATCCCGAAATTGAGTGGCGTGGAATTATCGGCATGAGAAATTACCTCGCGCATGATTACGGCAATGTCGACCGATCGGTTGTTTGGGATGCGGTGACGATGGAGTTCCCAGCGCTGGAACGAGCGTGTAGGCAAATTGTTTCCGAATCTGAACGCTAGCCATTCGTTCGTGACTGCCTGTTCGCACACGTTTTTTGAGCGCTTGATACGCTTTAACCCTGCGGAAACATTTTTCTGCGATAGTATCTGCGATATAGACCAGTCGAAACCCGCCCGAAAGAAAGGGGAGCGACATGAACCAGCAGAACATCGATTACGTACTCCGCTCCGTAGAGCAGCGTGACATCCGCTTTGTTCGTCTGTGGTTTGTCGACATTCTCGGCCGCCTCAAGAACTTTGCCATTAGCCCCGAGGACCTCGAGGTCGCTTTTGAGGAGGGTATTGGCTTTGACGGCTCCGCTATCGAGGGCTTTGCCACGCCCGAGGAAGCCGACATGCTGGCGTTCCCCGATGCTTCGACCTTCCAGATCCTGCCGTGGCGCCCGAGCCACAACGGCGTCGCCCGCGTGTTCTGCGACGTGTGCACTCCCGATCGCAAGCCGTTTGCCGGCGATCCGCGCGATGCCCTGCGCCGCATGTTCCGCAAGGCCGAGAAGGCCGGCTACCTGCTCAATGTGGGTGCCGAGCTGGAGTATTACTACTTCCCCGACGAGCACACCCCCGAGCCGCTCGACAACGTGGGCTACTTCGATCTTTCGGTGAGCGACGCCGCCCGCGACCTGCGCCGCAACACGGTCCTCACGCTCGAGAAGATGTCCGTGCCCGTGGAGTACACCTTCCACGCCGCTGGCCGCTCGCAGCACGGCATGAGCCTGCGTCACGCCGAGGCCCTGAGCATGTCCGACGCCATCACCACGGCCAAGCTCATCATTAAGCAGCAGGCCTACGAGAGCGGTTGCCACGCCTCCTTTATGCCCAAGCCGTTGGCGGGCGAGGACGGCAGCGCTATGTTCCTGTGCCAGTCGCTATTCGACCACGACGGCAACAACGTCTTTTGGGGCGAGGACGACGAGAAGTACCACCTCTCCGATATCGCCAAGCACTACATGGCCGGCATCTTGGCGCACGCGCGCGAGATCAGCGCCATCACTAACCCCACGGTCAACTCGTACAAGCGCATCACCACGGGCGGCGACTCCGTGCCGCAGTACGCCACGTGGGGCCTGCGCAACCGCGCGAGTATGGTCCGCATTCCGGTCTACAAGCCCGGCAAGCAGCTGTCCACGCGCATCGAGCTTCGCAGCCCCGACCCCATGGCCAACCCGTACCTGGTCAACGCCGTCACGCTGGCGGCTGGTCTGGACGGCATCGAGCGCAAGCTGGAACTCCCGCCCGAGGCCACGGCCGAGACGCTCAAGCTCACCGACCGCCAGATGCTCGAGGCCGGCTACACGCCGCTGCCGCGTTCGCTCAAAGAGGCGCTCGACGTGTTTGAGGACTCGCAGTTTATGAAGGATGCCCTCGGCGAGCACATCCACAGTTTCTTCCTCAAAAAGAAGCGCGACGAGTGGCATAAGTTTGAGTCTACGATCACCGAGTGGGAGATCAAGCACTACCTGGCGAACTCCTAATCGCGCTGGCTTGTTCCAGTACGATTGAGCTCATTTCTTTGGAGGCCGATATGTCCGAAAAGAGTGCCCTGTTCATGGCGCGCACGACGCGCTTCCACGAGTTTGCCCGCAGCTTGACGACCACCCTGGGTGTCGAGGTGAGCCTGGCAACCCCCGATTCGCCGACTGCGGCGCACGACTTTGACCTGCTGATTCTCGATTCCGACGGCATCCGCAGCGACCGTATCGATCAGATTGCCAAGTGGCTTGACGATCGTGGCGGCGTCCCCATGTTGGTGATCGTCGACGACGAGGCGCTCGGTACCTTGCGCCTGCCCAATCACGCGCATGCCGACTTTGTATGCCCCACGGCGACACCCAACGAGCTCAAGGCTCGTGCGCAGCGCCTGATGGGCGAGGAGGAGACCGTCACCGCCGACGATGTGCTCAACATCGATAACCTCGAGATTAACCTGGCTACCTACCAGGTGACGCTCGATGATGAGCCCATCGACCTGACGCTGATGGAGTACTCGCTGCTGAGCTTTTTGGCGACGCACCCCAACCGCGCCTACAGCCGCGAGGTGCTGCTGCACCGCGTGTGGGGCTTTGAGTACTGCGGTGGCACGCGCACCGTCGATGTGCACATTCGACGCATCCGCTCCAAGGTAGGCCCGCAGATCGCGGCACACATCACCACCGTCCGCGGCGTGGGCTATCTGTTTAAGGACTAGATTTCCACCACAAAGGGGACAGGCACCTTTGTGGTGGTTTTGCCGTAGGCCGGGTCCTTTCGGGTCTGCAGCAGAACTTAAGCCTTCCTAAAAGATTGCGTTCTCATACACGTACGCCCGCATATTGGGGTACAACTCAACGTGAACAATGATGGCCCGCCACATGTTTGGCGGGCCTTTGGTTATTTGACGAAAGGATCGCAGCCATGAGCGAGAACGATTCCCAGCGTCCCCAGGATGCGGGCAACGCCGGCGAGACCCAGCAGCAGCCGCGTGTGCAGGTGGAGTCGACGCCTGCCGGCAGTAACATTCCCTACGTGCAGGCCTACGACACGCAGACCGGCAAGCCGCTGGGTGGCCAGCAGGTCGTGAACAAGCACACGGTGGTCAAGACCAAGACCAAAAAGCTGCCGATCTTTATTACGGCGCTTGCCGGCTGTGCCTGCGGAGCCCTGCTGGTCATTGCGCTCATTATGAGCGGCACGCTCGATATCGGCGGCGGCAAGAATGCCGTGACGGCGGGTGCTTCGGGTTCGTCGACGCAAAAGATCACGATCGACTCCGAGGACACCACGCTGGCCGAGGCCGTTTCTGCCAAGGCCCTGCCCTCCGTGGTTTCCATTACCGCCACTTCGAGCGGCAGCCAGAATGGCTCGCTTTCGCAGTCTGCCGACGAGTCGGATAACTCAGGCAGCGTCGGTTCGGGCGTGGTGCTCGATACCGAGGGCCATATTCTCACCAACAACCACGTGGTCGATGGCTATGACCAGTACGTGGTTACCATGGACGACGGCACCACCTACGAGGCCGAGTTCGTGGGCAACGATGCCTCGAGCGACCTGGCCGTCATCAAGCTCAAGGATGCTGACGCCTCCAAGCTCACCCCGATCGAGATGGGTGATTCCTCCAAGCTCAACGTGGGCGAGTGGGTCATGGCGATCGGCTCGCCGTTCGGTAACGAACAGTCTGTCTCTACGGGCATTGTGTCGGCGCTGTATCGCTCCACGGCCATGAGCTCTACCAGCGGTAACACCATCTATGCCAACATGATTCAGACCGATGCCGCCATCAACCCAGGCAACTCCGGCGGCGCGCTCGTCAACGACAATGGCGAGCTCGTGGGTATCAACTCGCTCATCGAGAGCTATTCGGGCTCCAGCTCGGGCGTGGGTTTTGCCATTCCGGTCAACTATGCCAAGAACATTGCCGACCAGATCATCGACGGCAAGACGCCGGTGCATCCGTACATGGGCGCTACGCTTTCGAGCGTCAACGCGCTCAACGCCCGCACCAACAAGCTGAGCACCGATAGCGGCGCGTATGTGGCGAGCGTCGTCGAGGATGGTCCTGCTGCTAAGGCCGGAATTCAGGAGGGCGACGTCATCACCAAGCTGGGCGACGACGAGATCACGAGCGCCGATGGCCTGATCATCGCACTGCGCAGCCACGAGGTGGGCGAGAAGGTCGAGATCACGCTCATGCGCGGCAAGGAAGAGAAGAAGGTCACCGTCGAGCTGGGCTCCGATGAAGAGCTGCAGAACCAGCAGCAGGACGACAGTTCGACCGATACCGGCAACGGCGGTATTACCGACGAGCAGCTGCGCCAGTATCTGGAGGAGCTGCTGGGCCAGCAGGGCCAGGGTCAAGGTTACGGCCAGGGGTTCTAGCGAGCCGTTTCGCACATACCAATGCCAGAGGGGCTGTCCCACCAACGCGGGACAGCCCCTCTTTTCTTATTGATCCGTTGGGGACGGAGGAAAACGGATCACTTGGGGCTGACAAGGGCATGGTTTGATCGCGCGATCCACCCCGGTCCGGGCGCTGCCGATTCGGTGCGGTTCGAAAGGGTTATTCGGCCCCATCGTGACCGGTGGTACTCTTGTATCCGTTTGAAATCGAGCGAAGGAGTGCCGCTATGGAGCAATCGAGCCTGTTTGGTGACGGTGTGGACATCGATACCGAAACGCCCGCGAGTGCGGATGCCGCCGCGCCGACCGACGCCCATGCCCAGGCGGCAGCGCGTGCGGCCGAGCTGCGCCACGAGCTCGATTACCACGCCTATCGCTACTACATGCTCGATGCGCCCGAGATCACGGACACCGCCTTTGACAAAATGCTCGTTGAGCTGCAGGAAATCGAGGCCACCTACCCCGACCTGGTGACGCCCGACAGCTATACCCAGCGCGTGGGCGGCTACGTGAGCGAGCAGTTTACGCCGGTCACGCACATGGCACGCATGTATTCCATGGACGATGCCATGGATCTGGACGAGCTCGACGCGTGGCTCCAACGAACCGAGGATGCGCTCGGCGCAGGTAGCGTCACCTATACTTGCGAGCTTAAGATTGACGGTCTGGGCGTGGCGCTTACCTACCAAAACGGCACTTTCGTGCGCGCGGCCACGCGCGGCGATGGCACCACGGGCGAGGACGTATCGCTCAATGTGCGTACCATCAAGGATGTGCCCATGCACCTGTCCGAGCCGGCGCTCGCCCACATGGGCGCCGACCGCGAGCGCACCATCGAGGTACGCGGCGAGGTCTATATGCCCAAGGGTAGCTTTGTCCGCCTGAATGAAGAGGCCGATGCCGAGGGACGCGACCCCTTCGCCAACCCGCGCAACGCCGCCGCCGGCAGCCTGCGCCAAAAAGATCCCAAGATCACGGCGCGCCGCGATCTCGCTACCTTTATCTATGCCATCGCCGATACTGACCCACTGCATGTCCACAGCCAGCGCGAGTTTCTTGACTGGCTGCGCAGCGCCGGTTTTAGCGTCAACCCCAATGTGGCACGCTGCGCCACGCCGGCCGAGGTTCACGAGTTCTGCGCCCAGGCGCTCGAGCACCGCGGCGATCTGGACTATGACATCGACGGCGTGGTCGTAAAGGTCGACAGCTTTCAGCAGCAGCTCGACCTGGGCTTTACCGCCCGCGCACCGCGCTGGGCCATCGCCTTTAAGTTTCCGCCCGAGGAAAAGCAGACCATCCTGCGCGAAATTCGCATCCAGGTGGGCCGCACCGGTGTGCTCACGCCGGTCGCCGAGTTCGACCCGGTGACGGTCGCCGGCTCCACCATCGCGCGCGCCACGCTGCACAACATCGACGAGATCCGCCGAAAAAACGTGCGCGAGGGCGACACTATCATCGTGCACAAGGCAGGCGACGTAATCCCCGAGGTCGTGGGCCCGGTGCTCGACAAGCGCCCGGCCGATTCGGTCGACTGGCAGATGCCCGAGGTCTGCCCCGTGTGCGGCAGCCCCGTGGTCCACGAGGATGGCGAGGTGGCCTACCGTTGCGTCTCCATCGACTGCCCCGCGCAGCTCAAGGAGCGCCTGCTTCACTGGGTGAGCCGCGGCTGCATGGACGTCGACGGCCTAGGCGACGAGATCGTCGACAAGATGATCGCCGCCGGGCTGATCCACGATGTCGCAGACTTCTACCAGCTCACGGTCGACGACATCGCCGGCCTGGACACGGGCCGCACCTATGCCAGCTCCAACAGCAAAAAGGGCGTCAAGAAGGGCGACCCCATTCCGGTAGGCCTCAAGACGGCCGAGAAAATCATCGCCGAGCTCAACAAGTCCAAGAGCCAGCCGCTCGGTCGCGTGCTGTTTGCCCTGGGCATCCGCCACGTGGGCAAGAGTGTGGGTGAGGTCATCGCCGAGCGATTCCTGTCGATCGACAAGCTTATCTTGGCGAGCGAAGAGGACATCGCCGAGTGCGAGGGCATCGGTCCCAAGATTGCGGCGAGCGTCAAGCAGTTCCTGGCCGTGCCCGAAAACCTTGCCGTGCTGGAACGTCTGCGCCAAGCGGGCCTTTCGCTCGAGGTCGACCTGGGCGCCGCGCATGCGCAAGCCGCAGCCGACGCTGGCGTGGCGGGCGAGCTCGCCGACGCACAGCCGCTCGCGGGTCTGACCTTCGTGCTCACCGGCACGCTCGTCAACCGCACCCGCGACGAGGCAGGTGCGGCGCTCAAGGTACTCGGTGCCAAGGTTTCGGGCAGTGTTTCAAAGAAGACGAGCTACCTGGTCGCCGGCCCCAAAGCGGGCTCCAAGCTCACCAAGGCCGAGCAGCTGGGTGTGCCCGTGTTGGATGAGGCGGCACTTGAACAGATTTTGGCGACGGGTAGGGTCCCGGAGGCATAATGATTTGTTGAGGAGCTGCGCAGAGGCTCAGTTCCTCAACATCTCCTTATAGTGTTTGCCTGTTCAATTTCGATATCGTTTCCCTCGTATGATCCAGATGCGTCTACCGACTCAAAGCGTGAGTAGGAAACTCTTGTCCCAACTTTGATTTGGGAAAGCTTGTCTTTGATTCGGCCAGATGAGGGGAATGTAATCCGGGTTTGCTTTCCAGCGTCGGTGTAGCGGGGACTGTTGTCTGTTTGGATTACGAGTTCCGTTCCCTCAATAGAATGAACGCTGCCGGCTCCAAAGACAAGGTAATCATCTCCTCCGCTATAGCGGGCTCTATCTGTGCATGAAGAAACGGATGCAAACATAGCGAAAATCACCAATATCGTAACCAGGGCAAAGGCCGTGGTGCCATAGCATTTTGATGGTGCCATCCGGTCTACCAAAAGACTGTTCCGTTCAATTTGACCATATTGGGCGTTGCATAGTTAATCGCTCGGGGATAAGTGTTCCATCCGTCGAATACTTCGAGCCACTGCAGTTCGATGCCAGAGCTTCCATTATGCCCAGTAAAATAGCCAGTTACCGTGACTGTATGACCTGATAGCTCGACGGATCCTTCACTGTTTCGGCTGTTGATCCACATATGATACAAGCCGATATTCCCTTGATCGATAGTTGCTCTGTACTGAGCGAATTGAGGCTGATAACCGAAAAATTGAGTATTAAGTGCTCTACCCTTTTGAGCGGCAAGACTTTTAAACGGAACAATTCCATCTGGGATGATCGTGCTTCCGTACTCGACGCCCTGATCATTGGTCTTATACGTTGTTGTGCCAGTGACGTTCCATATTTCTTTATAATAATCGGGATTAAATTGATTAGCGTTTGAACTGGTGAGACCGTAATGCATTGATACAGCGTACAAGGCAGAAACGACGCATGCATACTTATTAGTGCGGGCTTCAACTAATGATTCCGAGACTCCTCGGAACGGTATTCCGTTTAAATCGTCTATTTGGAAATGCAACATCAAGTCATCTTCATTGATAATGACTGCATTCCATGAAGTTGGGTTATTGCTTTGAGGTGCTATACCCTTTTCGGTGACAATCGGGACAGACCGTATATTGTTATAGTTGGTTACACAGTCTCTAGTTCCTGGCACCAAAGTTCCATATTCAATATCGTTGTACGAAATTAGTACGGTTGGGTTTGTGGCCTGTTGGCCGGAATAAGTTGAAATGGCGTTTGATAGAGAAGCTGAAATCGGAAGAATGGTATCGCCGAGGGTTATCTCCTTCAGAAGCCCAGGATATGATGCGTCAAGTATTAAATAACCGTAAGGGCTTCCTTCCCTTGTGACACTGATTTCATAGCCACAGATAAGGCCGATTTGTTGGCATACGGGAACGATTTGCTCGATCTCTAAGTTCGCGGATCCGTCGACGATGGGCAACAGGGAAAGCGCGTAGTCTTGTGCTAGGTCTGATGTAAAAGCGACGGATGAGTTTGAGTCGGCAGCGAATACTCTTGTTGGGCGTGACGCGGATAAGCCGATGATCGAGGCTAGGCCGAGAAGAAACGAGCGACGTGATTGAACTCTGGGCATAATGTCTCCTGCCTATGGGGGGCAATATGCTGTCATTTTATTTGCTACATAATACAATCTAATTCGGATTAAGGTAAATGGATGGAATTGCTCGATAAATGGTAGTGATTAGCGGACCGGTATCGCGATCCTCGTCACATACGCCCCTGGGTCGTCGCTGATGATGTCGTCGATGAGGGCGATTTCGCGCGAGGGACCGGCGGGGGACAGGTCGCGCTCGTGCATGTAATCGAGTAAGCGCTCATAGCGCGGGGCCGCCTGACCGTGCGTGCCGCGGAAGCTGACCGTCAGACACCGCGCGGCGGGACGTACTTCGACATCGCCCAGGTAATCGTCCGTGTCATCGAGCAGCATAAAGACCTCGTCGTAGCCGTCAAAGTCGCCGGCGGCGAGGCGCACGGCGCTAATCCCGACGCCTAAGTTGCCCAGAAAGACAAAGGTCTCGTGCTGGCCCTTCTGCAGCTGACGAATCTGCCACTCCAGCGCATAGGCGTCGGTAGGCTTGACGCGTTCGCGCAATACGGCGCAGCGAAGCTCGGGCGCATCGATTGTGCAAATGGTATCGAGCTCGGTGTTCAGGGCATCGTGAAGCAGGGCAAGCCGGTTGTCGATCTTGCGCGACACGCGCTCCAGCTCGCGGCGCTTGCGCTCGATGAGCTCCTGCTGCTGCGCCAGCTGCCGCTGCATGAGGTCCACATCGCGCGTGGTCACAAACTCACGGATTTGTGTGAGCGGCAAGTCGAGAACACGCAGATGACTGATGGTGTTGAGGGTGGAGAGCTGCCGCGATCCGTAGTAGCGGTATCCACTTGCCGGATCGATGTGCGCCGGATCCAGCAAGCCCATCTGCTCGTAATGACGTAGCGTGCCCACGCTCAGGTTAAACAGGCGCGCAATCTCGCCAATGCGGAGCAGGCCCTCAGTATGTTCACTTGGCGTGTCGGTCACAGGATCGCTCCTTTCGGTAAAAAGCAGGGGAGAGGTGCCAGCCTGTGTCGCCCCGCTACGCCACCAACTTGTCAAAAGCCCCGCGCCGGTTGAGCACGGTAAACGCGACAACACAGATGACCGCCGACAAAATCGATCCGCACGGCGAGGCGATGCCCATGGGAAACAACGTATCGGAATAGGCGTTCGACAGCAGCCACGCGCCTGGCACGCGAATGAGCGCCACGGCCAGCACGTTGTGCGCAAAGCCGATATAGCTCTTGCCGTATGCAGCGAAAAAGCCGCTAAAGCAAATGTGGATGCCGGCAAAAATCGCGTCGAAAATATAACTGCGCATATAGCCGGTGCCGGCGGCGACCACCGCGGCGTCCTTGGCAAAAAAGCCAATAAACGCCGGTGCCACCAGCCACATCAGCGCCGTGATCAGGCAGCCGTACACCACCGAGATCGTCATGGCATCTTTGAGTACCTGACGCGCGCGGTCACCCTTGCCCGCGCCGACGTTTTGCGCCGTGAGTGCGCTGACGGTGGCGCCCATGGAGCTCGGCACAATGAACAAGAAGCTGATCATCTTCTCGACCAGGCCCACGGCGGCGGCGTCGACCAAGCCGCGGTGGTTGGCGATGACGGTGATAAACATAAACGCCACCTGGATGCAGCCGTCCTGCACGGCCACGGGCACGCCGATCTTAAGAATACTGCCGAGCACCTCGGGCTGGGGGCGCAGGTCGCTGCGCTTAACGTGGATGTTCGTGCGGCGGCTCTTAAGCCACACGAGCGCGAGGGCAACGCTGGCCGTCTGCGCGGTCACCGTGCCGAGTGCCGCGCCCACGGGGCCGAGCCCCATGTGCCCGATAAACAGAAAATCGAGCGCGATGTTGATGATGCATGCCACGCCGATCACGTACATAGGCGAGCGCGAATCGCCCAGCCCGCGAAAGATGGCCGAGAGGATGTTGTATGCGGCGATAAACGGAATGCCGACAAAGCAGATGCGCAGGTAGGCGGCGGTTCCTTCGACCGCCTCGGCCGGCGTGCCAATGAGTGCCACGATTTGCGGGCACAGCGCGAGCAGGACAGCGGCCAGCACCACCGAGACGCCCATAAAGAGCGTGATGGTATTGCCGATGGCGGTCTCGGCGCGGTCGAAGCGGCGCGAGCCCACGGCGAGACCGACGATCACCGTCGTTCCCATGGCCAGGCCCACGAGTGCCACGGTAATCATATAGAGCGTCTGAGCGCCATTTGCCACGGCGGTGATGCCGGCGGCGCCGCTAAACTGCCCCATCATGTACAGGTCGGCCATGCCGTAGAGCATCTGCAAAAAGTACGAGAGCATATAGGGCAGGGCAAAGACCGCGATGGTCTTAAGGACATTGCCGCGTGTGAGGTCGTGTTCCATGGGCGGGGCTTTCTGGCTGGGTTCGTTTACGTACCAGTGTAGTGAAAACCCTACAACGATTGTAGAGTCAAGGTTTGTGTTGACGCCGAAGCGAAAAAGTCTCGCGCACCATTATTCCGAGTGAATATGGACACACATCACGAGAACTCGCCGCCGGCGCTAACCTTGCAGAAAACGATTTCGGAATACTTGACACCATTATTCGGCGCGCAATAATACGTGCATTTGCGAACAACGTTTGATGGGGGTTGAACCTGCGTGCGCAATCTCAAAATACTGTTTTCCTATCTAGGGGCATACCGTCGCGATGCCATCCTCGGCGTGTTCTTTGTGTCGGTCGAGACGGTGCTCGAGCTGTTTATCCCGGTCATCATGGCCAACATCATCGATGTGGGCGTGCCTGCGGGTGATATCAACTACATGCTGCTACAGGGTGCGTACATGTTGGTGTGCGCTGCGCTTTCGCTGGTACTGGGCTTGGGTTATGCCCGCACGTCCGCCCGCGTTGCCTCGGGCCTAGGCGCTAACCTGCGCGAGGCCGAGTACAAAAAGATTCAAACGCTCGCCTTTGGCAACCTGGACAACTACGACGCCAGCTCGCTCGTCACCCGCATGACCACGGACATCACTGTTATTCAAAACGCCATCGGCAACGGCTTTCGCCCCATGGTGCGCGGTCCCGTGACGCTTATCGTCGGCTTGGTCTATGCGTTGGTGCTGTCGCGTCCGCTTGCTACGGTATTCGCGATTATTCTGCCGGTGCTGGCGATCGTACTGGGCGTTATCACCTGTCGCGTCAGTCCGCTCTACCGCCAGCTGCAGACCTCGATGGACCACCTCAACGGCGTGGTACAGGAAGACCTCACCGCCGTGCGTGCCGTCAAGGCCTACGTTCGTACCGAGCACGAGGAGGCCAAGTTCGACACCGTCAATACCGAGCTCGCGCGCACTGCGACAAAGACCTTTGGCAGCGCGGTGCTCAACCTGCCGGTGTTTCAGCTGTCGATGTACGTGGCTGCGCTCTCCATCCTGTGGATTGGCGGCCGCATGATTCTCGCCGGCAAGCTGGGCGTGGGCTCGCTCACGGGCTTTATGAGCTACGTGCTGCTGATCATGAATTCGCTCATGATGATTTCCAACGTGTTTTTGCTGCTCACGCGCGCTCTTACGAGTGTGGGCCGTATCGCCGAGGTGCTCGATGAGGAGCCCTTTATCGCCAACCCCGCGGGAGACCTCGCGATTGCGGCGCCAGCGGACGGCAGTATCGAGTTTCGCGACGTTTCCTTTAAATACCGCACGGATGCAGCCGAGGATGTGCTCGAGCATATCGACCTTCGCATCGAGAGCGGCTCGACGGTGGGCATCCTCGGCGGCACGGGCTCGGGCAAGAGCTCACTTGTGCAGCTGATTGCGCGCCTGTACGACGCTACCGAGGGCGCCGTGCTTGTGGGCGGACGTGACGTGCGTGACTACGACCTCGCGACCCTACGCGACGCCGTGGGCATTGTGCTGCAAAAGAACGTGCTGTTTACGGGCACCGTGCGCGAGAATCTGCAGTGGGGCAATCCGCAGGCGTCGGACGATGAGCTCCTCGCGGCTTGCCGCGCGGCGTGCGTGGACGAGTTCCTTGATCGCATCGGCGGGCTGGACGGCGAGTTGGGCCAAGGCGGCGCCGGTGTCTCGGGTGGCCAGAAGCAACGCCTGTGCATCGCGCGCACGCTGCTCAAGCATCCGCGCGTGCTCATTTTTGATGACTCCACCAGCGCGGTCGATATGGCGACCGACGCAAAGATTCGCGAGCACATCGCTCGGATTCCCGATGCGACCGTGCTCATCATCGCCCAGCACATCGCGAGTGTCATGGATGCCGATCGCATTGTGGTATTGGACGACGGTCGTGTCCACGGCGTGGGCACGCACGAGGAACTGCTAGCGGGCGACAACATATACCAGGAGATTTATGCCTCGCAGATGGAGTTTGCGAGGAACGCGGACGCCGGCGACGGCAGCGACGATGGTTGCGCGAATGATCCGTTTTCCTCCGTCGTATGCGGATCACCCTTGGAAGGGGGTGAGCGCCATGCCTAAGACCGCAGCCCAAGCACGCCCGGCCGACCTCAAGCGCACTGTACGCCGCTTGCTCTCCTACATGGGGCATGCCAAGTTCTCGTTGCTCGCGGTGGGCGTGCTCGCCTCCGTTGCCGCCATCGCGAGCCTCGCCGGCACCTACATGGTGCGCCCCATCGTTAACGGTTTGGCCACGGGCGGGGAGGAACTGCTCGCCAAGCAGGTCATCCTGACGGCGATCATCTACGCTGCGGGCGTGCTCTCGGCCCTGGGCTACTCGCAGATTATGGTGCGCGCGGCCCAACACGTGGTGTCCGATATTCGCCGCGACCTGTTCGCGCACATCCAGACGCTGCCGCTCAGTTATTTTGACAGCACGCGCTCGGGCGACATCATGAGTTTTTTCACCAACGACGTCGACACCGTCTCCGAGGCGCTCAACAACAGCTTTGCCAACGTGATTCAGGCCGCCATTCAGGTTGTGGGCACCACGGCTATGCTCATCATCCTTAACTGGCAGCTCACGATTATCACACTCGTGTGCGATGCGGCCATTGTGCTGTATGCGCGCTACTCGGGCGCGCGCTCTAAGCGTTTCTTTGCCGCCCAGCAGGCATCGCTTGGCGACCTGGACGGATATATCGAAGAAATGGTCTCGGGCCAAAAGGTCATCAAGGTCTTTAACCGTGAGGCAGCGAATGTCGCCGGCTTCACCTGCCGCAACGACGAGCTTCGCCGCACCGGCACCGCCGCCGTGAGCTATGCCAACTCCATGGTGCCCATGACCGTCGTGATTGGCTACGTCAACTATGCCATCGTCGCCGTGGCGGGCGGCATGCTCTGCATCAAGGGGCTCGCCGATGTGGGCGCACTTGCAAGCTACCTGGTCTTTGTGCGCCAGGCCGCCATGCCCATCAACCAGTTTACGCAGCTCGGCAACTTCTTGCTCAACGCGTTGGCCGGTGCCGAGCGCCTGTTTGCGGCTATGGACCTTGAGCCCGAGGTGGACGAGGGCTGCGTGGAGCTGGTGCAGACGGGCGACGCCGCGTGGGCGTGGAAGATTCCCGAGGGCCAGGGCGTGGGCGCGTACGGGCACTTGCATGACGTGGCAGCCGTTGATGAGTCGGGCCGCGCGGTGGCCGCCGACGGCACCGAGCTCACGTGCGGCTTGGTCCCGCTTGCCGGCGACGTGCGCTTCCATGCCGTGGACTTTTCCTACGTGCCGGGCGCCCGCGTGCTCACGGACCTCAACCTGTTTGCCAAGCCGGGGCAAAAGATTGCGTTTGTGGGCTCCACGGGCGCCGGCAAGACGACCATCACCAACCTCATCAACCGCTTCTACGAGGTCGATGACGGCGAGATCACGTACGACGGCATCGACGTCAAGCACATTGCCAAGGCCAGCCTGCGCGGGTCGCTCGGCATTGTGCTGCAGGACACGCACCTGTTTAGCGGCACCATTGCGCAGAACATCCGCTTTGGCAAGCTCGACGCGACCGACGAGGAGGTGCGCGCCGCTGCCGAGGCCGCCTGCGCCGACTCGTTTATCCGCCGCCTGCCGCGGGGCTACGACACACCGGTCACGGCCGACGGCGCCAACCTGTCGCAGGGTCAGCGTCAGCTGCTCGCCATCGCGCGCGTGGCCGTCGCCGATCCGCCGGTGCTCATCCTGGACGAGGCCACGAGCTCCATTGACACGCGTACCGAAAAGCTCATCGAGCGCGGTATGGACCGCATCATGCGCGGTCGCACCACGTTTATGATCGCGCACCGCCTGTCCACTGTCCGCGACGCCGACGCCATCATGGTCCTCGAACACGGCCGCATCATCGAGCGCGGCACGCACGAAGAGCTGCTCGCCCAGCACGGCGAGTACTGGCAGCTGGCGCATGGCTTAAAAGAGTTGGATTAACCCGTTCGAGCACGATGCTTTGACCCCTCCGTGCCTCTCACCTCGCCTCAAACCATCACAACATTCGACGTTTTTTGCCAAAATCGGGAAAAGCGTCGAATGTTGTGATGGTTTTTCTGCCACTCGACCGGGCGGAATCGCTTTCTTGCGCGCGAAGGTGTGCGGACCCGTGGGCAGGGGAATAAGGTTGGTTATCCGACTCCATTGGAGGGCTCATGGACCTGCCGATCGTCCTGTCCCATAAGACTGCCTGGCTGTACCACAACGTGGAGCGTCCGTTTGAGCCGCTCTCGCGAGCAAGCAGCCTATACGATGAGGACTCGCTTGCTAACGAGGCGGAGCCGACCGCGGGCCTGCCCAAATTGGGACTCGATGCCAAGGGGCTGAGGGCTTCAACGGCAGTTGGGATCGTTACCGACTATCTGGTCTCACTTGGTATTCCACGAGAAGAGCTCGATCATATCGACACGCTCGTCAACTTCGATTTTGAGCGCTCGACGCCGGCTGGATTTAGGTGCCACGTGTTTGGGGCGCCGGTACCTCCAGGCCATCTTATCGAGGTGGCAGAGGGCCTTCTGGTGGTTGATGAGGCCATGTGCTTTGTCCAAGCGGGTTCGTGGATGAGCGAGCCCGAGCAGCTGGAATATGGCTACGAAATCTGCGCCCGATACCATTTGAATCATCTGTCGACAGGCGATTATGTCGAGATGGGGCAGAGGTACACCGTTGCCGACTTGATTGCCTATTGCAATGAGAACCGATCTCGTCAGGGGGCTATACGCGCGGCCGCCGTGCTCAAGCGCGTGCACGATGGCGCGCGTTCGCCCATGGAGACGGCCACCGCAATCATGGTCGTAGCAAAACGTTCCCAGGGCGGGCTGGGATACGCCAAGATCGAGCTCAACCATCGGGTCGATGTTCCCAACGAGTTCAAGTATCTCGCAAAGGCCGGGTATTTCGAGATCGATGTATACGCGCCTGCGAGCGGTACGGGGATTGAATACAACGGCTCGGACCATCTTGATAAACAGCGCAGCGCGTCGGACGCGGAGCGTATGACCGTGCTGAGCGCGCTGGGCTTTAGGATGATCGTCCTCACCGGGACTCAGTTTGCCCACCAGCTGCAATTGCATCGGGCGATGAACGCCATCGCGCTCGCTATGGGCCTCAAGTGCGACCGAAGCGAGGTGTTCCAGAAACGGCAGAACGACCTGCGAGAATTCGTGATTCGACACTGGGATGGCGGCCTTTAGGGGCGCTTTGGTCCTTCTACGGGGTGCCGTGGGCAGGCAGACCATCACAACATTCGACGTTTTTTGCCAAAAACGAGAAAAGCATCGAATGTTGTGATGGTTTGCGTGTTGAGGATGGGCTTGGAAAGTCCGTTTTGCTCGAAGCGACCTGTCCTGTCGTACGGGTGTCGGCATGATTCTCGCATGGGGTATTATGTTTTCCGAAGAATAAAACGCCGCGTGAGGGGAGGGTTGCGTGGACGGGCACGTGCAACATGACGGCTTTGGCCGCGATATCAACTACCTGCGCATTGCCGTTACCGACAAGTGCAATTTCCGCTGCATTTACTGCATGCCGGCCGATGGCGTGGCGCCCCGTGCACACGACGAGCTGCTCAGCGCCGAGGAAATCGCCCGCTTTGTGCGCATGGTGGCGGGGGAGGGCATTCGCCGCGTACGCCTGACGGGTGGCGAGCCGCTGGTCAGCCGCCGTATTATTCCGCTCATTCGTGATATCCGCGCGATTCCGCAGATCGAGGACATTTCGCTCACCACCAATGGCGCCCTGCTGCCCAAGCTGGCGCCGCAGCTCAAAGACGCCGGTCTTAACCGCGTCAACATTTCGCTCGACACGCTCGACCCTACGCTCTTTGGAAAGATCACGCGCCTGGGTCGACTCGAGCAGACCATGGCCGGCATCGACGCGGCGCTGGCTTGGGGCTTTGAGCCCGTTAAGGTCAACTGCGTTGTGGTGCGCCGACTCAACCAGGATGTGGCGGCCCTTGCGCGGCTCACGCTCGACCGACCCATCCACCTGCGCTTTATCGAATACATGCCCATCGGTGACGAGCGCACGAGCTCGCATTGCGCCGTAGACCCTCACGCGCCCGCGCTCAATCCCGAGCTGTGGGACGCGAGCGACACCGTGCCGAGCGACGAGCTGCGGGCGCGCATCAATGCCGGGGCCGCGGCGGCGGGACTGGGCGAGCTCGAGCTCGAGCCGCTCGACATCAACGACGCTCCTGCCGGCGCGGGCCCCGCGCGCTATTGGCACTTTCCGGGCGCGGCGGGAACGGTTGGCTTTATTAGCGCCATGTCCAATCATTTCTGCGCGAGCTGCAACCGTCTGCGCCTGACGGCCGATGGCAACGTGCGTCCGTGCCTGTTCAGCGATGCCGAGTATTCGGTGCGTGAGGCGTTGCGCCGTGGTGATGATATGCAGGTACTTTCGATTTGGCGCGATGCCGTGGCCCACAAACCGCAGGAACACGCGATAATTGAGGGCACGCAACGATTTATGTCCCAAATCGGAGGATGATCATATGGCCAAGAGCAGGTACGCCGATGCCACCAAGGCCGCTCGCAGGGCCGCGATGTCTGCCCACAAAGTCACGGCTACTGACAGCGATGCCGTCGCAGCCGCACAGCCGACTGCCAGCGCTGCCACCGAGCCCACCCGTGATGCCCGCCGCGACGAGCTGACACACGTGGACGCCAAGGGCGAGGTGCGCATGGTCGACGTGTCCGACAAGGCCGAGACCCATCGCATTGCTATCGCCGAGGGCACTATCCTCATGCATCCTGAGACGCAGGCTATGGTGCTGCAGGACCGCGCCAAAAAGGGCGACGTGCTTGCCTGCGCGCGCGTGGCGGGCATTATGGCCATCAAACGCACAAGCGACATCATCCCCATGTGCCATCCGTTGCTCATTACCAAGAGCAAGTGCGACATTGCGCCCATTGCTTCGGCGGGGACGCCGGCCGAGGACGTGCCCGAGGGCTGGGCGCCGGCGCGCGTTGACGGGCAGGTTGGCTTTCATGTATTGGTTACGGCCGGCGTGACGGGTAAGACGGGTATCGAGATGGAGGCCCTGACTGGAGCGAGTGCTGCGTGCTTAACAATCTATGACATGTGCAAGGCGGTCGATCGCGGCATGGAGATCGTCGACGTGCGCCTGCTGCACAAGGAGGGCGGCCGCTCGGGCGTGTGGGACCGCGCAGAGCGTCAGGCCGCTGCTGTTGAGGCCGTGGCCGCTGACGGTGCCGCGCCCGCGGGCGCACCCGTCGCCGTCGCGCCCGCAGCTCCGACACCGGCCGTCCCCGCGATCGCGTTTATCGGCTACCAAAACTCGGGCAAGACCACACTCGTCGAGAAGGTTATCGCCGAGCTCACCCGCCGCGGCCTGCGCGTGGGTTCTCTCAAGCATCACGGGCACCACGGCTTTGATATCGACGTGCCCGCTAAGGACACCTGGCGCCATCACCAGGCCGGATCAAAGCACGTGGGCCTCATCTGTGCCACGCGCTGGGCGGAGTACGCCGACACGCGCGAGGAGGACGAGATGCCCGCACGCGAGCTGCTGTCGCGTTACAACGATGTCGACGTGGTGATCATCGAGGGTTACAAGACCGAGGGCTTCGACAACATCGTCGTCGCGCGCTCCGGTGTCGACCGTCTGCGCGGCAAGAGCTCGCTCGACCTGGTCGATGGCCACACGCTGGCCCTTGCCTGCAACGAGGCCCTGGCGCGTCAGGCCTTCGACGCCGGCTTTGCGACCCGAGCCATCAACATCAACGACGCCCGAGCCATCTGTGATCTTATCCAAGATCACCTTCAGGCTTGACGCTGCGCCGGCCCCAAGCACCCCATCTCGCCCCTCAAGCCGTCGCTCGCGTACCAAAGTACGCGTCGCTCCTCTTTCGGGGCGACCTGGGGCACTTGGAACCGGCTCGCTGTGTTGCCATAACATGCCAAATAGGAACAGGTTTATTTCGGCAGGTTTTATCTGGGCAAACGCCATTTCCACCACAAAGGGGTCAGGCACCTTTGTGGTGGTTTTTGCTTTGGTAGATGTGTGGGACATGTCTTACAATCTACCAAGTAGTTCATGACGGGCGAAAAACGGAGAGAAGGGGCTTGATGCGTCCTTAATGTTTCATGCGGATAGATTGATTTGACAGACGGTGGCGAATGCCCACCGTCCGCATTCGTATGAAACAAGGAGTCTCTATGCTCGCCCCTCTTTTCTCAAAGCCTCAATCATCGTTGTCCGTGCAGGCCAAGCGCCTGGTGGCGATGCGCTTTCTCATCTACACCGGTTTTCAGACCAGCTACTTTATCGGCGTCATCGGAACGCTCACCTATGCAGACGATGCCTCGGTTGTGGCGACATCGCTGGCCGTTCTGTTTATGAACGTATTCGTGATCTTGGGATCCTTTGCGGGTGGCGCTGCGCTCGACGCCTGGGGTCCGCGCCGTCATTTCCGGGCGAGTATCGTCGGCACGTTGGCAACCGGCGCGGCAATTCTCGCCTTTGGCAGCGCGACCGAAACGGTCCTTGCCGGCGCGGTACTCCTGGGCTTTGTGATGGGATTTGCCCAGCCCATTGCCACGTCCTATCCGGCGTATCTCACCGACGACCCCGTCGAGCTCAAAGACATCAACTCCGCCATCGCCATGTTCTCAAACGTGAGTATCATCGTTGGCCCCACGCTGGGCGGCTTTGTCGCAGCTGCTGCGTCGTCGCGTGCGGTGTTTTTGCTCATGATGCTCTTTACCGTACAGGCGCTCGTTGCCGGTTGGGACTTTAGGCCGCAGACCAGCCATGCCGCCGGGCATACGGATGCCGATTCGGCAGAGGAAGGGGAGCGTGCGGGACAAAGCCCCGACCCCAACACATCTTCCCGCGCCACCTTCGCGACCAGCATCAAGACGGTCTTTACCAATAGCGTCCTCGCGCTACTTTTCTGCATTATTTTCCTTTCGAACTTTGGCTACGGTGCCTTCGACCCGCTGGAGTCGTTCTTCTACCGTGATGTCCTGCACGTCGGTGTCGAATGGATGGGCTGGCTCTCGTCGGCCAGCGGTGTCGGCGCGGTGCTGGGCGCCGTCCTCGCGCTCCGCTTGCCGCCGCACCTGGTCAACCTTAAAACCCTGCTCGTGGCGCTCATGTCCGTGGGCCTGGGAAGTTTGCTCTATGTGGGGACACCGTACGTGGGCGTGGCCCTCGTCGGCCAGATCGCCCTGGGCATTGCTTGGGGTGTCGTCAACCCGCTCCACAACACCATTGTGCAGACGACGGCGCCGCTCGAGCAACTCGGCCGTGTGAACTCGGTCATGGGCTTTGGCAATATGTTCGCCGGCGTGGCCCCTCTGGCGGTTGCACCGTGGCTGGCGGCAACATTTGGCGTACAACGGACACTCGTGGGGGCAGGCATGGTCGTGACGGCGGTCCCCGCGGCGTTGCTGCTGTTTGGCCGCCGGCATTTCGATTGTTCTGCAAGGCAGTAAAACCCATCACAACATTCGTTGAAAATCGCGATTTTGCCGAATAACGTCGAATGTTGTGATGGTTTGCGCTGCGGATCCGGCCACCACAAAGAGGCCAGGCGCCTTTGTGGTGGTTTTTGCTTTGACGGGCCGCGCCTGTGCCTTGGTATACCATGTACGCCGTTCACGAATACACCCCACACCGCCGCACGACCCAGAAAGGCCCCCATGGACACCACCTTCAGCCACATCAAAGCCGTGTTCTGCGATATCGACGGCACGCTGCTCACGAGCCAGCACACGGTGTCCCCGCGCACCGTGGCGGCGATCCGCGCCCTGCGCGAGCGCGGCGTGCTCTTTGGCCTGTGCACCGGGCGCGACGCCCACGCGACCGAGGCCATGTACGAGCTCTGGGGCATCGAAGGCCTGGTGGACGTGCTCGTGGGCTGCGGTGGTGCCGAGGTCATCGACCGCGCGCACGACATCAACGAGCTGAGCTATCCGCTGCCGGGCGAGACCATCGCGCGCATCTGCAAGCACATGGCGGACCTTCCGGCAACGCCCGTCTGCCCCCGAGACGGTGTGTTCTACGTGCCCGAGAGCAACGCGTGCGTCGAGCACCTGTCGCGCGTCGACGGCGTGCCCTACCAGGTGGTCGATTTTGCCGAGTTCTTGCGCGAGCCGCAGCCCAAGGTGATGTTTACCATGGCGCCCGAGGTAATGCCGCGGGTGATTGAGCAAGCATCGACGTTTGCCGATGACACTGTTAAGGCGGCGGCTCTGCAAACCACGCAGCGGCTCTACGAGTTTATGGATCCGCGCGTGTCCAAGACACGCGGCCTTGTGCGTGTGGCGGAGCTCAACGGCATGGAGCTCCAGAACATCTGCGTGTTTGGCGATGCCGATAACGACACCTGCATGGTTGCCGACGCCGGCGCGGGCGTGGCCATGGCAAACGGCAGCGATGCCACCCGCTCCGCCGCCGATTTTGTAACCGCGAGCAACGACGAAGACGGCATCGCGATCTTTATCGAGGAACATCTGCTGTAGCGCCGGGGGAGAGCCACCACAAAGGGAATAGGCACCTTTGTGGCGGCCTCAGGCGATTTGGGCGAAATGATGCCTAAAATCTGCGCGAAAATTCAAATATAGTTGTCTGAACATCACGCTTCTAACTACCGATGGGTTAAAGATATTCTCATCAGTTTGGTAGGATATTCCTTCCGGTTAATGACCTACCGCTCACGGTCGATTTTCGACCGTTCACAGGATGTTTGCTCTTGAGCAAAATGTTGTGCAAATAAATCTAATGCCATTAAAAAATAATACGCAACTAAATTACCAGCAGAAACAAAATATAGATAGCGAATAAACGAAGGTAAATCTGAGCAAATGTCAAGAGAATTTAGAACTCGCTACAAAAATGTCGGTTTTGTTGCTCAGATGTTTAAACAATCGTTATAATTGCATTACTAAACGAGCGCAATTACAGATTGCGCAGATACGTTTGATAGGGAAAGAGCAAGATCGCGGTCTCTTGGGGAGGAGACATCGATGAAAGCGAATTCGGACAAATCTAAGCAGAGTAATAAAGCGACGCGCCGTGTACTGGCAGGCGTTTTGTGCGGAGCATCCGTTTTGAGCCTGGTACTGTCGCTCGTCATGCCCCCGATCGCGCAGGCCATTGCCAACGATGTCCATACGGTTTCTGCCGAGGAAACTGTGATGGGGGGGGGTTCCTCAAGTGAGTCTACTGATGTAGAAAACACCAACAACGGGGATACCGAAAACCAGAATAGTGACGATGCCGGGAATGACGCGAGCGAAGACGCCGCTGCCGCAGGCCTGCCGTCCGACGACACGAAGGTCGAGGGTGACACGCAGCCTTCCGATGCACAGCCTGCGGATGACGGTGCTAACGGCGAGGGCGCGATTTCACTTGCTGCAAATAATGAATCGACTTATACAATCAGCAGTGGGGCTGAACTCAGCAAGAAGCTTCTTGACGAGAGACTTTGCGATGCATCCGGCTCAGCTATTTTTGAGCTCGTTAACGATATTGAATGCAACCAAGAGATTAGGTTTGAACAAACTGACGACAACCCTATCAATATCACCCTTAATCTAAACGGTCATAAGATCAAGTGCTTGAACACCGATAAGCCGTTATTTGATGTTGCTAATGGCGCAACACTTACAATTAAGGACGAAATTAAGGACTCCGCGCCGGTGACTGAGACGGTCAACGATGTTCAACAGCTGACTGATCAGGGGCAGAAGCTGAGTCCCGATAATTATGGCAAGAAAGCCGTGCTAAATTACGTTGATGGCATTCCGTCTAATCTTACCTACTACGTGACCAAATCGACCCCGAGTGGTACAGGGACAATCGAGACGCTTGTCAGTCATAACGTCGATATTAAGGGTGCCATCGTGGCGTGCGGCGGCAACGCAAATCTAAAGCTCATCAATCTGTATAACAACAACGGCAAGGGCGGCACGTTTAACCTTGTGAGCGGCGTGATCACGCAAAAACAAGGTGGCAGCGTTAGCAGCTTGGTTTATGCCGAGAACGGCTCTACCGTCAACATGAGCGGCGGCTATGTGTGTGGTGCTTCCAGCTTGCGTGCGGGCGGCGGAATTGAAATATGCAACAATTCGAGCCTCAACGTTTCCGGTGGCGTAATTGCCGGCAACAGCGCTTATAGTGGCGGTGGTGTGCATGCCAACGCTTCCACGGTCACCATAACTAATGGCGTAATCTCCGGCAACAGCACGCTTGATTCTGCTGACTTTGGTGGCGGCATCATGGCCGAATATGGCGGCAGCGTTACTGTTTCCGGCGGTTACATTACGAACAATCGCTATGCCAAATTCTGCAGTAAAGATGGCGATGGTTGTCATGGCGGCGCTGGGCTTGCCGCCATAAGGGGCGCCGATGTCGCCATTTATGGCGGCCAGATTACTGGCAACTATTCCGATGAAGCTGGCGGCGGCGTTTACGTTACCAATATTGGTCAACAAGATATGGCATGGCTCAAAGTTACGGGAGGAATTATTGCCTCTAACGTGAGCTACCGATCTGAAGGTGCCGGCATCCGAGTGGGCCAGAAGGTTGACGCGTTTATTAACGGCCCTAAAGAAAGTAACGGCACCAAAAAAAGTATAGTCTACATCACAAACAATCACTGCATGTCTCGCTACGACTGGGGCGGCGGCGGCATCTTTGTTCAGGGTGATTCGAAAAACGCGGATAACGCAGGCAGGCTGTTTGTATACAACTCGTATATAAGCAGCAATACCGCTGGCGGCTATGGTGGCGGCGTTGCGGTTTGCCCATCGGGTAAGACCTTGGTAACGAGCACTGAAGGCACGGCAATCTTTGGCAATAAGTCTGCCGGTAATGAGAATCTTGGCAAAGATCATCCTAATCCTGCTTACGACCCAGCGCGCAATACCGGCAATGACAAAGCGCCCCATCTTTCTAAAGGCGGCGACGGTAAGAATCAAGACTATACCGCCTATTTGAAAGATGTTTTTCGTGACAATGGTCATGCCGATTTCTTCCTCGCAGCGCATGATCACACAACGCCGATCGCAGTTGTGACTGGTGAGATGCTTGGTGGTGGAGACGCCCGGTACTCGGGAAGCATCGAACTTGAAAAAACTATCAACATCCCCGCCAACGGTGCTGTTGGGGTAAAAAATAGCATCGGCCTGACCTCGGGTGTTATGTCGGGTGTTATGGCCGAGGATGAGGCGGCGATTAATGCGCGGAATCAAGCGCAGAATGAAGCGACAACTATCATCACGGGCAACTATTCCTGGGACCATGGTGGCGGCATCATGTCGAATGGCGACTTGTACCTAGGCGTGCCTGCGGATGCGTACGTCTATCCGAGCCTTAAGTTGAAGGCAACCAAGGAGTTGGACGGCCGCGACCTCAAAGATGGGGAGTTCACCTTTACGGTTTATCGCAAGGACTCGGATACTGCGAAGGCGCCTTCTTGGGACAATAATGGTAATTTCAGCAAAGGTGGCTGCGAGTTTGTCCAATCTGCCAAGAATACCGCTGGCAACATCGCCTTTGACCTTAGCAATGACCTTAGCAAGCGGCTCGGTGACTTCAGCAAGGAGTCCTTAAGTGATACTGGCAAAATTACATACTCATACTACTTGGTCGAAGATGCGGGCAATATTCCTGGTGTTGATTACGATCATGCTGTATACGAGATTAACGTGACAGTCGAATACAACAAGACTGTACTTATGTCTGTTCCGATAAAGAATGATTCGAATAAGTCTAAAGATCTTAGTGTCTATAACTTCACGATTGATAGTGTGGACGTGACTAAGAATCTTGGGGATTCAGCTGGCCCTTTGGGCCCTGTGTCACCTACTGATGACTATTATTTGATTGCTGACTCCGGTAAGCGAAGTACATTCACCAACAAGTACACCCCTAGTGTTTCCTGGACTCCTAAGGCGACTAAGGTTGTTGAGGGTGGCGAGATGAAGGAGTTTACGCTTCAACTTGCGACAGACAGAGACTTTAATAACATCATCGGAACTGCCGTGACCTCTGAAAATGAAAATAAGCAGACGCATTCATTCTTGGATGGCAATGGTAAAGAGATTGAGCTCACGTACTCGCTCTCAGATATCAGGAATAGTTCCGACCCGGGCGACTCCACGGGCGGCCCTTCCAAGACCTTCAAGTACTACGTGCGCGAGAAGAACGAAAGATCGACCTATCCGCATTACGAGTTTGATCAGTCGGTCTATGAGCTTACGGTTGTCGCAAAGGATGACGATGCTGGAATCACAACCAATGTGACCTACACTCAGATCGTCGATGCCAAAGGCAATGAAATTCCTGAGAATGAGCGGATACCGAAGCAGTACGGCGAGGACGCCAACGCTGGCCAAAGCCTTCCCACCTTCACCAACACCTACTCCACCTCTTTGCCCCTTTCTGGTATGTCGGGCGTCACTCTGACGTACCTTGCCGGCGCGGCGGTGCTTTGCGCTGCTGCGGCCTGGATGCACATTCGCCGCAAGGCGAATGCGAAGGGAGGCGAGCGTCGTGAATAAGAAAGTTTGCTCCTTCCCGATCTTGTTTGCGCTGCTTGCCCTCCTGATCGGCACCTGTGCGGTTGTGTTCCCCGCTTCCGCGCAGGCCGCGCCGACCTCGACCGGTTCCATCACGGTGAGCGGCACCGTGGCGAGCAGCTACGACGCCTACCAGATCTTTAGCGCCAACGTCGTCGACGGCGACAGCGACGCCAAGATCGCCACCGACCTCGCCTGGGCAAGCGACGCCGTGCGCGACGCCGCGCTGCCTGTGCTGCACAGCGCCGGCATGCCCAATTCCCAGACCACCGCGCAGGAAGCTGCCGAGTGGCTCAACACCGATTCCCACCTTACGAGCGCGCTGAGCGCACAGCTCGCTCGTTCCCTCCAGAGCTCTGCCGCCGAGTCCGTGGCCCTTAACGCGGGCACGGCGGCCGAGCTGCACTGCGGCTACTGGCTCATCGTCGCCGACGACGGCGCCATCGCCCAGGGCGAGGCCGGCACCGCGCCGATCATGGCCCTGGTCGGCGGCAGCGCCGTCACCGTCAAGCCCAAGGCGGCGACCCCCAAGGTGTCCAAGCATGTGCTGGAGGACAGCACTGCTGCCTGGCAGAAGGCCGCCGACGCCACGGTCGCCGACGACCTGTACTGGCGCCTCTCGGTCACGGTCCCGGCGGGTCTTACCGCCTACGACACCTATACGGTGCGGTTCGTTGACACCATGAGCGCGGGGCTCGACCCCTCCAAGGTGGCCGCGAGCATGCGCGTGTACGTGGCGGCGGGCGCGGACGGCGGCTTTGACGCCGTCCAGACCGGCAAGGACGGGCGCGCCAGCACCGAGCCCGCGAAGGGCTGGACCGATATCACGGCCCAGTGCGCCACCAAGGTAGCGGCCGACGGCAAGACCTTCACCGTGCGCACCGGCGACCTGGTCGCCGCGCTCGGCGGGGCCGACGCCTTTACCGCGGGTGCCCGCGTGGTCGCCGTGTACAATGCGCCGCTCAGCAGCGCTTGCAGCCACGGCATCGCAAAGGGCAACCCCAACGAGGTCTACCTGCGCTACCCGCGCTCTCCCTTTGCCGACCAGTCCGGCGACGCCGGCTTCACTCGCACGCCGAGCGATGATGCGACTGCCTACACCTGGGATCTCGCGCTCACCAAGCGCGGCAGCGACGGCGACAAGCCGCTTGCCGGGGCGGTCCTGAGCATCGCCGACGACCGCGGTCGCACACTGGCGGCCGACGGCACGTGGGATGCGGAGGGCAAGGCCACCGTCACCACGGGCGAGGACGGCCGCGTGACCGTCTCGGGCGTGGACTCGGGCAAGCTGGAGGTCCGCGAGCTCAAGGCGCCCAAGGGCTACACCGCCTTTGAGGGCACGCGCTCCGTGACGGTCAAGGCCGAGGGCCTGGACGTCGACCAGGTGGCCGCCGCCAAGCCCAAGCTCACCATCACGGCCGAGTCGCCCCTGCGCGCCGACAGCGCGGACGGGTCGACGGGCAGCCTGGAGGCGTCGCTCATCAACACGCCCACCGGCACACCCCCTAGCATTACCACCGGAGGCTTTATGCCCTCGACTGGCGATATGGCAATGTACGCTGCGGCCGCCGCAGCGGTCGCCGGAGCCGCGCTCATCGTGGTCGCGCTCCTGGTCAAGCGGGGAGGTGGCAGCCATAAAGAGTAGCTGGCAGCCCCACAGAGAGCGGGGCGAGACGTAGCGAAGTAGATGCTAAGACACAGACAGATGATGACCGATCGAATGAGAATCAAACGGAAAACGGAGGAAAAGAAGATGAGCATGAGCAAGAACATCGCACGCCTGGCAGTAACCGCCGGCCTCACCGCAGCGCTGAGCTTCGGCGGCGTCATGGCCCCGGCGAGTATGGCGTTTGCAGCGGAGGCGGCACCGGCCAACAGCATTACGATCAATAGGATTGCCGAGGACAACAAGGACAATACGTTTAAGGCCTATCAGATTTTCAAGGCCAAAGTCGTTGATGAGAAGGACAAAGGTAAAGTTGCCTCCGATATTGAATGGTCAAGCACGACTATCGGATCCAAGGTGATTGCTGCTATTCAGGGGTCTACCAAGTACAAAGAGCTTGTGAAGGCGGATTCCACCAAGGCACTCGCTGCAGATGCCACTGCTCCGGTTGTTGCCGAGTGGCTTTCTAACAATGTGACGGATACTAACGCCAGCTCGGCAAGCAGCAGCGAAGGCACGCGGGTTGCTCCCGGGGATGTACTGTATGCAATTGCGGCTGCGGTAACAGACGAGACTCCTGCGGGAAACGGAATTCCGGTGGACACTTCGTGGACGCGTCCGGCCATCACTTCCGATGGTCATTACGGCGATGGCTATTACCTGTTCGTGTCGGACGGCCTTAAGGCGGATAAGCCGAACACTGGCACCTCTCCGATTTTCGCTATCGTGGGTGGTGAGCCCGTAACAGTCACCGAGAAGACCAGCATCCCCACGGTCGAGAAAAAGGTCCTTAATGACTCCAAGGTGAAGGACGCCAACATTACTGACCAGACTGGCTGGGAAGATTACGCCGACTCCCAGATCGGCCAGAAGGTGAACTACAAGCTCACCGGCACGATTGCAGACAACTACGCCACCTATGATTCCTATGCATACAAGTTTACGGATACCCTTTCGCAGGGCCTTACTTATGCTAAGGGCTCGCTCGAGGTTTATGCGCTGAATAACGAGAGCTATACCAAGATAGATCAGAATAGCTACACCGTGGTTGAGCCTGCTGAGGACAATAATAATACTCTGACGGTGAGTTTTAATGATAAGGGGTTGAAGTCGGCTACTGCGGCTAATGAAAGCGATCTTCTTAATATCGATGCTAAAACTCAAATCGTTGTCTTCTACAAGGCCGAACTCAATAGCAAGGCTAGCTATGAAGCTCCCGGTAATAAAAACGAGGTCTATCTCGAGTACTCCAACAACCCCATGGCCGAAGGTACCGGTAAATCCGAGATCGATGTTGTGACGGATCACGTTTTCCGTCTCGATGTCACCAAGACCGATAAGGACACCGGGAGCGCGCTCACGGGAAAGAATCTCCAGGCGGGCTTTAAGGTTAAGGTTATTCGAGGTGACGAGGGCACTTTGGATAACAAGTGGCTTGGTGAAAACGGCGAAATTGTCGAAGAGAGCCAGGCATATGAGTTCAAGACGCAACTCGATGACGGCAAGGTCTATATTCCCGGCCTTGATACCGGTACATACCAGATTACTGAGACCACTACGCCCACTGGCTACAACACCGTCGCCCCATTTGAAATCACGGTAACTCCGTCCTACAAGAAAAATGGTGAGTTGGATACGCTTACGGTCAGCTCCAACAATAAGGAGATGACCGTCATTAAGGATGCAAATGGCGCAACCATTCCCCTCACGATTAAGAACAAGAAGGGCTCTGGCCTCCCGCTGACCGGTCTCAACGGCGTGACCTTCACTTGGATCGCTGGTGGCGCGGTGCTGTGCATCGGCGTGGCGCACCTTATCCGCAGCCGTAAGCAGGCCGAGGAGTCCGAGCAGGAGTAACGCTCGCTCACCCATCCCTTTGGCAGGTGGGATGTGATGGCCATGAGACTTGCGGACACTTTTCTCGTCCATCGACGTTCTTGCTTTGCCATTCTCTTTTCGGGGCAGACTCCGCACTGGAGTCTGCCCCGTTCTTTTGGGATAACGCAGCCAGCCTCCATCGTCCGATGGATCAAGCGTATGAATATCGAACAGATGTTTGCAAATATTGCGTTTACCAGCTGTAAGTGCGAGTGCTCGCAGTAAAATACCCTTGCGACGCATCCCGTGCGCGGGCGGCCGACGACTCGATCGGAGGTCCCCAAATGCTGAAATTCCTTAACGCGCTCGCCGCCCTCGCGGCGGTGGGCACGTTCGTCATCGCGTTTCTTGACTCGTATGAGGTTCGGTTTAAGGTCCGTAGGCGCACGCGCGGTGCGGACGGTAGAAGGCATTTGCGCCGCAACAAGCGCAAATAAGAATGCCCGGGGGTAGGATCCCGGGCATTTAACAAAAGCTGAAAACTAGGCCGCCCGCGCTCCCAAACATTTACGCGGGGTGCGTCGTTTTCTATTGACATTGTATCCCGAATCGCCCCGCCGATCCGGGACATTTTGAAAACGCAAATGCGGGCCCATACTCGCGTTGCGCAATGCTGCCAGGCTGCGTTGTCCGGCGCGGAAGCTCGCAATTCGGCTATTATTTGTTCAGACAACCTGAACTATAGAGGAGTGACCGGCGATGGTGCAGGGCGCCAAACATATGAAGAGCAATAACGCCGCGGCCAACGGCGGCTCAAGCCCCCGGCCCAAACCTCAACCAAAACCTAAGCGCCGTCGCAAGCGACTGCCGCGCTGGGCCGACCGGCTCATCACCATCGTCATCATCCTTATCGGCGTGGGCCTTATGACCTGGCCGTGGATCTTGGACCGGCTCGAGGCCTCGGGCGTGTTCAACCAGATCAGCACGGTGTCCAGCACCGTGGACGCGCTGTCTGCCGAGGAGCGCGAGCGCATCTTGCTGCAGGCGCGCTCCTTTAACGAGCAGCTGGCGGGCGAGGCCACCGAGCTTCCCGCCGACCAGATCGAGCCCTACGCTCAGCAGCTCATCTTTGATCGCGACCCCATGATGAGTTGGGTCGAGATCCCCTCCATCGACGTGAGCATGCCCATCTACCACGGCACGAGCGAAGAAGTCCTTATGGCCGGCGTCGGCCACCTGGAAGGCACGAGCCTGCCGGTGGGTGGCACCTCGACGCACTGCGTGCTCACCGCGCACTCGGGCATGCGCAACCTGAGCATGTTCGACGATATCCACTCGCTGGAGCCCGGCGACCTGGTGCTGCTGCACACCATGAACAAGACGCTTGCCTACAAGATGGTGGACTCCGAGGTGGTGCTGCCCGAGGAGATGGAGTCGCTGACCATCGAGCCGGGCGCCGACAAAGTGACGCTCGTCACCTGCACGCCTTACGGCGTAAACGACCATCGCCTGCTGGTGCATTGCGTGCGCACCAAGTACAGCAAGAAGGACGTCGACAAGCAAAAGTCGCTGGCCGGCCGCCACTGGGGCAAGCGCGAGTTCGCCGTGCTTATCGTGGTCGTGGCCATTGTGCTGTTGCTGCTGGACATCGTGATCCACGCGGTCCGCAAGCGCCGCAAGGCCAAGGCCTCGGCATAAGACATTCTCCAGAACCGCCACAATGGGGACAGGCGCCTTTGTGGTGGTCGGGACTTCCAAACCATCACAACATTCGATGAAAATCTCGATTTTGGCGAAAAGTGTCGAATGTTGTGATGCTTTTCGTTGCGGTCGGGATGGTCTTCGTTGCGGGCGGGACGGTTTTCGCTATGGACGGTGCGGTTTCGCTGCAGAACCGCCAGCCCGCAGCCTACCAAACGCCGCTCTCGTTACGTTTTCGCTGCATTTGGGTAAAGCACCTGCTCCAAGTGGCGTTGCCTTGTATACTAGAGCGGTTTATCTGTTATGCGGAAGGGAGCGCCTATGGCACTCAGCGAGAAAGATGTTCGCGGCATCGCCGAGTACGCAAAGATCGCACTGACCGATGACGAGCTCGCCCAGATGACGTCCTACATGAACGATGCCGTCCAGATGCTCGAGCCCGTCTTGCAATATGACTTGCCCGACGTGGAGCCTACGTTCCATCCTATCGGAAGCCTGTCCAACGTGATGGGCGATGACCTGCGCGAGCCCGAGCGCGACCTGCCGCTCGACGTTGCGCTCGAAAACGCCGGCAGCGCGCGTGAGCGCTACTTCCGCGTGCCGTCCATTTTGGGAGAGGGGGAGAGCGAGTAATGGCGCAGAGCTTCGATTCCCTTACCGCCGCCCAGATCGCCGCGGGTGTTGCCGCTGGCGACTTTACCGCTACCGAGGTGGCCCAGGCCTCCCTTGCCGCCATCGAGGCGCGCGAGGGCGGGGTCCAGGCATTCCTGCAGGTGGCGCCCGAGCTCGCGCTCGAGGCCGCCGCGCGCGTGGACGCCGACCGTGCCGCAGGCAAGCCGCTGCCCCCGCTCGCGGGCGTGCCGCTGGCCATCAAGGACAACATGAACCTCGTGGGCACGCGCACCACCTGCGCTTCCCGCATGCTCGAGAACTACCAGAGCGTCTACACCGCCACCTGCGTCCAGCGCATGCTGGATGCCGGCTGCCTGCCCATGGGCAAGACCAACATGGACGAGTTTGCCTTTGGCAGCTCCACCGAGAGCTCGGCGTTCCACCGCACCAACAACCCCTGGGATACCGAGCGCGTGCCCGGCGGCTCCTCGGGCGGTTCCGCTGCAGCTGTCGCCGCGGGCGAGGTCGCGCTCTCGCTGGGTTCGGACACCGGCGGCTCCATTCGCCAGCCGGCGTCGCTGTGCGGCGTGGTGGGCTTAAAGCCCACGTATGGCGCCGTGAGCCGTTACGGCGTGGTCGCCTTTGGTTCGTCGCTCGACCAGGTGGGGCCCTTTGGCCGCACGGTCGAGGACGTCGCGCTGGCCATGAACGCGCTTACCGGTGCGGGCCACGATCCGTATGACTGCACCAGCCAGGATTGCGCCGTCGACTTTACCGAGCACCTCAACGACAGCATCGAGGGCAAGCGCGTGGGCATCATCCCCGCGTTTATGGAGGCCGAGGGTCTGACGCCCGAGGTCAAGGCCGCTGTTCAGCGCGCCGCCCAGGAGCTGCAGAGCCAGGGCGCCGAGCTGGTCGAGGTAGACCTGCCGCACCTGGACGCCGCCATCGCCGCCTACTACGTCATCGGCCCGGCCGAGGCGTTCTCCAACCTGGCCCGTTTCGACGGCATTCGCTACGGCTATCAGGAGGAGGGCTGCGCCAACTTGTCCGACCAGAGCTCGCTTTCGCGCGCCCACGGCTTTGGCGCCGAGGCCAAGCGCCGTCAGATGCTCGGCGCCTACCTGCTGAGCTCGGGCGTGTACGACAAGTACTACTACGCCGCGCAAAAGGCCCGCACGCTCATCACGCAGGACTACGACGCCGCGTATGCCAAGGTGGACACCATCCTTATGCCCGCTTCGCCGCGCACGGCCTTTAAGTTTGGCGAGATCAGCGACCCCACGCAGATGTACCTCTCCGATCTGTACACCATCTCGCTCAACATATGCGGCAACGGCGGTATCTCGGTGCCGCTGGGCCTGGGCGAGGATACTCAGCTGCCCGTTTCTGCCCAGTTGGTGGGACCCGCCTTTAAGGACCGTCAGCTGCTCACGTTTGCCCGCGCCCTGGAGCGCGGCTTTGCCGATGCCGTCACGGGTGCGCCCGCGCTTTCCGTCGCGCCCGATTTTGCCGGGAAGGGAGGCGAGCTGTAATGAAGGGGCTTTCCGAGGTCCTGCAGGATTGGGAGGCCGTGATCGGCCTGGAGATCCATACCGAGCTCACCGCACTCGATACCAAGATGTTCTGCAACTGCAAGCTCAGCCACGATGACGAGCCCAACGCCAACGTGTGCCCGGTGTGCCTGGGCCTGCCCGGCGCCCTGCCAGTGCCCAACAAGCGCGCCATCGAGAGCATCGTCAAGGCCGGTCTCGCCACCAACTGCGAGATCCAGCGCCACTCGATGTTCTACCGCAAGCACTACTTCTATCCCGATATGGCCAAGAACTTCCAGACCACGCAGGGTCCGGTCGCCTTTGCCATGTACGGTCACCTGGACCTGGACGTGACCGGTCGCGGTGCCGCCGAGCGCCCCGACTGCGCGTTTGGTGAGGCCGAGGCCCAGAGCCTGGCAAGCGCCTCGGCCAACGCCGAGGGCCTGTCCACGTCCATGACGTCGACCATGCGCGAGGGCAACCAGCGCGCCGGCCATCTGGCCAGCTACGACGCGTCCAACCTGCAGATGCCCGAGCGTCGCGAGGACGGTTCCTACACGGTGCCCATCCGCATCCTGCGCATCCACATGGAGGAGGATGCCGCCAAGATGGTGCACGTGGGCGGTGCCGAGGGTCGCATTACCGCCGCTGCCGAGTCGCTCGTCGACTACAACCGCTGCGGCACGCCGCTGATTGAGCTCGTCACCGAGCCCGATCTGCGCACGCCCGAGGAAGCGCGCCTGTTTATGGAGAAGCTCCGCCGCATCTTTGTGACGCTGGGCATTTCGGACTGCTCCATGGAGAAGGGTTCCATGCGCTGCGATGGCAACGTGTCGCTGCGCCGCCGCGGCGAGACCAAGCTGGGCACCAAGACCGAGCTCAAGAACCTCAACTCGTTTAAGAGCCTGCATGACGGCCTTGCCTACGAGATCTGCCGTCAGGCCGAGGTGCTCGAGGAGGGCGGCATCATCTATCAGGAGACCCGCCACTGGGAGCCTAGCCGCAAGCGCACCGTGGTCATGCGTGTGAAGGAAACGGCTGACGACTATCGTCTGTTCCCCGATCCCGACTTGGCGCCGTTCGACCTGGACGACGAGTTTATCGATCGTTGCCGTGGCGAGATCCCCGAGCTGCCCGATGCCAAGCGCGCTCGTTTTGAGGCCGACTTTGGCATTAAGACGGCCGACGCCGAGCAGATTGCCGGCGACCCGGAGTTTGCCGAGTTCTTTGAGGCCGCCGCTGCCGGTATGGCTGGCAAGGAGGCCCAGACGGTCGCAAACCTGCTGGTCAACGAGATGATCGCCTACCTTAAGGGAGCGGGTGTGTCGCTCGCCGAGTCCGGCATCGCGCCGGCTCAGGTGGCAGCGCTGGCTAAGCTGCTGGCGACCGACGCCATCAGCTCCAACCAGGCGCACGAGGTCTTTGAGGCCATGGCCCAGACCGGCGACGACCCCAATAAGATCGTCGACGAGCGCGGTATGCGCCAGGTGAGCGATGCCGGCGCGCTGCAGCCGATCGTGGACGAGGTGCTGGCAAACTGTGCCGATCAGGCACAGCAGTATCGTGACGGCAACCAGAAGGTCATCGGCTTTTTGGTGGGCCAGTGCATGAAGGCGAGCCGCGGCAAGGGCAACCCGAAGCTCTTCAACGAGTTGCTGAGAACGTCGCTCTCGTAAGCGGGAACCGAGGGGCCCCGGCAGGGCGGGTGCTTCCTCAAAATTTCGAACAGTCCTGCGCAAGACGAAGGCCACATTAAGTGGCCTTCTTTGCGTGCGGAACTCATTTTGAGCAAGCACCCGCCCTGCCGGGGCTCCCGGGTTCTGCGACGACTCGGCCGTTCGGGTCAGGTGGGCTGAATGGAATAGAGTGAATGGGCGTGCCGTCGGCACGCCCATTGTTTTTGAAGGGAACTCATTGAGAGGCAAGGCCCTGCGCCCGGCCCCTCGGTTCCGTAACGACTCGGCCGTTCGGGTCAGGTGGGCTGGATTGAATTTGGTGAATGAGGGCGCCGTTGGCGCCTTCATTCTTTATATATGTTGGGAGCGCCAAGCCGTGGGTGTCATGCCGGTGTATTGCTTGAAGGCTTGGGTGAAGGCGGCCTGCTGAGGGTAGTCGAGCCGCTCTGCCACCTGCGCTATCGTGAGCGAGCTATCGGCCAAAAGGTCCTGTGCTCGCTCCATACGGCGTCTGCGAATGTAGACGCCTAGGGACTCGCCAGTTTGGGCCTTAAAGGTTGCGCATAGTTTGGAGCGGCTTGTGTAGAGCCTCTCGGCCACCTCGTTGATACCCATACGTCTGCCTTTGTCGAGCGCGCGCTCAATCATTGCCGTTGCTTCTTCGGCAATGGTTATGCTGACGCGTGTGTCTGCTGCCTGCCGCGCCTGCTTGTGGGCCGCGCGCGAACAGGCGAGCTCCGCGACCATGGTCTCCACGATGCCCTGCATATAGACGTGTCCGCCTACGGTGCGGGCGCGGTCCTCGTTGATCCGGCGCAGCGTGTGACAGATGGCAGACGTCGCTTCCTCGTGCCATGGCTCGGCAAATGCCTCAAAGATTCCCGCGAACTCGGTGGGATAGCGGTGCTCCAGTTCGTCAAAATATCCAGGCAAAAAGAGCACCGAGCGCGAGTGATAGAGCTGCCCCGCAAACAGCGGGCTTAATTCCTCGCCACAGTTATCTTGGATAAAGCTGCAAACGGCATTGTTTGGCCACGGTCCATGCAACGGTTTAAGGTTCGCGGGCGTTATGCCAGCCTCGGGCATGCATGTAAGCGTGGGCGCGCTGACCTCGCTCACGCAGGCGTATGGTTCGGGTGTGTATTCGGCCAGGTACATATCGTGCGTCGGGGTGATGAAATGCTCCATGACGATGCAGGCAGGGGAGAGAGGCATGATCCATGCGCGTCCGTGCGCCCGGTCGTTTGCTACCTCGCCGGTAAAGACGGCGCCCTTGCCGGTAAGCTCCAGGCCAAACTGCTCAAACTGCGGTGCGTAGAGCTCGGTTATGTCGGTCGCTGCCCGCCGCATTTGCAAAAGCGTCCCTTTCCTTTGCAGAAACGTCCACGCCTGGCTTGATTGTGAGCCATGGCTAACACATCAATGATAAGTTCATTACGGTTAACTCTCAAGCCGTTAGAAAGGAATCTCATGGCAAAGGGATCAAAAAGGGAAGGCGGCGGTATCGGCGAGCTGCTTGCATATGCCGGCGACCGTAAATTCCTAACGTATTTGGGCATGGCGCTCTCGGCGCTCTCGCAGCTGCTGAGCTTTGGACCGTACGTGTGCATTTGGCTTGTCGCGCGCGATCTGATCGCCGTGGCGCCCAACTGGAGCGAAGCTACTAACATCGCGATGTACGGTTGGTGGGCCGTGGGGTTTGCGCTGGCAAGCATCGTAGCTTATTTCGTGGGGCTCATGTGCACGCACCTGTCTGCGTTTCGCTGCGCGTCCAATATTCGCAAGACTACGAGCGAGCACCTGCTTAAGCTGCCGCTTGGCTACTTTGACACGCACGCCACCGGTGAGCTGCGCCGTATTGTAGACGGATGCGCCGCCTCCACCGAGACTTTGCTCGCACACATGCTGCCCGATATCGCAGGCGCCGTCGCCATGGTCGTGGGCTTGCTCGTGCTGCTTTTCGCGCTCGATTGGCGTTTGGGGGCGGCATGCCTTATCTCGGTCGTCGTTTCGTTTGGCGCCATGGCCACCATGATGAGCGGTAAAGGCGCCGAGTTCATGAAGGCCTACATGGGAGCGCTGGTCAAGATGAACAAGACCGGCACCGAATACGTACGCGGCATCCCCGTGGTCAAGGTGTTTCAGCAGACGGTCTACTCCTTCAAGGCCTTCCACGATGCGATCGCCGAATACGCCGACATGGCACAAAACTATGCGGGCACGTTCTGCCGAGGTCCGCAGGTACTCAACCTTACCGCGCTCAATGGTCTTGTGGCATTCCTGCTGCCCGTGGCGTTGCTGTTGGCGCCGGGCGAGACGGACTTCGCGCATTTTATGGCAAACTTCACGTTTTACGCGATATTTTCGGCCGTGGTACCGACGGCCATGACCAAGCTCATGTTTGTGGGCGAGGCCTCTCAGATGAGTGCCGATTCGCTGGCTCGCATCCGAAGCATCATGGATTCCAAGCAGCTCTCCGTGCCCGCCCAACCCAAGCACCCTGCCGGCAGCGACGTACGATTTGAGGATGTGAGCTTTACCTACGAGGGTGCCGAAGCGCCTGCCATCAACCATGCGAGTTTTAGCGTTTCCGCTGGTAGCACCCTCGCCCTGGTGGGTCCCTCGGGTGGCGGTAAGTCAACCTGCGCAAGCCTGATCCCACGTTTTTGGGATGTCTCCTCGGGTCGAGTGCTCGTAGGCGGTGTGGACGTTCGCGATATGGATCCGCACGAGCTTATGGACCAGGTTGCCTTCGTGTTCCAGACCAACCAGCTGTTCCGGCAAACACTTGCCGATAACGTGCGCGCCTCCAAGCCTACGGCCACTGACGACGAAGTGCGTGCGGCCCTCTCCGCAGCTCAGTGCGACGACATTGTGGCCAAGCTCCCACAGGGCATCAATACCATGCTCGGTGCCGGCGGAGCATATCTTTCGGGCGGCGAGGTCCAGCGCGTGGCACTCGCCCGCGCGATCCTTAAAGACGCGCCTATCGTGGTGCTCGATGAGGCCACGGCGTTTGCCGATCCCGAGAACGAGGCACTCATCCAGCGCGCCTTTAGCAAGCTGGCGGCGGGTCGCACGGTCATTATGATTGCACACCGACTCTCGACTGTAGTGGGCGCAGACAGGATCGTGGTGCTCAACCAGGGCAGCGTGCAGGAGTCGGGTACTCATGCCGAGCTGCTGTCACAAAATGGTCTGTATGCCAAGATGTGGGCCGAATACGAACAGGCCGCGAGCTGGAAAATCACTGCTGCGATCGTGGATGCCGCCGTCACGAAGGGAGGCGAGGCCTAAATGTTCGCCTCATTCCAAAAGAAGTATTTCCTATCCGATAAAGGCGTCGCCGGAGTAAAACGCGGAATTTTCTGGACCACGCTCACAAATCTTATTACCATGGCCGGCATGGGCTTTTTATTCCTGGTTATGGCCGGCTTTGTCGAGCATCTCGCCAGCGGGGCTGACCTGCCGGATGCGCTGCCGATCGTGGGCGGCCTCGTGGTCTTTTTTGTGTTGCTCTTTGCCTCTAACTGGCAGCAGTATTACTACACCTACTGCATCTTCTACGAGGAGTGCGGCAAGCAGCGTATGGAGATCGCCGAGCGCTTGCGCAAACTGCCGCTGTCGTTTTTTGGTCGTCGTGATCTGGCCGATTTAACCGAGACCATCATGGGCGACGTCCAGGCCATGGAGCACGCCTACAGCCACGTGCTGGGAGAGCTTTGGGGTGCCATCATCGCAAGCGCCATTGTGTTCGTGGCGTCGCTGTTCTTTTGCTGGCAGCTGGCGATCGCGGCGTTTTGGAGCGTTCCCGTTGCCTTTGCCGTGCTGTATCTAACACGCGGCCCCATGACTCCGGTGTTCGATCGCGTGCGTGCCGAGAAGGTCAAGGTTACCGAGGCAATTCAAGAGACGCTCGACTGCGTTCGCGAGATCCGCGCCACCAACCAGGAGGCCCATTATCTTGAGGGACTCAACGCCGTGATCGATGCCGAGGAGCGCGAGACCACCAAGGGCGAGCTCGCTAACGGGCTTTTGGTCAACTCTGCTTTTGTCATCCTGCGTCTGGGCATTGCCGCCACGCTGGTCACGGGTGCCGCGATGGTCGCCTCCGGGCAGGTCGACTTTTTGGTGATGTTTGCCTTCCTGCTTATGGTGAGCCGTATCTATGCACCCTTTGACCAGGCGTTGATGCTGGTGTCCGAGCTGTTTGCCGCCGAGTCGTCTGCCAAGCGTATGCGTTCCATCATGGAAGAGCCTGTGGCGCGGGGCAGCGAGAAATTTGAGCCCGCGGGCCACGATGTGGTGTTCGATCACGTGGCATTTGGCTATGGTGCGGGCGAGGACGGCCGCGCCGGCGAGAAAGTTCTTACCGATGTGAGCTTTACCGCCAAGGAAGGCGAAGTTACGGCACTGGTCGGTCCTTCGGGTTCCGGTAAGTCTACGGTGAGCCGCCTGGCCGCGCGCTTTTGGGATGCCACCGAAGGCACGGTCACCGTGGGTGGCGTGGATGTTGCGAGCATTGATCCCGAGGTGTTGCTGCGTGATTACGCTATTGTGTTCCAAGACGTGCTGCTCTTTGACGACACGGTGATGGGAAACATCCGCCTCGGGCGTCGTGACGCCACCGATGAGGAAGTGCTTGCGGCCGCGCGTGCCGCCAACTGCGACGAGTTCGTGAATCGCATGCCGCAGGGATACGACACCATGATCGGCGAGAACGGTTCCAAGCTGTCCGGCGGCGAGCGCCAGCGCATCTCTATCGCCCGTGCGCTGCTCAAAGACGCGCCTATCGTGCTGTTGGACGAGGCGACGGCGAGCTTGGATGTGGAGAACGAGACCGTGGTACAGCAGGCGCTCTCCCGTCTGCTTGCAGGCAAGACGGTTATCGTGATTGCGCATCGCATGCGTACGGTGGAAAATGCCGACAAAATCGTTGTGCTCAAGGATGGTGTGGTTGCCGAGCAGGGCACTCCGGCGCAGCTTAAGGCGGCAGGCGGAGAATTTGCCCGCATGGTCGCACTGCAAAAGGAAGCGGCTGCCTGGCAGCTGTAGGAAAGGGGACCAAGATTTCCAAAGGTTAACTTTGGTTGACCATAATAGTTCGACTAAACTAGTCTCAAAAGCGTGCTCGAGCAAACTAATGAACTCGGGTGCTAAGGCACCATGCCGCGCTTGTGCGGCAAAAGGGAGAAGCAACATGAAGAAGTCGACTTTTAACACCCTGCTTGTCGGTGGCGGTTTTCTGCTTGGTACGGCCGGCATCAAGCTGCTTACCAGCGCTCCGGTAAAGAATGCCTGCGTGCAGGGTATCGCGTGCGGTATGCGCGTCAAGAACTGCTACCAGGACATGGTCGAGCAGGCCAAGGCCAATGTCGATGACATGGTTGCCGAGGCTGCCTACATCACCCAGAGCGAGGCCGCTGCTGACGAGGCAGCCGAGTAACGCTCCCAGGCACAAACTATGAGATTCTCGATTATTAGCGAGATCCCCGGCAGGACCCGTCTTCAATTGGCGGGTCCTGTGCCAGAGAGCGATCTCGATGCACTTCTTAAGCTTGGCGGCGACATCGATGGCGTGCACAAGGTGCGCGTGTATGGCCGCATTGGCCAGATGGCGCTGGAGTACGACGAGCCGCGCCGCGCGAGCGTGCTCGACGCCTTGGGCGCACTCGATGCTCAAGCTATCGCCGATGCCAAGTCGGGCTACGTGATGCAACTCGAGCCGCGCAAGCACAAACTCGTTATGGACCTGGCGACACTCGTCGGTGCCCATTACGCACGTCGTTGGTTCTTGCCGACGCCTCTGCGTGCGGTGTTTGTCGTGGCCGGTTACATGGCATTTTTGCGCGCTGCTCTTCATGAGCTGGCGCAGCCACGCCTGACCGTTCCTGTGCTCGACGCTTCGGCCATCGGCATTTCGTTCGTCAAACGTGATGTCGACACCGCGGGCCAGACAATGTTCCTGCTCAACGTGGGCGAGCTGCTCGAGGACTACACCCGCGCCATGAGCGAAAACGAGCTCATCAACTCGCTGCTCGATGTGCCCGACAAGGCGCAAAAGGTCGTCGGCGACACTGAGGTAAGCGTTGCCGCCACCGAGCTTGAGCCCGGCGACTTGGTAGCCGTGCGCACTGGCATGTCCATTTGCATCGACGGTGTTGTCGAGCAGGGGAGCGCTATGGTCAACCAGGCGACCCTGACCGGCGAGCCGCTGGCCGTCGAGCGCAGCGTGGGCGACGACGTGTTCGCCGGCACCGTCGTGGAGGACGGCAGCATCTTGGTGCGCGTGCGCGCCAACACGGCGCAGACCAAGCTGCGCTCAATCGTCTCGCTCGTGCAGACGGCCGACTCGCTCAAGTCCGAGGGCCAGTCGCATATGGAGGACCTCGCCAACAAGATCGTCCCGTGGAACTTCCTGCTTGCGGGCCTGGTCGCGCTCACTACGCGCAGCCTCATCAAGACCTCGGCGGCGCTGATGGTCGACTACTCGTGCGCACTCAAGCTCACGGGTTCCGTTGCCGTCATGACCGCTATGAGCGATGCTGCCAAGATGGGCGTCATGGTCAAGGGCGCAAAGTACTTTGAGTCGTTTGCCAAGGCCGATACCATTGTGTTTGATAAGACCGGCACGCTCACCGAGGCGCAGCCGCGTCTTGCCTGCGTACTCACCACCGATGGCTGGAGCGAGGACGAGGTCCTGCGCCTTTCCGCTTGCTTGGAGGAGCATTTCCCGCATCCGGTGGCGCGTGCCGTGGTCAACGCTGCTCACGAGCGTGGGCTCGAGCACCGCGAGCGTCACGCTGCCGTCGAGTACATCGTGGCACACGGCATCGCCTCGTCCATCGAGGGTCGTCGCGCAATTATTGGCTCGGCACACTTTGTGTTTGAGGATGAGGGCGCGCAACTCGAGTCCGACATTAAGGAGCGCATCGAGTCCCAGATGCAGGGCCTGTCGCCGCTGTATCTGGCGGTCGACGGCACGGTCGTGGGTGTGCTCGGCATCGAGGATCCGCTCAAGCCCGGGGTCCGCGAGGCCATCGCCGACCTGCATGCGCTGGGCGTCAAGCATGTCGTTATGCTCACGGGCGACTCCGAGCGCACGGCCGAGCGCATTGCGCGAGAGGCGGGCGTCGATGAGTTTAAGGCCGAGCTGCTGCCCGAGGACAAGTACGCGTATGTGGAGCGCATTAAGGGCGAGGGACGCCACGTTGCCATGGTGGGCGACGGCGTCAACGACTCACCGGCGCTGGGCCTGGCCGATGTGGGTCTGGCCATGGGCGGTGGAAGCGACATCGCCAAGGAGGTCGCCGATATCATCCTGACCGATACGGAACTCGATGCGATTGTTCGCCTGCGCCGCATGAGCCAGGGACTCATCGATCGTCTGACGAGTTCGTATTCCAAGGTGATGCTCACCAACTCGGCGCTGTTGGCATTGGGTATTACCGGCATGATTACTCCGCAGGCGTCGTCACTGCTGCACAACGGCTCGACGATTGCCTACAGCCTGGGCAACGCGAGGGCTTACCTGCGTTAGCAGACGTGTTCGCTCACGTTATCTGGCCTGCGCCCAGACGGCATCTGTGTCGTCTGGGCGCAGGCCTTTTGCGTTTGACCATCTGCTAGCTTCTCTATATAGTGTTGATATCGGTGCTAGCAATTGAAGGGAGCGGGATCAACGTGGGTGCTGTTAGCGGCATGGCGCAGGTGAATGTTCGCGTAGATCGCTCGGTTAAAGAGCGCGCCGAGGAAGCGCTACAGCTTTCGGGCAGGTCACTGCCCGAGCTCATCAAAAAGGTCGTGGCCAAGGTCGCACAGGGTGGCGGGCAGTGTGAGGAAGTGCTGTCTGCCGTTGATGGTCGGCAACAGACCGTCGCGCACGATACTCCGTTCTCCGTATCATGGGCAGCGGCCGACCGGCTTTATGCAGATTTGGGCATCGCTACGTCGTCCGTGTCCGACGATCGCGATTGGGACGCAATCTATTCCGAAGCCATGGACGAGCGCTATCGCCAAAAGGGGATGATCCTGTGAGCGGGGCTCCCCTCAAAATAATGGTGGACGCCAACGTATGGGTTGATTCGTTTTGCGTCGACCATGCCGAGTCGCTTGCCGCGCGTGCGTTTATTGGGCAGGCGACGGATACGCGGGCGTTGCTGTTCTTTCCGGTGCATATCGCTAAGGACGTGCTATACGTTGTCCAACACGAGCTGAAGCGTAGCGTTCTTGCCAGCGGGGGAACGCTCGACGAGGCATCTGCCCGCGCGATTGGCGATGCGGCGTTGGTGTTTGTGCGGAACATGACCGAAAACGCCACGGCCGTGGGTGCAGATGCGTCGGACCTTTGGCTGGCCGACAAATACTTAGCGCTCCATCGCGATTACGAGGACAACTTGGTACTCGCCGCATGCAAACGCGCCCAGGTCGATTACTTGGTAACTAACGATCGCAAGCTGCTCGAACATGCCGATCTTGCAGCAAAGACCCCGCGTCAAATGATGCCGATTCTTGCTTTGGCCGAACGCGGCGGCGCGGCTATCGGTTGACGCGAACTGTTTGCGGGCCTCTTGGACGACGATGCGCCAAGGGACCCGCGTCTGCTATTTACAAAAGCTCGGCCTTAATGGCGGGGCTTTCTGCGAGCTTTTCGGCTGCCTTTTCGTCGGAGCTGTCGAGTGCTGCCAGACTGCGGTAGACCCACTCGTTGACCTGGGTGTTCTTGACGCCTGCAGTCTGCATAAGGGCGCCTACCTCGCGGATTGCTGCGAGCAGATCGGCTTTGGGGCCCGCGAGCTCGACCTCGATGCCGTGGTAGGCGGCCACGCCGCGGTTCTCGCTCACGTGGTCGATAAAGCCCTCGACGGTCTCAAGCTGCTGGGCGAGAGCCGCATCATCGTCAGCGTCCAGCGCGACGAGTGCGTTCGATACCGTGAGGGCGGGATGTCCGCAGGGGACAAAGCCCTCGATGACATCCATAGCTTCGGTAATGGTTGAGCCCAGGCCTGCGAGGGCATTGACGAGTTGCTGCTTGGTATCCATAACGGTCCTTTCGACGGGTCAATTTTGCTTGGCGAAAATATACGTGACGCAATCGGTAGCAAAAGTGTGAAGTGCGGCGCACATTGGGGTCTTCACAGCTCGTGCATAGAACAGCTGTCCGCTTTCAGAACGTGGTAAGATAACACTCCACAAGCGGGGCTCGCCCTGCATGTTCCTTGAAAAGTCGACGAGTGTTGGGCGCTCGTGCCCAATGCCATCCAGACTTTCCCGACATTCGGGGGCGACTGGTTTCGACACGATAGCTCTGAGAGAGGAAGCAAGCCGAGGTCTCCTCGCCTCGTTAAACAGAGGTACCGTCAAATTGAATTGACAACAACTCTTCTTTTGAGCCTATGGCTCTCGCTGCTTAGTTTATAGCGGCGCGTCAACCCGGTGATTTCCCCGACACCGGCGCGACGTCATTTTAGGGGAATGCTCCTGCGCACGTAATCGGTATGGCGCGGGCTAAGACCGAACCGGTTAGGACGCCGCGAGCGTGTCGCTGCGCGCAAAGCGTCCGAGACAAAACCAGCGACTGAGCTTGGAGATGCCAATCAGGGGGCTTTCGTGGACCGGAGTTCGATTCTCCGCGCCTCCACCATAAGTAACAGGCAGGTAGATATTCGTATCTACCTGCCTTTTTATTTCGAGTCCGTACCGCGGAGAATCGAACTCTGTGCAGGGCGCGAGCGTTAAACAAACGCGGAGCGTTTGTAGCGAGCGGGCGAGGACGCCGGCAGGCGGCCGAAGCCGGTGCGTGTTCGCGAAGCGAACACGCGGATTCTCCGCGCAATGCTTCAGCCCAATATCGATGCGATGCCGACTAAGCTCCGGCTGCCCATGCCCCGCTTTAACGCAAGCCCCAAACCGCGGAGAATCGAGCTCTGCTCCAAAACCTGCGCGCTCGCCATCCCAAAACTGGGTAGAAGAAAGCCAAAACGCAATCGCAGGAGGTCAACATGACTGCAGAAGATAAGGCAAAGAACGCCGGCAAGGTCGCGCTCGTTTTGGAGGGCGGTAGTTTTCGCGGGCAGTTTACTGCGGGCGTGCTCGACGTTCTCATGGAGGCCGGCGTCGAGATTCCGGCTGTCTACGGTGTATCGGCCGGCGCCCTCAACGGCGTGAACTACAAGTCGCACCAGATCGGCCGTGCCAACCGCATCAACCTGGCTTTCTGCAACGATAGCCGCTTCATGGGCGCCGCATCGTTTGCGTCCACGGGCTCCATTGTGGGTTACGACTTCATCTTCAACGATGTCCAGGACCGCCTGGATCCCTTTGACAGCGAGACGTTCGACGCGAGCCCCATCGAGATGTTCGCCGTCGCGACGGACATGCTCTTTGGAACCGCCACGTATCTCCCGGTCAAAAGCGCCGTGCTTGACCTCGATGCCGTGCGCGCCTCGACGTCGCTGCCGCTGGTGACGCCGCCGGTCGAGATTGACGGGCACAAATACGTCGACGGCGGCGTGGCCGATTCGGTCCCCATCGAGCACGTGCTGGAGGAGGCGGGCTTCGACCGTGCGGTCGTCATCGTCACGCAGGACCGTTCGTATGAGAAAAAGCCCTACGAGTTTTTGCCGGCCGCGCGTGCGCGTTATGCCGACTACCCCTATCTGCTCGAGGCTATCGAGACACGCCACGACCGTTACAACATCCAGCGCATGCACCTGTGGAAGTATGAGCGCGAGGGCCGTGCGTTGGTCGTCGCTCCGCAAAAGCCGGTCGAGGTCGGCCATGTCGAGCACGATTCGGCAAAGCTCCTCGACCTGTATATCCAGGGCCGTCAGGAGGCAAAGCGCCTGCTCGCGGAAATACAAGAGTTCGTTGAGCGCTAACGACGGCGAACCCTCAAAAAATGGCAACAGCTAAAGAGCTGGAAAATCACGGCTCGTGGATGACATGTGCAGAAACTCTGGTCTGAGCCAAAATACCTGTTGACTTGTACGGCGAGCGGGGTAATATGGACGGGTTACTTGCAGAGCCCCGTGAATCTCTGTAACAACACGTACTGTACATGGAGGAGTCTAAGTGATTTCGAAATCGACTCACTACGCCAAGCAGGGCGAGGTCCAGCGCAACTGGGTTCTCGTCGACGCCGATGGTGCTGTCCTGGGCCGTCTTGCCACCCAGATCGCAATGATCCTGCGCGGTAAGAACAAGCCCCAGTTCACGCCCAACAGCGACTGCGGCGACTTCGTTGTCGTCATCAACGCCGATAAGGTCCAGCTTACCGGTAACAAGGCCGACACGAAGACCTATTATCGCCACAGCGGCTACAACGGCGGCCTCAAGGCTGAGAGCTTCCGCCAGGCTATGGAGAAGCACCCGGAGAAGGTCATCGAGCGCGCCGTTCGCGGCATGCTGCCCAAGACCACCCTCGGCCGTGCCCAGATGACCAAGCTTAAGGTCTACGCTGGTGCCGAGCATCCGCATGCTGCCCAGAACCCCACGAAGATTGAGCTGGAGGCTTAAAGATGGCTGAGAACACCGTTGTCTACCAGGGTACCGGCCGTCGTAAGAACGCCGTCGCCCGCGTCCGTCTCGTCCCCGGCACCGGCAAGGTGACCATCAACAAGCGTGACGCCGAGCAGTATTTCGGCCGTCATCAGCTCGTTGAGAACGCCCTTGCTCCCTTCAAGGTGACCGACACCGCCGGTCAGTTCGACGTTATCGCTCTGTGCGATGGCGGCGGCATCTCCGGTCAGTCCGGCGCTCTGCGCCTGGGCATCGCTCGCGCTCTTCTGAACGCTGGCGACTACCGTGCTGACCTCAAGAAGGCCGGTTTCCTTACGCGCGATGCTCGCGTGGTCGAGCGCAAGAAGTACGGCCTCAAGAAGGCCCGCCGCGCTCCCCAGTTCTCCAAGCGCTAAGGTTTTATCTCCTTTCGAGATACAATGTACAAGCGGGGCCTGCCGATTCCTCGGCGGGTCCCGCTTTTCTTTTTCGACTAGGGTGGGCGGTTGCATATCGCCTGCTAGGGAAGGAGCAATCCTATGCCCCAGAACATCTTCGGTACCGACGGCGTCCGTGGCGTCGCCAACGCCGATCTTTCGTGCGACCTCGCGTTTCGCCTGGGCCGCGCGGCGACCAAGTTCCTTGGTCCGGACATCTGCATCGGCCGCGACACGCGCCTTTCGGGCACCATGCTCGAGAGCGCTCTGACCGCCGGCATTATGGCCGAGGGCGGCCGTCCGCACTGCTGCGGCGTCATCCCCACGCCTGCCGTGGCGCTGCTCACCGTTCAGAACGAGCTCGATGGCGGCATCGTCATCTCCGCTTCGCATAATCCGCCGGAGTTCAACGGCATCAAGTTCTTTAGCCGCAAGGGCATGAAGCTTCCTGATGCTGTCGAGGAAGAGATCAGCGCCTGGGTCATGTCCGAGGAAGCCATGGCTGCCGACACGCTGCCGACCGGTGCCGGCGTGGGCCACATCATCAAGATGAAGGACGCTCGCAAGGCATACGTCGACCACGCCATCGATACGCTCGATGGCCTGAGGCTCGATGGCCTGGTCGTTGCCGTCGACTGCGGTCACGGTGCTTCCTGCCAGACTACGCCCGCTGCGCTGCAGCGCCTGGGTGCCACGGTCCATGCCATCAACACCGATTATTGCGGCACCGACATCAATGTCGAGTGCGGCTCTACGCACCTCGAGCCCCTGCGCGAGCTCGTGCAGCGCACCCATGCTGACATTGGTCTGGCCCACGACGGCGACGCCGACCGCGTACTGTTCGTGGACAGCGAGGGCAACGAGATCGACGGTGACTACATCCTGGCTATCTGCGGTTCCGACCTCGCCGCTCGCGGCAAGCTCGCCAACTCCGAGATCGTCTCGACCGTCATGTGCAATCTGGGCTTCTCCATCGCTATGAAGGAGCAGGGCTTCGAGATGGTCCAGACCGCCGTGGGCGACCGCTACGTTCTGGAGCGCATGCTCGCGGACGGCGCCGTCATCGGCGGCGAACAGTCCGGCCACATCATCTTCCTGGAGCACAACACCACCGGTGACGGCCTGGTGACGGCTCTGCAACTGCTGGCCGTGCTCAAGCGCACCGGTCGTACCCTCACCGATCTTGCCGGCATCATGAAGAAGTACCCGCAGGTACTCGTCAACGTGCATTCCGACAACAAGGCTGGTCTGGACGATTGCCAGCCCATCTGGGACGCCGTTGCTGCTGCCGAGAAGGAGCTTGACGGCCGCGGCCGCATTCTGGTGCGCCCGAGCGGTACCGAGCCGCTGGTCCGCGTGATGGCCGAGGCCGAGACGCACGAGCTGACCCAGCGCGTTGTCGACGACATCGTTGAGGTTGTCAAGCGCGAACTTCCCTAATGGTCAAAAACGGGTGCCAAGTGGTAAACTGTTAAGGTTATTTTGGTTGATCGGTATGTCCGAGGGGGAGCATGTTCACTAAAGTCCTAAGGTCTTTTGGTATGCGTGGTCGAGTCCTTACGTTGGATGCTCCCATCTCGGGTGACGTTATTCCGCTCTCCGAGGTAAACGATCAGACGTTTGCTACCGGCCTTTTGGGCCAGGGCGTGGCGATTCAGCCCACCGGAACGCGCGTGATCGCGCCGGCTGATGCCAAGGTCGAGGCTATTTTTCCCACGGGACACGCCGTTGCGCTTAACACGGTCGATGGCTTGGACGTGCTCATTCACGTTGGTTTGGATACCGTTCAGCTCGAGGGCAAGCACTTTACCGTACATGCGCAAGTGGGTGACATCGTCCATAAGGGCGATGTACTCATTGAGTTCGATCGCGAGGCAATTGCTGCCGAGGGCTACGATGTGACGGTTCCCATCTTGGTGTGCAACTCCGTTGAGTTCTCGAGCATCAAGGGCTCCGTTGGCGTGCATGTCGAAGAGATGGACCAGCTCATCGTTGCTCGCGAGCGCTAGCAAGTGCACGTGGCCATTAGCCTACAATTCAAACACGTTTACGGAGGGCGCCCTTGAAAGAGGACGCCCTCCGTGGCAAGATGGGATTTGTCCGAAGCTAAAAGGCTTTGGGTCACCGTGGACGGGCAGGGGCCTCGACGCGGTTAGACACGAGACACATACATTACGCGACCTCGCCCTGGTGGCCGCACACGTTGGTTGCGGCCGACGCGGGCCGCGGGCAAGTGCTTGTAAGGGAGCCTTGCCTCTCTTGTACGAGAAAGGACGCGTAATGAAGATCATTAAAGCTAAAGACTACGAGGATATGAGCCGCAAGGCCGCCAATATCATCTCGGCGCAGGTTATCCTCAAGCCCGACTGTGTGCTGGGCCTTGCCACCGGCTCCACCCCGATCGGTGCCTACAAGCAGCTCGCTGCTTGGTACGAGAAGGGCGACGTCGACTTTGCCGAGGTCAGCACCTACAACCTGGACGAGTATCGCGGCCTTTCGCACGACGATCCCCAGAGCTATCACTACTTCATGCGTGAGAACTTCTTCGATCACATCAACATCGACCTGAACAACACGCATGTGCCCGACGGTTCCAACCCCGACGCCGCCGCTGCCTGCTCTGAGTACGACAAGATCGTCGCCGAGGCCGGTTACCCGGATCTGCAGCTGCTCGGTATTGGCAACAACGGCCACATCGGCTTCAACGAGCCCGATGACCACTTCTCCAAGGGCACGCACTGCGTCGACCTCACCGAGAGCACCATTCAGGCCAACAGCCGCCTGTTCGACAGCATCGACGATGTTCCCCGTCAGGCCTACACCATGGGCACTCAGACCATTATGTATGCCCGCATGATCCTGGTCGTCGCCAACGGTGAGGCCAAGGCTCAGGCTGTGCATGACATGTGCTATGGTCCGGTTACGCCCGAGTGCCCGGCTTCGATCCTGCAGCTGCACACCAACTGCGTTGTCGTTGCCGACGAGGCCGCCCTTTCGCTCTGCGAGTAGCGCGAATCCTGCACCTCGACATAGCCTTGATTAAGGCCTCCGCTTTGCGGGGGCCTTTTTGTTATCCCTTTTTGCCCACTTGACCAAAAACTTGCCGCAAGCTTGACGAATGCCGGATGCCCAACAGCTTGATTCATTCTATACCAGATTCTATGCAAAAAAGCCACTAGAAGGTCGTAGACGGTAGCGGGTGCTAGGCGAGTTGAATGACATGGCTGAACCTTGTTCATCTGCGTTACACTGCCGCTTAGATGGGACAAGCTGACAAGCTCATTTACCTGCTTAAAGACCGATTAGTCGGGGGATTAATAACAATCGGCCTTCGCTGTACAAAAACTTGCCGCTTGCGTACCAAAAGACAACCTAAAACACAAGGTCGCTCTATTCATAGCGCGGCTTGTATGGTCTTGCGGCTACAGTGTCCATACGGTCGAGTTGAGGAGCGGGCATGGTAAACGATTTGAGCGGTATAGACGACCTCGAGCTGATGCCGCTGGGCGGAGGCTATATGGTGCGACGCGAACGCTTGATGAATGAGCTTATCGCCAAGGGCCGAAAGGCCGGCATCGTGGTTCTTTATGCGCCCGACGGGTTTGGGAAGACCTCGGTGCTGCTTCAGTACACCCATGAGGTTAAATGCGACCCGACGCGAGGCCCCGTGCGGATTATCGAGGCCGATCGCGCCATTGGGCGCGAGGTGTTTATGCAGCTCGAGGTGGTTGCCGAAGAACTCAAAGACAAACCGCACTCCCTTATCGCGATTGATAATGTGCCAAACCTCGATCAGCACGATACCGAAGACCTCATCGACAGGATTCGCGGCCTGCGCGCTATGGGGGTAGGGGTCTTTATCTCCTGCCGTCCTTCAAATCGTCAGCTGATTCATGGGCTGGGCGATTCGGTTAAGATCAATGCGCAGATGCTCAAGGTGCATGCCTATGAGTATTCGGCGTGGGCATCGGCGTTTTCGATCAGCACATCGCTCGACTTTTATCAGCTCACGCAGGGCGTGCCCGAGCTCGTTTCGGCATTGCAGACGGGTCTGTATGGCCAAGGCGACGTAGCCGGTCTGCTCGAAAACGAGATTGTCAACGTATATGGCGCGGCACTTGCCGATCTGGCTTCGCTCGACAATAATGCGCTGTTTTGCGTGGCATGTCTCATGGTTTTGATGGGCGAGGGCAATATCGCAGAACTCGAGGCTTGCGGGGTGAGGCTGTCGATGGTCGACCAGTCCTACTTTGTACGCGACTACCCGATCTTTGGCTTGGATCCCGCCGAGCGGAGTTTTACGTGTCTGGGCACGGAGGATAACGGACGCCTGCGTTTGCGTAAGTTGGTGGCCGAGGTTCGCCCCGAACTTGTTCCGAGGGCGGCCCGGATTTTGCTTAAGGCGGGCCGATGCGATGCGGCGATGGGCCTGGCGGATGCCTTTTTGGACCGTGAAGCGGTCCTTGAACTTGCTGGGCAGTATGGGGTCGATCTGGCCCTGACGGGGCACGGGGCCGATATCTGCCGAGCAGCGCTGGGCACGATCGATGCCGACGATCCGGCTCCAGAGCCAACGCCTGCCGAGGCGCTTGGCGTATATCTGGCGGCGGTCAGCGTGTCCAACACAAAGCTCGCCCGCTATATGGCATCGGTCATCGAGCGCGGGGGCGAACGGGCGGCCTGCGAAATAGACCCTGTTTCATGGAGGGTGGCCCAGACACTAACGGCTGTTTGCTATGGGGACAACGGACTTGGGCTTCCTACGAACCTGGCCGTGCCAGAAATCGAGACATCCCATACCGCACTCGATATGTTGTCTGCGCATATCGAGGTCAAGCGCTGTCTGACCGAGCGGGGAGATGACGGCGGCGTTCTACAGCAGCTCAAAACGAGCAAGGCCTACGACTGTGAGCTCGATATCGCGGGGATTGTTATACGGGCCGATAGCATGCTGGTGGAGCTCTTTGACGGGTCGTTTGCGGGAACCGACGAGCGCGACGACGAGATGACGGTGGTGCGGGAGGCGCTCGACGTACGTGGGCTTAAGGCGATGGCTATCTGGGTGCGCATGGTGTTGGCGGCACGGCGGCTCCTTTCCGGCTTGCCGGTAACCGACGACGCGGCGTTCAACGAGCTCGATCGTTTTGCCGTGCGCATGCGCGACAACCAGATTCAGCTGTTTGGCCTGTTGCTAGAAGGCTGGCAGTCGCTGACAGAGGGACGGCCGGTTAATGCAAAGTTCCGTGCGGTCCAAGTGCTCAAACTTGCCGAGGAGTCGATTGCGTACATGCGCGATAACGCATTGCTGCTGGAGCGCGCGGCATATCTGCGTAACACCTCGATGGTTTCGGTGCGCGAGGAAGCGGAGCTACTCGATATAAGCCAGACGCAGGTTGGTGGAGCGGAGGCCTGGATGGTGGCGCTGCATCTGGCCTGTGCGGGCCGAGACAGCGACCTTGCGGCCTGGATGTCCATGAATCGCGCGGGGATTCTAGAGCCATCGTATCGGCTCTTTGCGCGCCTTGCCATGCATTGTCTGGGCGAGCCGGCGGGCAGGATACGCAAGAAGCTTCCCGTGCGCGAGCTGTCGCGGTACTCGTTGCGCGACGATTTGGAAGGGGAGGGCGAGCGCCTGTTCCAGGCTGGCGAGGTTGAAGCCGTTGATACCATCGACCATATCGAGATTCGCATGTTTGGCGCGTTTCGCGCCGAGCGCGACGGGTTTCCCATCACGGACAAAATGTGGCGCCGCAAGAAGGCGGCGACACTTGCCGAGCGGCTTGCGCTGGGCATGGATGCGCTCGTCGATCGTGAGACGCTGGCCATGGAGCTGTGGCCCCATGCCGAGTTCAATAGCGCTCGCAACAACCTGTACTCGACGATATCGCGCTTGCGGTCGGCTTTGGGACCGACGCCGGATGGCAAGTCGTGTGTGCTCATCCAAAATGAATGCATCGGGCTCAACGGCGACTACGTCAAGACCGATGTACGGCTGTTTGACCAGATAAGCCGCGAGGTTTTGGGAAATCGCACGGGTGCGCGCGGGCCCCATTTAGTTGAGCTGTGCCTTAAGATTGAGCAGCTTTATGCCGGACCGCTGTATGTTCCCAATGGCTGTAATCCCACCTACTTTTTGCGTATGCGACGCATTATGCAGTCAAAGTACATCGATTGCATGATCAAGGGGGCCAATGCCGCTCTAGAAGAAAACGATCTGCAGTCGGCGATTTGGCTAGCGGAGTCGGGGCTTCGGCAGGAAACGGCGCGTGAGGATATGGTGCGCTGCGCCATGCGTGTCTACAGTGCGGCGGGGCGGCGGCGCGATATCGTCGAGCTGTACAGCGGGCATATGCACCATCTGAGGGAGCAGGTCAATGGCGTGCCCGAGCCCGAGACGCGGCGTCTATACGAGCGCTTGGTGGAGGGGCGGCTCAATCGCGTGCTGGTCGAGCGATAAAAAACGGGCGCCCAAAGTACTTGGGCACCCGTAAGCTTGCTATGTGTTGGCTCGCCGGATCATTGGCTCTTAGACGAGCTTGATCTTCTCGATGTCCTTGCGCGAGGACTCGCGATACAGCGAGAACTTGCGGCCGATGACCTGGACGACCTCGGCGTGGCAACGCTCGGCGAGCTCCTCGGCGGCTTCGCGGGCGGAAAGGCTGGAGCCATCGAGCACGGAGCACTTAACGAGCTCGTGCTTCTCCAGGTAGGCGACCGTCTGCTCGACGGTGCCCTCGTTGACGTCGGACTTGCCGATGATGATGGCGGGGTTGAGGTGATGGGCCATGCTGCGAAGCTGCTTGACCTGGGCTCCTGTCAGTGCCATGGGTTCTCGCTTTCTATGTATGGGGCGCCCCGCGACGGGGCCTTAATCTACGTGAGCTGTCCCACGATAGCGCAGGAACGGCGTGGTGTGGAGCGCGTTTGCCCAGTTCAAAAAGAATGCGGATGCCGAGTGAGTGGGCGGTGCGGGCTGCGAACAGGCTATGAGCTGGGCGCAGAGACCGGCTTCCATGCAATAAACGCCCAACGAACCTTGCGGACATGATCGAGCATATAGCGCCCCTGCGGCACACCCTTGGAGCCCGGCTCACCGGCATGGGGGTTCTCAATCATGTGTTGAACGATGTAGTTACGCAGGCGGTCGATTTTATCCTCGTTGCCGTGCTCGAGCATACGGGAAAAATCTGCCACGCCCGCCTCAAGGCTATCGAAGGTGTCGCGACGGGGCGATTCAAAGTACGTAACCTGCGGCAGGGCACCCATCTGAATGAGAATGTTAAAGGCATACACAAAGCCATTGCTGCAGGTAACCGAGGCGCCGATAGCGTTCATCAAGTGCAGATCATAGCGCGGGCTGGAGTTGGCGACCATCGTGACAGCACAACGCCGACGAGCCGTACGATCAAGCTTGGCAAGTGCACCTTTTAGGTTGGTCGTGGTGACAGAACGACTGGCAAAGGCAACATCTACCGCTTTTGCGATCGGTCCAACCAAATCCCAATCATCATCCCAAGCAAGCTCAAGCGGCGTAATACGATCCTCGAGTCCATAGTACTCAATGCCAGCATCAAGCGTGCCCAACATGGCAGGGGAGAAATCAGCCGCAATCACAGGATGCCCAGCCTGAGCAAGCGGAATAGCAATCGACCCAGCCCCACACCCCATATCAAGCGCCGATTCACCAGGCTTTAACGCCAACAGCTTCATAAAGTCCCGGGCATACGGAGCAGTCTCAAGCGGCCGAAAATGCCGAGCCCGCTTATCCCACTCAAAAGAATCATCAGCTCGATGTCGAGCTGCCTGCATTTGCATCCATTCCTGATTCCAATCAGCAGAAAGGAGCTCAGAGTGAGCATCCCCATCAACCACGGGCCAACCTCCTAGCAACAAAAAAGCGACTCCTCCTAAAAGAAGAGCCGCAGCCAGCATATATCAGAAAGAACCGTTCCAACGCCAAACCGCCCTCACAACCAAGGCGGGCAGGAGCGAAGCGACTGCCATACGGGATAGAACCCAACTGAGGTCCCGTTGTGCGGGAGCCCCGCCGCCGGGCGGCAGACATATAAGGTCGATCGCGAGTTCCGCACGAGCCGGAGAGCACTTAATGTGCTCTCCGTGCGAGTCAGGACTGTCCGAGCAGGCGACCTTATATGTCTGCCGCCCGGCGGCGGGGCTCCTCGCCCGAACCCCTCAGCTAGTTCTTCAGCGAGTTCAGCGGCGCCGGGAATCGACCACCGCGGTGGGCAAGCACGGTGCCGGCGTTGGGGTTCACCGGCATGATGGGCGCACGGCCGAACAGGCCACCGTACTCGACGCAGTCGCCCACGCCCTTGCCGATGGCGGGGATCACGCGGACGGCCGTGGTCTTGTTGTTGATGACGCCGATGGCCATCTCGTCGGCGATGATGCCGGCGATGGTCTCGACCGGGGTGTCGCCGGGGATGGCGATCATGTCCAGGCCAACGGAGCACACGCAGGTCATGGCCTCGAGCTTCTCGAGCGAAAGTGCGCCGGCCTCGACGGCGGCGATCATGCCGGCGTCCTCGGACACGGGGATGAAGGCGCCGGAGAGACCGCCCACGCTGGAGCTGGCCATGACGCCGCCCTTCTTGACGGCATCGTTGAGCATGGCGAGCGCGCAGGTCGTGCCGGGGCCACCGCAGGTGCCCACGCCGATGATCTCGAGGATCCGCGCGACGGAGTCGCCAATGGCAGGCGTGGGAGCCAGCGACAGGTCGACAATGCCCTTCTCGACACCCAGGCGATGAGCGGCCTCGCGGCTCATGAGCTCGCCGGCGCGGGTGATCTTAAAGGCGGTCTGCTTAATCTTTTCGGCAACCTCCATCATCGAGGCGGAGTCGGGGAGCGTCTCCAGGGCTGCGGCCATAACGCCGGGGCCCGAGACGCCTACGTTGATGACGGCGTCGGCCTCGCCACCGCCGTGGACGGCGCCCGCCATAAACGGGGAGTCCTCGACCATGTTGGCAAAGCAGACAAACTTGGAAGCGCCGACGGAATCCTGGTCGGCCGTGAGTTTAGCGGCATCGATGATGGTCTGGGCGGCCATGAGCACGGCGTCCATGTTGATACCGGCGCGCAGGCTGGCGACGTTGACGCTGGAGCAGACGCGGCTCGTGGTGGCGAGCGCCTGGGGGATGGACTGGATGACGCGGCGGTCGGCGTCGCCGATGCCCTTCTGGACGAGTGCGGAGAAGCCGCCCAGGTAATCGATGCCGAGCGTCTCGGCCGCGCGGTCGAGGGCATGCGCGATGGGGGTGAGGTCCTCATCCTTGCAGCACGCGGCGATCTGCGCCACCGGGGTGACGGAAACGCGCTTGTTGACGATGGGGATACCGTACTCGCGCTCGAGGTTCTCGGCGGTCTCGACCAGATGCTCAGCCGTGTGCGTCACGTGGTCGTAGATTTTCGTGCACATGCGGTCGAGGTTCTCGTCGCCGCAACCCATGAGCGAAACACCCATGGTGATGGTCCTGATGTCGAGGTTCTGCTCCTCAACCATGCCGCGGGTTTCCGCGATTTCTGCGGGCGTGATCGCCATCCTTGCGCTCCTATCTGCCAAAACGAGCATAGTCTTATCTATTCTAACGTGCCGCACGTGCCAAGTGGCGCGTGCGGCACGTTTTGGTGCTCGGTTGTTTCCGTTGTGTTACTGCCCAAAGACCTCTTCGGCGATACGAGCGCTCTCGGCGGCGTCCTTGGCGTAGTAGTCCGCGCCGATCTGCTTGGCGTATTCGGGGGTGAGTACGGCGCCGCCCACGATGATCTTGACGCCCGGCACCTCGGCATGAAGCAGCTTGATGGTCTCCTCCATGGCGACGACCGTGGTGGTCATAAGCGCCGAGAGGCCGACGAGTTTGATATCGCGCTCCTTGACGGTCTTGAGTACCTCCTGCGGGTCGACGTCGCGGCCTAGGTCAAAGACGGTGTAGCCGTAGTTATCGAGCAGCATCTTGACGATGTTCTTGCCAATATCGTGGATGTCGCCCTTGACGGTGGCCACGCAGATCTTGCCCTTGTCGGCGATCTCGCCGGCGGGCATCAGGCGCTTGATGGTGTCGAAGCCCACGCGCGCGGCCTCGGCCGAGGCCATGAGCTGCGGCAAGAAGAACTTGCCCTGGTCAAAGAGGACGCCCACCTCGTCGAGGGCGGGGATAAAGTGATTGTTGATGAGGTCCATGGCATCGTGGCCTGCCAACAGACGCTCGGTCTCGGCAGCGATCTCGCCTTTGCGGCCCGAGACGACCATGCGACGAATCGGGTCGTCGTTGCCGTCAGTGCCGGCGGTGCCAGCAGCAGGCGCGGCATCACTCGATGCGGCCTGAGCCGCTGCCGGGTTGGCGGCGATCTTGTACGGATCGGTCCAGCCGGCGTAGCGCTCGATGTATCCGGTCGAGCCCTCGTCCTCAACGCTCAGGACGCGATAGCTGTAGACGGTATCCATAAAGCGCTTGGAACCCGGGTTCATGATGGGGGCGTCCAGGCCCGCGCCAAAAGCGGCGGCCAAAAAGACCGAGCCCAGCAGCGGGCGGGCAGGCAGGCCAAAGCTGATGTTCGACACGCCGAGCGCGCATTTGACGCCCAGGCGCTCCTTGCACAGGGACATGGCGCGCAGGATCTGCTCGGCCTGGCGTTGATTGGTCGAGGCGGTCATGACCAGGCAGTCGATGAGGATGCGGTCCGGTCCGATGCCGTAGCGGGCAGCCTCGGCCACGATGCGCTCGGCGATGGCGAAGCGGGCCTCGGCGGTATCGGGGATGCCGCCTTCGTCGAGCGTAAGGCCGACAACGTTGGTGCCGTAGTGGGCGACCAGCGGGAAGATCTCATCCATGATTTGCTGTTTGCCATTGACCGAGTTGATGATGGGCTTGCCGGCGTAGCGGCGCACGGCTGCCTCGACGGCTGCGGGGTCGGTGGAGTCGATCTGCAGCGGTAGCAGCGTGGAGCCCTGGAGCTGCTCGGTCGCCTGCTGGATGATCTTGACCTCATCGATCTCGGGCAGGCCCACGTTGACGTCCAGGATGTCGGCGCCCTGTTCCTGCTGGCTGATGCCCTGACTCACGACGTAGTCCAGGTCACCGTCGCGCAGGGCCTGTTGCAGGCGCTTTTTGCCGGTGGGATTGATGCGCTCGCCGATGACGGCGATCTTGTGGCCGTCACAGGGAAGGTCCACGACCGTCTGGGCGCTCGTGACCGACATGCTGGGCTTGCGGCGGCGCGGGCTGGGCGTGTGGTTGTCGATAAGCGTGCGCAAGGCCGCCATGTGCGCCGGCGTGGTGCCGCAGCAGCCGCCCACGACGCTCACGCCGTCGGCGATCATGCCGGAGACGGCCTTGGCGTATTCGGGGGCCTGGATATCAAAGACGGTATTGCCGTCGTCGTCCACATGGGGGAGTCCTGCATTGGCCTGCACCATAACGGGCTTGTCGGTAACGGTGAGCATGCGTGCGGCAAGCCCACGGAGCTCGGCCGGTCCCTGACTGCAGTTGATGCCCAAAACGTCGGCGCCGATGGCGTCGAGCGTGATGGCGGCGACCTCGGGACTCGTACCCAGGAACGTGCGGCCGTCTTCCTCAAAGGTCATGGTGGCAAAGATGGGCAGGTCGGAGTTCTCGCGGCAGGCGAGGACGGCAGCCTTGATCTCGGCAAGGTCGGTCATGGTTTCGATAATAAAGAGGTCCACGCCCGCATCGACGCCGGCGCGCACTTCCTCGGCAAAGAGGTCATAGGCCTCGTCGAAGCTCAGGGTGCCCAAGGGGCGAAGCAGCGCGCCGATGGGACCGATATCGCCGGCGACGTAGTGGGCACCGGCCGCGCGGGCGCAGGCGACAGCGGCGGCAAAGACATCTGCCACGGTGGCGGCGCCGTCGAGCTTGTGGGCGTTGGCGCCAAAGGTGTTGGCGGTGATTACGCCGCAGCCGGCTTCGACATATTGACGCTGAATGTCGGTAATGACCTGGGGCTCCTCAAAGTTGAGCAGCTCGGGCAGGGCGCCGGCCTTCATGCCGGCCGCCTGTAACATGGTGCCCATGCCGCCGTCGAACAGCAGGTGCCCCGTGCCCTCGATGGCGGCGCGCAGGCGATCGTCCTTAATGCGAAGATCGTCGATCGTGCGCGTCTTGTACGTGGCACCGTTGCGACGTGCGGCATCAACGGGTGCCGCCAATGCAGCGCCGTCAGAATCATGAGTGATAAGCGGAGTAAACATCGGGGGCTCCTAATGGCTGGAATAGCAGGTGGTGTGGGCGGCGCGGAAGCGACAGCTCTCGCGCATGCGGCAGATATTGCAGGTGGGGCGGGTCTGGGCGTCGTGGACCTCGCCGTCAAACAGACCGATCACCGCGGTCACGCTTTTGGTGGGCATGAGCAGGCTGGTGGGTGTGACGGTCAGGCCGATGAGCCGCGTGGCGTTGAGCGCATTGACGATCGAGCGCTGGGCCGAGAGCGGGCAGTCGCCGTAGCCGGGACTAAAGCGCCAGTTGCCGGCGAGTCCGTGTGCGGCGGCGTCCGTCTTGACCTGCTGGTCCATTTGCTCAACGGCGGCTTCCACGTAAGCGGAGCACGCGGCGTCGAGCACGGCGCCCTCCAGGGGATGTTGGGCTCCCGTGGTGCGCAGGCGACGCTCGGCGTCCATGCCGAGGGTGCATGCCATGAGCGCGGCAAAGCGGGCATCTTTGAGATGTCGATAGATATCGCGACCTCGCAGCTCAACGTTGGTGCCGACCAAGTGAATGCAAGGCTCACTTTGTTCGTCCACGCCCGTGGCATCGACGGCAAACACGCGGCGCACGCCACGGGGCTCAATGTCAAGTTCCAGACGCTCGACCACAAGCTCAATACGTCGTGACAGCTCGGGTTCAATCTGCTGGCCGCCGTAACCCAGATACCGCAGCATCTCGGCACGGTCGACACGGGGATGGTGCGCAGCATCGACACGGTAAAGCGCCGGCGACGCAAGGTCGGCCGGCACTTCGACAGCGGTTGTATCGATGTGCGGTTTTTCCATTACCCCAGGCGCTCCATAATGGTCGCGGCGATCGCAGGACGGTTCATAGTGTACAGGTGCAGGCCGTCGGCGCCGTGCTCCTTGAGGTCGCAAAGCTGGCGGGCGGCATAATCTACACCGGCTGCCTGCAGGCTCTCGGGGTCGTTCTCGTACTTGGCGAGAATCTTGATGACGGGGGAGGGCAGCGACGCGCCGCACATAAAGACCATGCGGCTGATCTGCGACTTGCCCATAAACGGCATGATGCCCGCGGTAATGGGCACGGTGATGCCGGCCTTGTCGGCAAGCTCGCGAAAACGGTAGAAGCACTCGTTATCAAAGAAGAGCTGTGTCACAAAGAAGCTCGCGCCGGCGTCCTGTTTTTGCTTGAGGTGTTCGACCGAGAGGTTGAGATCCTCACAGGCAATGTGGCCCTCGGGGTAGGCTGCGGCGCCCACGCAAAAGCCGGCGTCGACGAGCTCGGGGATGAGGTCGCGGGCGTAGGCGTAGTCCGAGGCGGGCTTGTCGTCCTCGGTTGCGCCGGCAGGGAGATCGCCACGCAGGGCCAGGATGTTTTCCACGCCGGCGGTGCGATACTCGTCGATCTTGGCGGCGATATCGGCGTGCGAGCGGCCCACGCAGGTAAGGTGTGCCACCGAGGGTGTATCGAATTCGCTCGTAATCATATGCGCGATGGGGGCGGTGGTGGCGCCGTTGCCCGAGCCGCCAGCCGAGCAGGTGACCGAGACAAAGCTCGGCGAAAGCTTGCACAGATTGCCTGCCACTTCGCGAGCCGTGTCGAGGGTGAGCTCGCCCTTGGGCGGGAACATCTCAAACGAAACGGGCGCGGTGCCCTGGGATGCTGCCTGCTTAAAAACCTCGTCGACGCGCATATCGTGCTCCTTTAGATACTTAAATAGTGTGATGTGTTGTAAGGATTCTACAGCACCACTGTGTCACGGCGGAGTTTCACTCGTTATTCGGGGATACCAATCAAAGATGCCTTGCTATCGGCATTCCCTATAACAGAGCGGCTAATCTAGGCACGGACTATAAAGACTGGTATCTGATGCAAAATACCAGTTAATAGAGCTCCATCCCAAATTGACTATCCTTAAACCATGGGGAGAGGTCTGCTATTTATACAGTTGATTGGCTGTTGAGGGTGGCAACGCCGTCTCGATAGGGTAACCTCATTGATTGGTTTCGCGACAGCAACATAACGGTAATGTCGCGGAAACACGGCGAGTCTAAGCTATGACTCGTTCGTTAGTAATCAACACCGCTTCTCACGCGGTGCCGATACGAAGGGAGTTCCGTATGGCCGATCTTACTGACCGCTTCGGGACCATGGTGTTCTCTGAGGAAGTCATGAAGGACTACCTCCCCAAGGACATTTGGAAGCGCCTTGCTGCAACCCTCGAGGGCGGTGAGCCGCTCGACCTGGATGTGGCCAACGCCGTTGCCCATGCCATGAAGGTCTGGGCCATCTCCAAGGGCGCGACGCACTACGCGCACTGGTTCCAGCCGCTTTCGGGCATTACTTCCGAGAAGCACGATAGCTTCTTGGAGCCCAACCACGACGGCACCGCCATCACCAAGTTTACGGGCAAGAACCTCATTCAGGGCGAGCCCGACGCCTCCAGCTTCCCCAACGGCGGCCTGCGCGCCACCTTCGAGGCCCGTGGCTACACCGCCTGGGATCCCACCAGCCCCGCCTTTATCAAGGACGACGTCCTGTGCATCCCCACGGCTTTCTGCTCCTACACGGGCGAGGCCCTGGACAAGAAGACCCCGCTGCTGCGTTCCATGACCGCGCTCTCGCGTGAGTCTAAGCGCGTTTTGGCTCTGTTCGGCAAGACCCCCAAGAAGGTCGTTCCTTCCGTGGGTGACGAGCAGGAGTACTTCCTGATCAAGAAGGACGCTTACCGCAAGCGCAAGGACCTGGTCATCACCGGCCGCACCCTCTTTGGTGCTGCTCCCTGCAAGGGCCAGGAGCTCGAGGAGCACTACTTTGGCGCTATCCGCCCCACCGTCTCGGCCTATATGAAGGACCTGGACGATGAACTGTGGGCGCTTGGCATTCCCGCCAAGACCAAGCACAACGAGGTTGCTCCCTGCCAGCATGAGCTCGCGCCGGTCTATGGCGAGGTCAACGAGGCCATCGACCAGAATCTGGTCATGATGGAGAAGATGAAGCTCATCGCCTCCCGCCACGACTTGGTCTGCCTGCTGCACGAGAAGCCCTTTGAGGGCATTAACGGTTCGGGCAAGCACAACAACTGGTCGCTTGGCACCGAGTCCGAGAATCTGCTCGATCCGGGCGACACCCCGCTCGACAACCTGCAGTTCATCGTCTTCCTCACCGCGGTGATCGAGGCTGTCGATAACTATCAGGAGCTCCTGCGTGCCTCTGTTGCCTCGGCCGGCAACGACCATCGTCTGGGCGCCAATGAGGCTCCTCCGGCGATTATGTCCATCTTCCTGGGCGACCAGCTTACCGAGGTCGTCGAGAAGATCATCGATGGCAAGGCTTCCGTCCATGCCACGCGCGGCGTGCTCGACCTGGGCGCTGATACCCTGCCCAAGCTGATGCAGGACAACACCGACCGCAACCGCACCTCCCCGTTCGCCTTCACCGGCAACAAGTTCGAGTTCCGTGCCTGCGGCTCCGAGCAGAACGTCTCCGACTCCAACCTGGTGCTCGATGCCGCCGTGGCCAAGTCGCTCAAGTCCTTCGCCGACGCACTCGAGGGTACGCCCGAGGATAAGTTCCAGGACGCCGCGCTCGAGTACTGCAAGAAGGTACTGACCGATCACCAGCGCATCCTGTTCTCCGGCGACGGTTACTCCGACGAGTGGCCCATCGAGGCCGAGAAGCGCGGCCTTGCCAACAACAAGACCACGGCCGACGCCCTGCCCGCCTTTGTTTCCGATAAGGCCATCGCACTCTTTGAGGAGACGGGTGTCCTGACCAAGGCCGAGGCCCAGTGCCGCTACGACTGCAAGCTCGAGAAGTACAACAAGCTCATGAACATCGAGGCCACCACGATGGTTCGCGAGGCACGTCGTACCTATCGCCCGGTCATTACCGCCTATGCCACCAAGGTCGCTAAGGGCCTTGAGACTATCCGTGCCGCTGGCGCCGAGGCCGCCATGCAGTGTGAGCAGAACACGCTCAACAAGCTCTGCAACGGCATCACCACCATCAACGACTCCATCAAGGCGCTCGACGCCGTGCATCAGAAGGCCGAGGGCCTCGATGGTCAGGAGCAGGCCAACGTGTACGCGCACGAGGTCGTTCCCGCTATGGATGCGCTGCGCGCCGCCGTGGACGCCATGGAGGAGATCGTGGCAGCCGACTACTGGCCGGTCCCGACCTACGACGACATTCTGTTCTACGTGTAGAGCGTAACTGACATATCGTCACGGTATTGAGCCGGGGTCCGCATCATGCGGGCCCCGGTTTTTGTTTGCGAAGGACGCTTTGAAGCCCGTTTTGGAACTGATTCGCCCACGCAATAAGGGGGCGTGGGCAAAAAACGTCAAATATGAGTACTGTCACAAGTCCTGTAACATTATTTATTTGCAAAATATGTAGTGTTACGCAACATATGTCCAAGTACTTAGCCGATAAACGTCTGCAATTTTTCCGCCGTAGGACGCCTGACGGCTAAATCGCCTTCTGAAGGCATGAAATCGCTGTTATTAAAATGGTAACAGTACTCATATTTGCCATTTTTTGACCACAGGCCTTGCGATGATGCCGGGATCCGCACCCTGCCGGGTTCGAATCCCGGCATATCGGTAGCAAAAAGCCCGCTACCGAATTGATAACGGGCTGCTCAGATTCTGTGGTGCCCCCAGCGGGATTCGAACCCGCGATATCCACCTTGAAAGGGTGGCGTCCTTGGCCGCTAGACGATGGGGACAGCGGGAAAGAGTATAGCAGACTTTTTTAGCCGTTCACATATCGTTGGCAAACTGAAAAACCACCACAAAGGTGCCTTGATTATCGACTTTATCCGAACACCTCCCACATTCATCCGCACATGTGCGGATGAATGTGGGAACCCGATACCCTGAGGGCCGGAT